>CAWDBH010000009.1:0-66200 GCA_963800555.1 uncultured Microcaldota archaeon | reverse complement strand
GACCTCTGCATGTGCTCCATGTCTGCGGATGTATAACTGGCGGCCGCTGAAAGTTACGGTGTCGGGGTCCATGGCCCCGAAAATCTTGTTTCAGCTACCTCGTCCTTAGTTTTCTGTGTGATATGGTCGTTTGAATATCCCGACGACTCGGTCGATCCCTTTCAATCAGGTTGCGGCACCAGGGCAGCCTCACCCCTTCCCTGAACCCTTTATTCCCTGGGCCGAGTAGGTCTGAAGCAGGTAATACCTGGCATACAGGCTCCGCCGCAACGATTATGCCGTTTTCAGCTGAGGCGTCTGAGCCTCTCTTATTTGATGACATGTAGTCGCTCAGGCCGCCGAATTCCTGCATCCTGTCCTTGAGCGCGGAAAACATGAAATGGAATTTCGGATACTTGCCACAGCGCATTGACACCGCTGACCGAGTTTTGTGGTCTTCTCGTCCTCAACCGCCAAATATGTCGCCTTGCTTGCGAGATACTTCGCGATGAATCCGCTGTTTGAAATCCCAAACGTATCGATGGCATCGTTCATCCTTTCTCTGCCTTCTTGTAGCTCAGCCAACTGTTTGCTTATGGATGTTTGTCACGGACCGGTCGCGGTTTGGTGGGCATCATCTTGTGTGCTTCTTTTTCTGCTTGGCGTTGCGCTCTCTCACTCTCTTTCTCATCTTTTGCTTTGGCCGCCTTCCCGGCTTTCGCTGCTTGGGAACTTTTCCTCCTTCTCCTTAGCCTCTTCGGCGGTTTCTCGAACTGCTTTCTCTTCCTTGGCAGCCTGAAGTCGACCGGCTTCTCCGTAGTAGCCGTTGCGTTTTGATCGGGGTATTCTCCTCCTTCTTTCTTCTCCGGGGTCTTCCACCCCTTCGAGCTGGCTCTTTATCCCAGCGGCCCAGCCCTTCTCATCTGATGCTTTTTGCTACTCCTTGCTTTCCTGCAGGATGCTCCCAAACAGAGACTGAGCTCTCCAGCGCTTTCCTTATCTCGCTCTCCCCTCTGGCCTGGAGCTCGCCTTTCTTCAGTACTGTGTTCCACCTGGTCTTCTCTTTGGGCCCCAAGACCACGGTTATGTATCCGTCCTCTAAAATCGATTTTTACCATCATCGCTTTTTTTGATTTTTTGGCCGTTACCTGCTCTGGTAGGACGCCAGCCTGGTACTTTGACGTAATCCAGTATGTAATTCCTCACGTTCCTCGTGACAGCATCCGCCTTTTTGGCTCGGAGTCACCGTTATGCTCTCCCCCGAAACGGCCTTTGACCTCCAGACCCAAGGTCACACGTCTATCGGCTTCCTTCGGATCCGTGAACACGTGTAGAGCTTGATTTGTGATATCCTTATCCATCGCGTTTGTTTTGCGTAGGTCTCCCGCTGCCGAATGCCTTATCCATTATCCGGCCAAAAGTTCGGATTAGTGAGATTGATGATCTGGTCAGTGACCATTTTCCAAGTCCCGTGGTCGCTATTCCAAGGACTTTTCGCGGCGGTATTCGTCGTCACTTCTCCCTGCAAGCGCCCACGACCCCTTTCACCCTGCCATAGACCTGGCGCAACGTCTGCAATTCTTCATCACCGTGTTTCCGCCGCCTTCACCACAGCTTTTCGGCTCCCTTGTCGGCAGCAGCCTGGCGTCCGCCCGCGCTATCTCGGCCGGAGACTTTTCGGGTCCACCAGCCTCTGCTCCTATAGAAGTTGACGCTATCCATCCGTCTGAGTTTCTCCATTCTCCATTGGGGGCGGTCGCATTTTCTGCGTGAGGTTGTTCGAGGATGTCGTGGACAGTTGTCTGCTTTTACGGAACCGCGCTTCCCCCGCACCCATTCGAGCAGCCCGTTCTTCTCCATCTCCGGGTCGGCGACATCTATCTGGTTGATAAAGGCGGCCAGTTCTGGTGGCCGACCTTGTTGATTGCCCCGAGTATCGCAGTACTGATCAATTCCTCGTTCTCCGTCGCTCCGGAGCGGATCGGGGGTGTATCAGCGGCCAATCTCAATTCTGCGAGTTTTTTCATATCGCCGTATAGATCTTCCCCGCTGACCGTCCTGCCAACTCGCCCAATAGCACTCTCCGTGAATTTGAAATTGCTGACCGCTTGCATGGCCGCGGTGTCGTTTTATAGCTGTTGATAATGTCTTCTCATAGCGCTCTGGTAGCCGGGTCCCGCCCATCATGCGGTGCCCGAGCCTTCCTAGGGAACGATTCTCCAACTTAAAGGCGGACCTAACAACCGCTCCCCACCTTAATCCAGCACCTTTTGCCTCACTCGTTTTTCTCCCTCGATTCGAGCTCCAGTTTATCACTTCCGCCATCGCATCCTTCAGATACGCCCCTGGCAGGCATACCGAGGCGCCATTGCTCCTGGCAATCGCGGCGGCCGACGGATTGTTCGCCAGGAACGTCCTCTCGCCGTTTTTCTTGTACTCGTCTTTGCCTTCCATCAGGTCAGCAAAAGTTCAGCCATCGCTTCGCCATATCTCATCGCCATGTCCCTGGTTTTCCAGTCATTCAACTTGAGGGCAGGGACGTCTTCCACCTGGACGCTGCCCTTCTCCTGGAATGTCCTCGCCGCGGTCTCTTTATCTATACCTAGGCCAGTAAGGGTGGCTTGGAGTTCTGCTATGGCACTCTGCCCTTCTTCAGTTCTTTGTGCGGATTTCGCGAAAAGCTCGTTTATCTTCCGAAGGTTCTGTGAGTCTTTCCCCCGTCTTCCAGGAACTCGTTGATGCGGCCTTTGTCGAACAGGATATCCGTTCGTTGGAGGGCCTTCTCCAGATCAGCTGGCACCTGGCCGGGCCTGTTCTTGTAGAATGTCCGCAGGAAATCGAAACCAGCCTGGGAGTTCGCGAACTCCACGTTCTCTTTGGTCAACGCGAATCCCGGGAAATTCTGCTTTATGCCTGCGGCCTCGATGCCCAATTCCCTCTGCTGCCTCGCCTCTTTCCAATCGAGGAACTTCCTGACTCCGAAACTGATGGCAAAGTATGCCGCCGCGTCCAAAGCGGCCTGGCCGACAATGTATTCAGTGCCTCGCCAGATTCTGCCTTCCCTAATCCTGCGACCGCCTTTCACAGCGTGTCTCATAGCAGGCGAGGTGGTTGGTGTGACCAGACGTTTGGCACCGCGTCCGATTGCGACTCCGGCGTGTCCAAGTGGAACCAGGCCTTTGCGGTAACCCTTGTGCGCCAAGCTCTCATCACTGCCTATCTTGGCTCCGAACGCACCGCTCGTCTCTGCGGTTTCACGCGCTATCCTCCTCGCATCGTTCCCGAATTTATCGATGTAGAAGAAGTCGTTCGCTATGGCATTTTTCAAATTCAAGAGGGCATTCGCGAGTGCCTTGTTGTCATTCTGCCTGAGGCTGTCAATCATGCCATCCAGGTCTTTGGCCGAATCCCTGCTTGCCATGAAGTTCTTCCAGCCCCCGGGCCGAATTCGGATTCAATCGCTTGCTCGACCTTGCTGGACCTGAGGGCTGGAGCAGTTCGCTTTCTCCGCTGCCTGGTTTGTATTCGCCGTTCTCGATTTTATCTCTCACTTCACTCTTTACCGCCTCTATCGTCTTCCGTCTGTACCTTGCGCTTGGAGGCGTGCCTTTGCAGTAGCCACGTGATCGTTGTACACCTGCTGGAGTACCTCCTCGGGCAATATCCTCTTGGCGACATAATTCCTTATCAAAGGCTCGCGTTGCTCTGGTGTCAGCCTTCCGAATACCCTCTCAATAGGCTCAAGAGGATCTCCTTGGCTCTGCCCTCTGCGTCGGGTTCCTTACGGATTTCCCTCATCAGCGCTTCGTTTATGGCCGCAACATCTCCGGAATCCATCCGTTCCCCGGCTATGGTCCTTTCCGCTTCGCCGACACTTATCTGTTTCCCTCCCCTTCTCATCCTTTCCATCATGTCAATCCGGGCGGAGAGCATGAACCTCTTGATGGTGGTTATCTCCGGGTCCGTAGCCTCCATATTGTCCATGAGGGTTTTGATATTCTCCCGCGCGAATATCCTGGAAAGTGTGGTGTTGAATGCCATCCTGTCCGATGTCCTCTTGCCGATTTCCACAGCGCTATTGTAAAGCGCCTTGATGATATTGACGCTAGTTTCCGAATCCGCTGAATTCGGATCGCTTTGGGATGCTCCATCAACGATATCCGTGGCTGTCTTCTCAAGAGGTGTAAGGACTTTCACAAGCGCCCTCTTCCTGCTGGCATCCAATCTCGTTTCATAATCATTGTACTCTCTCATTTTTCTAGTGTATTCTTCAAGCTCTGTTTTGTCTTGGGCCCTCGCTGCATCCTTCTCGGTTTTAGACATGTCCTTCACAATGGGTTCGTTGGGCTCGATGGGTTTTTCGACACGTGCGATCGGAGCCTCGGCTGGCCCCTCGCTCGCCGCTGCTTGCCGCGCACCCTTCAGCCGCGCTTCCGCGGCATCATAAACCCTCATAGCCGCTTCCTCTTGGGGGTTCAGCGGTTGGTTCGCCGCGCGCTTGGCGAGCCCCGAATCGATCGTTTGTTGTTCGGCCGCAACCAGGTCGGTGCTGCCACCTCCCGCTTTGGAGCGCATTTCACCAAAAACAGTCCTCATCAGAGGGGTTTCGGTCGGTTCCTCACTCAGTCGTCCCGGCTCCACCCCTCCGGCGGGGAACGATATTGGGCTGGGTGCGTATCCTGTGGCGCACATGGCTATCAGGATACGCACCCCAGCCAATATCGTTCCCGCCCGGAGGGTGAGGCCGGGAGCGAGGCTGAACGTGAGGGAACCGACCGAAACCCCTCTGATGAGGACTGTTTTTGGTGAAATGCGGGCCGAAGCGGGAGGTGGCAGCACCGACCTGGTTGCGGCCGAACAACAAACGATCGATTCGGCGCTCGCCAAGCGCGCGGCGAACCAACCGCTGAACCCCCAAGAGGAAGCGGCTATGAGGGTTTATGATGCCGCAGAAGCGCGGCTAAAAGGTGCGCGGCAAGCAGCGGCAAGCAAGGGGCCAGCCGAGGCTCCGATCGCACCTGTCGAAAAACCCATCAAGCCCAACGAACCCATTCTGAAGGGCATGTCTAAAACCGAGAAGGATGCAGCAAGGGCCCAATACAAAACAGAGCTTGAAGAATACACTAGAAAAATGAGAGAATACAATGATTATGAAACGAGATTGGATGCCAGCAGGAAGAGGGCGCTTGTGAAAGTCCTTACGCCTCTTGAGAAGACAGCCACGGATATCGTTGATGGAGCATCCCAAAGCGATCCGAATTCAGCGGATTCGGAGACTAGCGTCAATATCATCAAGGCGCTTTACAATAGCGCTGTGGAAATCGGCAAGAGGACATCGGACAGGATGGCATTCAACACCACACTTTCCAGGATATACGCGCGGGAGAATATCAAAACCCTCATGGACAATATGGAGGCTACGGACCCGGAGATAACCACCATCAAGAGGTTCATACTATCCGCCCGGACTGACATGATGGAAAGGATGAGAAGGGGAGGGAAACAGATAAGTGTCGGCGAAGCGGAAAGGACCATAGCCGGGGAACGGATGGATTCCGGAGATGTTGCGGCCATAAACGAAGCGCTGATGAGGGAATCCGTAAGGAACCCGACGCAGAGGGCCGAGCCAAGGAATCCTCTTGAGCCTATTGAGAGGGTATTCGGAAGGCTGACACCAGAGCAACGCGAGCCTTTGATAAGGAATTATGTCGCCAAGAGGATATTGCCCGAGGAGGTACTCCAGCAGGTGTACAACGATCACGTGGCTACTGCAAAGGCACGCCTCCAAGCGCAGGGTACAGACGGGAAGACGATCGAGGCGGTAAAGAGTGAAGTGAGAGATAAAATCGAGAACGGCGAATACAAACCAGGCAGCGGAGAAAGCGAACTGCTCACAGCCCTCAGGTCCAGCAAGGTCGAGCAAGCGATTGAATCCGAATTCGGCCCGGGGGGCTGGAAGAACTTCATGGCAAGCAGGGATTCGGCCAAAGACCTGGATGGCATGATTGACAGCCTCAGGCAGAATGACAACAAGGCACTCGCGAATGCCCTCTTGAATTTGAAAAATGCCATAGCGAACGACTTCTTCTACATCGATAAATTCGGGAACGATGCGAGGAGGATAGCGCGTGAAACCGCAGAGACGAGCGGTGCGTTCGGAGCCAAGATAGGCAGTGATGAGAGCTTGGCGCACAAGGGTTACCGCAAAGGCCTGGTTCCACTTGGACACGCCGGAGTCGCAATCGGACGCGGTGCCAAACGTCTGGTCACACCAACCACCTCGCCTGCTATGAGACACGCTGTGAAAGGCGGTCGCAGGATTAGGGAAGGCAGAATCTGGCGAGGCACTGAATACATTGTCGGCCAGGCCGCTTTGGACGCGGCGGCATACTTTGCCATCAGTTTCGGAGTCAGGAAGTTCCTCGATTGGAAAGAGGCGAGGCAGCAGAGGGAATTGGGCATCGAGGCCGCAGGCATAAAGCAGAATTTCCCGGGATTCGCGTTGACCAAAGAGAACGTGGAGTTCGCGAACTCCCAGGCTGGTTTCGATTTCCTGCGGACATTCTACAAGAACAGGCCCGGCCAGGTGCCAGCTGATCTGGAGAAGGCCCTCCAACGAACGGATATCCTGTTCGACAAAGGCCGCATCAACGAGTTCCTGGAAGACGGGAGAAAGATCTCACAGAACCTTCGGAAGATAAACGAGCTTTTCGCGAAATCCGCGCAAAGAACTGAAGAAGGGCAGAGTGCCATAGCAGAACTCCAAGCCACCCTTACTGAGCTGGGTATAGATAAAGAGACCGCGGCGAGGACATTCCAGGAGAAGGGCAGCATCCAGGTGGAAGACATCCCTGCCCTCAAGTTGAATGACTGGAAAACCAGGGACATGGCCATGAGATATGGCGAAGCGATCGCTGAAACTTTGCTGACCTTGATGGGAGGCAAAGACGATTACAAGAAAAACGGCGAGAGGACGTTCCTGGCGAACAATCCGTCGGCCGCCGCGATCATCCAGGAGCAATGGCGCCTGGGATTCCTGCCAGGGGCGTATCTGAAGGATGCGATGGCGGAAGTGATGAAGCTGGAGCTCGATGGAAAAGAGGGCGACAGGCAAAAGGTGCTCGATTCCATGGGGAAACTCCTGCTGGCCACGCCTTTCGCTGGAGAATCGTTCCTGGGAAGGCTCGAGCAGCACATGATAGAGCAGGACCCGGCTACCAAGAGCGCTATCAAAGACATTATCAACAGCTATAGAAACAACACCGCGGCCATGCAAGCGTTCAGCAATTTCAAACCCGCAGAAGTGCTATTGGATAAAGATGGCAGGACGGTCAGCGGGGAAGATCTATACGGCGATATGAAAAAACTCGCAGAATTGATCGCTAATACGCCCGATCCGCTCGGAGCGGCAAGAAAACAGGGATTCGTCGGTCCTGCGATACTCGGGGCAATCGACAAGAGCATCAGGGAGAAGCCAGAACTGGCCGCCTTTATCAACCAGATAGATGTCACCAACCCGGATGGCAAGAACGGGCTGCTCAAATGGGTGCAGGAGAAGCGCGGATCCATAAAAGCGGACAATCTCCACGACATCCTCGACGACCTCAGGAAGAAGAATGCGACCACCCCGATGGAATTCGAGAAACTCGCGAATGATAGCATCAATTTCTATAGGAGCAGAGGCTGGTGGACCGAAAAGTCTCCGGCCGAGATAGCGCGGGCGGACGCCAGGGCTGCTGCCAACAAGCCGAAGGGAGCCGGAAAAGCTGTGGTGAAGGCGCCGGAAGCGGTAATGAAGAATACCGATACGGGCCAGGTCTATGGCAGGGTGAAAGGGGTCGTAGGCGCTGCAGAAGTGACGACCAATCCCGCCGCGGAAAAGTATTGGAATAGCGACCACGGGACTTGGAAAATGGTCACTGACCAGATCATCAATCTCACTAATGCAAAGGCCGAAGGCCGGATAATGGATAAGGCATTGGGCAGCAAGAAGTATCACAAAGACAAGAACGCGATGGATAAGGATATCACGAATGAGCTCTACCGCGTGTTCACGGATCCGAAGGAAGCCGATAGACGTGTGACCTTGGGTCTGGAGGTCAAAGGCGTTGGGGAGAGCATAACGGTGACTCCGACCAAAAAGGCGGATGCTGTCACGAGGAACGTCAGGAATTACATACTGGATTACGTCAAAGTACAGGCTGGCGTCCTACCAGAGCAGGTAACGGCCAAAAAATCAAAACGAAGGTCGAGATGATGGTAAAAATCGATTTCAAGGACGGATACATAACCGTGGTCTTCAGCGCCAAAGAGAAGACCAGGTGGAACACAGTACTGAAGAAAGGCGACTCCCAGGCCACGATAGAGAGCGAGATAAGGAAAGCGCTGGAGAGCTCAGTCTCTGCTTGGGAGCATCCTGACAGGAAAAACGAGGTCGCGAAAGCATCCGGGAACGTGAAGGGCTGGGCCGCTGGGATAAAGAGCCAGCTCGAAGGGGTGAAAGCCCCGGAGAAGAAGGAGGAGAAATCCCCGATCAAAACGCAACCGGCCAAGGCTCCGGAGAAGCCAGTCGTTCAGGCTGCCAAGGAAGAGAAAGCAGTTCGAGAAACCGCGAAGAGGCTTGAGAAGGAGAGGGCCCAAGCAGCGAAAGCCGAGAAGGCGGCCAAAGCAAAAGATGAGAAAGAGACTGCGAGAGCGCAACGCCAAGCAGAAAAAGAAGCGCACAAGATGATGCCCACCAAACCGCAACCGGTCCGTGACGCGTCATTCATAAGCAAACAGTTCGCGGAGCTGCAGAAGGGCGAGAAAAGGATGAACGATGCCATCGATGCGTTGCATTCAAACAGCGGATTCATCGCGAAGTATCTCGCAAGCAGAGGCGACATCAATCGCACTGAGGAGCAGAAGACCACGACCGTAGCGGTGTTCAATGCGCTGTGGCAAGTCCCGAAATTCCATTTCATGCTTTCCGCGCTCAAGGACAGGATGCAGGAATTCGGCAGCCTGAGCGAGTACATGTCATCAAATAAGAGGCTCAACGCCTCCGCTGAAAACGGCATAATCGTTGCGGCGGACCTGTATGCCAGGTATTACCTGCTCGTCTACTCGGCCCAGGGGAATAAAGGGTTCAGGGAAGAGGTCAGCCAGCTCCCTGATACCGCAGACCGATTGAAAGGGATCGACCAAGTCGTCGGATATTCAAACGACCATATCACGCAGAAAACTAAGGACGAGGTCCTGAAGAACAAGATTTTCGGGGCCATGGACCCCGACACCGTGACCGCGGCCGCGTTATACATCCGCAGATGGGACCTGGAGCATCCAGAGGTCGGGGAAGGGAAGAAACAGGAGGAAATCAAAACCTGGAGCGCCCCCGAAATCATCGTTCCGCAGGAAGAGCGCAAGGAGGCCCCCAAGGCGGAGGAGAAGCCGAAGGAGAGGACCCCGCTGGAGAAGTTCGCGGACCAGAGATGGAAGGACCTGAAAGGCGAGATATTCAGCGATGCCACGAAAGGGAATGTCAATGCCCTCGTCACTATGATGAAGGATCCCGGACCGGACCAGCATTCCATCGAGGCGGCCCTCACACGCCTTGGAAGGGATGACATGGACCGCGCGACAGACAGGATATTCAATGAATTCTTCAAAAGCAACGGGGCGTTCCTGGATTTCTGCCGGGGCACCAAGAAATATGCCGAGATCGCGATGAAACCGGCGATGATCCTGAGCGAGACCGCGGACAAGCAGAACAGGAGGTTCTATGTCAAGGCGATGGAGGAATTCATAAACCACTCGTCAACCGGAAAGCTCGGGGAGGACCTCAAGATCCTCTACAACAGCGTGCTGGGGATGAAGCAGGACAAGCTCGAAATCACCGGAGTGTCGGACATGCGCTTGCTGAGCGCGATAGCGGTCTACACCTGGCGCAACGCCAACAAGGATGCGCGCGTAGGAGCTTTCGCTGCGAATATCAAGGGCGTGACGCTTCCGGCGGAAACCAAGGCGGATGAGACTGCGCAGCCACCGAAGATAAGGCCCAGGATCATGAAGCTTGGCGGAACAGAGTGATTTTTCCTTCTTGATGTTTCGCTAATAGCCCTTCTCAAGCCTGGGCTCGCATGGGGCACGCTCTAGTCATCTGCGTGAATTAGCGGCTTCCGGACCGATATCCGGTTGGTCACCAACCGAGCTGCCCGTATAACATCAATCCCCAGCCCGGATACGCGCCTGTTATGCCCTGCGTATATGAGAGCAGGTATTCGGGCCTGGTGATATCCCCTGGCATCATCGGCCATGTCCCCTTGAATCCGGTCAGGTAGAGCGAATACTTAGTCCCGAAGAGGTTCCTTTCCTGGCGCGCATAATCGAATCCGAGGCCGCCCCTGAATACGAAATCGCTCACCGGCTGGATCTGGGAATTATTGACAGTCTGATCCTGCCGCTCGGTTCCGGCCTCGAAGAACGCGTGGACATTGAGGTGGTCCCCGGCGCTCACGTTCACTTTCGCCCAGGTTATGCCCGCGCCGCCAGTCGTCCTGGTCAGCTCCGCGGCCTGGGATCCGAGCGTCTGCATCACCGCTGCCCTTTCCGCAGGATCCGAGAACACGTTGTCGCTCGCGAAGACAGCCTGTTTCGAGAACCGGTTGAAGAACACATATCCATACAGCTGGTTGCTCATCGTGGATGTGTTTATCGTCTGCATCCGGCCCGATACCGTGACTGTCCATTGATCGTATCTCTCGCCCCCGTATTCGCGTCTTCCATACAAGAGACCGCCCAGGAGATCGACCCGGTGGTCCTGCAACAACGACGCCACGCCTCCCATGCTCCAGTTCTGGCTTGCCTTGTACTGGTTGTATGCACCGGATGAGAGCGGGATCGCGATGCCGCCGGTTATCTTCGCGGCATTCAATGTCCGCAATTGCCTGTCCCCTGAGAACGTGAAGCGGTACTTATCCTGATTCCTGTCTATTTCGAGCCGGGTTATCCCTCGCCCGACCTCATGGCCTTTGGACTGCCATTCCTTCAGATCATCATCGTCCCCTATCACGAGGGAGCCTTTGGCATTCAGCCGGTCGGAAAGAGGCGTCATCAGGACATAGAACCTGTCGTTCCTGGTCTCGCTATCGCCTTGGAGGTGGCTGCCTAGCAGGATATCGTATCCTTCGGGACGCAGGCCTGAACGGGAATCGGAATTCGATATCGATGCGAGGACATCCACCATGTTCTGCTCCATCAATATGCGCAATTCCTCTCCGGTCAGCCGGTCATGGAGTATGGGCGCTGGAAGTCTGGCATCCGCGATTTTCGGTTGCCTGGCGCTGAGCTCCGCCCTCAGCTTCTCGGGCTCCAGAGTCAGCCAGTCGAAATCGTTTATGTGCCTTCCGACCAAGTCCACGAACTCCGTCGAATACTGCTTGCCGAGCCTATCCATATCCGGATTGGGTTTCCTCAATTCAGCATAGACATCGAGCAGGGCAGCGGCCGTCCCGATCTTCCTGAAATTTATCGCCTGCAAGACTGGGACATCTTCGTCATCTTTCCTTTTCTTCAGCTCTGTTTCCACTTCGCTTTCCGGCTTCAGCATCCACTGGAGGTTGCCCCTCGCGGCCGATACCGACCTGACGAAATCCTCGCCATACACGCGGTTCAGCCGATCCCAGTTCGCGCCGTTCGTGGATCCCATCTCGCGGTAGACGTCCAGGAGGGCTCCTGCGGTATTTGGTTGCGGGCTCATGACCGCGTCGCGCTGGTAGCGCATGAGGTTCCATGATGGCCAGTCGGCTGTCCCGAAACCGGTCCAGAGATCCAGGTAATTGTAGGACTGGGGACGCGTAGCTGGCACGAAGTTGCCGCCCTGGTCCTGCGAGATGACGAGCGGAGCGTATGCATAAGCATGCCCGAGGATATCCGAGTAGAATTTGGTCGGCCTTCCGAGCAGGAACAAGGCTGAGAGGCCCGCGTACGAGGTCTGGGGATTCGAAGACGCGCCCGAGTTGGATGCCGGGGTCGGCGCGAACTGCCCGCCGCCCACGACGTACACGCGCACGCGTTCTCCATCGTATCCGTAGCCGAGCGCGAAATGCCATATGTCGCTGTTCAGATCTGCTTGCAGCGCGTTCGATAGGCCCTGCAGGATCGCCGCCTGGTTCTGCGGATTGTTCTGTATGTCCCGCATGGCAGTGTCTATCAAGGTGTACATCTGGCTGAAGCCAGGGACGCGGTCGACGCCCATGAGGATCTGCTGCTTCTGCGCCCAATACATCATGAGCAGTGAGCCGAAGTTCGGGTTCACGGTGCCCGGGGGCGCGGACGCGCTCGTTATAGCGCCGGCCGGCCCGACGACGCCGTACTGCGGATTGCCTGGAGTGGAACTGGAAAGCTTTCCGACCGGGGAATAGCTTCCATCCGGATTCCTCATGACGTAATCCTCGAGGCGCGATTGCATGTATGTGCCTGCCACGAGATATCCCGTGTCGCGGGCGAGGTCCTCTTTCCATCCATAAGCGGTCACGAGTATGTTGCGCAGGTTGGAATACATCTGGTCCGCATCGCTGGACACGGTCTGGTACGCGCTGAGGAGATTTATGTTGGCGATGCCTGCCGTCAAGCCGACGCCTTTGGTCACCTGGCTACGCGGATGCCATTCCAGCTTCGCCTTCAGGCCCGCTGTTGTCGGCGTGCCAGCGACGGCCCGGACCTCTGCCTGATAAGCCTCGGGATCGACGTGCATGCGGCGCCAGAGGACTTCGCCGGTCGCCTCGACGAACCGAGTGTTTGTGATATGCGTCGGGTCCGTTGGATCCATCTGGACGGTCTGCGTCCCCCTGTAGAAACCGGCGTAGACATCCCTGTGGGTGCGGCTCGCCAGCATCTGCGTCACCGCGACACCTGCGGCATGCTGCGCGGCTATCGGATCCATGGTGCCCATATCCTTCACCAGCTGCCCGAAGGCGAGGCCGGATACCGTGTCGCCTCCTGAGCGCGGGATCGTGATGCCCGCTGCGGCTCCGTCGAATCCCTGGAGCGCGCTCCCATAGAGCTTCTTGTCCGTTAGCCCTTTGGCAGCCAGTTGCTGGTTCAATTGGGTGGTCCCGTCCGGGGTCGACTGGAGCAGCCTGACCTGGTCCGTGCCGATGCCGAGCGCATTGGCGATCCGCGTGCGTTTCTCTGCCTCAGAAAGCGGGAACGTCGGCGCCATCTCCCGACCTGAGAATCTCATGGAGAGGAGGGAATTCCGCGAATTTTCCCCGCCATAGAGGTAATTCATCAGCTGGCTGTCCGTATCAAAGCCATGCGCGAGCTGGTAGACGTTGCCCTCTTCCGTGACGAAATAAAGCCTGGATTTCATCCTGGAGGATTCTGCCTGGGTTATCTGAGGCAGGTAATCGGACGGAGAGCCCGGAGGGGTCGGCCCTGTCAGCTCTGGCACTTTCGTACCTGAGACATAGAGCAGCATGTCGGTCTTGTTCTCCCGGGCTATCCGTGAATAGGTCTGGAGGATCCCGCTCGTGTTCTCCAAAGTCGGCGTGGTGAGCGAAGTGGTCTGGGCCGGCGGGCCGACCGTGGTCGTTGTGGCTGAGCTGCTTTGGGTCTCGCGATGGAATTGCATCGAACCCTGGTGCAGGCCGAGGGTCTCCTCCGGGGGATAGAGCACCCATCCCAGCGCATCGAGGTTCCTCGCCACAACATCCACGAAATCGCGCCCATAGACGCGCTCCAACGCTTTCGAATCCGGTTCGGTCTTGCTGAGCTCTGGGACCACGGCGGCCAGGGCTTCGGCTGTCCTCGCGCCTTCCAGCTTCGTGAGCTCGATGACGACCGGATCGCCCCCTCTCTTATCGATCTCATCGGAGACCGCTGATTCCGATCTGGATGTGGGCTCGGGTTTCCTTAGAGCGAGAGGTATGATGCCTGCCATAGGATATGGGAGCCCGCTCGCCCGAGCCTGCGCGTCTATGGTCGTATCCGAGCTCCCGGAACTGACAGACTCTCCGGCGGCGGACTGCGACGAAGTCGCGGGCGGCTTCGTCTCGAGGACTCTCGCGGCGGCCTGCCAACCACCGGTCGTCGACCTTTCCGTCCCTGTGGCCGCTATCCCGGCCTGCTCTCCGGTATTGCTGGATGAGAGGAAAGCGCCGCCTTCTGCGAAAGCGTTCAGCCAATAATCCTGGTAATTGGTCGGCATCGGGCCGAAGCATTCGTTTATGCGCTTGATGATCGTCGACATGCCGAGGGCGCCTATCCTGAATTTCGGCCCCACCCGCTGCATGAACATCCTCGCCCCCGGAGGCCTGATGAAATCGCTCATGCCTGAGAAAAGCCCCCTCGCCCCTGAATCCAGGGTGAAGCCGCCCGGGACAGGAAGGAACGGACTGAGCGGCATGGTCGGACGCGGAAGGAGCGATAGCGGCAGCGTGTTCTGCCCATAGAGGTTGGGCAGCGGCTCCATGCCTTCCATCTTCATGAAATCCGGCCGATACCTGTAGAGCATCGGGTTCATATAGCCCTCATCAGTCCTCGGTTCCGCGACCAGGCGGAGCTCGTCTTCCAGATTGCTCACCCCGAAAGTGCTGACTACTTTCGGCAGCTCCTGGCTGATCCTCTCGAAAACCGCGAGGAAATACCTGCGCGTGAACGCATTGCTGTAAGAGACATCCCTCTGTCCGGCCTGCATCTTCTGACCCATGATGAGGTTGAATGCCTCTATGGCGGCTATGAGAGTCGTTTCGTCCTGTGCGACCGACAGTATAGCGGGCAGCACCTGGAGGAGGTAAGGTCCGACTAGATACGGATCGCGACGCTCTACGACGAGCAGCGAGTTCATGACCGCCATGGATGATTTCGGGGTCATTGCGCTTTGCGTTCCTGATATGCTCGATAGCGCCATACCGAGGTACAGCGCATCCAGGATCGAGAGCTGGTTGCGAAGGTTCATGACGTTTGCATCCGTGAAATCGCCCGTTGCGGGATGGTAGTTCGAAGAGTTGCGGGTCGTGAGGTACTGCTGCTCCATCAATGCGTAGGCGTTGCGGCCGGCCACCACGAGATCATGGCCCGCTTGCGAGTTCATGAACGCCACGAGATCGTCCGCGGTCTTGATGCCGTGCTCAGCGACATGATTCGGATCGGCGATTCCGAAATGCTTGATCATGTCCGGAAGGCTCTTGTCGAGCATCTTCAGGTTGAAGTACTGGTTGAAGAGATAATCATCGTTCCCGAATTCGAGCCTGTAGAGCTGGAGCGCCTGGGAAAGCAGAAGCCCCGCATCGGCCATCGGGATCGCTTCCAGCGGCTGGTTCGCGGTGGCGGTGGTGGCCGCGCTCGTCCCAGGCGCGTTCACATTCTGCACAGGGTTGTAGAAAGATAGCGCGTTGCTCAGCTTCCCGTAAACGACCGGGATGCGGGTCGCAGCGTTGAGCAGGTTGTTCATGAAATTCGCTCGTCCGGGGCCTGGCCCCTCCTCGTAAGCCATGTTGAGGGCTTCGAGCATGGACGGGTCGAGCCTCCTCCTCATCACATCGGAAGCCGCGCTCGGGCTCTCCATGAACATCAGCGACTCGCGGTTCTTAGCTACGAGATCCACGAGCTGGGCGCCATAGGCCTGCGAAAGCTCCGTGAGGCGCCTGCCGAATTTGACTTTATCCGCAGCCGACGCGTTCTGCGGAGGATCCTCCCGCACGACCGCGAATATCGACGCGACCGCATGGAACACCTCCTGCTCCTGCTGCCTGAACGCGCGCTTGAACGCCCCTACTGACATGGAATATGCCTCTGAATAGGCATCGAACATCTCCTGCCTCGCTGATTGCGGGATGCGCGAGAGCTCGGCGAGGCCCGCTCCAGGGAGCATGAGGTCCCCTTGGTCCAGGTCCGATCTCTGCGATTCCACTGCAGCGACGAATCTCTCTCCGAAGAGCTTCACCATCGTCGAGCGGTCCTCTCCGGCGACCGGAGAGGAGAGGGCGCGATAGCAGCGTATGACTATAGAAGCGAAAAGGGCGTTCTGGCCCTTGGAAAGATCATTCAGGCTCGCTCCGGGCCTCTCCAGCACGGAGAGCTCAGCCGCATGCGATTCCACAAGGGATACGAAAGCCTCGCCGTATCTCGCCTGGACGTCGGTTTTCTTTACAGCCCCGACGCCTTTTGCCATGACATAGACTCTCGAGACAGCATCGAAAAGCGAGCGGTCGTTCTGGCTGCTTATGAAGCGATAGAGCTGGGGATCCGCGCGCGAGAGCACGCCCGCGACTACCCCTTCGATGACTGACTGCTTGTCGCTCGCTTTCCCCGCCGGAGCGAGGGATTGGTACCATTGGCGGAGGCGGGACAAGGAACCGATATCGGTATCGGTCGTGGTGACGCTCGTCATGATCGAGGCATTGCTCACATCGGCGCCGGTCTCTGCCAGATGCGTCATGGTGAACGCGAGCTCCACGGATTTGCGGAGGTCGTCCGGGATGAGTATGGAATCCTCGAGGCGCTGCTGCCTCTTGCGCAGATCATCGATCTCTTTCGGATCGCTCGTGGACTGCGAGGCGAAACGGATATCGTTGTTCTCCTGCCTCCACATGCGGAGACGCTCGTTGAGCAGCGGCCGCGCGGGCTCCATGAGCTGGTATTCGAGCTGCGCTTCGAGGCGGATCATGTCCCGGTTCATCTTCGTCCATTGGGTTTCCAGCTCGCGCTTGCCCTGCTCGCCAGCCTCTGCGGACAACGAACGGCTGGACGCGGCGGCTTTCGAGAGCACCGGCTCCATGAACGCCAGGCCGAATGAATCCACAGCATCCGCGTTCACAAGGCCACCCTTGACCGCAGCCTGCCTCGCGCTCGCTATCCCGGAGACGAAGCATACCGGCCTCGGGCCGAACAGCCATTCCCCGGCCTTGGCCGCCATAGGCGTGCCCTTGTCCTGGAGTATGAGCGCGTTCTCCACCTCGTAATCCTTCTTTTCCACGACCCATGACAGCGATCTCCGATTGGATTCGACGAAATCGACCAGGTCCTTTCCGTAATTTCGTTCTAGCCTGGCACGGTCGCCTGCCGAGTTGTAGATGTCCCGCAATGCGCGTGTGAGTGTGCCGGGTGAGAAGCCTGCCACCAGATTCCCTTCTTCCCTTGCGGTCTGTGCGCCTCGCATGAACACGTCATCCGGTCGATTGACCATCTCGGTTCCGATCGCGCTGACCGGCTTCATGAGCCAGGAGAGGGATCCGAGATTCTTCCAGCAGTAATCGACGAAATCTTTCCCGTACGCTCTTTCCATGGAGTCCCTGCCCTTGGCCGCGTCCGAGATGGCGGCGTACGCTTTCGATCCGACCTCGCCTGCCTTGGCGCCATACTTGGATTTCAACGCTGCCGCGACGCTGTCCGGCTTCTTCCCGGAGGCGCGCTTGTCTATCTCGGACTGGGCGTTCCGCGCGTTCGAAAGCCATTGCACGGCTGCCGGATCCACGCCGATGATGCCTATGCCGTCCACCGACTGAAGGGAAACGCGCATGGCCACGAGCCTGGAGTACATTTCGGCAAGAGCCTTCGGCGCGTTGATCGGGGAACCGGATTCGGATTTCATGGTGAGCAGGCTGATCGCGATCGGGTCGCTTAGCCCGGCGCGTTTGCTGAGCTCGCCTTTTATCTCGCTATCGCTGCGCAGCAGCCACCCCATGGATGCCGCGTTCTGAGCCACGAGATCCACGAGCCCCTGGCCGTAATCCGCTATCAATCTTTTGGTATCGGGTGATTGCTTCGAGAGCTCGGCGTATATGTCCCGGACGGCTATCGGGAGGATGTTCCTGCTGAAATTCCGGAAAAGGCTGCTCAGGCGCTTGTTGTCCAGGATATCACGGCCGTAGAGCCTGGTGAATTCCCTCCAGAAGATATCGTTCTGGTCCACGGTGCGCATCTGCGTTTCTCCGTCGACCACCGTGGCTATCTTGCCGCCTAGTAGCCTGCCGAATTCGTCGCTCGCCGACTGCGAACCTGTCTCCATGACCTCGAGCATCAGGTCCGCCGCCCGCCTCGCGGTCCCTTTCGCGGCTATCTCCAGGAGCGAATCCACGTACATGCGGTCCTCGCTCTTCGCTCGGAGGGCCTCCACGGATTTGACGTCGCCATTGATCGCCGCGTTGTAGATTCTCTTGACCGTAGCGGCGAATTCGAGAGGGTTGAAATCCGGATGGGATACCGCATAGGCGCGTATCACCGGGGAAAGCACCGGATCCCCTCCGGTCTTGCCTTTCACTCCGAGTATCTTCTCGCTGAATTGCTTGGAGAACTCTTCGAAGAACTGGCTGCCCGGATTCGAATTGAATATGGTCTGGAATTCCGCGCTCTTTATGGGGTCCCCTGTGAGCATGAATGACCGGAACGCGTCTATGCAGAGCCGCGCCTGCTCGGATGGCATCAGCGAAGCGACCTGCGGAACGAGCGCATCGCCGTATCTGGCGGTGAGCTTGCCCAGAACGGATGCTTCGAGCGATTTGCGTGCCGCATCTTCGGCCGAAAGGCTCGGGTCATTGGCCATGCACTCGCGCACACGGGCGATATCCGATCCTTTTGGGACCGCCTTATCCTTCGCGGCCAGCGTGGCCGCTGCGAGCGTCACGACTTTATCGTCTTTGGCAGCGCCTTGGAGGATGCCGGCCTGGACGTTATGCACAGCCGAGATGAAATCCGTGTACACCGCAGGATTCCTCCAGAATACCCCCGCCAGCCGGCCGCGGTCCTTCGCGAACGCTTCCGCGAGCGGCCTGACCGCTGGATCCGCGCGCACTGCGTCTATCTCCGAGAATAGCTTCTCCATGAACGGCCTGCTCTCCGTGAGCGGCTTGCCCTTCGATTGCCTGGAGAATATCGCTATGAATGCGTTGTAGCTCTTCTCGTTCGAGCCTGTCAGGTAGTCCCGGAACGCCGCTGATGCGTCCACCGCAAGACCCTGCAGGTACCTTACGTTCTCTTCCTCGACGGGTTTCTTCACTTGGGCCATGGCTTGAATACCCCCTAGATTGTTTATATTCATTCCGCTGCCGAGCATCATCGCTCCGGCGACAAACGCGCTGATGTGACGGTTGAAGACGCGCCTCCTGCGCTCATCCTGCATGGGTCGTTCTGGTGCCTTCTGATCTTCCGGCTTGTACCTGAGTCCACCCATCCAGATTCCTTCGTTGAATCCATCCCCATCTATCCCTGGGTGTATTATGTGCCGAAGGATTAAAAATGGTGTAAGAAACTAGGAAAAGAAGACTTTGAGAAAAAGAAGAGGTTATTTTTTTGCCGGAGCCTTCTCCGCGTTGATGAGCGGCGGCATGAACGGAGGCAGGAGGTTGAACGGCCGGATCATGAATATGCTGTTCAGGCCAGCGCTCGCGTTTATCATGTTGAGCACGGATGCCCCGTATTCGAGCGGCAGCGACTTCTTCTTCTTGTATTCCGCGAGCATCTTGCGGACGTTCTCCGGGCTGTCGCGGCATATGGCTTCCCCGTTCATCCTAACCATGCCCACATTGGGGCTGTAATCCACGGCGTACGTGAATTCGATGAGGACGGAATCCGTCGTCTTCGGGGTTATCCTGTCCACGTTCACGTTCACGGACACGTTCTTCGGAACCCCAGGATTGGACCTCTTCACTTCGCCGCCGAGCAATACGAATTCGACCATCTCTAACATATGTATCCCGGACTGAGAACCCAGAAGCAGAATAAAAATCTATCTCTTTTCGTATCGTAACAACCACCTCGTGGGTGCGGATACAATATACAAAAAATCCTTTTTATAACACAGTTAAAAGGGTTTGCCAGCACATCCCGATATTATGAAATCTAGAGACTGCCGCAAACCCTTCCAGAGCCTGCCGCTACGCAATGACATGCCGAATCAAAGAAGGATGTTTCGCATGCAGACCGCTATCGCGGAAAGGCCCCGGAACAAACCGGCCAGGATAGAGCATTATCCGGTAGTCCCATTTTCCCGCATGGCGCAGACGCAGGACATACCATTTGATAGATACCCGAACCTGTCCTCATACATCTCAGGAAGAACAGGAGCGCATCCCTCCATCAGCGACGCTGTCGCACTGGTCCTGCTCAATCAATTCCTTTCCATCCCGGTCGATTTCTATTCGCAGGAGCCGTATACGAGACCGCAGCGAGTCTTCAGCAGGGAGCAGCTCGATGAATTCATGGACTCGATACGGGTGTTCGAGATATCTTTTACAAGCCGTTATTGGGAATTCGACCACAAGCTTGGGCGGACCGGTTCGTTCAGGACAAAAACCGTGGTGCCAGAATCATCCTATCCTGATATGCTCGGGCAGATTGTGAAACCTTCGCATGGTTTTGATATCACTTATATTTTGTATGAGAAAGGAACCATCCCGGGCAAGGATGAATTGGAGGACGAATGCTCCATCCGCCTGGCCGAAGGGAAGTACCGGGAAGAACTGGGGGTCCTATCAAATGCGCTTTACCTTTCGTGCCTGGATCTTCCAAAGGAAAAGGCAGATGCGCTCTTTAAATTCGCAGAAGCGGCAGATGATAGTGCAATCGCATCAGAACAATTCTTTGCCCTTGCGACGCGCTGCGAGGAAGAAGCCACTAAACTAGCCCCTGCAATCATAGACAATATCAGGAGGCTGGGGGAGCAGATCGCGAGGATCGAGTCTGAAGTGGATTCCATGTTGGGCGATATACCAACCGATCCGAAAGGCCTCATAGAAACGATCGCAAAGCACGTTGTTCGAAGCGAGGGCGCGCTTATTGTGTCTGGCTGCGATACGCCGCCTGATAATTTCAGGACGATAAAATCTTTCCAGAATGGAAGCGTGGTCCTTTATCAGAAAAACGATTAGATCCTGATTTTGAAAAATTATGTCCGCTCATTGATGATTTTCCCGCGCTCGGAAGGCGTGATGCTTATCTCGCCACCGAAGTCCAGGCCTGTGAGCTCTTTGCCTTCCATCATCCGGTCGAGCGTTATGGCGAGGGCAGCGACCTCGGAATGGGGCTGGTTCGTCACCGATATATTATAGTCGGCGAGCTGATATATCTCAGCGGGGACCTGCTCCGAACCGACGATGATGAGTACCTTGTCCTGTTTTTTCATCTCGGGCATCTTCTCCATAACGGGCATGCCGTACATGGTGAGATGGACGATTGAGAACCCGTCGCGCTTCTTCGACTTGATGAATGAAACCGCACTCTTCTCATAGGAGACAGGGAATTTACCGCCCCATCGCCCGCATATCCTCACGACTGAATCCTCGAGCCCTGCGTCATGCTGGCCGGTGTATGCGATCGCGGAGGCCCCGAAAGCGCGAGCGACCAGTGCGACATGGGTGGAGATTCGCTCGTCTCTCGGAAGACGGTGGCCGAGCCTGAGGATTTCGATGTGCATGAGTTTGGTTTAACCCCAATGAATTTTAAATGATGGAAGAGAATCCAGTATCTATGTATTTCGGCACTAATGGAGTGAGAGGCAGATTCGACGAGCTCACGCCAGAGCTAGCCTTGCAGCTAGGATTGGCCATCGGCGCCTATTTCAAGGGAGGGAAAATTATCCTCGCCCGCGACTGCCGGCTCACAGGTGACGTCCTGCGCTCCGCTGCCGCGGCAGGCCTAGCAGGTGCCGGCTGCCATGTGATAGACCTCGGGATAGCGAGCTCTCCGACAGCGGAATTCATGATAAAGAAACTCAAGGCCGACGGCTGCGTCATAATAACCGCGTCGCACAACCCTCCGGAATGGAACGCGTTGAAGGTCGTGGATTCCGAAGGCATCGCGATATCGAGGGAACGTGGTGCGGAGATCGAGAAGAATCTCGGCAACCCTAAGCTCGTGGCTTATGACAAGGTCGGGAAAATAGAGAGATACGACATGGCCGCAGACGACCATATTGAAGCCATAAAGAAGAACGTGAGCCAGGAAAAAATATCCAAACGGAGACCGAAGATAATCATCGATTGCGGCAACGGCACCGCATCGGTCATCGCGCCGAAGCTCTTCAAGGACCTAGGATGCGAGATAATCTCGCTCAACTCCCATCTCGACGGAAGGTTCCCGGGGAGGCCGAGCGAGCCGACAGAAGCGAACGTCAAGGAGCTGCTCATCTCAGTCAAGAGCATGAAGGCGGATGCGGGCATCGCGTGGGATGCCGATGGCGATCGCGTCATTTTCGTTGATGAGAGCGGAGGGTATGTCATCGGAGACAGGGTCTTCGCGCTATCCATATTGTGGAAGCTCGCCTCCGGGAAGAAAGGCGATGTCGTAACCACCGTCGCCACGAGCAAGGCCGCGGAGGATGTCGCTTCCAGATTCGGCTGCAAAGTCAGGTACACCGCGATCGGCGCTCCGTATCTGTGCGAGGAGATGACGCGCAAGGGTGCGGCCATCGGCGGCGAAGAGGTCGGCGGGGTTATCTGGCCTGAGCTTGATCTGGCAAAGGACGGATTCATAACAGGTGCCAAGATGGCGCAGGCGTTATGCGAGAAACCGCTTTCGCACTGGCTCAAGGAGATCCCAGTATACTATAATGTCAAGAGAAAGTTGGATGCTGATGAAAACGGGAAGAGAAAAATGGTCGAGCGCGTCCTCGCCCATGCCAAAGAAAAGAAGCTGGGCTATACTACGATAGACGGCGTGAGGATAAATCTCAAAGACGCGTGGGTCATCGTGCGCGCATCGGGCACAGAGCCGTACGTGCGGGTGTTCGCCGAGGCGAAAAGCGAAGCCCAGGCGAAAGATCTCGCGGACGGGTATACGAAAATCGCCAGCGGCTGATAATCACAAAATATAATCATTTATAAAATAATCCCATCAAATGCAGTTCCATGCTCGCAGCAAGAAGAATCACCCCCACCATTATTCCTACACGTGGAAATCGCCCTCAACCATTCCTATGCGAAGCAGAGACCATCCGCAAGCCGCCCCAGAGCTGGAAATCCAACGAGTCTGTGAGTGACAAGGAGATAATGCACCTCCAGTGCCTCGCTGCGAAGAGGAATGCGCCTCCGAAGGAAGACAGAAAAACCGCCATCCCGAAAAAAGAGGTGCCTAAAGTGCTCGCGATCCATCTCCGCGCGATCGCAGGAGCCGAGAGGCTTGAGAGAGAACTGAAGCGCGGTGCCAACGGGGAAACTGAAACCATTAAACGCAAACTGAAGCGGCTCTCCAAAGCGAAGACCATTGCCGAGAGGATCGTCGTGTCCGATCTGGAGATCAGATATCTCCGGGAACTCGCTTCTGAAGGGAAAGTGCTGAGAAGGGAAGAAGAAAATCGCTTATTCGGCATCTACTCGAGCGCGATAGAGCATATCGGCAGGCTGGAGGGAAGGCTAGGCAGCCAAGTCGATGTGAAAATGAGATACGGACGCCTCGAGGAAGCTAAAAAGCTCGCGGGATCCACGGTGGTCGGCGAAATGGATGGGCTGCTATGGAAAAATGCCCGTAGGATTCCGCACCCGCCTTCCATATTGCTTGAGGACATGGTCCAAGAGGGGAGAGAAGCGATCATAGAAAGGGCGATGCCCAAATTCGATCGGATGATGGGGAACAGATTCTCCACGTACGGCATGTGGTGGGCTAGGCAGGCGATGAGACGCATGATACAGGACTGCGGCAAGGACATCAGGCAGCCGGTCCATATATATGATACCATGAGCCGCATCGGGAAGGCGTCACGGCAGCATTTCAAAGAGACCGGCGCAGAACCGAGCGCCGAGGAATTGGCGCAGAGGACCGAGCTCAGCGTGAAATCGGTAAAGAACTGCTTGGCATTCCCTAAGATGGTCAGCATGAACAAGAAGCGTCGCCAAGGCGAGGCCCCCGAGATGATGGAGACGCTTTCCGATGAGACCGTCACGACACCGGAGGAAGTGGCATTGAGGGGCGAGGTCGGGGCTGTGCTTGAGAGGCTGCTCGCGACCTTGAAGCCGGATGATGCGGATGTCATGCGCAAGAATTTCGGCGTGGGTTACGAAAGGGAGCACTCGCATACGGAAATCGCGAAGGAACGCGGAGTCTCCAAGTCCAGGGGCGGGCAGATAGTGCAGAAAATCTTGAGGGAATTGCGCAAGAAAGCGGAGAGGTTGCGACGGGAAGGATACGAACCCTACCGTTCCGAGCATTCGGCCTGAGCTCACTGCTGAGGCTGCGGAACCGCCGGGTCCTCGGTAACTTTCTTGAGCAGCGGGATTATGTCCACCTCGGCAACATCGTTCGGTATCGAATTCGTCGTGAAGACCCAGTCTGCTGATTTCCTCAGCTTGGCGAGCGAATCGTTCAGAAAAAACCCGTGCGTGGCAGCGCAGAACACCTTCTTCGCGCCGCCTTTGCGGACGTTCTCTATCGCCTTGAGCATGGTACCTCCGGTGGATATCATGTCGTCTATTATGAGTATGTTTTTCTCGGCTACATCGAACTCGCGCTCTACCGTCTGCACGGAACGATACGCCTCCTCCCCCTGCTCGTACCCCCCACGGACCTTGCTCATGCTCTTGCCGCCGAATTCCGAGACCAGGTAATTCGCACCCTGGTCCGGGGAGATGACTTCCAGGCCTTCGAGACCGATCTTCTTGCGCGCGTGCTCCACTAGCATCTTGTTCGCGCTCAGGTTCTGTATCTTGAGGCCGGCATATTCGGATTCGCCCTCTTTCTTCAGGAAATGGCAGTCTACCGTGACTACCTTCACAGTGCCGAAATCGTTGAACAGCTTGCAGAGTATCTGGGCCGAGAGCGACTCGCCCATCAGGAAAGTCTTGTCTTGCCGGGCGTACGGCATGTAAGGAGCCACGAGGCTGGTGCGGGCGCCGACCCTCTTTAGTGTATGAAGCAGTTGCGCGGCATTGAATATGGCGGTGTTCTGCTTGGGATATAACCTGTGGAAGAGCGAGACATCCTCCCCTTGGCATTTGGAGATGTCATTTATGCGGCAATAGCTGTCCCCGTCCGGAAACAGCTTGATCTCGATGTTCGGCTCGCCGACCTCTGGAAAATTAGGGCTGATGAGGTACATGGACTATATCTGATGGCTTGCTTTTATAACGGTACGGGGTTGCCGCCGCTTTCAAAGGTATTAAAAGCACACCAATACATGCATAGTAACATGATTGAAAGAAAGGTCGTCATTCCTCCAGCACTCAAAACGCTCCAAAAACCGTGGTTCCCGCATGATTCAGGAAAGCGCGATCCGCTGGCCGAGACGCTGGTCCGGGCAGGCGCGAAGATCATAGAGAAAGACGACAGGTTCAGCATCGCGGTTGGACCAGGATCGGCCACCGTGGACGAGAACACCCATATCGGATCCATAGCGCGTTTCATGGTCCTGCGCAGGAAAGAGTACATGCACCCATCACGGAAACCTGAAGCCGCATTGCGGGCTTATGAGAGGCTGGATACCTATCTTCGCCAGAGGCAGGTCGAACTCAGGCTTGGAGATGAATTCAAGGGTGAGACAGGAATCATGGCGCTCGGGAGGGATGCCTTGAGCCTGACGGACACGATCATCCGAATCCTTCCGGATACGCATCTTTGCGGTGGGGATCTCAAGGCCATCGAACTGGGAGGGCCGGGAAGACGAGGCGCGGAATTCTCGGAATACACCCATGGGAAGCTGCACATGCTCGCCCGCGCCGTGACCGGCCCGAAAAGGAATTACATGGCCATATTACTGACTGGAATGGGGCAATCTTTCTATTGCGGCCTCCATGGCCAGGACCTTGATTCGCTGACCAGGCTTCATATCGCCACGGCCAAAGCGAGATTAGGGGTGGATTATCTCCATGGCGAAGGTTCCAGGATCGAGGACCAGGAGAATCTCGCGTTCTTCGTGGCTGAGAACTATATGCATTATGTCACGCAGGGCAGCAGGCTCGACAGGTTTATTGGCGCATTGGGCAGGAGAGAGAAAACAGCATGGTTGGAGATAGAGCGCACATACTGGAAGAATTTCGACGGAATCAGATACGTGGACGGACCGGACGAGTGAGCGTGCGTTTGGCATAGATAAAAAAATTCTTGGATTCTAATATCATATATGGCCAAGATACTTTTCATCGTGGCCCAGAAGGGCTTCCGGGACGAAGAGCTTCTGGTCCCCAAGGAGATGCTGGAGAGGACGGGGCACACGGTGAGGATAGCGAGCATCACCAGAGCCAAGGCGGTCGGCAGCAAGGGCGCCGAGATCCAGCCGGACATGGCGATCTACGAGGCGAACCCCGAGTTCTTCGAAGCCGTCGTGATAGTAGGCGGACCTGGCTCCCCTGCGCTAGCGGAACGGGACGATGTCCTGAAATTCCTGCGCTCGATGCAGCAGAAAGGGAAGCTCGTCTCCGGCATATGCTTCGGCCCCATGGCCCTCGCGCGCTCGGGGGTGCTGGCTGGAAAGAATGCCACGGTATTCCCGGACAGAAAAGCGATCCTGATGCTGCGAGAGTGCGGAGCGCGCTACCTCATGGAGCCGGTCGTGGCAGATGGGAGGATAATAACCGCTGACAAGCCAGAAAACGCGGGGCTGTTCGCGCAGGAGCTCATAGATTTCCTGAAGAAGCCCGCGGGCATGTAGATTTTTATATCTGACGGGATAACATCGAAGAAAGAGGCGCATTCTATGATTACGATAAAGCATGACGGCTGCATATTCTGTGTTGGGTGCTCATCTGTCTGCCCCGTGAACGCGATCGAGGCCATCGGCACCAGGATGGAGCATTTCCCTGAAAGGTGCATCGACTGCGGCTTGTGCGTGAAGGCATGCCCGGCCAATGTCATCAGGCTATACAAAGGCGTGAAATCCGAGAAGGACCTTCCGCCTGAAGCGAGAATGAGGGGATGACTATTATGGGATACGATCATGACGCGATAATAATCGGAGGAGGTCCGGCAGGAGCCACTTTGGCCAGGCTGCTCGCGAGGGAAGGCAAAGACGTTCTCGTGGTGGACAAGAGGAAGGAGATAGGCGTCCCCGTCCGCTGCGGAGAGGCCATCGGGGTCACGGATGTCCAGAAGGAGGGCATCGGATTGCCGAGGTGGGTGTATTCCACAGAAGTCAAAGGGGCGAAGCTCGTCGCTCCGAACGGGAAATCCATTGTCTGGGCCAACGAATCCACCAAGGGCTGGATACTCGAGCGCAAGGTGTTCGACAAATGGCTCTGCGAGCTGGCCGTGGACAGCGGCGCGAAGGTGAAGACATACACCCGCGCGATGGGCCTGGTGAAGGATGACAAAGGGAGACTCACGGGAGTGAAGCTCTCGGCCGGAGGCCGCGAGGCGTTCGAAGCCACTGCACCGCTCATAGTGTCGGCAGAAGGCATGGAATCCATGATGGCGCGCGCCATGGGCTTCAAGACTGTCCACTCGCTCTACGATGTCGACACGTGCTACGAGTACGAGATGAAGCCTTACGAGCATGATAACCTGATCGAGCTATACTTCGGCAACGACATCGCGCCGAGAGGCTATGTCTGGATCTTCCCGAAGAACGAGAGGAAGGCCAATGTCGGGATAGGAATAGGAGCGAACCTCACCACTTCAGACAAGCAAAGCGGGATAAAGGGCGCTGACCCGAAAAAGTATCTCGATTCGTACATAGTGAATAATCCGAAGCTCAAGGACGCGAGCACGCTGCTGGATTTCGGCGGAGTGATCTCGGTCGGAGCTCCGATAGACGAATTCACCAAGGATAATTGCATGGTGATAGGCACCGCGGCCAAGCAGGTGGACCCGATACATGGGGGCGGGATATCGCTCGCCATCGAATGCGGGTATTTCGCAGCCAACGCAGCTCTCAAGGCGTTCGAAAAGAAAGACTTCTCGAAAACCATGTTATATGAGAATTACGAGAAGCCGTGGAGGTCCAAGGTGGGCAAGGGGCTCGCGAGCAGGCTGCTGCTCCGCAAGGTGATGGAGAAGCTCAGCGATGACGACCTCAATCACATCTTCAATACGCTGAAAGACGAGGACCTGCCCAAGGTCATGGACGGCGATTTCGCTCCGGTGGTCGCGAAGATCCTGGCGAAAAGGCCGCAGCTGATGGGCGTTCTCACCGCATTGATGCCCGGCTCAAGATAGGGTCACACCTTTGCTTGAGGTGCGAGGGCTCGTTTGGTGCGCTCTAGCACATTCCTCTGTATCGCGCTAGCCACGCGCCTTCTCCCCATGGCCCTATTGGCTATCGCAACGAATTCGGAGTCTTCTATGCTTTTCACGCTCCGCTTGCATCGACCCGTGAACTGGATCTCATCGAAATTGAGCGGATCCGAGAACACTTTGGCCTTCACGTCATTCGCTATCAGCTCTGAGAGATCCTCGAGAGGATGCTGCTCGAAAAGCGTCATCGCCCCGGCCCTGCATGCGCCCCATTGCTTTATCCCGAATGCGGGATTCCCGAGGATAAGCAGCTCGCTGGAAAGATAAGATCGCATGACAGCGCCGTATTCGCTTCCATCCAGGGCATTACGGCTTAGGCCATCCCAGCTCTTCACATGGACATCCAGGAAACCCATCTTGAGATGCGTTCTTGTCGACCAGAGAGGCATCGCGGTATCCGACGCGTTCGCGATCACTAACAGGGTCAGCGGCTCGGATCCTTCGGACATGATCTCTCCGCCATGGAACATGATCGTAGATGCGAGGGACTTAACCTCGTCGAGCCAGCTGCCGAATTGCGCGGATGCTGTTTTGACCCCTTGGGACAGGAATGAGAGCTTCTGGTCGAGAAGCCCCAGCAGGCCGAGCTGATCTTCTCCGATAGGTTCGAATACCACCGAGGGCTCGGCCTTCAGCACCTTAAATCCGTTGAATTCCACGTTGGTCATAAGCATCAAATTTGGCAATATATTCACATTATTATACTAATTAAAACAATTTATAAAGATATTGGACCCGAAAAACCTCGAAAAATGAGTGCATAAAAAGCCTTTCAACTTGAAGAGAAGCATGGAGGAATTCACTGATGAGGAGAGGCGGCTCCTCGCACCGTTCTGCAGCAACCTGGACAAACCGGTCTTCGTCCTGCGAAACCTTCCCGAGGTGGTGAAGGGCGCGCTCTTCTCGCGCTACAGCAGGAGCGTGAAGAGCCTGAGGCGGACTCTTCTCGACGAGTTCATCAAAGGCGGAGATATCGGGATCACCGCTTCCGGCTCCGACAATGTGGCCACGGAGAAGGCAGAGGCTTTCTACGACAGGGTGCTGCTTGGTTATGGCGATGATTCGGTCGCTGAGCTGGCGGGGGCCCATATAGCGCTCGAAGACATATCGATAATCGCGACCAAGGTCGTGGAGGACGCCAGGATAGGGCTGTCCCCTCTCGAGAAATCAACCCGATACGTCTATTTCGACCAGAAGGTTTCCGGGAAATGGAGATACTACGAGGAGCCGAACCTGATGGCCTCGGAATTCTCTTCTCTATACACCGAGACGTGCGATTCTCTTTTCTCGACGTACGCATCGCTCATACCCAAGGTCTCGAAATACGTGACCGAGAAGATGCCGCGCGACGAGAAGCTCAGCGACCGCGCGTTCGAGGCGACCGTGCGCGCGAAGACGTGCGACAACATCCGCGGGCTCCTCCCAGCATCAACAAAAACGAACATGGGGTTCTTCGGGAACGGAAGGTCCTACGAGTATTTGATAACCAAGATGTACGCGGACCCGCTCGCGGAGATGCGCGCGCTCGCGAAATCCGTGCAGACCGAGCTTCGGACCACCATACCGTCTTTCGTGAAACGCCCGGATACCGAGCATGGCGTGGAGATGCAGAGATACCTGCAATCGACCCGGCTCGAAAGGATGGGAGCGGCGATCAAGGATGAGAACTGCACGGAGGACGAGGTCATACTCGTGGATTACGACAAGGACGCCGAGGAACGCGTCGTCGCCGCGGCGCTCTACCCGTTCACCGACCGCTCCATGGCCTCGCTGATACATGATGCGAAGCATAAGAGCGCTGACGAGCGGGAGAAGATAGTCTCGGCTTATGTCGGCGAAAGGAAGAACAGGAGGCAGAAGCCAGGCAGGGCGTTCGAGACCGCGAGGTACACGTTCGATATTTGCGCGAATTTCGGGTGCTACAGGGATCTCCACAGGCACAGGATGCTCACCCAGCAGAGGCAGAACCTGGGCTGCCTGCACGGATATACGCTCCCGAAGGACATAGTGGATGCCGGTTTCGAGAGCGAGTTCAAGGACGCTATGGCCGGAGCCAAGAACGCTTGGGAGAGAATTGGGGAAAAATACCCGATCCAGGCGCAATATGTCGTGCCGCTCGCTTATCGGATAAGATGGCAAATGACCATGAATCTGCGTGAGATGTTCCATTTCTGCGAGCTGCGATCGGCCAGGCAGGGCCACGTAGATTACCGGCGGATAGCGCAGGGCATGTTCAAGGAAGTCGAGAGGGTCCATCCGGAATTCACGAAGCACATGATATTCATGGATATGAACGAATACGAGTTCGAGCGGCTCGATGCCGAGAAGAGCCTGGATAGGAAGATGGCCAAGATGGGGCAGAAGCCATGAAAACGATATACCTGACCGGCGCCACCGGAAGGCTCGGGAGAGAGGTCCTGCGCATGATCCCGGATGCCACCCCGCTTGTCCGCAAGGATAGCGGCCTCGAAGGGCAGATAGTCACTGATTTCTCGGAGCGCGAGCTCAGGGGCATCCTGAACGATGCAGATGTGATAATACATATAGCCGGGTCCATAGATACCCTGGACAAGCGGAAGCTGCAGGAGTCGAACGTCGAGCTGACCCGGAGGATGGTCGCCTCGGCCCCGGATAAATGCAGGATCATATTCGCTGGATCCGTATCGGTCTACGGCAAGAAGCTGGCGCATATTCCAGCCGATGAGGGCACACAAACGAATCCTGACAGCGATTACGCAAGATCAAAACTCGAGGCGGAGAAGATCGTCTCGGAGCACCCGGACCATGTCATCCTCAGGATAGGCACGATATACGGCCCCGGATTCGATGATTATTACAAGGTCTTATCATACATCGAGAAAGGGAAGATGAGGATCATCGGGGACGGTTCCAACCGCGTCCCGTTCGTCCATGTGGAGGACGTTGCCGACGCGTTCGCGAACGCGGTCTCCAGAGGCGGGGGCACATACGTCATCGCAGGAGAGCCGCTGACCCAGAAGGGATTGTATTCGGTGGCTGCCAAAGCGTTGAACGTCCCTGAACCGGCCGCGAAAGTCTCGAGAAGCGCGGCGGATCTGCTAGCATCGTTCCAGGAATTCGCCTACCGCCTGGGAGGGAAGAAGCCGGTTCTAACAAAAGAGCACATCGGCGTGCTCGCGAACGACCGCGTCTTCGACTGCTCGAAAGCCAGGAAGGAGGCTCGGATTCAACCCCCGCTCCCTCGAGCATGGCATCCTCGAGATGGTCCTTTCCTACAAGAAACGCGCTCCCGCCTGATTTTTATTTGTATTCGGAGCAGAGTCCATACATGAAACCGATCATCGCGTTGCTAATCGTGATGGCGCTGTCTTTCGCCACCGTGGACCAGAGCTATGTCCAGGTTATCTCGGCGGACGGGACGTCGACCATACAGAAGACGATGGATATTTCGATATTCTCCAACCAGCTCCATGGATCGGCCCTGCAGGCCATGGCTGCGTTCTGCTCGAGCTCGACCAAGGAGTCGTGCAGCGTGGATATCGCATCCAAGACGCTCACGATAAAAGAGGCGCTGGCGCCAGGCAACTACTACACGATCGACACCGAATACGGTTTCCCATTCGTGACGCAGACGCTCGCCATCCAGAGCATCCCGAACGACATGTTCGGTGACTCCCTCAACACTATACTCGCCGCAGCCAATATCACGGGCTCGGGAGTGGTCCAGCCGCTCGTCATGAGCGGCGACAACAACGCGAGCGTGGCCGCCCTCAAGATGCTCAATGCCAATTTCACTTACACGGTGGTGATGCCCGCTTCGGTGTCAACGGCGGCATCAGGTGGATACGGTGCTGTAGTCCAAGGGGCAGACGCGAAGTTCGACCTCATCCAGGTCCTTTCCCAGTCTCAGCCGATGGTGATCGTCACTGAGCAGATCAACTCGTTCGTGGTGGTGTGCATAATCGGGGTAATCGTCCTCGCGGCGCTCGCATACTCGTTCTTCAGCTCGAGGCCTTCCAAGACCTCCAAGAAGAAGCCGGAGACAGGGGTTAAAAAGAGGAATGCATAACCTGTTATCCGTCGGTGATTCTTATGGCAGGCATAGTCAGTTATGGAGCTTACATTCCGATTTACAGGATAAAGAGCAGCTCTATCGCCAATGTTTGGGGCGAAGAGGCTGACAGGATAGAGAAGGGGCTCGGCATAATTGAGAAAGCGGTCGGCGGCGTCGATGAAGATGCCACCACCATCGCTGTAGAGATAGCCCGCAACGCCATAGCGATGGCGGGCATAGACCCGAAGAAGCTCGGCGCGCTTTATGTCGGAAGCGAATCCCATCCGTATGCGGTCAAACCCACGGGCACTGTGGTCGCTGAAGCGATCGGAGCCACCCCGAACCTCACATGCGCTGACCTGGAATTCGCGTGCAAGGCAGGTACGGCAGGTCTGCAGATCGTGATGGCCATGGTGGATTCCAAGATGATCCAGTACGGCATGGCGATAGGGTCCGATACGGCGCAAGGAAGGCCCGGGGACGCGCTGGAATATTCGGCTGCCTCCGGCGGAGCCGGATTCATCGCAGGCCCCAACAACGAATCGCTCGCGATCATAGAAGCGACATGCTCGTATACTACCGATACGCCGGATTTCTGGCGCAGGCAGCATGCCGAATACCCGACCCACGGAGGCAGGTTCACAGGCAAGCCAGGGTATTTCAAGCATGTGTTGAGCGCGACCCAAGCGCTCATGGAGAAGACCGGGTCCAAGCTCTCGGACTTCGATTATGTCGTCTTCCACCAGCCGAACGGGAAATTCCCGATAGAGGCAGCGAAGAAGCTCGGCATCCCGATCGAGAAGCTCAAGACCGGATTGCTCACACCGATGATCGGTAACACTTACTCGGGCGCATCGCCTCTGGGCCTGAGCGCGGTATTGGATGAGGCGAAGGCGGGGCAGAGGATTCTGGTTACTTCGTTTGGATCCGGAGCCGGCGCGGACTCCTTCTCGATAAGAGTGACTGATAAAATCGAATCGTCCCGCGGGAAAGCTCCGACGACCAAGGATTACATAGCGAAGAAAAAATACATCGATTACGCGACTTACATCAAATACAGGCAGAAGATAAAAATCTAAAAAAGAAAAAAAATCAACCCCAATATTCCGGTTTCTGGTAGTATCGATAGAGTTTCGATTCGAATTCGCGGGTCGGGATCACCCTGGAATCGTATACCGGGGCTTGCGCCACATCGCTTTTGGCGATGCCCACATTGACGACGTGTTTATCTGTCACTACCAGGTTTATCCAGTCTATAGACAGGGGGACCTGCCTGCTGGGGAGCCAGTCGCCAGTATCCACTATCATGTATCTGAGGCGCCAGTCGTTATCATCGAAGATGAAATCGACGATCTTTCCGATTGCCCCGCCTTTGCCCTGAACCTCGTATCCCATCAGATCCTTCGAGCTCTGCAGATGTGAATCCGAGTCGGACCAATAGGATTCCCATCCATAATATTTGACGAGCTTCTCTTCGTCCTGCCTCGAGGCCGGTTTGTGGATATCGACTTCGGGGCTCCGCTCTATCTGGGCTTTGGTCAGGTTCGCTTTCACCAGCTTGTGCTCCCAGTTCGGTTTTTCAAGCACTTTCGGCGTGACCAGGACCCTCATTCCCGATAGCAGATGCGCCTTGAAGACCATATATCTGATCATCCATTGCCGGTCATCGAAATAAAATTCCTGGACCGCGCCGATCTCCCCATCTTTCGCCTGAAGGCCGAATTCACCGATGTTCTTTAAGCTCCTTAACATACTTATCCCTCCTTTCCTATTAATAATCTATACAGCTGTTATATAAGAATCCCTATGTTAGTTATCTAATATTATTAGCGAAAAAGCCGGTTTTGGTTATAATTGATGCATGTGGCTGTGGGCTTTTCGAGAAAAAGCTGCCTGGAGGATGCCAGATCAAACTGGCTCGAAATCGCCAACTGGAACAAAATTAGAAAAGATTACGGGCCCGGTGAGATTTGAACTCACGACCTTCGCCTTCCGCCTTATTGGAGAAACCGCGTTTCGCCAGCAATTAGGAGAGCGTCGCTAAAGACTCGGAACGGCTGATAAGAGCCGGTCCGATCTATCCAAGCTGAGCTACGAGCCCTTATAGGAAATCTTGCTCGCACGCTTTTAAAATGGTTTTCGATAAGCGTATTCCATGATTCTTCCCTTATCCGAGCTCATTAGCAGGGCTGTGGAGCAGACGCTGGAAGATAAAATCGCCATCGCTTTCTCCGGGGGACTCGATTCTAGCGTCATCGCCACGATAGCGAAGAAACACTCGCAGGTTGAGCTTTTCGTGGCCGGAGCGGAAGGCTGCGATGATATGGAAGCAGCTGAGAAGGTAGCGCAGGAGCTTAATCTTCCCTTGCATAAGATCCCTCTCGATGAGAGAGAGATAATGGACGCATACGCCAAATGCTATTCCATGCTCAAATTCGACCTCATGAAAATCGAGATCTTGGTTCCCGTCTATTGCGTGGCGCAGGCAGCCGCGGAAAAGGGCCACAAGGTCATGCTTTTCGGCTCCGGAGCGGAAGAGCTTTTCGTCGGCTATAAGAGGTATTTCGAATACAGGGGAGAAAATCTCGACTCGGTCCTGAGAGAGGAGTTACGAACCCTGGGCCAGAGGGACATCAGCTACGTTAAGAGGATATGCCGGAATTTCGATATCGAGGCGCGTTTCCCGTTCTATGACAAGAAACTCGCGGACATGGTGTTCGCCATACCGCTCAAGGAGCGGATGCATGACCCGGTGCTCAAGAAGATAGTGCTGCGCGAGGCGGGTAAGATGCTCGGCGTCCCGGAAACGGCGCTGAGGCGGAAGAAGAAGGCTATGCAGTATGGGGCAGGAGTGCACAAGATAATACTCAGGCATGCGGACGAGATAAACAGGGATTATCCGGCTAAGCCCGTCTCAGGGCCGCCTCGATGACATTGCTTATCAGCATCGCGACCGTCATCGGTCCGACCCCGCCTGGAACGGGGGTGCAGTGCGCTTTCTTTATGACATTCGGATAATCTACATCCCCCACGGTCTTGCCCCCGACCCGGGTGGTCCCCACATCAACGACATACGCGCCCTCTTTCACCATATCGGCTCTCAATATATTGGGCACGCCGGCGGCCGCTATGATGATGTCGGCATTACGCGTGTGGCTGGCCAGGTCCTTGGTCTTGGAATGGCATATCGTCACGGTCGCATCCCTCTGGAGCATCATGAAAGCGAGCGGTTTGCCGACGACATTGCCCCGCCCGATCACAGTGACGTCTTTCCCTGCGATATCGACCTTGTAATAATCGAGGAGCTTCAGTATCCCCATCGGGGTCGCTGGCATGAACGTCTCTGAAATACCCAAGAACATCCTTCCCATGTTCGTAGATGTCCATCCGTCCACGTCCTTCTTCGGGTCTATCCTCTCCACGACTTTCGTGTAATCCATGTGCTTCGGGATGGGGGACTGTACTATGAAACCGTCGATATCCTGGTCCTTGTTCAACTGCGAGACGAGATCAAGCAGCTCCTTCTCATCCGCGTTCTCACCTATGCGCCTAAGAGTGGTCCTAACTCCTATGGATTCGGCTTTCTCCAGCTTCTTCTTCACATAGAGCTCCGAGGCGGGGTCATGGCCGACGATCACTACTGCCAGATGCGGCTTCTTCATCATCTTGCCGGCTATCTTCTTGGCGTTCTGCAGGACACCTTCGGCTGGAGCCTTCCCTGAAAGCACGTTTCCCATGATGAGGATAAGGGATGAAATGTTTTAAATGCGGATTCGACTAGGCGGTTGGGAGCGAGAAAATGAACCCGCGCACTTCTTTTTAAAATCCATCACAGCAGAGTAGTACTGCTCTGTTCCAAGGCAGTCTTGGGGCATTGTTTGGGCCTGTAGCTCAGCTCGGTTAGAGCGACGGTCTTATATGACACGTTCTAGCACAGTTGTCTATACGACTGAGTGCCTATGAAAGCCGTAGGTCCGGAGTTCAAGAGTTTTTGGCGCTTATAGCCAAAGGCTGGACATATCTCCGCAGGCCCAAATTTTTTATTCCTCAGAAAGGCTCTTCCTGAACATCATGAAAAGCAGCACGACCGCAATGATCCCGAGGAAAAAGATTACATACACTAGATAGCTCACTATAGTATCCAGCCCATTCCCCGGATTCTGAGGGGTGATGGTCACGTTGTTCGAATTTGCAGGAGCCGGGATCTCTTTATTCACCGGCACGACCTCGTTCGGAGTGGAGATGGTGCTATTATTCGAAGAAGCCCCCTGGCCTGGCACTATGTAATATGTGGAATTGCCGGTCTGCTCCGCGCTCCCGTTGGTGCCCGGGAAGATCTGGGCCGTCGAATTCCCGCACACGCTCTGCGCCGGGCAGAAGTTCGGCATGAGGAGCTGGACGCACGAGGCACCGATTTGTGTTGGAGTCGCGACAGGGCATTGCACCACCTCACCGTCCGGCTTGTAGAAGGTGCTACCTTCTCCTGGTACTGAGGACACGACGCGTACGACATTACCGATGCATACGTAAACGGCCTGGACGTTAGCTGACTTGCACATCTCCACGGACTTGTTTTGCGCGAACGAAGTGCTGTTTTGTGAAAACGTCAAAGCGACTAGCATGAGAATAACTGCGAGGCATCTTGCCCAATGCATATACACACCTGACTAATTTATGAAACACCGACCTTATAAAGCCGCTACTTCTTGGCGGTCACCATGATGAGATGGTAGCCGAATTCCGTCTTCACAGGAGCGGATACGACGCCGACGGGAAGCGAAAATGCTGCATCCTCGAATTCCTTGACCATCTGGCCCTTGCTGAAGAAGCCCAGATCGCCCCCGGATTCGCCGCTGGGGCAGAGGGAATGCTTCTTGGCGAGCATGCGGAAATCTGCGCCGTTGTCTATATCGTATTTCAGCTTCTGCGCTGTTTTCTCCTCCTTGACCAGTATATGACTTGCTCGGATTTGCATGATTGTCCTTGTGCGCCGTTTGTTTTAAAAATTCCCGGCAATTTTGTGTAATCAAACATAGATGAACTCTTTTCAAAACATTTAAAAGATGAATGAGCCGCTAACAGAGGATATGACATTCGAACAGCAGATTGATGAACTCGTTGCCAGCGGAGATTACATCGAAGTCAGAAACCGGGTCGCTTCAGCAGTATGCCCGCATGCAACCGCCATGAAAGGGAAAAAGATGGTGCGCGAGGCTGCGGAGCATCACGTCATGATTATAGAAAACCGCGCTGCTAGAGGATTGGACTACGAAACGTTCGCTGCGCATGCAAAAAGCCTCGTTACCTTAGCAGAAGACAGCTCATTCCCATCCAGGGTCAAAGCAGGGAAGACCGCTGTAAAGCTTTATTCCGAACGCATGGCTACGATACCGCTGAAGTTGCTTTCCATGAACCCGCAAGTGCCGGAAAGCGTCGTCAGCGCGGCCAAGATGGAGCTCTCGGTATGCCGACTGGATTGCGAATTCCTGTGCAAGAGAACCGCGGCAGCAGTGACGCGGACCCAAAGGCCTGCTACGCGCATGTTCTGACTCAAATTCAATTTTCTAGCGGGAACACCAGATATTCTGCCTTACCAGGCAGCCGATTCCGGAATCCAGCGCGGACGTTTTTTATCGATGGGAAATCAATCCAGGGGTCCATCCAGCTGTTTTCGGCGCGGGCGAGAAAATGGCCTGCAGGATAGCGCTTCGAGTAGGCGATGAACACTATCGAATTTTCCGGGTAATGCGTTTTCCGCTTGATACGCCGGAAAGAATATCGTTTGCCTGTTTTCCCGAGCGCCCGCACGATGTCGCGGCAGAAATAGCCGATCGACACGGCGTTCTGGGGCTTGTCGAAGAGCTTCTTCGCTTTCTGGTAGCTTATGCCGCACAGAGAGGCTACGCACGCGATGCCGCATCCCATCGGATCCTCCTGCGCCACGGGCCTTGCAGACATGGGGCTCACGGCTGCACCCATTCTATCTCGTAGTATTCGTATTCGCTCCCGGGCAGCTCGATCGCCTTTATCAGGTAGCAGGTCACGCTGCTCTCCCGGTCCGATATGGCCATCACCATCTCGAGCCCGAAATGCCCGCATTCCGCTAGCGCTTCGGCCAGCTCCTCGCCCCCGATATACTCGTCTTCGGTGAGCGAGAGCATCAGGTAGCGCGGCGTGCCGTCTTTGGGCGTCTCTATCCCGGCCCCTTTCCGGTGGTATAGCAGGAAGTCCAGGCGCGGCTTCTTCGGATCGAACTCCACCTTCGCCTTCTTGCCGGGTATCGCGAGTATGAAGGTCTTCTTCACGCTGTGAGCCACGCGGATCGCGCGCGCCCATTCCGATATGATGAGCTTGTGCTTCCTCGGGAACACGTGGATGACGTGCTTGGAGTGCATCCATTCCTCCTCCGAGCGGACCGGGGACGCGCCGGGAAAGTATATGCGGAAGTGGGTGCCGAACTTGAACCCGGTCTTGATGACGTATCCCCTGCTCCTCCAGTCCTCGTACACCGAGTACATGTCGCTGAAGAATTTTATCCGCTTATGGGCGACTTTCTCGACATCGCGCAGGGTCGAGTTCCTCAGGCGCAGGTCGCCGTGCTTGAGAAGGTATATCGTCTCGTAGATGTCGAGCTTCGATATCTTCCCGCGGTGCGCGGCCTTGTATGTCCCGAACTGCCCTATCCAATAGCGCTCGTAGAGCTCCTTGCCTACGCGCTCGTCATCCACCAGCGTGATCAGATCATTCGGGAAGAAAAGGCCCTCGAACGAGAACGCGTCGAGCGTGAATTCGGTGCTCGCGTATTTCTTGAGCACGGTCTTGCCGTAATTCCCTTCAGCCTCCGCGAGCGGCCTCGGTATGAGGCCCTTGTCCCTCCAGTCCTTGTATGTGAGGTATCTGGCTAGCAGCTTCTTGTTCTTCAGGAAAAGCGATGCCGTGTCGTTGAAAGAGAATTCGTTCCCGGCCTTATCGTAGCAATGTCCGTTCCGGATGTCCATGATGTACAGCGCTTCCTCTGGGGACAGGTGAATGACGCCTCTAACCATCTGGCCATAGAAACCGTTCTGCAGCGAGGAGACATCGGATGGCTCCCTTACGAGCAGCGAACGCTTTTTCCGGTCCAGCTCAAGCTTTATCACATAAATCATCTCGAGCGGAAATTCCGTATGGATGATAATTGCATCCAAAAGATATAAAGCCCCCTTTACATAGCTTTAAATTAACTTTATACATGAATATACAATATGTATAACGATAATCCATCCCAAGCCTCAGGCAAACGGCCAGCCCAGGCTGAGATGGGGCGCATTTCCAGATTCAAGAGTTTCATAGGATTCAAGAGGCTGGAGAAGGGGGGTATCACAGATTCCGACGAGTTGACCCCCATCGGAGTTGGATTCGCATCAGTGATCTGCAAAGCGTATGATCGGCGGCTGGGGATTGACGTGGCCGTGAAGATCGCACTCGATGACGAGGCTGCTTTGTATACCCTGAGGAACGAGGAGAGGATCCTCAGGAAGTTCGGACACCCCAATGTGGTGAAATATCTGGGCAGCGGAGAATTCAAAGAGGGGGATTTCGCTGGGCATGCGTACCTGGAAATGGAATATCTGGTAGGGCAGACCCTCAAGGCGAGGCTCAGGCAGGGGACGCTCGGCTGGGAAGAGACGAGAGGCATCATCATAAGCATTTGCGATGCCCTCCAGGCAGTCCATGAAGCTGGCATCATCCATAGGGATGTCAAACCGGACAATATCTTCCTCGCCGGGGATGGCGCCAAGCTTCTCGATTTCGGAGTCGCCAGGCCGCCCGGCTTACGGGGCCTGCTATCGCTCTCTTTCGAGCAAGGAGATGCCAATTATACCGCGCCAGAAGGCTTCCTCTCGAAATTCATAGCACAATCTGACCAGTATTCCGTCGGCGCGATGATCTATGAAGCGCTTTCAGGGCGGCCCCCATATACCGGAAACGATATTTTCGGGTTCCTTCACGGAACGATTTCGGGCCCGGCCACCCTGGCACCATACTGCCCCGAGGCGATATGCGATACCGTGGAGGGTATAGTGATGCGCGCATTGAGCAGGGATCCCAAATCCCGGTTCCCCTCTATGGCGATGATGAAGGCTGCGATCGAAGAGATATCAGGATAGGAACTCTTTCAGCTTAATCAGGCTCCGGCCCGTGAAATCGCCTATCACCAGATCGCTCTCGCCTACCATGTCCGTCGCGGGCGATTCCATGACGATGAGCTTCATTCCCGCGCGCCTCGCGGCCTCGCAGCCGGACACGGAATCCTCTATGACGACGCAATTGAGCGGAGCGATAGAAAGCATCTTGGCGGCGCGGAGGAACGGCGCCGGGTCGGGTTTCCGCTCCTTCATGTCGTCTCCGCTGATGATGATATCGAATTTCCCGAGTTCAAGCGTCTCGAGCGCGGCCCGGACATTGCTGCTGTGGCTTCCGGAGACGATCGCGATCTTCATTTTCTTTGAACGCAGGTATTCCAGGAACTGGCGGATGCCTGGCGTCTCCTTGAGCTCTCCGGCCCTCACCCGCTCTTCGTAGATCCTCTTCCTCCTCTCCACCAGCCGATCCACGTCCTCGGGTATTCCGTTCTCTTTCACAAGCACCTCGAATATGTGCCTCGAGCCCGTGCCGGCGAACTCCCGATACCAGCGCTTCTCGTCCACGGTCACATGGTACGGCGCGAGCAGCTCCAGAAAAGTCTTCATGTGCAGCCGCTCGGACTGCACGACCACTCCATCGAAATCGAATAGTACGGCTTCAAGCATGCATAACAGAGCTAACGGAACTTTTTAAATGGTTTAAGAGCAACATACCATACATGAAAAAGATTGCCATCCTTATCCTGATGCTGGTCGGACTGATGATTTTGGGCTGCACGGGCGCGCCGCCGAAGACAAACCAGACCAATACGACCGCGCCGCCGCCGACTCCGGTCGTCAAGACGCCATCTTTCTCGATCACAGCTCCGCTCGATGGGGATGTGCTGACCGCGACCGGCGATACAACGAACGTCACTCTCACCATGAGCACCCAGAACCTCGTTCTCGAGAGTCCTGGCGGTGCCGCAAAGAAAGGGCAGGGTTATTTCGAGGTAACAGTGGATGGCAATGAACCGGTGGTGGTAACGAGCAGGGAATACACCATAAGCGACCTCCCTGTTGGCACCCACACGGTCACGGTAGAGCTGTTCAATAACGACAGGACGCCGTATACGCCTATGATTTCCAAGGAGATATCGTTCACCCTTCAGGCGGCGACGGCAGCTGAATACGTCCCCCAGTCCTATTCCGTCTCGATAAACGGCAACTCGTTCAACCCGCAGAACATAACGGTCAATGTGGGCGATAGCGTGACCTGGACGAACAACGATCCCAAGCCGGAAACCGCTACATGCTCGCAAAACGGCGTTATAATGTTCGACACCAAAACCTTGGCGCCGGGCAAGAGCGCGACAGTGACGCTCACCGAGCCCATGGTATGCGAATATTATTCCCAGCTGTTCAGGGCCATAACGGGAACCATAACGGTCCAGCCCGATCCCTGATTCAATATTCTATCTCTATTTCTCCCTTTTTCACCCAGATCTGGCAGGCCAACCGCTGGCTCGGGGTGGCGCCTCTTTTCTGGAGGTGGAGCCATTCCTCATGGTTCCTGGGATTGAGGTTCTCCAGCCCCTTAAGCACGGTGCAGATGCATGTGCCGCAGGTCCCACCCTCGCATCCGAAAGGCAATGAAGAGTTCTCTTTGATATAATCGAGGAGGCGTGCCCCGTCAGGCACTTCGAAGGAAACCCCTTCGTTCATGATCGTGACCTTAGCCATCTTCGCCCTCGAAAAGCTTCCTCTGCCCGAGGCGCTCTAGAGTCTTCCACCTCGTGCGTATGAACGGTGCCAAAGCCGCCCGCGTCTCTTTGCCCCTGAGGGCAGATATGGTCTTGGGGTCGGAAGGATAGCCGCTGCCGAAATCGCAGGTCGCCTTTTTTATCTCCTCGATCTTCCTGTCGCGGGTTATCTTAGCGCATATGGAGGCGGCGGCCACTATGGGGTAGTTCTCGTCGGCCTTGTGCTCGGCCTCGAACTTCCTCTTCACGCCGAACTTCTCCATGCGCTTGCGGAAGGTCCATGCGTACCTGTCAGGCATGTCGATCATGACGTCCCCGTCCTCGATTTTATTTATCAGATTCGCCATGTACTTGGCCTCTATGTCGTTGAGGGACATGTCAGGCATCAGCCTGTTGAGGTCGGTCGCGCTTATCTCTATCCAGCGGAAGTTGCAGAACTCGCTGAGCTTGGCGTACGCCTCCTCCCGCTGGGAGGCGCTGAGCTGTTTGGAATCCTTGGATGCGAATTTGCGCAGGCGCTTCTCATCCTCGCGCCTGCAGAATGCGATGCAGATGACTAGGGGACCGATGACCGGGCCCCGTCCTGCTTCATCTACGCCAGCTATATAGGAAAACATAAAAAGGATGGGAAAATCAGGCTACCATATTCCTTTTCTCGACGATGATGTAGTCCCCGACAGCCAACACGGATTCATAGGGAACGTGCATCATACCATCCTCTTTCTTCATCTTGGTCGCAAGGCCGTTGTCTGGGTTCGCTTCCACGAGAAGAGCTTCTATCTTGCCTGAGACCTCATTGACTTCTACATCAACGAGCCTTCCGAAATCCTCACCTTCATTGGTGACCAATTTCTTTCCTGAGAGTTGCCTTGCTATTAAGTACTTGGACATCATACCACCTAGATTATCGTCTTGATTGATATGCGATTGTCGGTTTAAATTTATAAAGATATCTACGACGTCGGATTTCCCAACAGGATACCTCTATCCTTGAAGCGGGGTTGCAGATTGTGGAGCACGGTACTTTATAGTGATAAATGAAATAAAATGGTGATTAAATAGCTTTCTGTCCATATATCGTATGGTGATTGAATGGGAGAGGTAGAAGTTACATTAACAGGCGCTAGCGCATCGATGGAATATTCAATAGGCCCCGCAGAGGTGCTCATAGGCGGCGGTGTTGCTAAGAGCTATGACGGGTACAGGATGCTATGGAAGCCCGAGGAAGGATTCGTGGCGATCTTCCAGGGTAAAGACCAGAGAAATTCTGCCAAACCAGAATCCGGTCTCATAACCGAGTTCAGAAATGATTTGATACGCGAAGCCGCAGACAACGTAGAGCTCGGCGCTTATCTCGGAAAATTTCCAAGAGTGAAGACAGATAATAAGAGCACGAGCTGGGATGCTGCAATGAAGATGCCACAAGATAAGTTCGGCCCAGGGAGGAGGTCCATCAGCGATCTTCCGTTCCCGGCTGCATTCCACAAGCCGATCGTGGTTGCACCGTCTTCGGACCCGAGAAAACTGCCACGCTGATTTTTTTCCAATCTTTTTGTGTTAAAAGCGATAAAATAGTGTTTAAATAACCTTCGTGACGTTATCGTACCGTGATAGAATGACCATAGCGAAAAATAGCGATCCGAACGGGCCTGAGTTTCTCGTGACATATACTCCCGAACGCGCAGAAGTATATGGAGAGATACACCACGTGATGAAGAACTACGATGGATATAGGATGGTATGGTCTCCGGATTTCGGTTTCGGAATATTCTATTCGAATTCAAATCCGAGAAACGGATCCAGACCAGAACAGATGCAAGTGGATGCGTTCAAAAAAGACCTGAGAGGGGAGGCAGCCGGCCAGCCCGAACTTAATGATTTCCTCAGGCAACACCCTGGATTTCAAACCGATAATCGTATGGTTAGCCCGCATGAAATGGGCGGGGACACAAACGAGAGGGAGGATAGGGTATGCGCTGGGAATACTCTGCCCCTGCCGCTTATGTTTCGCCAGCCTTCAGATGCAAAACCGGCTGGATCAGGCCCTAGAAAGAGAACCGTACACTGATTTTCACGATTTGAAATCGAGCGTATGGAGCCTTCCGTGCTTCATCTCGTAGACCGGCACAAGTCCGGGTGTCGGGACGTGACCCTGCTTAATCTGGTAATCCGTCCGGTCCTGGAATGTCCCTGAATTTATCACTAAAGTGCCGCGGTATTGGGTATATCCGTTCTTGTGGACGTGCCCGCCGTGGAATATGTCGGGCGGCTCCTCTATCACCATATAATCGATGTTCTCGGGTATGATAAGGTTCGCGCCGTACACTGGTGAGAGATGCCGCCTGCGGAGATACTCCACCATGACTTTTTCGGGATGCATGTAGGACGCCCCAGGGATGTTTGATATCATCGAGTCTATCGAAGTCCCGTGGTACATCAGGTGCTTGACCCCCTCTAGGGAGACCATGGATGGGTTCCCGACCAAGGTCACATCGTTCGGTATCAGGTCTTTCCCTATCGCAGGCTGGGGCTCGCCCCTGCGGACCGCGTCATGGTTGCCCGGGGCGACTATCACCTCTATGTAATCAGGCAATTTCTCTAGGAAATCGCAGAACATCTTGTACTGGCCGAAGATGTCCTTCACGAGCAGTTCCTTCTCCTGGTTCGGATAGACGCCTATCCCATCCACGACGTCCCCCGCTATCGTTATGTACTTGACCTTGCCTGCGAGCTCCTTCGCTTCGCCCTTGCCGTGCAGCCATTCCACGAAGGAATCGAGATGGCGGTCCAGGAAAAGCTTGCTCCCGAAATGCAGGTCCGATAGGTACGCGACCGCGATGTCCTCCTCGGACCGCCTCTTCTCCCGGATTACCGGCATGTCCGGCCATTCTATGTCTTCTGCTATCAGGTAGGGCTCGAGAACTTTCCCGGTGATGGCGACAACGTCGTCGAGCAGGACGTTCTTGGCCTTGTCGAGCAGCTGCTCGTTCACCCTGGAATTCGAGACTATGACCTTGAATGTGCCGCTCATGTCCTCGACTTCCAGGAGGAGGTTCCCTTTCTTGGTCTCCTTCTTCTCGGAAACCATGACCACGACCCGGGCCTTCTCGTTCACGTGGCGCTTCGCGTCGGCCAGGTCTATCGTGGAGACCGTGTTGCTGCGGCGCAGGAGGCGGGAGAGTCGCTCGTAGCGGTTCCTGAAATGCGCGATGAAATTGTCCACCTCGCCTTTCGTCCTCGATTTGCCCGTCACATCGAGAGAATGGATGAGCTTTATATCCGGCGAATGCTCCTTCGCGATTGGGACGAAATCGGATGGCTGGAGTATCTCTGCCTTCAAAGTCTCTTTCGGCTTCAATAGCCCTTCCAGGTCCTCTTTCGAGATGAGGGGCTTCTTGAGGAGAAGGATCTTCTGGATCATCTCATCCGAGACTTGCGGCCCGAGCATCTCCTCTGCTTCCAAGGTCAGCCTTATCCCCTGGGAAGAGAGATCAGAAATCATTTTCTTCACTTACGTTCGTTGAGAGTCTCGAGAGCGCTCATGATTGCCCATATCTGGGTGCGCGCGTGGGCAGGCATGTTTATGTCCTCGGCTATGGATTCTATGACGTAGATGGCCGCGCTCAGCTTCACGCTTTTGTCTTCGCTGCTATCCAGCCTAGTCTTGGCTTCTGATAGAGCCCTGCGGATATTCTTCGGTATGCTAGTATCATTCACTAGACCGTCCAACATGTCGCTGACGTCAGTTATCTCCATGTGACCACCTGTGCCCTTTGAGGAAAATGAGCGCTAATCTGTTGATGGTAAAAGAATTTAAGGATACTGTAAGTCCGTGGGCCCCAATCCGGACGCAAAACCGGAGATAGGCGGGTTCACCGCGAGCCGCTAGGCTCGCACGGGTGAATAAAACGGGCTCGGCGAGATTTGAACTCGCGACCTACAGCTCGCGCCTCTTAGGGAACCCGGAACGGGTCTCCCCTAGATTAGAAGGCTGCCGCTCTATCCAAGCTGCTCTTAGTTTCACATTTCCCCAAAGGGAATGGCAAAACCAAACTGAGCTACGAGCCCATTGATTAGGATTAGTTAACGCTTTATTAAAAAAGGTAAGGGGATGCTATTCTTCTTCCCACTCTTCGTCTTCGAAATCGTCGTCCTCGACATCCTCATCTTCGTCGAGGCGCAGTGGTCTCATTGATCTTCCTCATCTTCCGAGAGGTCGTCGTCATCGTCGCCTTCATCGTCTTCCCAGTCTTCGTCTTCGTCCATACGCATCGGTTTCATATCGCTCGTCCTCGTTTTACTTCGGTTTCCATGCCCTTTGTGCAAGGAATGGGTGAACCGACTTCTGATGCTATAACTAAGAAAATCTTTTAAAGGCACCTGACGGCGGTTTCGGGAAGGGATAAAAAGAATCAGGCGGTTTATCTGCCATGGATATCCTGCGGCTTAACTGGGAGGCGACGTTGCACTTTTGCGAGGTGCTCGCCATGGAAGCGAAGAGATTCAAGCCGGACATGATAGTCGGCCTCTCGAGAGGTGGACTCGTGCCCGCGAGGATACTCTCGGACATCATGGAAGTGCACGACATAGGGATACTGGGTATCGCATTCTACAAAGGCATCGGAAAGACATCCGATTCCCCGATCATCACGCAGGAGCTCACGATGGACGTCAAGGGGAAAAAGATCCTGATCGTGGATGACGTCGCGGACACCGGGAAAAGCCTGATAGTCGCGAAGGACTACCTCCTGCGCAAAGGCGCGAAGGAGATAAAGGTCGCGACGATCCATTTCAAGCCTGAATCAGAATTCAAGCCGGATTATTACGCCGAGACCACCACGTCGTGGGTCGTCTACCCGTGGGAAAGCCACGAAATGGAAAAGGAACTGGAAAATTAGCAGTCTGGGACCGTGCAGATCGCCATAGGCTTCTCGCTGGTCACCGCGAGCGCATCGCCACCATCGAAGAATATGGATAGCTGGGTCTTCCCATCCACGTAAGTGACCGCGATCATGATGATTTTCTGGCCCGCGCACTTTGAGATCTCTTTGCAAACGCGCTCGGCATTTGCAGTGACTACGGTTTGGGTAGTTACGATGGATTGCGAGAAATGCTCTTTTACGGTGAAGACGGTTTCAGAGGACATGCGTATACCAATGGGGTTTCTGCCAAAGAGCTCGAATTCCGCGATTCCGCCATGGTATTTGCAGGACAGGAATTTCGCGTCCATGGATTCCATCTGATAATTATCATTCGGAGCGCTCATTGAAACCGGTTGGTCGAGGTGGTCTCGGGGCGGTAGTATGACTATTTTGAGATTACCGAAATAATCGGAGAAACCGGCCGATCCATGTGATGCCATGAGCGGCTCTTCAGAGCTGGAGAACATCAGGGATTGGAAGGGCGATACAGGTGGCTCATAGACATTGACTGCCCGGAAGTTGTCGACTGACTTGGAACCTGCCCCTACGTACGGTCCGCGAGTGGTTGCTACCTGCTCCCTATGATTAGAGCTACCATCAGTCTGTGCTCCTTCGATAAGAGGGATCGTGGTTGGAAAGTTCGGCTTTGCCTTCCGGATCTGGTATGCTGCCCACACGCTTACAAACGGTCTCGCGAGCTTGGAGCACACAGTGCGAATCCTTGAAGCGGGCTTCTCAACGCATCCAGAATCTTTAGTGGAGGTCATAATGATATTATGCATGAAAGGCTATTTAAATACACGCTTTTGCAAAGAAAACCACACAATAAAGCAGTCGGAAACGCAGGAAATAGAGAGAGAAAAATCAGACGCTCGTGACCATACTGAATGATATATGCTTGTCGGTCTTGACCACGATAGTGCGATAGAGATTCTCGTCTTCCAAGCGTATGTAGGCCTGTGCTGCGCCAAATAGGCCCTCGTCGTTCTGGATCGACAGGATGCTCTTGCCCATGATGAGCCTCTCTAACTCGATAGAGAGACCCGAGGTCCCTTCCACTTTCTTGGAAGGGAGTTTATCCGTGATCACATGCCTGGATAGCGAGGCAGATGAGCATATGGATATATCCGATGCTTGCGTCTGCATGAGGATGGTCCTGCCATCATCCAGGGATATATTCACGGTATCGTCTTTTTTCATGCAGGATAGGCATTTCGCGTTCAGAATCTCTGGAAGAGGGACCGTGGTCATGCGGCTAGGCGGAGGGGACACCATCATCACGAAGATACCTCCTCCCGCGGGGCTGATGAGAAGTTCATTGTAATCCTGAGAGCAGGATGGGATTAGGGTTACACGTTCTATCATCTTGCCTTTGCAGAAGCGAGATATGGCCGAGGCGATCCCATCGATACCATCCATGGATAACGACATCTGAATACGAGAAGGCAATTTTACGATTGCATCTGCAGGCACGGGAATGTTGACGGTTTTCCCGTCTTTGAAGGTTATCAATACAGAACTTTTATCAGGACTCTTGACGGCTTTAGCGCTTAAGAATCCCGCGCGGATTACCATGACATTTTCCGGTATAACCGAACAATTAGGGCTGCCGATGATAAGATCATCTTGTGGTTCCGGCTCGCTTGGAGCCACCGTGATACCTCGATTCGGCAAACGATCAGGCCCCATAGCTTCTGGGATAGCGAACTGCACGGCCGTGCGTTTTAGGGAGCTTCCGGACTTCACAGCCTCTGGCATGGCAGCTAGCGGGGCTGTCCTTCCGAGATGACATCTACTAGATCTAGGTCTTTGATCCGATACCATGATAACACCGATACGATATGTTGTTATATGTAGAAACATATTTAAATACATCTTTTATCAAATAAAACCACTTAATAGAAACCGCAAATGATAAAATAGAAAAATTGAAGAAAATCAGCAGATCGAGACTCTTTTCTCGCTGTCCGTCATTAAAACATCTCCGTTCGATAACATAATGACGAGCCCGGTCTTATCGCCCTTGCTTGTACATACCGCGACGAAATCGACGGTTTTGCCTTGGCAGAACTCCTTTATCGCTGATGCTAAGATCTGCAGGGGTATCCGCCGCTTTTGGATCAGACATAACGGAATGTGATTTTTTGGTCCTAGTGATCATGAATGCGTCGTCCGGGAGTGAAACGGCGATGTCGTTCCCTTTCTCGAACTCAATCAGCACGAATGTGGGCGAGGATATGCAGTCCACGAATTTTGCGTTTACCACCTGGAAGGGATTGATGCGCGGTGCGCTTATCATATTAACGCGAGCATGGGATGAATCATAGTTCCCCATCAGAGCCGGACCAAGACTAGATGCAGTGTAATGATTGGTAGGACCCATTAGCAGGTCTGGATCGGAAAGTATGAATGTCAGGGGTTTCGGCTTTGCCGTGCCGTCTTTCGGACCGATAGCGACGGGGGTCGTATTAATCCTGGACAAAACATCGATAAGCGGCTCTTGCCTCGGGGCAAACGGGTTATCGAAAGACCCGAACCTGCGCCTGATCGCTTCTAAAAAGGTCGCAGGCTTCTGCGGAGAAGAGTGGTTTCCCTTACCAGAATCCTCAATAGTTGCTGTGGAGGTCATAATGTTATTATGTGTGTAATAGTATATAAATACATGCTTTTTCAAAGAAAACCACATATACGGACGGATTCCTCAGCGCAACGGCGGGAGTTTCTCCTTCATCCTCGGAGGCTGTGTGGAGAAGCGGAGGCCCTTGCGCATGAGCTCTTCAGGGTCAAGGTAGCCTGCGGCCAGAAGGCCCCTCCTGTCCTTTATATTCACATTGCCAGGAGGCTTTATGGAGACGACGCCGCTCCTGCCGTCAGGATTCAGGGATCTCAGTAACTCGGCGCTTAGCTTCTTCTCCTTGTATAGCTGCATGAACTCCTCCGCCGTGTGCAGCTTCCCGGCGAGCTGGAAGCGGATCCCGGCCGTGACATGCAGGTGAGGATTGGGCCCGGAAGCGGAATTCCCCGTGTACGCGATGATTCTGCTCACACCCGGCTCAGAGACAAGCTCGGCGCCGATGTTCTTCTCTTTTAGCACCTTGAAGGTCTTCTTGTCGAGATGCAGCAGCGCGAGGAAATAGGGTTGCTTCTCGTTGGGCACGAAGAGGACGAGCGCGTTCCCCATCGACACCCCGGGTATCGAATCCGCCCGCGTCACCCCGATTAGTACCGCCCTCTCCACAGGCGCCTGCAGCGGCGTGCGCATATGGACGAAAAGGTCGATTCCGACGTGAGCGGTGTCGCGCCCGGCCCCGAAGTAGCGGCTTCCCAGGTGTATCGTTTGGATTGCGGCTTCGAAAGGATCGGTGCTTCTCGGCGCGGTCTCGAACGGATTCGGCTTCCTCGGCACGATGTCTTTCACGCCTGCCATGGGCTGACCATGCCTGAAAGAGATTAAAAACCAGGGATAATTCAACCGGATTGGTCATCGCAGAACGATATCTGCGCGTTGCAATCCACCACGAGTATGATCCTATCGTAGTCCTGTGAACGGATGATGAGCAATGTTCCGCCAGACGCGCCGGGTCTGTGGGAAATCGATGAGATTTTCTCTCCCTGGCATGTTTTCGCTATCGCGAAGGCCAGACCAGGAACGTCGAAGGCTCTCCATGATTCCATATTGGCAGGGTAGATTATGAAACGGGGTTTAGCGGATCCCTGCACCGACATCCGGATGCTTTTCCCGCCATCGAACCCCATTTCCATGTTTTCGCCTTGGGATGCGCAGGTCGAGAATTTAGCATCCACGGTCTTTTCGGGATCGCCAAACGCGACGCCTACGGGTTTTGCTTGCCTAGGACTGATAGGGCAGGGGGCACTCGTTTCCTGCTGGCAACCGGTTTGGATTTCGAGGAGCATCTCTTCGATCACGGGATGGGCAGCGAAAGGTTCTGTGTAATGCCCCATTGAGCTCTGTGACACGCTTGACCAATTGAGCATCGGTTTGCTATTTTCTGGTGCAGGACGACGCTTCTCGAAAGGGACGCGGAGCATGGGATTGGATTTGGAGAGCATGTCATCCCTCGGGTTCGACTTTGAAAGCGATTATCTTGTCGCTGCGCAAAATGAAAATGAAATCTTCCTGCGTAATCATGTTGAGCACGGTCCCGCCACCTACGCCTTTGTCGGATGATATGTATGCGACGGTCTTGTCTTGGCAGGATAAGTGTATCGCATCGGCCAGTCCCTTAGCTCCATTCACAGGAGTGGAATCCGAACGGCTGGAATTCGTGCGTATGGATGAGCCATCTGGCACTGATATGCTGACGACCATTCCGTTCTGGAACTTTAATGCCACACACCCATCGCCGGGTGCGCAGGATACGAACCTTGAATGTATATCAGCTATCGAAAATTCAGAAGCGTGTCCCTTGGCACTGTGCCTGGTAGGCTCGCCGTGCTCGAACAGGTGCATGAACCTCCTGCGTCTGTCTTTCCCTGGCGGAGCGGCTGGATCGTGAGCAATGTGCCTGGGATCTTTGAAGGATGACATGATAGGATTAAGGATGAGAGGTTATTTAAATCATTCTTTATCAAAAAAAACCACAAATAGAATGGAGGTTCGAAAGGGACCGCAGGCCCCTTTCATTTGAGCCTCAAGGCTTCCAGGTCCGCCAAAGCGACCGATTCCTTCCTCATCATCATGCCAGCGGATTTCGCGAACTCGTCCGTCTTGCTGTAATCCCCGTGCATGGTGACGATGCGCTCCGGATTCGGACGCAGGTTCTTGAGGTACGCCATCAGCTGCGCGCGGTCAGAGTGGCCCGAGAAGCCTTCCGCGGTCTCCACGCGCATATTGATGCTGAGCGTCTTCATCTTCCCGTCGTCGCCGAGTGTCGGTATCTCCTTCATGCCTCGCTGGATCTTGGAACCGAGCGACAGCGCGCTCTGGTAGCCTACGAAAACGAGCGTGTTGTTCGGGTCATCAGCTAAAAGCTTCATGTATTCATATGACGGTCCGCCTGTCAGCATACCGGAGGGCGCGAGGATTATGGCTGGCTCGCCATTGACTATCTCCTCCTTGGACGTCCCTTTCGCGACCTTGATGAGCGGGTTCTCGAACGGGCTCATGTTGGACAATATGCGCCTCTGGAGCTGCTCGCGCAGGTATTCCGGGTACGCCGTGTGGATGGCAGACGCTTCCAGCACCATGCCGTCGATATAGATCGGGATGTTGAAATCCGGCTCCCTGCGGACCATCTCCTCCAATACGAGGAGCAGCTCCTGGGACCTGCCGACCGCGAAGACGGGGACGAGCACCTTGCCGCGCTTGGCTATCGTCTCGCGTATTATGTTCGCGAGGTTGCGCTCGCTGTCGAATCGGTTGACAGAGATGTCGTTCCTGCCTCCGTAAGTGCTCTCTATGAACAATGTCTCCAGGCGCGGGAAGTACGTGTGCGCCGGATCGAAGAGCCGCGTGAAACCGAATTTGATATCTCCCGAATAGACGAGGTTGTGCGCGCCTTCCCCGATGTGGAGATGCACCGACGCCGAACCGAGTATGTGCCCGGCGTTATAGAGCGTCATCTTTATCTCGGGCGTGATGTCCACGACCTCCTCGTAATCGACCGTTACCACGTTCCGTAGCTCCTTGTAGATGTCCTTCTTGGTATACGGCGCTTCGATGCTGAACGATTTCTTGCAGAGGTTCAGGTAGTCCTGCTGGAGGAGCACCATGAGGTCCCGCGTCGGAGGCGTGCAGTAGACCGGGCCGTCATAGCCGTAAGCGAACAGGTACGGGAGGAAACCCATGTGGTCCATGTGGCCGTGGCTTATCACGACCGCGTCTATGTCCGAGAACTGGAAACCCGCCATGTTCAGGTACGGGTACGCCTTGGTCGGGTCCCCTGTCGCGGGGTTCACTCCGCAATCCACGATGACCTTGCTGTGCGGGGTCTGGACGAGCAGGCAGGATCGGCCCACCTCGCGGAATCCACCGAGCGCCATCACACGGATCCAGTCCCCTGGAGGCGGCGGCTGACATATCTTCTTGCCCAGGTTCACCAGGAATTTCTTCCTCTCGCCGGCTTCGAGCACATTTATCTTGCGGATGCCGTCCAATGTCGAGCAGGGCATTGTAGGTGCGCGCAGCGTGACGGGAGCCCAGTTCGTCTTGAGCATTATCTCCTTGAGTATCATGCCGCCCTTGCCGATGACCAGCCCGGGCTTTATCGCCTCGATTCGGACCTCGGACATCTCAGGCACGAAGGTGATGCTCTTTATCTCGGCCTCCTTCGGGACCAATGTCTCTATCGTGGCCTTTGCCTCGTCTATCGGGAGAAGCATGCCCTGGTCCACGCGTATCGTGACCTTCTTCTTGAGCGCGCTCGCCAGCTCCTTGATTAGCCTCTCGTTGGAGTAGAACGCCTTGATGTTCTTGATGTATATCACTGTGGAGAGCCCTTCCGGCTCCACTTTAGTGACCTCGCAGTCGTGCGGCATGATCTCGCTGATACGTTTCACTATGTCCTTGAAATGCAAATAAACACCTCGTAAGCATGGATTGTATAGTCGTTGTGTATTGGCCCCGGCGTATGCCGGAAAGAAAGGATATCAAGAAAGAAAAAGAAGGAATTATCTGGTCGAAATTACTTGGAGGAACCGAGTATGCGGGCTACGTCCGCCTTCTCGTACCTCTTGAAGCCTGATTTGGAGATCACTACCAGGTCGACACGCTCTCCGGTCGCGGCGTCGCGCTTCATGGCCGCGCTGACGGCTTTTGCAGCGATCGGGAGATTTACGTCGATGTCCTTCTCCAGCTCATAGAGCTCTTCCAGCACACCGTACGCGATAGGAGAGCCGCTTCCGGTCGAAGTGACCTTCTCCTCGGTTATGCCTCCGAGCATGTCCACCGAGAACAGCCTAGGCCTCTCGTCCACGCCGCCGATTATCAGCTGGACGTAGAACGGGTAGTATTTGTATTGCGTGAGTATGTTGGCGAGGAGCGTGGCCGCGGCTTCCACCGTCGCCTGCTTCTCGTTCTTGAGCTCGTACAGTTTCAGCTCCGATGTCATCCATCGCACTAAGGTCTGGGCATCGCCCACCCCTCCTGCTATGGTCATGGCTATCCTGTCCGTGAGCTTGTATATCTTGTCGATATCCTTGCTCGCGATGAGGTAACCCATGGTAGCGCGCCTGTCGCTGGCGAGCACGACTCCATCTTTGCAGACGAGCCCGACCGTGGTCGTTCCGGTCTGTTTCGCAGATTCATCGAATTTGGCTGTATCCATAAAAACCACTTTGGGAGAACGAGTTATCGTATCATCTTGCCCGTGAACGTTTTTAAATGCTTTGGGGGCCCCTCAGGCCAATCTCTCTCCCACCATCTTCTCCTCTATGCGCAGGAGCTGGTTGTATTTGGCGGTCCTCTCCCCTCTCGCCGGGGCCCCGGTCTTTATCTGCCCTGCGTTTATCCCGACCGCGAAATCCGATATGAAGCAATCCTCGGTCTCGCCCGAGCGGTGGCTGACCACTATGTTCAGGCGGCTCTCCCTGCACATGCGGACCGCGTCCATCGCCTCGCTCACCGTGCCGATCTGGTTCACTTTCAGGAGAAGGGCACTGATCGACTGCTCCTCTATGGCCCTCTTCAAGCGGATCGGGTTCGTGACGACTAAATCATCCCCCACGACCTGGACCTTGGGAAGCTCCTTGTGCAGCCCTGCGAATGCTGAAAAACTCTCCTCGTCGAAGGGGTCCTCTATGCTTTTTATCTTGTACGTCTTGGCGAGGTCGATGTAATAGTCTATGAGGTCGGACTCGCGGAGGTCTTTGCCGTCTATCTTATACGTACCTTTCTTAGTGTCGAAGAAGGACGATGCGGCCGCGTCCATGGCGAACGAGCACGCGCTCGCGTATCCAGCCTCCTCTATGGCGGACTGCAAGGCATCGAACGCCTGGTAGGTGTTCTGTATCGGAGGGACGTATCCGCCCTCGTCCCCGACGTTTCTGGACATCACGCCGTATTTGTCCGAGAGCTGCTTGCCTAATATATGATATATCTCGCTCGCCATCCTCAGGCGGTCGGTGAACATGGGCGCCTCGGGCATTATCATGAATTCCTGGATTGCCAAGCCTCCGCCCGCATGCTTGCCCCCGTTTATCACGTTGAACATCGCGAGCGGGAGCTTGTCCCCGCCGAGGTGCTCGTGCAGCATCTTCCCGTCGCTCGCGGCCGCGGCCCTCAAGACCGCCATAGACACCGCGACCATCGCGTTCGCCCCGAGCCGGCTCTTATCTCTGGTCCCGTCGAGCTCGCGCATCCTCTGGTCCACCATATCCTGCTCCGAGGCCTCCATGCCGGTTATCCCCGGGGCGATGACCGTGTTCACGTTATCCACGGCATTGAGGACGCCTTTGCCGAGGTACCTCGCACCGCCGTCGCGCAGCTCGCGCGCCTCGTATTTCCCCGTGGATGCTCCGCTCGGAGCGGCCGCGCTCGCCATCGAGTTCTCGGTCGCGACATCGGCTTCCACCGTGGGATTGCCGCGGGAATCCAATATCTCACGTGCCCATACACCAGTGATCTTCATAACTGGAAAAATACCAGATAACCATTATTTACCTTGCGGGAAAATGGACCGGATTTTGTGCATTTTTTATATTGTTTGGTCTTTAATTGTCGTTATGAGTGGTGATGTAAAACCGATGGCGGTCGCTCTAAGGAGGGATGCCCGGCCGGATGCCGCGCTACGCGATTTCAGGAGATTCCCGTTCGCGGCCAAGGCGCCGAGCGAGCCGATGCGAGGCGCACGTTACACCAGAAATGAGATCGAGATCGATTTGAGCAATATGGCGGACGGCTGGGATGAGCGAGTCAGCACCGCGATGGGCATGCCGGAAACATTGCTTGCCGCGACCGGAATTGCGAGGGATTACTATTCGCAAGACGAAGGATTCGGAGTGGCAAGGGTATACGGCTATCTCGCCCATTTGATGGTCCCTAGGGAGATGTCTGGATACGGGATAGCGATCGACAGGAGCCGGCACGATTCCTTTGATTTCATGGTGGTCGACCCGGCCAGGAGGATAATCGTTAGGGAGCGGCTATCTTCCAGGTTCAGCGTATCGTTCTGCGACTGGCATGGGATCGCCGATAGGATAGATCAGGCCGCTGAAATGGCCGCGCGTGTGGCAGCCCCGGACGGCGTCGTGATACGCACCTGCTGCTCCCCATACGTGATACGTCTTTGAAAAGCGGCCGATAGTCGTGCGATTTTGGTCCTGTTTTTATATTGTTGGTTTTAAATCGTCTTCATGAGTGGTAGTGAATCCAATGCGACGAGATTCGCGAATCACACGGCCTTGATGGCGCGCGTGGGGGATTTATTGCGCAAATCGGGAAGGTTCCCCCCGTTCGCGAGCATGCTGCCTGTGCGCGAGCCGAGGATCGGCGCGCCGCCGGAATCCTTTTCCAAACGCGAGATCGAGGCCTTGATGAGCAGGGAGGCGAGAGGCTGGGACCAGCGTGCCAGGAATGCGATAGGCGTCCCGGAATGCATGCTCGTCTCTAGGGAAGCTGCGTATGTGCTTTATTCGCAGGACCACGAATTCGGCATAGCCAAGGTCTGCGGTGATCTCGTCCACGCAAGGACCCCGGCGGAGATGCCGGGATACGGGATAGCGATAGACGGGAGCCGCGGCAGTTCGGTATATTTCGTGCTGGCTGACCCAACAAGGAGAATTATCGTGAGGGAACTGCTTTCCTGCATACATAATGAAAACTATTCCGAGTGGCAGGCGGTCGCTGCGAGCATAGAGAGCGCTGCCAGGTTCGCTGAAAGGGCGCCAGGCGGCGTTGTGATACACAACGGCGGCAGGCCGTATATGGTCTAATCAGCCCTCTTGGACACGATGACGAATGCGTCAGGCGCGTATGTCTTGAGCCTGTCGAGCCGCTCCTGCACAAGCCCGCTGAATACGGTCGCATACTGCAATGCGCCAGGCATTTCATCGTATGTGAACGGGACATGATTCATGCGCATCATCCAGAGGGCATCCGAATATCCGACATCCTTCTCTTCACCGCTGATTATGCAGCTTCCCCCTCTCTTGAGAACCCGGGCGCTCTCCTGCAATAAATCGAAAATCTGCGCCGAGCCAATGCCAGGAGCCGTCACTATCCAATGGAGGTGCACCTCATCGAAAACCCCGCCACGGAAGGCCAGTTTCGTTCCATCCATATGAGATAAGAAAATGTTCCGCAAACCGGAGCTGCGGTAAACGGATTCCGCTGTGAGAATCTGCGCTTCCGGGCGATTTTGATCTATGGGGGATGCCCTCGCGGGGAGATCTATCCCGTGATAAATGGTGCCGGGAGGCATCATCCTGGAGAACTGGGCGAGCGGGAGGGTGCCGCACATGGGTGTCCCTCCGTGGCCGATCTCCAAGACGCGTCTCATGTTATATTTAATGTGTCAGAGTGATTAAATATCATCGCTTCATGGGCGGGACGTAGTGGAAGAACGAGAGGGAGAAGACAAGCAACGCGATCAGGAGCGCTAGCGCGGGGTTTTGCGTGAAATAGAGGTAGAGGGCGCCGAAGACGATGGCGAGGAGGATGTAGAGAATCTGCTTCTCGGAATATTTTTTTTGCATCGCGACGTAGGAGGGCATGCAAGAAGAGCAGACACCAAGCTGGCCTTTGTGATGGGAGATGCCAAGCTTACGCATGAGTCGAATGTAGTTCCCAAAGAGCGTATCATCCATATCCAGCGGCTGCGCTTTCGTGCTCTTGTGGCAGAGACTGCAAAACAAGATTTTCGTGGTGTTGCGTACCATGAATTGACCCGATAGTTGATGTTTATAACGCTGTCTAACACCAAAATATGTGTAAAAAAATCAATAAAAAACAATTTTGATGTTATAAAAACAATAAATATACTCTATTATTATAAAAAAGCATAACATATTTATTTGTTTCGGTGAAAAATACATTTCGTAAGAAATGTCGTAATAAGGAGATGGGTGGGAGACTTGTTGAAAAATCTGAAAACACCGATTGTCGCGCTCCTTGTGAGCGGGCTTGGATTAGCAGCAGACGCTGGACAGGATATTTCAAAACCTGCCGAGATGGTTTGTGATAGTAGCGGGAATATTATCAGTTTCACGTGCAACATTATGCAGGCCCTGCTACAACTTGGACCCATGGTTGCTGTGATTGCTCTGGTGCTGGGTGGGATCATCTATATCTACTCCAACGTCTTTGTGACTGCCGACCAGCGGGGAAAATATCACTCGGTAGCCACCAGTTTGGTTGTTGGAGCAATCATACTGGCAGCACTTGTAGGTGGAGCGGGTCTTCTCGTGAGTTCCGGGATGAAGTTCCTCACCCCTGGCTCCGGAAGTTGAACCGCTTCTAAATTCCAGGCAAGGTTAGTGTTATGGGAAATTCTACGGATTTCCTGGCCCAATTACCTTCGACCCCAGGAGCAGGTGGGGGAGACGCTTTCCTTGTAGCTTACTATGTAATGGTGTCGATGATTGTACTCGTGGGAATAGCTTATCTCTTATCACGAATCATGAAGAATCACCAACTCGAAGACTGGTCCAAGAACGAATTTGTACAGGTGTTGGTAAGCGCCGCGATTATTGGGGGGCTCGTTTTGCTCATGGCTCCAGGAAGCGGAATTATCACCAAGGCTTTCGAAAGCCTCAAACCAGATATCGATTTGACAACTGTATCTCCGCTCTCGATTACGGGTGGCAGCTTAGTATTAGTAGATTGCGAAACAATTGGACTACCAGACGGAACCGTGATATGCTATGCTACACAATATCTGAACGTACTCCAAACGCAGATATTGAACCTGATGGCGAGCATCTTCATATTTAACATGCTGCTTGATGTGTTATCAAAATTTTCAGTTGATATAGTCGTCGTGAACATAACACCGCTAGCCGGATTCTCGAGCATCGTGCAGGTTTTCAACAGCGTCCTGCAATCGCTCCTGTTCCTAGGCATATTAGTGCGAGTGGAAATCGCTCTCTTGCAATTCATAAACTCGACTGCCTTAAGCATATTTTTACCGGTGGGTGCAGTACTGCGTACGTTCTTCGGAACTAGGAAAATCGGTGGCGCACTCATCGCACTCGCGGTTGGCATGTACATCGTATTCCCCCTTACGATCGCCCTTAACGTAACTGCTCTCGGTAGCATGAATAATGATGATTTCGCAGTGTTCCAACAATTTTACCAAAACGCACAGAGTCTCAGCCCCATCGGAGGATCAACGACCGGACTGAGCCTGACGAATCCGGACTCGTGGGTTACATACCTGAATTCATATGCCACAAATTCGGCCAACCTTGCCAATGCAGTATCATCCATACCCAAAGTAATCACTATGGCCCTCGCATCGCTCGTGGTCCAAATCGTGTTTCTGCCAGTCCTCTCCATCATGCTAACCGTGCTCGCGATAAAAGAACTGGCAAGTCTTTTCGGCTCTGAGATAAATCTCGGGAGGTTCGAGGTATGACATACAGCGATTTGATGACCAACAAAAGGATGGCCACCACTATAGTAGCGGTGCAAATCGTATTGCTTGCGATACTCGTGTTCTATCCGAACGAACTGATTGCTATTGGTGCAGTGGCGTCTTTCGTGATAGCTGCAGCAGTCTGGCGGTTCGGTTTCATCTTAAAACCGATATTAGCCAAGCAGGCCAACATAATGGAGGGATTTGGAAAATACGAAATACCTCCTTCACAGGACGTCATAGTAAAAAAAGAGAGCGATAGATATTACGCATCGGCATATCTACTTGTCCGATTCACACAGTCCTCAACAGAGAAAACACCAGAGCAAATAGCGCTCACGAGGCAGAGCTACGAGCGCGCTTTATCATCGCTAAATTATGTATACAAGATATCGAATATGATCTGCCCAGTAGACCTATCCGGATTTTTAGACAAGATAAAGGAGCGCAGGAGTAGCGCTGAATCGAGGCTCTCTGAACTCCAGTCCCTGCCCCCTTCGACCAATCAAGGAGCGGACATGACCAGACTTAAAAGGGAGATTGAATCGTACGAAAACCAACTCGATAAGATTCTCGAAGGCGAACGACCGATGAGAGTCTTGAATTTCGCAATGACCTGCGCGACGAGCCATTCTAGAGACGACGCCGTAGCTAAGGCGAAGCAGCAGGCCGCCGAACTCAAGACTGTGATAGCGAGCACGCTCGATACCGAAGTGCTACACCTCGGTGGAGACGAAATGAAAAGATGCTTCGAATGGGACCATATGCTCCCGGAAAAATATAGCATTGACGAGGCGCTCTACTGACATGGCCGGGATTGAAGAGAAGATACAGAGTGGGACGCCGCTTAAGTTTTTCGATTCCACCAACCGCGAACTCGGTCATCGCATGATAATATCTCATCCCCCTGAGCCCCCTCCAGATATGCTAATGAACGACCCTCTCAACTCGATATACATAGGCCGCACAAAGACAATGAAGGTGCCGTTTTATTGGACGTTCGAGAAACTGACGAATCCGCATATAGCCATCGTTGGTGTGACGGGCGCAGGGAAATCTTATCTAGTGAAAAGTTTCCTGACAAGGGCGGCGATTATCTGGAATACTAACGCGCTCATCATTGATTGGGCAGCGGAATATATTGACTGGGTGAAACAAACCGGGGGTAATGTGGTAGAGCTTGGGCATAAGAACTCACTGAACTTGATGGACTTGGGAGGGAACTCACCGCTCAACCGGATAAGGCAGCTCGTAAGAACGTTTGATATTCTCCTTGAGGGGCAGATGAAAGATGATGAGAAGCGCGTATTGGAGGAGGCCTTTGAGGAAGCCTACTCGAGCAAAGGGTTCATCATGCATACCAAAGGCCAAGAGTCGATTGAGGCTCCGACACTCAAGGATGTGCACGCGATACTGTTGCATAAGGCTAAGCAGGCTGAGGCTGTATGGGTAAAGGAATATGTCCTGAATACCGCGAGAATCGTCGGTAGATTCACACGGGAGGGAGCCGATTTCCTTGCGCGTCAATCCACACTCAAACTAGACAAGCTGACAAATTCCGGATTAGTGGACATCGTCCTCAAGAACTTACCGGATGAGGAATTTCGCGTCCTGGCGGGGCTTTCCATACTCCAATACCTAAAAGAGAGGATGCGTGACGAGGAATGGTCAGCGGATAAGGGGGTCAAACTTTTCGTGGTGCTCGACGAGGCGTGGAAGATTCGCGCACGACGACCGGAGCGATGCGATAATGATAGTTCGCGAAGGAAGGAAATACCGCTTCGGACTGATTGTCGCATCGCAGAACCCGACTGATATAAACGAGGCAATATTCTCTAACGTTGGAAGCACGTTCATTCTTAATCTGAAGTTCCAGCGGTTCAAAGACTATGTGCGCGGGTCTATGAAATACTCTGATTTCATTGCCGATGCAATAGAGAAATTCGGAGTGGGAAACGCGGCAGTCAACTTGTCTTATGCTTCTAAAACAGATTTTCCGCGCACCTTCCTGATTGATAGAATACATGGCGAGGAACCGATGCAGGAGATCTGCATAGAGAACAAAGGCTGGTGCGCATATTTCGAGCGCAGCGAACTGAAAAGAAAACTCGGTTATGAGGGTTTCCAGACGAACATCGAGGATATAACCCACAATGGTAAGGTGGACGCTGCCGCGCTTGCGAGATGGTTGGGGGGCGGGAACTTACCACGCCAGCGAGTGGTTGACATGCTCTGTTATCTCGGAATCGAAATGGAAGAAATAAGGAAAGTTTTCGCGAGGTTGGAAAATGATAGAGATCGAACCATCTGAATTCAACAAAATCTTGCGGAGCGTTGGTCTCAGCGATGCCCAGTTAGGGGAGATAAACATGGAGTTCTCGAAAAACAATGATACTCTTGATGACGAGGCACTTCTGGAAACGCTCCTGAAGCTTGGAAAGGACTTGCACGCGATTATAACCGTTTTCGAGAAGATCGGGGTGGGAAGGCACGCCGCAGTGAACCTAATTGAAGCGTATCAGAAGCGCCTTTTTGGAGGTGCAGTGGACATCCATACGATGGAGGTAGAATGATATGGGCCTGCGGTCTGGCAGCATGGGCAACCCGGCACCCACCAGAGAGACATGCGGCAAAATGAAAATCCTGGGTAAACTGAAAAATATAGCAAAGCTGCGTAAGGAAATAGATAATCTAGCTATATTCAGTGAAGTGAAATGGGAGACTGGAGCGCTGTCAGGTCTCATTGTAGAAAACACTGACAAAGACAAGAGACCTCACTTGTTCATGAAAGTCCTATTTACACGTGATTTCGCATCGGTAGAATATTCCATACCTCATGAAGTCGCGCATCCCGACGCAAGGAGGTTGCATGTGGCGAAAACTCTGTTTACGCTACTCGCGCTTCTTGAAGATAGAGATGCATTCATACCGAAAATGGATGACTTCTACAATAAAACCATGGAAGCATTGGAGCTGGGCATGGAATTCTTAGCTATTGAACCACTTCGAATGAAATTTGAACTGGATCAATACGAGAAGGATAACAAAGCTATGAAAACCGAACTCGTTTCTCTTAAGCTCGAGAAGGAAGGACTCAATCATCAACTCCTTGAACTCGATAAGAGATGCAACCAGTTGGAGGACAGAGTACGGCAACTCGACGGCATGACAGATATCGAGCTTGATCGCGAGATAATGCGTTGGGTGGGGGAGCATGGGGGTAAGCTAGATGATGAAGGATTCTGCTCTGCAATGAATATCGGGGGCCAGCGACTTGAGGAGCGGCTGGACGCGTTATCCAAAAGAGGGGTGATCCGTATTGTCTAGCATCGAGTTGTCTGCCAAGGATAGGATTGTAAGGAAAAAGAAGGGCGGTAGGGAATATAGTATCGAAGTCATAGGGAAGGCTTCGACAGTGAAGACCGTCATTATTACTGGTGTGACAAGATGAACTGGAAGGGTCCTTTGCTCGTTTTCTCAATTATGCTTACGTTAATCATAGCGTATACCACGTTCTCGACACACACGCACAACAGCAACGTTCAGACGAAACTGACTGAGGGGTCCTCTTTCGGCATGTCAGTAAAAGAATATGGCCTCATAGACAGCGGGGATGGTATCCGTGGATTTGCAATTGCGGATATTATGATGACTGGAGCCGACAATGCGAGCGCTAGTTTGATCATGCTGCCCAAAAGTCCTTTTTCGGATATCTATGAAGTGGACGACTATCCGACCGAAAGCGAGAAGCATGATATCCTGGAAAGAGCCGAGAGTGAGCTCCGTGAGTACGATATACAGGTGCAGCCAATCAGCGCTGAGGAGGCGATGTCAAAGAGCGGCTCCGTGATAATAGTGCCCTCAGACGCTATGCCTGCTGAGATCAGTCCGCAGAAGCTCAAAACCCTCGTTTCCAACAACGCAGTCATTTTCTTCGGGAAAACGCTCGACATCGCACTCGACACGGCAGGTTCGCAGGTTGTCACCGGCAACGAGTACTACGATGCGCTCGATTTGATCAATAATCCGGACGGCACTGTGGAATCTATGACAGGCATCCCGGTTCGGAACATCGGTGGCGCCCAGGTAGTAGAACGCGGAGGATGGCTCGTAATCTTCAATGATTCTCGAGACGCGGGAACCGGATTGGAAATTGCAGATATGATCATGAGGCAAAAATGGCAGGACCAGATGACAGAAACTCCAGTAAACATCAGCTCCAATGGAACAATGAGCTTATACTCCACCCAAGTGGAAGAAGGCAACTACTCCATGAGAATCATAGCGCAGGCAAGCGGAGGCGGGAACACCACTTATAGGCTAATCGATCTTCCTGAAGCATATCCCATGGAAGGCAGACTCAGTATAAATCAGTCACTCGCGGAGGGGCAGGAGGTTGATTATTCGTTCGCGCTTCACGATAATCTCGAATATCCCACCACATATGAGACCCGTCTCGCATTCTTCAAGGATGGAACTGAAGTGGATTCTGAAAATGCGATGGAGGTTGTAATGCAAACGGTGGCGCTAGAGAGCGGCTCGGTGAAGCCGGATCTTTCGGCTGGAAGCTATGTAGTCAAACTCATAGATCAGAACGACGTTGTGCATGCGGTCGCGTACACGCATATACCGGATATTGAAGTCAGATTGGTCCGAATCGAGGGAGCTTCCCACGTGTTCTTGGTAACCGTTGATGGAGAACCAGCCGCTCATAATAAGGTGACGCTCATCGTCAACGGGAAAGACAATTTCCAACTCAGCACCGACGACGATGGGGAGGTGCGCGCGAATTTTCTGCTTGGCCCTGGCATGTATCGATTCGACATCGTACTGGGTCAGAATACTGCAACAACATACTATGAGAAGAAAGATGACCGATCGTATCTGCTGTACATCGTACTTGCTATCGGAGCACTATTCCTTGGAGTAACTTTATTCATAAGGGGCAACGGAAATAGGATGTATAGAATAAGAACGCATCAACGGCCAAGCGGGAAGTCTAGGCCGCTTCAGATACCTTATTCGGTATTCACGGAACTTTTTTCAATGACGCAGAATGAGAGAGCACCATCCATGCCCCTTTCGGTTTCTGATCTCCGTCTTGGTATAAGAAAACATGCTACGTATAGGGGGACTCCAGTCTTCGTGACAGACTCGAATGTATTCCATATACTCGAAAGCCTTTCATGCAAAGGGGATATGCTTTCTTATGGTGGTTATTTCTTACCATCGACTATGAGCAATGGAATGCCAATAGAGTATTGGGTGCTACGTCGCAAGATATCAGATGCCCTTATAGAGAGGGGGATAAAACTCGAAAGTAAGAACAGCGCGGAGTTCTGTCATGGCGGGAAGTTAATCCACATCTGGAATGGTTTCGAGCTTTCGCGTTCGACCAAGCTTTGCGGGAAGACCGATAGCATCATAGTGTTCCCAGACGATAAAAGAAAAAAGGAATTCTTCGCAAGCACCATGAAGTACGGCCCAGACAATATGCGGCTTTCGCTTGAATTGCACTATGGAAGAATATTATTGCAGACGGTGGATGAATTCATGGAACGGCTTCCGAACGCTAGATTATAGTCTCAAACAGCATTATTTACTTATTGGATAAGAATATGGACGGGTGTGTTTGTGGAAATCAGGGTGGACAACGATAAATTGGACATGGAATTCGACGGCACGATAGCAGGACTGCTGCGCGAGCTCAAACTGATGCGCGAGGAAGTGGTCGTGAAGGTGAATGGGAAGCTCGCTCCAGAAACGAAAGCTATTTCTCAGAAAGACAAAATACACATCATCAAAGTTGTTTTCGGAGGATGACATGACCGGAAAGTGCCATTGCGGCGAAGAAGGCGTGGTCTTCCTGCATTATGCCGAGAAGCACCTCTGCGCAGACCATTTCATCCGCATGTTCGATCGGAGATTCAGGAAAACCGTCCGGATGAACAAGATGCTCAAGAAAGGGGACAAAGTGGCGGTTGGGCTCTCGGGGGGCAAGGACAGCACTGTGCTTCTCCACTCCCTCGCTGAGCTCAGGGAAGATTTACCATTCGATCTCATCGCCATCACGATAGACGAGGGAATCGCGGGTTATAGAGAAAAAACTATGGTACCCGCCAAGAACGAATGCGAGAAGCTCGGAATCGAGCAGAAGATATTCACTTTCAAGGAATTATGCGGGAAAAGCCTGGACGAACTCGTAAAAAAAGAGAGCGGTGACCTACCATGCTCGCAGTGCGGGGTGCTTCGCAGATATGCGCTCAATAAGGCGGCGAGAGAATGCAAGGCTGATAAACTCGCGATGGGCCACAATCTCGATGACATGGCGCAGACGCTCCTCATGAACATCATGCGCGCTGAGCCGTCCAGGATAGCGAGGATGAAGGACCCGATAGTGAAAGATTCGAGATTCGTGCAGAGGATACGGCCACTCATGATGACCCCTGAGAAAGAGGTCGCTATATATGCCATGCTGAAAGGCATCTCGCTGGAGCATGTCGAATGCCCGTATGCCAGGTTCGCGTTCCGCGGCCATGTTCGCAAGATGCTCAACGAGACTGAGGAAAGATATCCGGGCACGAAATTCAAGGTCATGAACAGCTTCCTGGACATGGAAGGCGCATTGAGGGACAAATACAATAAAGGGTCGCTGTCGCAATGCCCATCCTGCGGGGAGCCATCCTCCAAAGGGATCTGCAGATTCTGCTCGATTTCCCAATAATTCGGCT
>CAWDBH010000008.1:0-191526 GCA_963800555.1 uncultured Microcaldota archaeon | reverse complement strand
GGCGGCACGTCGAGTGGGCTCGGGAGATAGTCGATGACAGCGTCCAGCAGCGGCTGCACGCCCTTGTTCTTGAAACTCGAGCCGCACAGCACCGGCGTCATCTCGATCGACAGGGTGGCCTTGCGGATGGCGGCCTTCAGCCGGTCCTCGGGATCGCCCGTCCTCGAGGAAGCCCAGCATCGCGTCGTCGAACGTCGGCCGACCGCCTCAATCAGCTTCTAGCGCGCCGCCGGCTCGCCTCGTCGGCCATCGCCGCCGGGATCTCGATCGACCTCGCTGCTCCTTGCCGAGCTCGTCCCTGTAGAAGATCGCGTGGTTCTCGACGAGGTCGATGATCCCGCGGAAGTCGTACTCGGCGCCGATCGGCAGCTGGATCGGCACCGGTGGGCGCCGAGGCGGTCGATCATCGTCTGGACGCCACGGTCGAAGTCGGCGCCGATGCGGTCCATCTTGTTGATGTAGGCGATGCGCGGAACGCTGTACTTGTCGGCCTGGCGCCAGACCGTCTCGGACTGCGGCTCGACGCCGGCGACGGCGTCGAACACCGCGATCGCGCCGTCGAGCACGCGCAGCGACGCTCGACCTCGACGGTGAAGTCGACGTGGCCGGGCGTGTCGATGATGTTGATCCGGTGGTCCTCCAGTGAGGTGGTGGCGGCCGAGGTGATCGTGATGCCGCGCTCCTGCTCCTGCTCCATCCAGTCCATGACGGCGGCGCCCTCGTGGACCTCGCCCATCTTGTAGGTGCGGCCGGTGTAGTAGAGGATGCGCTCGGTCGTCGTGGTCTTGCCGGCGTCGATGTGCGCCATGATCCCGATGTTGCGGGTGTTCTCGAGGCTGAAAGTTGCGGGGCATCTGTGCTGAGTTGTCGGTTGATTCTCTTGCGTCGTGCGGGGCGATCCCGGAGCTGCGCCTGCGGCATGAAAAAGGGCCCAGGGGCCCGTTCACGACGCAGATGTCGCCTCGGGGCTCGTGTCATGACTTAGCTTGTCCATGACGGTTCCCCGTGCGCCGACGCGAGTAAGAAGCCGGACGCGGCCGAACGAATGCCGAATATAGCAAGTCCCGTCGGGGAGCCCGCGCCTCTCGGCCGGCTCGGTCGGTTCCCGTGCCCGGTGCAGCAGCCCCGGACCCTGCCTCAGCGTCACTCTGCCAGGCTCTCCGCGGCCCCGGTCCCGTCCGGGCAGCCCTACATTTCCTCCTCGCGCCAGGAGCATCCGGCGGTCGCGCGAAGGGGCCGGGTCCACCGTCGGCCGGCTACGATTCCCAGAACGCGAGGTCGGCCCACTATCGCCCCAGGTCCCGTGTGGCGGGCGGCCCTCGTCATTTGGCCCCAGTATCCGGACCCGGACGGGGCGGCGGCCCCTATTTCGGCCGGCGCGGGCGCCGCTACCAGCGGTAGTGTGCGAAGGCCTTGTTGGCCTGCGCCATCCGGTAGATGTCGTCCTTGCGCTTGTATGCGTTGCCCTGCTGCTGCTGGCGTCGAGGAGCTCGTTGGCGAGCCGCTGCGCCATCGTCTTCTCGCGGCGCTGGCGCGCGAAACTGACGAGCCAGCGGACGGCGAGCGTGCGTGCGCGCCGCGGCGGAACCTCGACCGGCACCTGGTAGGTCGCGCCGCCGACGCGGCGGGAGCGAACCTCCAGCACCGGCGTCAGCGCCTTGACGCCCGCCTCGAGCACCTCGAGCGGGTTCTTGCCGGTGCGCTCCCCGAGGATCGCGAGCGCGTCGTAGACGATCTGTTCGGCGGTGGACTTCTTGCCGTCCAGCATCACCTTGTTGATGACCTGCTGAACGAGCCGATTGCGATGGACGGCGTCCGGCTCGACCGTCCGGATCTGGGCTGCTGCACGGCGAGGCATCGCTACTTGGCCTTCACGCCGTACTGCGAGCGCGCCTTCTTACGGTCCGCGACGCCGGCGGCGTCGAGCGTGCCGCGGATCACCTTGTAGCGGAAGCCCGGCAGGTCCTTGACGCGGCCGCCGCGCACGAGCACGACCGAGTGCTCCTGCAGATTGTGTCCCTCGCCCGGGATGTAGGCGCCGACCTCCATGCCGTTCGTCAGCCGGACACGCGCGACCTTGCGCAGGGCCGAGTTCGGCTTCTTCGGCGTGGTCGTGTACACGCGCGTGCAGACGCCGCGACGCTGTGGTGCGGCGACCTTCTTCTTGCGGCCCTTGCCCGACTTCAGACCGGGAGTGGCAAGCTTCTTCTTCGGGTGTGTTGCGGCCCTTGCGGATCAGCTGGCTGGTTGTCGGCATTCGATGCAGTGAGATGTAGCAGGGGCGGTCGAGCGCGCGGCGCCGGAGCCGCTCCGCGACCGCGCTGGCGCTCGGCCGCAACCGGCAGCGCCGAGTGCGTCCTCGACCGGCACGTAAGGCACGCCCGGCGCCTCGGCGACGGGCTCGTAGGTGACCTGGCCGGCGGCGACGTTGACGCCCAGCTTGCAGCGCCGGGTCGGCCGCGACGGCCGCGGCGGCGCCGTGGTCGGCGAGCGCCACGCACGTAGGGCAGCGTCGCGTTGGTCAGCGCGTAGGTCGAGGTGATCGGCACGGCGCCCGGCATGTTCGCGACGCAGTAGTGCATGATCCCGTCGACCTCGTAGGTCGGGTCGGAGTGCGTGGTCGGCCTGCGAGGTCTCGAAGCAGCCGCCCTGGTCGATCGAGACGTCGACCAGCACCGCGCTGGGCTTCATCAGCGACCAGCTGCTCGCGGGTCACGACTTGCGGCGCCTTCGCGCCCGGGACCAGCACGGCGCCGATGACCAGGTCGGCGTCGCGGCAGCCGCTCCTCGATCGCGAGCGTCGACGCGAAGCATCGTGTCGGCGCGGCCGCCGAAGGTCATGTCGAGCTCGCGCAGACGGTCGATGTTGCGGTCGAGGACGTAGCACCGTCGCGCCGCATGCCGAGCGCGATCGCGGGCGGCGTTGCATGCCGACGACGCCGCCGCCGATCACGACCACGCTGGCCGCGGCGACGCCGGGCACGCCGCCGAGCAGGATGCCGCGGCCGCCGAGCGGCTTCTCGAGCATGAACGCGCCCGCCTGGGTCGCGATCTTGCCCGCGACCTCGGACATCGGCGCGAGCAGCGGCAGGCGCCCGGCCGTCCTCGACGGTCTCGTAGGCGATGCAGGTCGCGCCGGAGTCGCATCAGCCCGTCGCGTCAGCTCGACGTCGGCGGCGAGGTGCAGGTAGGTGAACAGGAGCGTGGCGCGGCTCGAGCATCGCGACCTCGGCGGCTGCGGCTCCTTGACCTTGACGATCATCTCGCCTCGCCGAACACCGCGGCGGCGTCGGGCAGGATCTTCGCGCCCTGCCCGGTGTAGTGCCTCGTCGGCGATCGCCGAGCCGAGCCCGGCGCCGTGCTGGACGAGCACCTCGTGGCCGGCGTCGACGAGCTCGCGCACGCCGGCCGGCGTCAGCGCGACCCGATACTCGTCGACCTTGATCTCGGTCGGAACGCCAACCTTCATGCGACCAACTCCCGCCTCGCAGCGCGAGCCAGAACTCGATCCGGTCGCGGGCGCGAGCCGAGGTCCCGCCCCGTCAGCTCCTCGACGCGCCGGATGCGGTAGCGCAAGCGTGTGGCGGTGGCAGTAGAGCCGCTTGGCCGCTCGCTCCCACTGGCCGTTCTCCTCGATGAAGGCCTCCAGCGAGCGCATCAGCTCGCCGCCGTAGTGGCCCTCGCTCGCCTCGATCGGCCCGAGGATCGAGTCGCAGAACAGCCTCAGCGCCTCGTCGTCCTGCAGCGACAGCAGCAGCTGGAAGGAGCCGAGGTCCTGGTAGGTGGCGACCGCGGGGCGCCGTCGTGCCGCCGCTGGCGGCCGTGGCCCCTCACCGCGCCGTCGGCGTCCCGCCGCGTGCGCCGAGCGCCAGGACGCCTCGAGCGCGCACCGCGCCTCGTGGAAGCTGCGGCGCGCGTCGCTCGCCGGCGACCGCCCGGCCGACGCCGAGCGCGACGGGCCGGCCGAGCTCCGCCGAGCGCGCGGCGACGCGCTCGGCGAGCGCGAACAGCTCCTCCTCGCCCATGCCGGGGACCAGCGCGCAGATCAGCGCGCCGGTGGTGGCCACGAGCGCCGGCGTCGCCTCGTCGCGCAGCGCCGCCGGCGAGCGCCTCCTCGGCGCCGCGGGCGGCCGGCCGCGGTCGTCGGCGCTCGACGGCGATCGCGCGACGCGCTCGGCGAGCCCGAACGGCTCCAGCCGGCGCGCAGCTCGGCGCCGGTCGAGCTCGCCCGCCGACGACGCGGCGAGCACGTCGCCCGCCAGCCGCCGCTCGGTGTCGCCGCGCGACCCGCTGCGCAGCAGCTCCAGCGCGACGATCGTCGACCGCCTGGTGCAGGTCAGGCGGTCGAAGTCCGACAGCGGCCCGGCGTCCTTGATCGCCACCCAGCCAGGCCTCGGCGCTCCGGGACGCCGCCGCCGAGCCCGGCGCGGCGGCGCCGTCGGCGACGACGGCGAGCGCGAGCGCCGGCTCGCGATCCTCGACGGATCGGGATGAACGGCGACGTCGTCGCGGCGCGCGCGCGCTCGCGGAGCTCCGCCGCAGCGACGCGACGGCGTCCGCGTCGAGCGGGCGGCGGAAGGCGCGCTGGACGAGCGGCTCGCCGCGGGCGTCGAAGAACGGCACGGCGGCGCCGACCAGCGTCGCGAGCGTGCGCGGCCAGCGTCTCCAGCCCGCGCTCGGAGAGCACGACCGCTTCGAGGCGCTCCTGGGCGGCGAGCGCCCGGCGCAGCACCGCGTACTGCTCGTTGACGAGCTGCGTGAACGCCGCCTCGGTCACGGCGATGAACGGCAGCTCGTAGGGGACCTCGAAGACCGGGAACTCGCGCTCGGCGCGCCGCCTCGAGCGAGCGCCGGCGGGACCGCGTCGTGGCCGAAGCCGACGCCGAACCCGAGCCCCGCCAGTTGATGGTCGGCCAGCCGCTGCGACGAACTCGCGCTGATGCTCGGCGCGTCTCGAGCAGCATGCCGGTCGTCAGCAGCACCTCGCCGCCGGACAGCCACGGCGTCGGGTCAAGCAGCTCGGAGCATGTGCACCCAGCGGACGGGCACGTCCAGTTGCCGCCTCGCCGGCGAGCAGCCGTCAGCGTCGAGGTCGCCGAGCAGTTCGCGACTGTGAGCATCCGATCCGCGGGTCGGGCGCGCGGCTGACCCGGCAGCCTGCGCATCCGCTCGCCGGCCTCGGTCGAGGACGGGCCGCAGGATCGCCTCGATCTCGTCGAACTGCTCGGGCCCGGCGATCAGCGGCGGCGAGAGCTGGACGACCGGGTCGCCACGGTCGTCGGCGCGGCAGATCAGCCCGCGCCGGAACAGCTCGCCCGACAGGAAGCCGCGCAGCAGGACCTCGGACTCCTCGTCGTCGAACGTCTCCTTGGTCTCCTTGTCCTTGACGAGCTCGATCGCGTAGAAGTAGCCGGCGCCGCGCACGTCGCCGACGATCGGCATGTCGCGCAGCGACTCCAGCATCGCGCGGAAGGCGCCCTCGTTGGCGCGCACGTGCTCGATCATGCCCTCGCGCTCCATGGCTCGATGTTGGCCAGCGCGACGGCGGCGCACATCGGGTGCCCGCCGAAGGTGAAGCCGTGCGTGAACATCGCGTTGCCCTGCAGGAACGGCTCGGCGACCCGGTCGGAGGCGATCACGGCGCCCATCGGCGCGTAGGCGCTCGTCAGCCCCTTGGCGGTCGTGATGATGTCCGGCAGGTAGTCGTACCGCTGCGCGCCGAACCACTCGCCGAGCCGGCCCCACGCGCAGATCACCTCGTCGGAGATCAGCAGCACGTCGTACGGTCGCAGATCTCGCGCACGCGCTGCCAAGTAGCCGTCCGGCGGGGTGAAGCAGCCGCCGGCGTTCTGGACCGGCTCCATGATCACCGCCGCGACGGTCTCCGGGCCCTCGAACTCGATCCGCTTGGCGATCGCCTCGGCGAGGTCCGGCCGGCGTCATGCCCCTCGCGCAGCCGGTAGCTGTTGGTGTTCGGGACGTGGCAGCCGCCGGGCGCCAGCGGCTCGAACGGCTGGCGGAGGCTCCGTGATGCCCGGTCGCCGAGAGCGCGCCGAGCGTCGTGCCGTGGTAGGCGATGTCGCGCGCGATCACCTTGTGTCTTGGTCGGCTTGCCGCGTGAGCTTGTGGTACTGGCGGGCGAGCTTGATCGCCGTCTCGACCGCCTCGCTGCCGCCGGTGGTGAAGAACACGCGGTTGAGGTCGCCGGGCGCGAGCTAGGCGATCTCGCGCGGCGAGCTCGATCGCGCGCGGGTGGGCGTAGGTCCAGTTCGTGAAGAAGCCGAGCTCCTTGGCCTGGTCGGCGCCCGCCTGCGCGATGTCGGCGCGGCCGTGGCCGATGTTGACGCAGAACAGCGCCGAGAGCCCGTCGAGGTAGCGGTTGCCGTGCTCGTCGTAGACGTAGCAGCCCTCGCCCCGGACGATGATCGGGATCTCGTGGTCGTCGTACGCCGCCATGCGCGTGAAGTGCATCCACAGATGGCGGCGCGCCAGCTCCTGCAGGCCGGCGATGTCCCACTGCACGCCCGTCTCCGTTGCTGCCATTGACTCCCTCGCTGGCCGTGTGCCGGTTTGTATAAAGCTATCGCAGCAAATCAGCGCCGGACCGGTCAACGACCGCGATCATCGTTGTACGTTTCGTCTAAGCACGGGCCGGGGTCGCGTGCTCCCCGGCCGGGGAGACAGGTACCGTCCAGCGACAGAAGTCAAGCCGTCCGACCAGAAAGCCGATGTCGAACCACGATGGCCCAGAAAGCCGAGCACGAGCCGAAGGTCCAGCACCACCACGCAAAGGCCGGTGCCCGCGCTCAGGAGAACGCAGCGCCCGCACCGGCGCGCGCGCCTCTGGACGAGCGGACGTTCGACCGCGAGCTGCGCAAGCTCCAGCGCGAGCTGGTGATCATGCAGGAGTACGTCAGGCCAAGGGCCTGAAGTGGTGGTGATCTTCGAGGGTCGTGACGCCGCCGGCAAGGGCGGCGTGATCAAGCGGATCACCGACGCACGAATCCGCGCGTCTGCCGCGTCGTCGCCCTCCCCACGCCCACCGAGCGCGAGAAGACGCAGTGGTACTTCCAGCGCTATGTCGCCGCACCTGCCGGCCGCCGGCGAGATCGTCCTGTTCGACCGCTGCTGGTACAACCGCGCCGGCGTCGAGCACGTGATGGGCTTCTGCACCGAGGCCGAGTACGAGGAGTTCATGCGCTCGTGCCCTGAGTTCGAGCGGATGCTCGTGCGCTCCGGGATCAGCTGATCAAATACTGGTTCTCGGTCAGCGACGAGGAGCAGGAGCGGCGCTTCCAGGCGCGCGTCGACGACCCGATGCAGCCGCTGGAAGCTGAGCCCGATGGACCTCGCAGTCGCGAGCGAAGTGGGTCGAGTACTCGCGCGCCAAGGACGAGATGTTCCGCTACACCGACATCAAGCAGTCGCCGTGGTACGTGGTCGAGGCCGACGACAAGCGGCGCGCGCGGCTGAACTGCATCGCGCACCTGCTCACCCAGGTCCACTACGAGGACCTCACGCCGCCGCCGATCAAGCTGCCGCCGCGCGGCGGAGGAGCACTACGTGCGCCCGCCCAAGGACGAGCAGACGTTCGTGCCCGAGATCTACTGACGGGCGCCGGTCAGGCGTCTCCGTGCCGGCCGGCACCGGAGACGAAGCGGGCGACGCCGTCGCCCGCCTGCGCCAGCGAGTGGCGTCCGTGGCGCAGTTCGTTGGCCAGCGCCTCGCGTTCGCTGCGCCCCTCCTGCTCCAGCAGCGACAGCCGGTCCTCGCGAAGGCAGCGCTGCGGCAGCGCGGCGAGCTCGTGCGCCAGCCGCTGCGCCGCGCGCCGGCTCTCGCCCACCCGGGACGACGCGATCGACGAGACCGATCGCCAGCGCCTCCGCGGCGTCCACCGGCGCGGCCGGTGAGCACCAGGTCCATCGCGCGGCCCGCGCCGATCAGGCGCGGCAGGCGAACGGTGCCGCCGTCGATCAGCGGCACGCCCCAGCGGCGGCAGAAGACGCCGAAGACGGCGTCCTCCTCCGCGACGCGCAGATCGCACCAGATCGCCAGCTCCAGCCCGCCGGCGACGGCGGGCCCCGCGATCGCGGCGATCACCGGCTTTGTCAGCCGCATTCGCGTCGGACCCATCGGACCGTCGCCCTCCTCGACGTCGACGACGCGATTCCGGTCGGTCGTGCCGAACGCCTTCAGGTCGGCGCCTGCGCAGAATACGCCGCCTTCGCCGTGGAGCACGGCGACGGCGGCGTCGGGGTCGGCGTCGAAGGCCCGGAAGGCGTCGGCGAGCGCCGCGGCGGTCGGTCCGTCGACCGCGTTGCGGCGCTCGGGGCGGGCGAGGATGACCGTCCAGACGGGCCCCGCGCGCTCGATCCGGACGGCGGGCTCTCGCATCGTGCCTCAGTCAGGCGGGCGTGTCGCCCAGCACGGCCGCGAGCTCGGCGAGATCCGCCGCGCTCGGCGACCAGGCGGCGGCGCCCGCATTGGCCCGGACCTGAGCGGCCGAGGTGGCCCCCGCGATCACCGAGCAGACGACGCCGCGCGCGAGCAGACCGCCGATCGCGACCTCACCGAGCGAGACCCCCCGCTCCCGCGCGTAGTCGGTCAACCGCTCGACGATCTCGAACTGCGCGTCGGTCGCGATCTGCTCCCGGTCGCTGAGGCGGGCACCGGCGGGCGCGGCTTCACCACGCCGGTACTTGCCGGTCAGCAGCCCGGACGCGAGCGGGAAGAACGGCACGAAGCCGAGGCCAAGGCGCTCGCAGGCCGGCAGCACGTCGGCCTCGGCGTCTCGGACGAGCAGGCTGTACTCGTTCTGGATCGCCTCGAACCGAACCAGGCCGTGTGCGCACGCCACCTCGTCGGCCTCCGCGATCTGCGCGGCCGTCAGGTTCGAGGCGCCGATGGCGCGGACGGTGCCGGCCCGCACGAGCTCATCCAGCGTCTGCAGCGTCTCCAGGATCGGCGTGACACCGTCCGGCTGGTGGTACCAGTAGACGTCGATCACGTCCGTCCGCAGCCGCCGCAGCGACGCCTCGACGGCCTGGCGGATGTAGTCGCGCGAGCCGCGGGGACCCCGGCCGTCGTGCATGTCCATGCCGAACTTCGTGGCGAGCACGACCGTGTCACGCCGACCCGCGAGCGCGTCGCCGAGGAACTCCTCGCTGAGACCCGTACCGTAGATGTCGGCGGTGTCGAAGAACGTCACACCGGAATCGATCGCCGCATCGACGACCTCGCGCGTGGCGGCGAGGTCGACCCGCCGCCCGAAGTTGTTGCAGCCCAGGCCGATGCACGACACCTCGATGCCGGAGCGCCCGAAGGGTCGCGTGGGGACCGGGCCGTCCATCACGGCGCCGCCCGGCGAATCGGCGCCCAGCCGTCGTCACGAACGATCTCCTGCAGCTGCGAGGTTGACCAGCGAGCGTCGGTCATCGGCGGATGATCGCATGCCCGGAGTGGTGACCGGGTCGATAACCGCGCCGCGGACCGGGCGCTGCGCGCGGGGCCCTCAGGCCGGGAGCGCGCGCTCGATGATGGCAGCGGCGTCGACGCCGGCCGGCAGACTCCCGAACTGACGCCCGGAGCCACCCCCGAGGCGAGAGGCGCAGAAGGCATCCGATACCGCTGCGGGTGCGTGGCGGACGAGCAGCGAGGCCTGGAGCGCCAGCGCGAGTTCCTCGACGAGCGTGCGCACCTGGAACTGGCTCGCATACGCTCGCTCGGCGTCGGATCCGGCCGCGCCGACCACATCGGACAGGCGGGTCCGAACCCAGGTGAGGTGTTCGTCGAGACGCCGGTCAGCGCCTGCGGCGAGTTCGCATTCGGCCAGAAACGCGTCGAGCGTCGCGGGCTGGCGCGAGATCGCGCGCAGCACGTCGAGCGCGGCGACGTTGCCGGACCCCTCCCACACCGAGTTGATCGGGGCGCCTGCGGTAGAGCAGCGGCATCCCGGAGTCCTCGACGATCCCGTTGCCGCCGAGGCACTCGAGTGCCTCCGCCGCATGGGCCGGCGCTCGCTTGGTCAGCCAGTACTTCATCACCGCCGTGGCGAACCGTCGGAATTCGCCCTCATCGGGCTCGTCGTAGCTGCGCGCCACGCGCAGGGCGCCCGCGGTGGCGGCCTCCGACTCCAGCGCCAGATCGGCGAGCACGTTGCGCATCGCCGGCTGCTCGACGAGGGGCGCGCCGAACGCGCTGCGGTGGCGGGCGTGATGGATCGCCTCCACCAGGCCACGGCGCTGGCATGCCGTCGCGCCCAGCATGCAGTCGAGTCGCGTGTGGTTGACCATCCGGATGATCGCCGGGACGCCGCGCCCCTCCTCACCGACGAGACGCGCCGGCAGGCCGTGGAACTCCACCTCGGAGGACGCGAGCGAGCGTCCGCCGAGCTTGTCCTTCAGCCGCTGGAACTCCATCCCGGGACCGCGCTCGACGAAGAAGCACGACAGTCCACCGGGAGCCTGGGCGAGCACGAGAAAGACGTCACACGGCGGGTAGGAGCAGAACCACTTGTGGCCGTGCAGTTCATAGGCGTTCCCGCCGACCGGCGTCGCGACGGTGATGTTGGCGCGCACGTCGGATCCGCCCTGGCGTTCGGTCAACGCCATCCCGGCGATGGCGCCGCCGTCATAGTCGGACCGCGTCAGCCGCGGTTCCCAGTCGGCCGCGATCGCGGGGGCGCCGTCGCGCAGCGCGGGGACCGCGGCGTAGGTCATCGACACGGGACACATCACGCCGTCGTTGACCTGGCTCCAGATGATGAACAGCGCTGCGCGCACGACGTGGGCTCCATCCAACCCGCCCTGCCACGGCAGGCCGGCCATCCCGCGGTCGATCGCGCCGCCGAGCAGCCAGTGCCACGAGGGGTCGAGCTCGACCTCATCGATCCGGTTGCCGAAGCGGTCATGGGTGCGGAGGATCGGCTCGTTGCGCTCGGCCCGCCGGGAATGCTCCAGCGCCTCCTCAGAACCGGCGACGGCACCGGTCTCGCGCGCGCGGTCGAGTCCCCACCCGCCGCCCTCCCGCGCGAGCGCCTCACGGAGCACGAGATCGGTGTCGAAGAGGTTGATCGGCTGCAGCGTCGGCGGCTGATTGAGAACCACGCGGACCGGGTCGAGCGTTTCGCTGGTGATCATCGTCCTCGCCCTCCTGATGACTGGCGGGTCAGAGCTGGTGTGTCCCACCGACGATAGAGGATCGATCGCGCGGGCCCCGGGCCGGAGGTGCCTCGTCCCACACCCTACGATCCGTCCATGGCTCGAGTGCAACGGATCGCGCTGCGAGTCGCGCGCCCGCGTCCGTGGGAGCTCGTGGCGATGCTCGCGGTCCTGCTGGCGGCGGACCAGACCCTGCGCCACACACAGACCCCGGAGCTGGTCGATGGAATGCTTGACGAGCCCGCACATCTCCTCGCCGGCGTTCTGTTGCTCGCCGCACTGCCGCGGGTTCGGCAGCCCGCGTTCGTGATCGGCGTGCTGTGCGGCTCGGTGCTGATCGACCTCGACCACATCCCCGGCCTGGTCGGGTATGACTTCTGGACCGAGGGGACCCAGCGCCCGTACAGCCATTCGCTGCTGATGCTGGTCGTCCTCGGGGCCCTCGCGCTGGTGTGGCGCCGACACCGAGCTCTGTTCCTCGGGCTCCTGGTCGGCGTCGCCTACCACTTCTGGCGGGACATGTCCGAGGTCCGCGGCGCCGGCGTGTCACTGCTGTGGCCGTGGACCGACCACTCCGACACGCTCCCGCACTGGACCTTTCTGACGACCGTCGGGATCATGTTCGTCGTTGCGTGCGTGTGCTCCGTCCGCCGAGAGCGTGTCACGGCGTCCTCACTCGACGAGGCGGTCAACGTCCAAATCTGACCGAGCCGAGCGGCGGAGGCGTTCCGAGAAGATCTCCCACTCACGCGAGCTGCTGGCTGACGAGATAGGCGTACAGCCCCTCGCGCGCCATCAGCTGCTCGTGCGTGCCGTGCTCGACGAGCCGCCCCGCTCGAGCACCATGATCAGGTCGGCGTCGCGGATCGTCCAGAGGCGGTGAGCGATCATGAAGGCGGTGCGTCCCTCGAGCATCCGCGTGAGGTTCTGCTTGACCGCGCGTTCGGATTCGCTGTCGAGCGCGCTCGTCGCCTCGTCGAAGATCAGCACCGGAGGCTTGTGGTAGAGGGCTCGCGCGATCGCGAGTCGCTGCGCCTGGCCGCCCGAGACCTTCATGCCGCTCTCGCCGACGCGGGTCTCGTAGGCGAGCGGCAGCCGCTCGATGAAATCCGCCGCGTTCGCCACCTCCGCCGCCCACTTCACCTGCTCGAGGTCGACGAACTCCTCGCCGTAGGCGATGTTGCGCGCGATCGTGTCATCGAAGAGGTAGGACTCCTGCAGCACGTAGCCGATGCGCCGCCGAAGGTCCGCGTAGCGCAGTTCGCGCAGGTCGATGTTGTCGTAGGCGATCGATCCGTCGGTGATCTCCAGCAGGCCCGCCAGGCACTTGACCAACGTCGACTTGCCCGAGCCGGAGCGGCCGACGATCGCGACCGTCGTACCGGCCGGGATGTCGAGCGTGATGTCGGTCAGGATCGGCGAGTTCGGGGCTGTCGCGTAGTGGAAGCCGACCGAGCGCATCGTGATGTGTCCCTCGAGCGTGCTGACCGCGCGCAGGTGGCTGTGGTCCTCACCCTGCTCGGGCCGGTTGTCGAAGATGTCGGCCAAGCGCCCGAGCAGCACCGCCCCCGCCTGTGAGTGTCCCAGACCGTCAGCAGCGTCGAGAGCGGCCCGCTGGCGAGCAGCACGAGCGCGTTGAAGGAGACGTAACCGCCGATCGTGAGGTTGCCGGCAAGAACCTCTCGCGCGCCGACATACTGGAACACGGTGAAGATCAGGAAGGTCGACGACCGTGACCACACCCGAGTAGACCATCATCGTGTAGTCCGCCTGGTAGCTGCGGGCGCCCAGCTCGCGGAAGCCGTCGACCAGCGTCCGCCGCAGGCCGTCCTCGGCGCCCAGCGACTTCACGGTCGCGATGCCGCGGATGCCGTCGAGCTGCTTGGAGCGGTAGCGCCCGAAGCTCTCCTCCATGCCCTGAATCGTCGGTCTGATCCGTGTCCGCGAGAGCCGCATCAGCACCAGGTAGATGGGCATCGTCAGCGACGAACAGCACCAGCAGAATGGGCGAATACAGGCCCATGATGATGAGCGCCACCGCGAGCTGGACCGCGGCTGTCATCGCCGCGAGGCCCGAGCGAGACGACGAGGCCGCGCAGTTCGCGCACGCCATCGAGCCGACGCTCGATGTCGCCCATCTTGCGCGACTCGAAGTAGGCCATCGGCAGGCGGAACAGCCGGCCGCTGAGGAAATTCGAGCGTGTCACCGTCAAGGGCGACGGCCGTGCGGGCCAGCAGACGGCGCTGGATCATGGCGATCGCGAGGCTCAGCAGCAGCAGCAGCGACCATCCCGCCGGTGAGCAGGTCAAGCAGCCCGACCTTGTTGCGCCGACCGAACACGTGGTCGATGATCTGCTGGCTGACGACCGGGGAGAGCATGTCCAGTCCGGCGCCCGCGAGCGCCAGGACGAAGCAGGCGATCAGCACCTTCTTGTGCGGTTCGATGAACGGCCATGAGCCACTTCGTGCCGGTCTTGCCGAGTGGCGCCTGCGCCAGCGCGGGGGTCGGCGTCGCGAGCGCCGCATAGCCGCTCCACTCCTGCGCCAGCTCGCTCGCGGTTGACCTTGCGCAAGCCGCGCCCCGGGTCGGCGAGGCGGATCGTGTCGCCGTCCACGGCGTAGACGATCACCCAGTGGTTGCCGCCCCAATGGATGATCGCCGGCAATGGCAGCGTGTCGATCTTGTCCTTCGAGACCTTCAGCGGGCGCACGGCAAGGCCGACGTGCTCGCCGCCGCGCTGGATGCCGCGCAGGCTGGTTCCGTCGACGGACGTGCCGACGGCCTGGCGAATCTCGGCGATCGAGACCTCCCGGCCGTAGTAGCGACAGATCATCGCGACCGACGCGGCACCGCAGTCCATCTCGTCGAGCTGGTGAACGAACGGGAACTTCGCCGGGCGGCCGAAGCGCCCCTTGAGCGGGGACGGTGGCGCCGGCGCCAGCAGCTCGGCCGCTCCGACGTCCACGCCGGCGGCGACACCGGGGGCCTCCTCGGTCCGCTGGACAATCACCGCCTCGCTTGCGTCGGCCGGCAGCAGCTCGTCGGCGAAGTCGAGCGGGCACCGGACGGTGGCGCTGCTCGTAGCTCGCGATGCGATCCTCGACGCGTGTGCGGAACTCCTCGTGCTCGGCGAGGAGGTGCTGGAGCGTGCTCTCTCCCATCCGCAGCAGCTCGGCGTCGGTGAGCGCTTCGACGGTCGCCGCGCGCGGCTCGCCCAGGTAGAGCGACAGCTCGCCGAAGAAGTCCCCCGTGCGCAGGAAACCCATGTCCTCTCGCGCGTCGCCCTCCCCCTGGTCGGCAACGAGCTTTCCGTCGCGAACGATGTACATCGGCCCGCCCGGGTCACCCTCGCTCACAACACGCTCGCCAGCCTTGACGTTGACGGTCTCCAGCGCGTCGAGCATCGGCATGATCGCGGTGCTCGGCAGCTTCGAGAACGCAGAGTGAAGCCGCAGGAAGTTCGACGAGCTGCCGGACCGCGGGGGCGCGCGCGAAGGCCTCGCGAACGGCGGGTGTCAGGCGAACGAGCGCGTCAAAGATCGCGCTGTCGAGGCGCAGCACCTCCATGTCGCTTGACGCCCGCACGGTTCGCCCCGCGGCGCGCCCTCGAGCAGACCGTCCTCGCCGAAGGAGTCGCCGGGGCGCAGCACGCCAAGCGCGACCTCCTTGCCGTCCTCACCGTGGCCGATCGCCCGCGCAACCCCGGAGGCGATCACGTAGAAGCCGTCGGCTGCGTCACCCTCGGCGATGATCGACTCCCCGAATGTGTAATGGACGGGCACGAAGGCGGCCTCGACGAGCTCGCGCACGTCGTCTGGAAGGCCGGCGAGCAGGGGGACCTCGAGCAGCTCGGCGCTGTGCGCGCCGGTCGGTCCCGTGCCGGTCGGCTCGGAGGTGGGGGCATCGAGCGACTCAGAGCTCGACATGCCACCTCACGCGGCCGGGCAGGTGACGCTCGAGCGCGTCGTCGAGGACTTCGCGCTCCGCGTGTTCGCGGATCCAGGGATCGGACAACGAGGGCGGGACTCGTTCAAGGAGTTCCACCACCAGCCAGGTCGTCCCGACACGCAGCGGTCCGACGATCTCTCCCGTACCTGCTCCCATCAACGCCGCCGACACCTCGGGAACATCCTCGCAGTACGCGGCGCGCTCGTGCGGATCGATGTGGGCGAGCGTCGCCACCTCCGACATCGGCATTCCCTGCTCGCGTACGAGCAGCGCCGCCTCGCGTGCGGCGTCCTCGAACGGCAGCTCAAGCGCGCGCCAGCGCAGCAGCTGCCAGTCCTGCCGGTGACCGGCCAACGCGCGCTCGAGCCGATCGTCGATCAGGACGCGCGTGCGAAACCTGTCCTCGGCCGCAAGCAACTCGGAGAGAGGCGCGGCGCTGAGATCGCCTCCGAGCGCGCGCATCGCGGCGGCGCAGCGACTGAGCCGCTGCGCCCATGCGTGCAGCGCACCACCGAGGATCGCCTCGGTCTCGACCGCCCTGGGGGCGCCGAGCAGATGCGCGTCGACGTCCGCGACCGTCAGCGAGCGCGCCTCGAGCCAACGACGGTAGTCGTCGGCCGCGAGCAGACCGCGATCGCGACGGAAGGCGATCACCGCCTCGCGCAGTCGTTCGGCCGACGTCCGCGGCTCAGACAGCGATCGCTCCAGGCGCGCATATTCGCCCCAGCGGACCGCCGCGTCGATGACATCCGCGTAGGTGAACGTCGTCTGTTCGTAGCTGAACGCCCGGATGCAGCCAAGCGAGGTCATCTGTCCTCGGGAAGAATGATCGCGGTTCGCGCGTCAGGTGGGTGGTGCCGGATGTGTTCGTGTCATATTCGCGTCGGGACTCGGAATTCGTATCGCAACTCGCCGAGGATCTGAAGGCCCGCGGCAAGGACGTGTGGGTCGATGTGGAAGGGATCCGCGACGCGGAGGTGTTCCCGTTGGCGTTGCGGCGTGCGATCGAGGGCTCGGACGCGTTCGTGTTCGTGATCTCGCCGGATTCGGTGGCGTCTCCATATTGCGAGCAGGAGGTCGCCCATGCGGCGGAGCTCAACAAGCGGATCGTGCCCGTCAACCTGCGTCCGGTTCCCGACGCGCAGATCCCGGCGGAGATCCGGTTTCGCAACTGGATCCCGATCGAGAGCGGCAACGGCGCCGGTTCGGGCGACGGCGACACGGCGCTCGAGCGGGTGCTCGCCGCGATCGACACGGATCTGGACTGGGAGCGCGAGCACACCCGGCTGACCGTCCGTGCCCTCGAGTGGGACAGCTCGGGCCGGGAGGGCAGCTCGCTGCTGCGCGGGTCGGATCTCGCGGCGGCAGAGCGGTGGCTGCACGAGAGCGCCGGCAAGGATCCGGGCCCAACCGACCTCGAGCGCGAGTTCATCCTCGCCGCCCGGCAGGCCGCCGGACGCCGTCAGCGGACGTTCGCGGGCGCAAGCCTCGCGGTCGCGGTGATCGCGCTCGGGCTGCTCGTGTTTGCGCTCATCTCCCGCTCCCACGCAGTCACCGCCGAGACGAGCGCGAAGGCACAGGCGCTCGCAGCCGAGAGTCAGGTCGAGCAGTCCGCGAACCCGGAGCTCGCGGTGCTGCTCGGCATGCAGGCGGTGCGTACCAAACCGACGTACGGGCCGCTCGGGTCGATGTTCGCGCTGCGCGGCGCACTCGACGCCTCCGCGATCCGCTACCGCGTCCACCCGCTCAACCCGGGTGTGCAGGGCTGTGGTGGTCCCGGGGTCGCGTATGACCCCGCGCCGAACAGCAACCTGCTCGCCGTCGGGCTGTGCGACGGCCAGATCCTGCTCGCCAACGCCACCACCGGCGCGGTCGAACGCACGGTATCCACCGGACGCGACGGGGCGATCTTCATCACGTACACGACCGGTGGCAAAGAACTGCTGAGCGCGACGACCGACCGAGTCGAGATCCGCAACCCGACGACCGGCACGATCGTGCGCGAGAGCTCCCCGACTGGGAGCGATCAGGACTTTTGCGGTCGACCCGCACGGCCCCCTCGTATACATCAGCGCCGGCACTGGATACGGCGTCGAGACTTGGACTGGCTATTCAGACGATGTGGGGACATTCATCGGTTCTGCCGCCGCTGAGCGAGACGGATATGGGCAGATCCAAGCGCTGAGCGTCAGCCCGGACGGCGGGAGACTCGCTGTCGCGCGCGTGCAGTATCAATCGGCCAGCGGTGCCGGGGTTGCCGTGTACAGCACATCGACCGGCCGGCTCCTCGGCCATACGCCGTCAACGAATTCCGACCTCGTCGCCTATTCCCCGAACGGGAGGTACCTCGCGGTAGCCACGTATGCTGGACCGACCGTCGCGGTCGGCAGCCTCCAGCTCCTCGATTCGGACACGTTGCGTGCGGTGCGTCGCTTTACGAGCTTCCCGGGCGACGAGGTCTCAGCAGCCGCCTTCAGCCCCGACGGCTCTGACATCGCTTACGGTTACGGAGACGGCTCCGCGAGTCTCATCGACACTGCGACAGGTGCTCCGATCGCCAATTTGTACGGCGCATCGGCGGCGGTCACGAGCATCAGTTTCAGCTCGGACGGTGCATTCGCCGCGACGGCCGCGGCCGACGGCAGCGGCCCGGTAATCCTTCTTGATGAACACCCACCAGGCCGTGAATACGGATTTGATGATGTCGAAGATATCCTCCTTCTTCGAAGCGGCCGGAGCGCTTTGGCTTTCTGGTTTCGGGATTGGGGGTTTTTCAGGTGCAATCGGTTCGGGGGGTTTCGCTTCTGGAGCGGCAGCTTTCTTTGCTTTCAAAGCCTGCCTTTTGGCAGCTGCGCTCAACGCGGCTTTCATCTTGTCATCTGCATTCGGCATATTTATTATTAAACCGGGAAACTATATAATACAGTTCGCATGAAGGGGAAAAAATGGTCACCAAAGAAGAGATAGACAAGGTCATGGAATGGTGCGAGAAGGTCAAGGCCGAGCGCAAGCGCATCTATGTCATAGAGCGCAACCCTTTCCGCGATGAGATAATGTTCATGCGGCGATTCCCGCTCATAGAGATAGACAGGCCGAAGGAGGTTGCATCCAAGAACGACCTGGTGTATGATTCGACGACGAAAACGCTCTGGCAGTTCATGAACATGGACTGGAGAAAGATCGAGCCGGATATCAGGATAGGATGATTATCGAAGGCACCTTACCCCCAAGCGAATCCTGGGTAGCATACAATTATTATTGAATCTATACAGATATGGGTGTGGTGCGGATATGCAATGCATGAAGAAACTGGTTCTGAGGCAGAACCTCACTCCTGCTGAGGCGACCGGCCTCATGGACAGGATGATCGAGGGAAGATACACTCCTGCCCAGGCCGCAGGTTATCTTATGGCCCTCAGGATGAAGGGCGAGTCGAAAGATGAGATCGCTGCATTCGCCAGAGCCATGAGGGGCCACGCGAGGACCATCAGCCCTTCCGCTGAGCCGCTCGTGGACACGTGCGGCACAGGAGGGGATTCTTCCGGCACGTTCAACATCTCGACCGCCGCGGCGTTCATAGCTGCAGGAACCGGTGTGAGGATCGCCAAGCACGGTAACCGCTCGGTATCGAGCTCTAGCGGCTCGGTCGACGTGCTCGAGGAGATGGGAGTGAAAATGCTCGAACCAGAGGACGTATGCCGCTGCATAGAGATGACCGGGATCGGCTTCATGTTCGCGCCGCTGTTCCACCCGGCCATGAAGAACGTGGCTCCCGTGCGGAAGGAGTTGGAGATGCGCACGGTATTCAACATCCTCGGTCCGCTTGCGAACCCGGCCGGAGCTAGCGCTCAGGTCCTCGGAGTGTTCGATCCGGAACTCACCGAGACGATGGCGCATGTCTTATCGGACCTCGGCACTAAGAGGGCGCTCGTGGTGCATTCCGAAGGGATGGACGAGATAGGGCTAGGCATCACGAAGATGAGCGAACTCAAGTACGGGCGCGTGGAGACGACGCTCTTCGACGCCTCATCGGTCGGAATCGAAAGGTGGGAAGTGCCCAAAGCAGGGTCTAAGGCAGAGAGCGCAAGCATAATCACCGAACTGCTCAGAGCGAAACTCGGCCCGGCCCGAGACATAGCTTGCCTGAACGCGGCCGCTGCGATCTATGTTGCAGATAAGGCGGAGAGCATCCGCGAGGGGCTTGCCATGGCACGCCTCTCCATAGATTCTACGGCTGCATGGGATAAGCTGCTGCAAGTGCGGAGATTCGTATAGTCATTCTATGGAGAGCCTGCGGATGTCTTTCAGCTCCCGGAGCTTGAGGAAAGCGTTCGCGGGAAGCCGCTTCTCGAGCACGATCGTGAGCTTCGGATTAGGGTAGATGTCCGGATCGTCGCAAATCAGCTGCCTGATGCTGATCCCCGCATCCGCCACTATGGCAGTGACCGAGCTTACGATCCCTTTCGCATGGGGCTCTGCTTCTATCTCGATCACTTCGAATCCCAGGCTCTTCGCAACGCCCCTTATGGAGGATGTCGGCTTAAGGCCATTGAATATCCCGAAGAGTTCGGGCGTAGCGCGTATCATCTGCGCTGTCTCGAGGACCACGCGACGGTCCACCCAGATAGCGCGCGAGATCTTGACCGGGCTTATCTCTATGGCGCCGGAAAATATCCTCTCGTCTTTATCGACGTGCAAGCCCTGGCAGAGGAGGAGCTCGGCCACCTTTCTGCGCATTGGATACCTTAAAAACGCATCTTCCAGGATAGGATACATGATGCACAATATTGTACATAAAAGCTATAAATATATCATTGGTGCTGGTTATTGCTGGTGAGACAATGCAACAGATGATAACCCGCTCAAAAGCAAGACTCCGTAGGAGGATGACGAAGGATCCGGCATTGGATGACATCGTGCCGCGCCAGCCGCCCACGGCTCTGCCCGGCCCGATGTCGATGATGGATTACGCCGTGCATTCCCCCAGGGTTATTGAGTATCATCTGCGGAGTAGGTTGAAAGTATTAACGGAACTGGTGATAGCGGCAGATGAGAGAGAAGCGTTGGGATCGGTTCCGACAGAGAAGGCCAGACAAAGCCATCGGATAGCGATGAGGCTCGCACGCTACATACTGAAGCATGCCAGGGACAACTCCCACAGCCTCGAGTTTCCGGGCATCGAGATACTCTCTGAGCTGAAGGAAGCGCTCCCCACTTACCAGATGTGCGGCGCCCCTGCCAATAATTACGGTTTGGCTCAGCTCCATGACCAGGTCACCCGCGAGTTGGAGAAGCGGATCGAGTTGGCATGCGTTTGAAGGTGATATCATGATACTGGCTGCATCAAATATAACCGGGCATGAAACTGTCATGCCGAAATTACCTGACCCGGCGACCGATAGATTGAAACCGATTAGAGCAGATTTAACCAGGATAGGTGGGCTTTTCCAGATTGCCGCAGGACGGGAGATAAAAGAGAGCAGCGCCGCAGAAGGTTGGACTGGCATAAGAAGCAAGATAACTAAATCGGTCCCGACAGAAAATGCGAGCACAGCATATGCGGAAGCAATGAAACTTGCGAAAAGAGTGATAGATGAAAGCGATGATCCGGAACTCCTCTCGGAGCTGCGCATTAGGCTCATGTGTAATCCGATGCAGGATATCTTCGACAAGGATCCTCGGTTCGCGGGCCAGCTCCCGCCTCTCGTGGATGAGGTGGCTGCCAAGATCGCGCTCATCACGGCAGGTACGGGCTGATGCCTGATCCAGCCAACCAGGATGCGGGCGCTGGAAGACAGTTCCATCTAGGTCGCGAACCTGCGCGTGGATATTATCAGGCCCACTTGAAGCGAGGGCGGGAAGCTGCCTATGCAATCCGACGCATTTGACACGATACCATGATCATTTGAACCGAGCCTGGCGGTTATGGATTTGACCGCGAGGTCATACATCCCGGCCCGTTGCCCTTCAGGCAAATCAGCGATGCGGGATATCATGGCGGGGGGAATTGTTCTATCTGATTCCAGCCGTTTCCTTATGAGATTCCCGAGATGGGTTTTGTCGGGCAGCGCACTCGCCATCGCCAACGAAGCGAGATAGCGTTCCGCAGGGAAGGAGGAGGCGATTTCCACTGCGTGCATGCGGATCGTTTCGGTGGTGCAGCCACGGGATCGCATCGTCCAATCGAGCGCCTTGCTCCACAATCTCTCGTCCCGGAGATTCGGATGCTTCGCCAGCGCGTCTATCCCGTCAAGTATCGAGTTCCACCACTTCGATTGCAGGGCGGCTTCGATCAGTTCGGGTTGCCGCTCTTGCGGGAACATCCCAATGCGTTTGGATGCCTCTATAGCATCACCAGATTCATCCGAGCATATCATCGCCTTGGTTTTCTCCATAGCGGTGGTCCATGCTATCGCGCCAAACTGCTGGATTTTCCCTGCCGCTGGGAAAGACAGTATCGCGCGCTTGCGCATTTCCGCATCCGATGAATCCAATCCAAGCGATATCTGCGACGCCGCCCACGACAGGGTGTCTTTATCGCACTTTTCCGGCAATTCCATCGCAAGCTCGGCTATGTAGAAAGCAGCGGGACCGTGCTGCACCTTCTTATTAAGCGCGATCAGAGCCGGCCAGTGCTCTTTCGGGAACGTCTTTAGGAGCATCCCTGCCTTTTTCGGCTTTATCCCGCTGCAGATGGCTTTTTCAGCGTTCTCTGATGCCTTGCGCCATAAGGATTCCCTTGATTCCCAATTGCATCCGTTAGGAAAAGAAGGTATGTATGCGATCGCGTCGGCCCAGTACCTCTCACGGTAAATCGCCGTGCTTAGCGCCTCCCCTAACTTGTAAGCTTCTATTGCTTTGGTATCGGAAAGGCTCTTTTTTGCGACTGCGATGGAGCCTTTCGGCCCTGCCCTGACTGCGCAGTCGACAAGCCAGGAAAAATGATTGGAGTAAGGCCATTCCATCGCATGGGCGATGAAGCCGTCATCCATCTCGCATCTCAAGCTCCGGGGAACATAGGAATGGGCGATGAAGCTGTCATCTACCTCAGATCTCAAGCTCCGGGGAACATAGTGATCGGCAGGATTTGAATAGAACAGCACGTTTAGATACCGGCTCTCCGCCAACTTATGAAGCTTGGGGACTTTCATATTGGTTATCGTCTCTTCCTTATAGGCCAATAGCTCGAATGCGATTTTAAGGACGTTGTCCCCGTATTTTGATTTCAGCGCCGCTTTGGCCAATCTATTCCGTCTTTTAATATCTGGATAATCAAGCGTGTGCTCGATCGCCTTTTGCCGCACCCCCAGATATCTTGAACCAAGGGCTCTTTTTGTCAATTTGTATTTCTTGCGCCCGTCGAAAGCCGCTATCGCCTCTGCCGCCTCCATGCGCACTTCGTATTGGCTTGACCCAATAGCAGACTTGACCTTCCTGAAAACCGATCTCCACGAGATCGTATCCATCTCCTCCGGACTGAACAAACCTATGGAGAGGTCAAGAGCAGTAAGGAAGACCAGGATGTCATCTGATTCCAAAGCAGATAGCACGGCACTTTTCCTAGCTTCTTTGCTGATTGGCTGGGCTAGCACAGCTCCCAGGGAAATCCGGCTGTCCAGGTCACGAATCAAACTAGGGAGGAGCACTAGCCTCGCATTATTTGGGATATCCCGCTTCCCTCTCGCGGCCATGACCCTGATATCCTCGTAACCAGATTCCAGCGCGCACTCGAGCAGCTCTATCTGCTGAGCTTCCGGCAACGCGAATATTCTCTCGAACGCTTCTTTCCTGGAACTGGATTTATACGATTCAAAAGCCTGCACTAGGTATGCTGCCTGTTTTTCCGCAGGAAGGATATCCAACATCGCGACCATCTGCCGATGCGCATCCGTATTGGTCGAATTTGCGATATGCCAGAACACGCGGGGCGAGTGCTCTTTCGGAAGTTTGATGGCGAGCTTGATCGCTTCATGCACGGGCATTCCTTCTCCGCTCTTGATCGCACACGAGATTGCCGCTCCAGCCGCGTTCCAAAGCTTAGCTCGGCGTTCCAAGGGTAAGACTTCTGGGATCAGAGATATAGAATTGATCAGGTCTCCTGCCGATAGGACTGCTTCGACCATGTCTGCGCGGTATTTTGCAGGAAACTTAGGTATCAAGCGAAGGATATCCCCGCGAGTTTCGGGATCCTTGTGGAATGCTTGTGTGACGCACTTGCTTGCTGCGATTAGGAGAGTTTCGTTTTCCGGAAGGCTGCATGCGCGTTCGGCTGCGCGCATCGGGAGTTCATGGCTCGATTCAAGAGCCTCCATCAGCAGATCAACCTCGTCCGGCTGCCCGCTTATCAATCCGAACGATTGCTCGCAGATTCTTTTGTCCCTATACTTCAGCCCGATCTTGATAAGCCTCGATTTCTCTGTTTGCGAACATACCCCAATCCGCTCGAACGCTTTCCTCGCGGTATCCGGATCGCAGCGTGTCAAGGCGGTTTCGATCGCGCCCGCGCACACACCAGCTTCAAGCATGGGGATGCATTCGCATGCCTGCATCCTCACCGCTTCCAACGATGATTCCAATGCCGCGTTGATCAGACGAACCTGACCCGCCGGCTCTTTGCATAGCGCCAGCACCTCGATGAAACCTTTGATGATGGATTTTGAAAATTCCTCGGAACGCGTACGACGATCAGGTGCCAAAATCTTTTCAACTGCGTCCACCTGCTCGTTCACTGGCAGCAGGGATATGTTCTCGCATGCCATTGCCTGCAACCGATAGGAAAATGATTTCAGTGCGATCCTAATCAGCTTGGCCTTATCCGTTTCGGAGCATTCTTCGAATACGCAATCTAACATCTCCATTTCGAGTTTTGACCACTCTGACGGTCTGGCAGCCAATTTCTCGATAATGCGTACCTGCTCGCTCACTGGCAGCATATTGATGTTCTGGTATGCGGTTGTGCGTAATATATCCGATGACGAGTCCAATGCCGCCAGGACTATTTCCATGGCGTCTTCTGGATGAAGGTCTCCAAGGTTATCAAGCCATTTGGCAACCGAGGTTATCACATCCCGATTCAGTTCTACATCGCTATCCTGCATGTATGCCCCGCGAGCCTCGCTTAGGTTTTTGTGCTTCAGGGACGTTAGGATATCTCGCAGTTGGGATTCCGGCAGCCGCTCCACCATTAATTTCGGATCCGGTTTCTTCATTGGCTTAAGGTCCGCGTCGTTCAACAAGCCATTCCAGTAGCTCAAAGGCTTGCCGGCAGTCTTTTCGGGCTTTGCGGCGTTTTCAGGTTTAAATCGGGTTTTGGCCATGAACATCACGATCATTTATTTTCCATCATGCGGGCTTCTTCGAGATTGTTCTTCACGTCATCGAATTCTGACAGCTCTGCAACCATGATCAGCAATCTCAGACGAGACTTCGGGAAACCGGGAAGGAGTTTGACGGCCCTCTGGCGCAGATGATCCGAATCCAGCGAGAAAGCGGATATCATCCATGATTGAGCCTCTGCCCATAATTCCTCAGATTGCATGGGTATCGGCAGGTTCTGCAGCATTGATATCCCATCCAATGTCGGACCCCAGAATCCCGAATCCATCAGGGATTTTATCATTCCAGCCCGGAACTGGAGCGGGAATCTGCTTATGCATCCCGAGGCCTTCGCCACGATCGGATAGTCTTTCGAATCTAGCGCATCGAGAACTGGAATTAGCGCGTCAACCAATAAGAACACCGGGTCATCATTTTGCAGGAGAACTTTCCTTCTTCCCTCAGGCAGGGGATGCATCGCCCTGTAATTATCAGCCAGGTTGCATGCGGAGATTACCGCGTCGAGCGCAATCTGCGTATCATCGCATTCAATACCTAATTTTACCAGCTCGAGTGAAACGTTTTCCGGATTGCCTTCAAACACATCCCTGAGCACCGCTTCCTGACGTTGTTTGGGGAACTTCCGGACCGTCTCGAGCATGGTATCAGCAGGTATTCCGGTCGAAGTCGGTTTTCCGACAAGCGCGGCTTTCGCTTGCTTCTGGGCCGCCAGCCAGGACTTCTCTGCCTGGAGCTCTTGAGGCAATTCCATCAGAAGCTTAATTGCGGCCTGAGCGGCGAATCCCCAACCGGACGCCATGGCGGCTTCAATCAACTCGGGTTGGTGCTCTTGGGGGAATATTCCCATGAGCTCGGATGCGTTCTTAGAAATGGCGGAATCGTCGGAGCTAAGCCTGGATGCTATGGATTTTATCGCGACCTCGTAAATCTCAGTTCGCCGCCCTTCTGGCAGCTCTGCTATGCAGGATACCGCATTGGGTGGAATGGTTGATTTCTTGATCTCCATCCTTCTCCTGATGAGATTCTCCAGGTGGGATTTATCTGAATATGGGGTCGTGTGCGCCAATACTTCCGCAAACCTGTTCTCGGGAAATGCGGCAGCGATATCTATTGCCCATGCGCGGATAGATTCGACAGGGCAGTAATGCGCGATGCTCGCGTGATTAATCGCAAGTCCCCAAGACGGTTCTCTTTGAAGCCCGGGTGGCAGTTTCTGCAGCAGCGGCATGCTATTCAGGATGGTATACCACCAGTTTGATGCCATGGCGGCTTCAATCAACTCGGGCTGGTGCTCCTTGGGGAATGCTCCGATGCGTTCAGACGCACGTATGGAAACGGTGTTATCTTCTGAAAGGAGCATTACCCTAAATTTTCCAATCGCGGCCGCCAGTGCGCTATCAGATGAATATGCTTTGGGGATCCCGGGGTAACACAGAACCGCTTCGTGGCATACGGCAGGGTCTGAAGAATCCAGCCCGGTGGCAATTAGCGGAGCCGCCCATGGCAGGGCGCCCCTCCCAGCCTCCTCCGGCATCTGGACCGCGAGCGCTGCGATAAAAAAACTTATTGGTTCGGGAAGCGCCTTGTCCCTGAGCGCCACAAGCGCTGGCCAGTGCTCTTTCGGGAATGTCTTTAGGAGCATCCCTGCCTTTTTCGGCTTTACCCCGCTGCAGAGCGCCTTTTCCGCGCTTATCGCTGCAGTATCCCACAGGGATTCCCGAGTTTCATGATATTCTGCGCTGACCGGAAACGATGGGATCATCTCGACCGCGTCTGCCCAATACTTCTCTTGGTTAAGCACGTTTGTCAGCACATATGCCCTAATGCAACCGAACGAAGCTTTCTTTTTCACGATTGCAAGGCAGCCTTTCGGTCCTGACCTGGCTGCGCACTCGATAATACAGGTTGAAAATCTCTGGGGGAATGGCCACTGCATCGCATGCGCGATCACGCCGCGGTCCACCTGGCGTTCTAGATTCCAATAACTAATCGCTTCCGTGTTATGCTGATTAGCTTCGACATTCGCCCATTTCAGTGATTGCCCGAGCCTTTCCTCTGCCAGCTTAAGAAGCTCAGGCGTCTGCCAACCACATATCGTAACGTCCTTCTCGGCCAAAAGCTCGAATGCAATTTTAACTATGTTATCCCCGTATCGGGATTGCAATGCTTTTTTGGCTAGTTTTTTCTGCTCCATCGGATCGTTATAATCAAATGTGTGTTCAATCCCTTTTTGTCGCACCCCAAGATGATCTGAATTGAGCGCGTTTTTCACCAGCGCGTATTTTCTGCGCCCATCGAAAGCCACGATTGCATCCGCTGCCTTCATGCGGATATCATACTGGCCCGAGCCAAGCGCTGACTTGGTTTTTTTGTAAGCCGCCCGACTCGAGATATTTTTCTGCTCATCCGAACTAAACAATCCATTTGAGAGCCCAAGCGCAGTGAGAAACACTAGCTGGTCATCTGATTTCAACGCCGACAGCACTGTTTTTTTCATTTCTTCATTTCCGACTGGCGAAGACAACGTCGCCTCGATGCGAATTCTTTCGTCCGTATCATGAATCATGCTTGGCAGGAGCGCCATCTGTGTTTTCTCCGGGATATCCCGCTTCCTCCTCACAGCTATCATCCGGATGTCCTCATAACTCGATTCGAGCGCACATTCGAGCAGTTCGATCTGCTGCTCTTCCGTCATAGAGAAGGTCTTCTCGAACGCTTTCCTCCTTGTACCAGATTTATACGATTCAAACGCTTGCATGAGATACGCGACCTGATTTTCTGATGGCATGAGATCGAACAAGCGGTCCATTTCCTGATGCACATTCGGATAAGTAGAATTCGCGATGCGCCAGAAAACAGGCTCCGAGTGCACTGTGGGGAGTTTGACTGCAAGCCTCACTGCTTCCAATCTGATCTCCGAATTTAACCGGTATCTAAGCGCGTTTATGATCGCGGTCTGGGCGAGTTTCCAGCTCTTTTCCTGATGCTCTGGGTCAAGTCCGGAAATGAGTTCCCAAGTCTTGAAGCACATCAGAAAGTCAACGGTCTGACTGGAATTGGCTCCTTGACTCAGATCCTGCGCAAGCACGCAATTGATGATATTCACCCGGTATTGAGATGGAAAAAGCGGAAAAGTAGCGGCTAGTTTCTCATCAACACTCCGCCACCCCAGTTTATTTGTGACCGACACCTCTGCCTTATGCCAAAGCGCGTCCCTGCGTTCGGCTGGGAGAACCCCGGAGATGAGTGGTATCGAGTCGATTAACTCATCTGATGACAAGGCGGCTTCGATAATATCAGCGCGGTATCCTGCAGGGAACTTCGGGATCATGAGCAGAATGCCTGGCCGGGTATTGGGTTTGCTAGCTAATGTCTGCGCCATGACCTTGCTCGCCGTCTCGAGGAGCTTCGGGTTCTCCGGAATGCTGCACGCGCGTTCTGCGGCCTGCACCTCGACCTCGAATTCTGGTGCGGAGACATTATGCCGATAATGATATGCGTTACTGCGGTACGCTGAGCCGGTTTCTATGGCGGGTTCGAGCACTGCCATCAGCAGCTCGGCTTCATCCGCCCGCCCTTCAGCGAGTTTCAATGACCTTTTGGCGATATCGTTGTCCTTGGATTTCAGCCCCGCCTTGATGAGCCTTGACTTATCTGTTTCCTGGCAGTTCTGGAATACAAAGTCAAACGCTTCTCTGGCGCCTTTTGAGGTCTCGGTATCCGTTAAAACGACTTCGATTGCGATGACACGCCCATCTGCAGGTAACGATGGTATGGCTCCGACTGCTTTTTCCCGGACAGATAGCAACGGGGACCCCCATGCCGCACTAATCAGCCTGACCCTATCTTGTCCGGGGCATTCTTCGATGCGATCAAACGCTCCCATCGCCACCCCGCTTTTTGCCAACGCGGTTACAACCAGCTCCGAACGTTCGGCCTCAGGCAAGGAAAATATTAATCTTAATCCCTTTTCTTGCAACCCAGGGTGATCTGAATTCAATGCGGCCCTTGCGAGCCTCGATCTATCCGTTTCAGGACATGTTTTGGATATCGAATCGAATATATCGTGGAATGAACGCGATCCGGGCATCTCCGCTAAAGCTAATTCAAACATGGGCACCTGCTCTTCCGAAGGCAGTATAGGGATGCTCTTGCACGCCTTCCCCTGCAACATGCTGGACTGTGACCTCCATGCCGCTTGGATTATTTTCTTGGCATCTTCGGTGTGGATGTCTCCGAGGCTATCGAGCCAATTGGCCACAGAGTTTATCACATGCACATTCTGTTCTACGTCACTCTCCGACATATATTCCCCGCGTTCCTCGCTTAAGTTTCTGTTTCCCAGAGAGGACAAAAGTTCGCGCAGCTGCGATTCGGGCAGCCGCTCCGGTTTTGGTTTCGGTTCCGGCTTTCTCACTGGCGCCAGGCTCGCATCGCTGAGCAGCCCCTGCCAATACCCTTTCGGTCTGCCGGCAGCCCTTTCTTCGGGCTTTACGGGCTTTTCACTTTTGAAAGTGGTTTCAGCCAAGGAACTCGCACCCCCTTATGATGCCTGCAGGGTCCACATGGACCTTCTCCCCGATATCTGCGCTGCACCGCATTATCCGCAAGGGCAATCGGTATGCTTTTGCAACTGCCGGGCATGGCGTCTCGCCATGCGACCATAAAAAATCCAAACGCGCTCGATGACGCATTTTCAGCATCATTGCCCTCATGTGCAATTCGTCTATTTCATCTGTTTCAAGCATCTGCGCGGGATTTCCCTTGACAGGAAGAGCCGGAGCCACGATGAGGGGCAGATTCAATCCGTTTGCGATGTGGAAAACAGGCACGAGCTGCGATGCGTTTTCGGGGCATATGGTGAGCCTCAGCCTCGTCCTAAGCCCGGTCGCAGCAAGCCGCTTCACGTTTTCCAGAAGGGTTGGGAAACCTTCACTCGTGCGCGTGACCAGATCATAAGCATTCTCCTCCCCGGCAGGGAAATTGACCTGCAGGCTCAGCAGCTCCCCTGCAGCCAGCCGCACGATGCATTCCGGATATATCAGACCGTTCGTGGATATGTCAGTGCGGAGTTTTTTCGAGAGGAGATACGCTGCCATGCGGGACAGATCTGGGTTGAGGAGCGGCTCCCCTCCGCCGACCTCGACCCTTTCAAGCGATGGGAAACCATCGACCAGGCCTTTGAACCGCTCGAATGCCATCACGCTTTCTTTGTCCCGGGTGTAGCAGAATCTGCAGCGGTTCTGGCATTTACCCGTCACGTCTATGGTCATCGATCTAACCGGCATCTTCCACCGCCTCGACATCGTACTCCTCTTCGGTCTTGCTGTTCTTCACTGTCGCGTAGAATGTCATCGCCTTGGCCCCGCATTTTGCGGTAAGTTCATCCAGCATCCCGCTTAAACCGTCGATGGAAAACTGGTTGTCCCCCAACATCCTGGTGGCGCAGAACCTTTCCGTGATTATCCCGAGAACCCCGGACCCGGATTTATTCCCGCTGTCTCCAGCGATGTGGAAATAGACGCCTCCGCTCGCTGAGAGCTCCCCTTCCGCAGCAGTGAACAGCACCCTTTCAGCGAATCCGACCGAGTCTATGCACGCCGCGACTGTCGTGGAGCGGGTTCTAAGGAAGACCAGATCATCCGCCCGGACGAATTCGGAATCCTTGACTTCGCTGAGTTTCTTATCCCCGTTCTCAAGCTGCTGGAATAGCGTTTTCGGCTTCCCTTCCTCCTTTTGAGGCCTGCAGGATATGCTGCCGATTATCCCGCTTTCGGTCTGCGCCGCCTCCACTTCGAATTTCTTATAGAGCTGATCGTAAGAGCAGGCCGCAGGCATCTGGAACAGGATCCTGTAGAACCCGAGCTTCGCGGCCGCTTCCAGCGCCTTAGATGTCTCGGCCAGCCCCTCCTTCGAATCGTCCGGGTACCAGTCCAGGTCTAGAGCGAGCCCGGCCGCTTTCGGCAGAAGAAATCTGTTTCCCGTCATGCTTGCGAGAACCGGGCCCAGGTATTCCGATCCGATACCCAGACCGCCATAGGCAGGCAGGATGAAATCCTTATCCGAGCGGCTTTCCTCGCTTTCATTGAGGTGCTTCATCACCTGGAGGATGTGTGCCGCGTCCTCAGGCCCGCATGCCGCCCCGCGGAGGCAATACGCGGTCATGGTATGCAGCGTCCGGAGGAATGCCGCCCCTTCCTCCTGCTCGGCCCACCACGCTTCCTGCGTGCTATCGTATCTGGCTAGCGCAGGGTCCCCGTTATAAGCGTCGATCAACGCGCTCACCGTGCTCTTGATGCGCTCTTCGTTCCAGAGCGAGTCTATGAACGATGCCGCGCATACCACTTCCTTCGCGTACTCCCCCTTCTCTGGACCCATTTTCCCTTCGATGATGGATTTCTTCCTGAGCATGCGCATCTTGCCCATGCTTTTCGCCAGCATGGAGCGCATCTCGCTGGGCTGGAATTTTATGGTCGGCAAAAGGACACCTACGGAGCCACGATCAGCCTTTGCTTCGGGTCTTTTATGTAAGTGAGGTTGAGATGCGCGACGACCGCGTTCCTCTCATCGGGATTCAATGGCTTGCCGCGCAAGGATTCTATCTGGCCGAATGCGTCTTCGAGCTGGCCTTGCACTTGCGGAAGCCGCCTTATCCTCTGCTCCTGCTCTTTCTTCGCCTCGGCGACGCTGGTCTCCGCAGGGAGCGTCATTTCCCTCTCTTCGGTATGGCTTCCCATATCGCACTTGATCCTCTGCGTCTTGAAACTTATGGTCGGCACATTAGACCTCACGATGACCGTCCTGCCCACCCACACGGTAGTTTCCCTGAGATTCCAGTTCCTTCACCTGATCCAAAGAGACCCCGGTCAGGGTGGCGGCGATCGTCCTCAGCCTTTTCTTGACTTCCGGGTGCTGGAGCATGAGGCTGCCGGATATATTTTTATCCGCCGCTGCGATGACCGCGTGCACAGAATACGCGTGCTGCACCTGGGATCCGAGGATGGCCGCCGGGACCGAAACACCGCCACGCTCGCTGAGCGATATGAGTTCCGGGCCGAGCCTGAGGTTGTTGAACTCCCTGAGGTTTTCCATGGCTTCCATGGGCCCCATGCTGCTCTCCCCCGGGTCTGCCATTGCGGTGATGAGTGATTTAGGCACGACCACGGTTTCCGTGACCTGTTGGCCTCCCCGCATGTATATGAGATTGACCTGGACTTCGTGCGTCTTCAACAGATTTCCTTCAAATGCCGGTTTTTGCCGTGCATCCTGCCGCGGCCCGGAACCATGTTTCATAGTCATGCGATCACCCTATCAAGGCCCTGAACGTCTTGGTGGCATCTCCGACGCGTTCAGCGACCTGTTTTTCATTGGCTTCATTGATCTCTCCGCCTTGGACGCTCAATACCTTCTGGAGGGTATCGGTGGTGATAGCACTCCCGAAATCCCGGATGCTGGTCAACGCGGTGCTTATCTCCCTGGGCGTGAGCTTGCCTTGGCTTGAACGCATGACGCTTTCGACATCCACGTTTTTTCGATCGTCCGCTGGTATGAGAGCCCTTAGTATCTCAACCTGGGACTTGGCATCCGGCCTCGGCACGTGTATCTTGTGGAAACGCGTGAGCACCTCGTCCCCCCAGTTCGATGGATCGGTCCCGGTCATCATGACGAAGACCCCGGGCATGGGAACCGAGAGCTCGGATTTCAGCACCGATGTCCAGTCCTTCGAATACTGGTTATCGGGATTGAGTATGCCCTCGGCCTGGTCGAGTATCAATATGCACGGGCTGAGCGCCCTCGCCCTGCTGAACGCTCGAGCGAGCGCCTTGCCGGATTCCCCGACGAATTTGTCGATTATATGCGAAGGGTTGAAGTAGAGGCAGTTGCAACCGAACTCGGCGGCCACCGCTTTCGCGAGAGCGGTCTTGCCGCATCCTGAAGGTCCGTAGATTATCGCGAGGACGCCGTTATCCATCCGCACCCCAAGCTTCGCGAGCATCTCTTTCTGAGCTGAGATATATCCGCCGGCGAGGCTGTCGAGCTTGTCTTTGGGCTCTATGAACGGCATGTCGCGTATCGCCGAAGGTTTCTGCATGCTTTTCGCAGCATCGACATGGACGTTGGTGACTTTCTCGGATTTCACGACCCTGGCCTGGATCATCGCGTTCTGCACCACGCCGAGAAGGTCGCCCGGGGTATAACCGAACGTGATGCTCGCCGCATACGCAATCGTGCCATCTTCCCATTTCGACCGGATGCTCTGATCTGAGAGTATAGCTTTGAGCATCTTTTCCCTCTCGCTGCGCGTCGGGGGGAGGAATTCTATCTCGAAAGTTACCCTCGGCGGCCTGCGCAGAGCCTCATCAAGCATGTCCGGCAGGTTCGAGGTTATGAACGTGAAGACGCCGAGGTTCTTGCCCGGAGCGTCCATCTCGGCGAGGGTCTGCGCCAGGATGGGCCTGAACGCGGGATTGGTGGATTCGCTGCGCTTTCCGACATAATCGAAATCATCCAGGAGAATGACCACCGGATGGTCTTTCGCACCAGCCCTCGCGGATTCGTATAGCTGCCTCACCTCTTCCGGATCGGTCAGCATCGGCGCGCGGAATAGAAGCGCTCCGGTCTGGCTTTCATCCGCGATATACCTTGTGAACATGCTTTTACCGGTGCCCGCGATCCCTTTCAACAGGACTCCGAACGAACCATACGGCCCGAGGTTCTTGTACCCGGTTATGCCCTCGACAAGAAGCTCGCGGGTCTTTTCCAGCCGTTGCGGAACGAATATATTGGTGCCCCTGATTTTTTCCCCGCTTATCATTAGACTGCTGCTTTTGGTAAAAGACTTGCCCATCATTCAATCCCACCTCTATAAACCACAGTTTTCTATGTACAACTACCGATTTGCACCAAAACCAATTAAAAGGGTGCAATCGGCCTATGAATCATCTCGAAATCCCACTGGCAACGCGAAACCCGCCTCCCATTTATATATTTTCCCTGCGTGGAATTTTCAGGTGACCGGAAGTTGGCGCAACCGCTCAAAGCCAGTAACTTAGAAAAAGGGCCTTTGAAAGGACCAGCCAAATCCCCGCTTCTTCTCGTAGATGAATTATCCGCACTTCGACATAGGGACCATGCGGACATCATAGCAGAGCATCTGATTGTGACATCAGCGTGTAGCGCCTTGCGTGCATATGCTGCCCCAAGCGAACGCGCAGGTAAAGCAGATGTCATCGCTGCTGTAAGATCGCTCGACAGCATGGTGGCGAAATCGATGTTCAATCGAGATAAGCTAGTCGGCATGCTGGAAACCCTCTTGCGTGAGGTGACTGTAGTCGCCAAGAGCAAAGGCCATGATGATGTAGCGAGCGCATCCACCGACATGAAGAAACTACTCGGGCAGTACAGATCCCATTCCGGAAACCCCTTAGACGACTATGTCGAATAGCCGCGACAGGTTAATAATCATATTATGATAGAGCATCCCATGGCGGAGATGCAGGGCTTGAAGGACATGCAGAAATCCATGGCCGCGCAGAAGGTCGGCGCGTATGTGGCGATGGCCCAGAAGAACGAGGGCCTCTGGAGCGCGGTCATCGTATTCATATCCACCCTGCTCCTGCTCTCGGCTATTCCATTTTATCCAATCTACATAGTGTTCGCCCTGGCGTTGGTCGCAGGCGCGATCGCGTACAAAAATCCTTCCGTGGGAATCATCATCGGAGCGGTGTTCGGAATACCGGCTGTCATGTATCAGTCCGCTGTCTTCGGCTGGTTCTATCTCATCCTGCTTGTCATAATCCAGATGACGGTATTCGATGACTGGCTGCTCATCGCAGCCCTAGAGGTATTCATACTCGCCCCGTTCGCTTTCGGTAGGCTCCCGTTCGCAGGATGGCTGAGCATGGTCGGGATGGGGATTGGAGCGCTGCATTTCGGCTCGAAAAAGAGCATCACAATCTCATTGGTCTCCGTGTTCATGATCCTGCTGCTGTCTTCCATCTGGCTTGTGGATAACACGGCGTACATGCCCCTGAAGATGACGCTCTATCAACCCGGGAAAGCCGAGCTCCAGTTCACGAAAGGCTCCGTGGACATCGGCGACATCGGCTCGCAGCTCGGCACCGCCATCGGGAACTTCTTCGATTTAAGCAATATGTCCAGGATGTGGGATTCAATCGCGTGGATAGCTGGCAATGCGATGTACATGGCCACCGGAGACTCCCTGATACTGCAGATGGCTTCGTGGGGCATCGTGCTCTTCCTCATCGGTTTCCTCCCAACTGTCTTCAAGAAAAGGCCGCAGCTCACATCGTCGTTGGCCATGCTCCTGCTGATACCGGCTTATGTCCTTATCGGAGCGATATACGGGACCGGCTTCAAGATAGAATTCATAGGAGGCGTCGTGCTCACGATAGCGGTGCTCGGGGGGCTCGAAAATTTCGGCATCAGCATAAGCCGTGAATCCGAGATAAACCGCAAGGAGAAGATGAAATCGTACGGCAAGTTCGGCATGACCGACATGTCCGCAGGCGGCTCGGAGAAAGGCATGGACGACGTCGGCGGCTATGACGACGTCAAGCAGGAGCTGCGCGATGCGATAATGATGCCATTGCAGAAGAAGGACATCGCCTTCGCGTACGGTCTCACGGCTCCGAAAGGAATACTGCTCTTCGGCCCGCCAGGTACGGGAAAGACCATGCTGATGAGGGCGCTCGCAAAAGAACTCGGCTACAACTTCGTGGAAGTGAGATGCTCGCAGATACTCTCTCAATGGTATGGCGAATCAGAAAAGAATGTGAAAGAGGTGTTCGACAACGCGCGCAAGAACGCCCCGACCGTGCTGTTCTTCGATGAGATAGATTCCGTCGCCAAGAAGAGGACGACCATGGGCGAAGGATTGGACTCGGTGGGACCTAGGGTATTGACCACGATGCTCCAGGAGATGGATGGCGGAGCCAAATCGGATAAGCCTGTAATCGTCATCGGAGCGACGAACCTCCCGAACGAGCTGGATCCAGCGATCCTGAGGCCGGGCAGGCTGGATAAGATAATCTACATGCACCTTCCGGACCCGGAGGCGAGGAGAGGGATATTCAAGGTCGCGATGAGGAAGATGCAGATCGCGCCAGATGTGAACGTGGACGAGCTCGTCCGCAAGACGGACCGCTTCTCGGGCGCGGACATAAAGAACATCGTCGAGGAAGCGAAGAACATGACGGCGAGGGAAGCCTTAGCGCAAAACAAGATCATTCCTACAAACATGTCGCATTTCATGAACGTCATCGCGGGCGTGAAGCCCAGCACGGGCCTCGCCCAGATGGACATGTACGAGCAGTTCAGGATGGATTTCGAGCGCAGAACCGGGGGCAAGAAACCCGAAGAGGATAAAACCAGGGAAGCGTTGACGAGATGGTCCGACGTCGTGGGGATGGACCTGGTCAAGCGATCCCTCCTCGAGGCCATAGAACTCCCTCTTCTGCATGAGGCCGAGATGAAGGAGTTCAAGGTGAAGCCGAGCAAGGGGCTCCTGCTTTTCGGGCCTCCGGGAACTGGAAAGACGCTCATCGTCAAGGCTGCGGCCAACGAGCTGCACGCATCGTTCCAGACGATAAGCGGCGCGGAGCTCATGAAGAAAGGATACGTGCAGGCCACCGGAGTCATAAAGGAGACGTTCAACAGGGCGAGGGAGAACCCACCCGGCATAATATTCGTGGATGAGATAGAGACTTTCGCGCCGGCCCGCGGCATGGGCGGATCCTCCGAGGTGCTCGGCCAGTTCCTGACAGAGATGGACGGCATCAAGGGCCAGGGCGGGGTGGTCGTCATCGGAGCCACGAACAAGCCGTTCCTCATGGACCCTGCGATAATGAGGCCTGGCCGTTTCGACAAGATATTCTACGTCCCTCCGCCGGACACCAAAGGCAGGAGCGACATGTTCACGCTCTATCTGGGCAATTTCGCGCAGGGGGTGAACACGGACATGCTCGCGAGCGCCACTGCGGGATTCAGCGGTGCGGACATAGCATCGGTCTGCCAGTCGGCCAAGATGGACGCCCTGCGCTCGAAGCTTGCCGGGAATGCGACGACCATAACGACCCAGAGCCTGCTGGACGTAATAAAGACCAGGAGGCCCTCGATAACCCCGGACCTGCTCGATGAATACCGCAAGTTCGTGGAGGCTTACGGGGAGAGGAAGTAGTTTATCTCTTGGATAGTATGAACGCCAGGGTGTCCGCGTCTTCGGATGATGCGACGATCTCGAACCCGACGAACTCCTCTGCGACCTTCCTGTATGACGCAGGGACCGAGATCAGGAAAAATCCGCCCGTGTTGAGCACCCTTGAGAGCTCGCTCCGATAGAACGCCCGCTTGTCCGGGTCAGGCTCTTCGCAATAGCAAAGGACGTCCATTATTAATTTGAAGGAATGATTCTCGAAAAGCCAGAACTCCATCGCGCTCGCGCAATGCGCCTTCACCCCGTAACGCTCCAGCCCTTCCACCGAGTGGATATCGAGCGCGTGCACTTCGAAGCCGTTTTTGGAGAAGAAGACCGAGTCGCGGCCATTGCCGCATCCGATATCGAGCAGCGACCCCGACTTTATGCCTTTGGACTTGAGGAACTCGAAGAAGAATATCGCGGCGGGGGAAGGTCTGTGCTTGAACTCCCCAGGCTTCCCTTCGTCATCATCAGGTTTAGCCCAGATCACATCCGGAGATTCTGTCATTTTTTCACCAGAAAAATAGAAAATAAAAAAGAAAAAATCAGATCAGGTTCAGGCTTTTCGCGATGATGAAGCCCGCGAACACGAGCGATACTGTGTTCACGACCTTTATCAGCGCGTTGAGAGCCGGACCCGCGGTATCTTTGAGCGGATCGCCGACGGTATCTCCCACCACGGCCGCCTTGTGGGTCTCGCTGCCCTTGCCGCCCAGGTTGCCCTGCTCTATGTATTTCTTGGCATTGTCCCAGGCTGCGCCAGCGGTGCACATGGTCAGCGCGAGCATCAGCCCGCTGGCGATCACTCCCGCGAGAAGCCCTCCTAGAGCGGCTGCGCCGAAGAGATATCCCACCAGGAGCGGCGTGGCCACGGCGATAACTCCGGGCAGCGCGAGCTCCTTGAGCGCGGTCGCGGCTGCGATGTCCACGCATTTGGCGTAGTCAGCGCGGCCTGTGCCTTCCATGAGGCCTTTGATCTCGCGGAATTGCCTGCGGACCTCTTCCACGATCTGGAATGCCGCTCTCCCCACAGCCGTCATCAAGAGGCTGGAGAAGACGAATGGCAGTAGCGCGCCTATGAAGAGGCCGATGACCACCGGGGTGTTGAGCAGGTTTATGTCCGTCAAATGGGCTGCCTCCGCGTACGCCACGAAAAGCGCGAGCGCGCCGAGCGCGGCTCCGCTCACAGCGAACCCCTTCGTGGTCGCCTTGGTCGTATTGCCGACAGCGTCGAGAGCGTCCGTTACTTTCCTGACCTTGTCCGGGAGCCCGGCCATCTCGGCTATGCCGCCCGCATTATCCGTTATCGGGCCGTAGGCGTCGATCGCGATCACTATCGCGCTGAGCGAGAGCATCGCGGCCGCAGAGAGGCCGACCCCGTAGAGCCCGGCCAGCTTGAACGATATTATTATCGCGGCCAATATCACTACGACAGGGAGCGCCGTGGATTCCATACCTATAGCGAGGCCGGTTATTATGTTCGTGCCGGCTCCGGTGGATGCGGCTTTGGCCGTGTTCTGCACGGGCTTGTATTCTGTCGACGTGTAGTATTCGGTTATCATGAACATTGCCATCGTAACGACTATGCCCATCATGATCGCGCCGAACAGCGCCATCGGGGCTATCGTAAGCGTTCCGAGATTGGTCAGATAGAAATACGAGAACACGAGCATGAGCAGCGCTCCTGCGAGAAGCCCCTGGTAGAAGCGGGGCATTATCTTGTCTCCGCTGCCCAGGTTCACGAAGAGCGAGCCGAGCACGCTGGCCACCACACCGAGAGCCGCTATGCCGAGCGGTATCTGGAGCATGGTATTCCCTGCGAACGTGAATCCGATGAGCATCGCCGCGATAACCGTCACTACGAGGGATTCGAAGACGTCCGCGGCCATGCCTGCGCAGTCGCCGACGTTGTCGCCGACGTTATCTGCTATGACGGCGGGGTTCCTCGGGTCGTCCTCTGGGATGCCTTTCTCGACTTTCCCGACCAGATCAGCGCCAACATCAGCAGCCTTGGTGTAGATTCCGCCTCCGACACGTGCGAAAAGCGATATCAGCGATGCGCCGAAGCCGAAACCGATTATGGGGGCTAGGCTGCCGAAATACATGTATAAGCATGAGAGGCCTATCAGACCGAGGCCGGCCAGAGCCATGCCAGTGACGGCTCCACCGTTGAACGCCATCCCGAGCGCCTTCCTCATGCCGGATTTGGCTGCTTCGGCCACGCGCACATTGGCGCGGATCGAGACCTGCATGCCGATGTAGCCTGCGAGGGCCGATGATATGACCCCTGCGAGGAATGCGAGGGATGTCTGTATCCCGAGCTGCCCTTGGAGCCCTAATGCTATGAGGATCGCCAGCACCACTACGATGGGTGCGAGCGTCTTGTACTGCCTGAGAAGGAAGGCGTTCGCGCCCTCCTGTATAGCTTTGGCGATCTCGCGCATCTTCTCGCTGCCTGCCGGAGCGCTCACCACGCGATATGCGAGGTACGCTGCGTAGAGCAGGGCGAAGATGCCGGCGCCAAGCGCCAATATCACTGCGTCAATCATTTGTTTTTCACCTTTGTTTTTTCTGTTTTGGAATACTGGTTTTGATTGTAAAGCCAGGAAATAAATTACCTGAAACTTTAAAAAAGGGAGTAGATGCTGAATATGACGAAACGTTCACTAATATAATGAAAAGCAGGAAAGCTACAAGAGTGCTATCATGGAAAAGAACATAGGCGTACTCGGAGGAGGCATCTCAGGGCTCACATTCGCCAGCTTGATCAAGGACGCCGACGTCTTGGAGAAAGAAGCCATTCCCGGCGGCCTCATGCGCTCCATCAAGCAGGACGGCTACACGTTCGACCTGGGCTCGCACATAATATTCTCTAAGAACAAGGACGCGGTCGCTTTCATGCTCCGGGCTCTCGGTGAGAACCAGATAATGAACCGCAGGAATACCGCGATCTTCTACAAGGGCATCAAGGTGAAATACCCTTTCGAGAACGGGCTCGGCGACCTCCCGAAGCAAGAGGCGTTCGAATGCCTGAGCGATTATTCCGAGACGTACGCGAAGAGGGAAAGCGGCGAACTTGAAATGCCAAAAAATTTCCATGCTTGGATGCACTATCGCTTCGGAAAGTCGATCACGGAGAAATATCTCTACCCTTACAACAGGAAGATATGGGATTACCCTCCTGAGAAGATGGACCTCTTCTGGGTGGAGGGCAGGATACCGCAGCCTCCGCTCAAGGACGTGATAAAGGCGGCGATGGGCCTGGAGAGCGAAGGGTACACGCATCAGCTGCATTTCCATTACCCTGCCCATGGCGGCATACAAGCCGTGACCGACGGCATAGCCTCGACCATAGACAGAAGGCGGCTCCTCACCGGCTTCGAGGTCACGAAGGTAAGGAAAGAGGACGGCAAATGGGTCGTCGGGGGGAATAAAGGGGAGCGCATATACGACCATCTCGTGAACACGCTGCACATCCGGGATTTCATAGACTCCTATGAAGATGCCCCGAAAGAGGTGCGGGAAGCCGCCAAGAACCTGAAATGGAACTCGGTCCATCTTGTGATGATCGGCCTCGGGAAAGCGAAGCTCAACGACCTGCACTGGGCGTACATCCCCGACGAGGACGTGTTGCCGAACAGGATAAGCTTCCCTTCGAACATGAGTCCGCATACGACGCCCAAAGGATGCACTTCTGTTCTCGCTGAGACGACTTTCAGCCCGGATGGGGACAAGGCGAAGCTGACCGATATCACGGAGCGGACTATCGAGGCTCTGCAACGCATCGGGATCCTGGAGAGCAAGGATATCGTTTTCACGAAGCTTGTCACATGCAGGCATGCCTATGTCGTCTATGACCTGGATTACCAGAAGAACATCAAGACCATAGAGGACTTCGCGGCGGGAGAAGGGATCACCCTGCTCGGACGGTGGGGCGAGTTCAGGTACCATAACTCGGACAGATGCGTGGAGAACGCGATGGAGAAGGCGAAACAGTTCCTACGTACGCCTGTCTGAAAATCGGCGTGGAATCGGCACAGATTTATAAAATAATTGCTATAACAACAGAGCAATAGCATAGGATACTTTCCATGCACAATTTGGTGGTTTAATGGGATTTTTTGACAAGATTTTCGGCAAGAACGAGCAAGTGGATGTACCGGACCTCGAAGACCTGATGTCGGCAGAAGGAGACGTAGTTAGCCCCCCGGCAGACTTTTATGTCAAGAGGATCGACCTGCGCAACGAAGGCGACGGAGACTTGGCTGTCAAGGAGCTGAGCACGAAGAACATCATCATAGTGAACGTGACCCCTCTTGCTAAGCAACCCAACAGGCTGAAGACGATACTTTCGAAGCTGAAGGTGCACACGGGAAAAATCAACGGCGACATCGCACTTTTATCGCAGGACATGCTAATACTGACCCCGGCCAACGTCAAGATAGTCAAATCGAAACCGAAGCCGAAGGCTGGCACAGTCATTTCCTGATTTTTTTTATTTTATATCTTATTTTAATTAGTAACCGGATTCTCTTTCTTCTCCTGGAGATGTATGAATATCTCCCCGAACATCTTGTCCTGCTTCAGCTCCGCGCTGCCTTCCTGCACCAGGTAGAGCAGGCATAACAGCGTATAGATGGTCGCGCGGGCATCGCAACCGGTCGTCAGCCTGGAGAACAGCGCCCAGCCCTCGCTGTCGGTCCCTTCACGCAGGCGCAGGATCAGGTCCGCCATGTCCTTCTCGATGTTCCGCTCGACCAGCTCCAGGTCGAAGGTCTCCACGATGGAACCGCGGGGGATGTGGACCCGCTCCGGGCCCTCGTATTTTATTATGCGCTCCATCTCCGAGACGAGCTCGTCGAACGTTATCTGGCGCTTCGGAGGGATGCGGGAGGAGAACGTGAGGTCCGGGACCTCTTCTATGCCAGGGAGATCCGTCTCCGGAGCGAATTCGGTCATGTCGGATTGGTAGCTGAGCATGCGCAGGTAATCGCTCTTGTACTTGAGAAGGATGGACGCCGCGAGTATGACATTGGCCTGGACAAGGAAGTCCATGCGCTCCATCTCGCGGACCTTTTTTATGAACGCGTCGGCGAGCACCACGAGATCGATATTCCATGGATCGATGCTGTGCGATGACATGAGATCCAGCAGTATATCCTTCCACGTCGGTTTGGACACCATGCTCTCCAAGTAGCTGAACGATTGGAGCTGCAACTGGATCGCCATAATCGTTTATATACATAAGTGGTTTATATACTTAATTCAGATAGCATCTGAGGGAGTGAGGCTATGGATATCAAAAGGACAGCCATATTGGACAGCTCGGATTCTCTTTCGAAGGCGCTCGCGCAACTCGACATGACGCCCGCCGTGATAATCACGAAGAACGGCAAGTATTATGGATTGGTGGACCACAGGTGCGTGAATTCCGGTATACGGGACCCGTCCAATATCAGCTGCGAGACCGTCGCGATCAAACCGCCGGTCCTGACATCATCTGCGGATCTTCTCCAACGCGTGGACGCGTTCATGGTGGGCCATTTCAAGGCGCTGCCGGTGGTCGATGACAACCTCGCGCCCTTAGGGATCACTACCAGGGTGGAACTGCTCAACGACATGATAAAGGAGAAGCTCATCCCTCCGATGAAGATATCCGAGATCATGAGCAAGCCGGTATTCATGATCGATGAGAACGATACGGTCTCTTCGGCGAGAAGAATCCTCAAGGACAACAAGGCGAGGCGCCTCGTGGTCACAAGGAAAGGGCATCCGGTCGGCATCGTATCGGTGTTCGACATGGGCGCTTGGGACTCGAGACCGAATCTCGTCGGCGGCCGCAAGGACATCCGGATGGCGGATAACATAAACATGGCAGATATGAAAATTTCGGGTTTCATCCGGTCCGACATCACCGTAGTGGCGGAAGACGCTTCCTTACAGGAGGCGGTACAGAAGATGGTGGAAAAAGAGGTCTCGGCCGTGATAGTCGTTTCGGACAAGGTCCCGGCAGGCGTCCTGTCCGCCATGGACGTGTTCAAGATCATACTCGACATGGCGCAGGAGGGGATGCAGATACAAATATCCGGCCTAGGCTCGGACGATGTCCAGCAGTATTCCCACATAAAGGAAAAGATGACGCATGTGCTGGAGAAATTCAAGGGCTTCAACATCCGCAACGTGAGCGTCCATGTCAAAGAGGGCAAGTCCACATACCAGGTCAGCGTCTATTTCGACACCGACGATGGCCATGTGTCCCTCAAGGAAGAGAGGGCGGAGCTGCGCGAGACCACCGATGAGATCGCGTCAGAGATAGCGAACGTCCTCCGGAAAAGGAAGGATCAAAGGAAGATGAAGCCGAGAACCACTCACGCTAAAGGGAGGGGAAAGACATGAAAGGTCAGGTAAGCACGGAACTTCTTGTGGTCGTAGCGCTGGTTCTTCTGATATTCATACCTCTGCTTGTCATGGTTTACGTGAAAGCGAACGAAGCGGACCAGCAGATAGGGGCGTACCAGGCTGAGCTCACAGTGACCAGGCTGGCGTCGCTCGCGAATTCTGTCGGGAGCCTGGGCACGAACACGTCAGTCACGACAGACGTTTACATTCCACCGAACACGGTATCTTTCATGACGGAGAAGGCCGGAATCGGCTCCGAGATCGTGCTGACACTCAGCACGCCCCAGGGGAACACAGATACCACGGATATCGTGCAATACCCAATGAGATCATACGGGCAGATACCAGGTCAGATCGTTCCGGGCGGGTATATCAAGGTGAAGATAAGCTCCATTCCGGACTCTAACGGGAATGCGGAGATCGAGATAGATAGGGGATGATGATTCTTTTCTTTCAATCCAGGAAACGATAATCCCTGAACAATATCTTGCCGCCCTTCACTACGGTCCTCACCTTGCCCTTCAATTCCTTGTCCTCGAAGGGGCTCCATTTGCATTTAGTCTCGAATTCCACGGCTTCGACCAGCCAGGTCTTTTTAGGATCCACGATCGTGACGTCGCCGATATAGCCGGCCTCCAGCTTCCCCTTGCCTTTTATGTCGAATATCTTCGCAACGTTCTCGCTCATCCTCTGCGCGACCCAGATCTTGTCGAGGAGGCCTTTGCTGCACGCATCGAACATCAGCGCGAGGCTAGTCTCGAGGCCTGGGAATCCCGCGGCCCCGCGCTCCTTGTCCTCTATAGTATGCGGCGCGTGGTCTGTGGCGACGCAGTCCACCAGGTCGAGAGCGCTCCATAGCATGATGCGTTTCTGCTCGGTGCGGAGCGGGGGGTATACCTTATACAATTCCTGGAGATGGACGTACTCATCCTTGGAGAGGAAGAGATGGTGTGGCGCGACCTCCACGGTGCATCCGCTATATGCCTTGGCGAGCGTCACTTCTTTCTTCGTGGAAGCATGGGCGAGATGTATGCGCCTCCCCACATCCTTCGCGAGCGAGACCGAATTCTTGACCGTGGAATATGTCTTCTCGAGATTCTCCTCCTCGTCTTCCGAGTTATCGCACGCATGGAGCACGATTGGGCGTCTGGACGGGAACGAACGGAAATGCTTTACCAAGGAATCCGGTTTCTTGAGGGCCAACCCGCCCGTAGTCATGCCTAGATAGAGCTTCAATGAGCCGGGGTCCGCCTTTTGCACCTCCTCGAAATTGTCGTCCGTGCCCCCGAAATGGAACAAGACGTCGCAGACGGCTTTCTCTTTCGCGAGTCTCTGCTTCTCTATCAGGCGCTCTTTCGTGATCGTGGGTATGGCATTGTTGGGCATGTCAATCACTGTGGTGAAACCACCTGCGATGGCAGCACGGGAGCCGGTCCTGAAATCCTCCTTGTAAGTGTCTCCAGGCTCGCGGAGGTGGACGTGCGGGTCTATCAGGCCTGGAAGCACCACCATGCCTGAGGCGTCTATGTTCTCATCGCCCTTCAGATTCATGCCGATCTTGGCTATCAACCCGCCTTCTATCAGGATGTCCTTGTGCTGGTATCTTCCTTTGATGAAGGCCGCGCCGTTCCTGATAGCGATGCTCATGCATCACATGGTCACGGGGAAAGATTAAAATGAGAAGCTTTACGCGACCCTTCCGCCTTCCGTTACGAACACGATTATGCGCAGGGCCATGAGCGAAATCTCCTTAGTCACCACCAGATACCATTTGTAGTACCACTGATTGCGGTTGGTTATCGTGCTCAGGAGGTCCTTGAAAGCCTCCTTCTCGCCAGGGCCCATCTTGCTGTCGGTCACTTTCTTGTGCTCCTTGCCGTCGATGATGGTTACCTCCTCCTGCTTGCCTATCTGTTTCTTGGCCTGCTCATACCATGGCGGCAACGAGGAGCGTTTCTTCCCCACGGCGGTCACAAAATCGCCGAGAGTGACGGGCCTCTGCGAGACCTGTTTCTTCGCGATCTCTTCCGCCTGCGCTTTCTCCATCCCGCCCTTCGTGAGCTCGGTCACCCTTTTCTCTATGCCCATGAAAGCCTGCCTCCAGGGAATGGTGGACGCGTCATCCACTATCGCTTTCATGTCAGCCGAAGCGTAGCCTGTGACGGCTACCCCGAGGACAGAGAATGGTATGAATGGGGCGAGGGGCCTCTTCTTGGCGTACATCTTGAGCATGGAGACACGCGAGGCGTAATCAGGAGCCGGGAGGTAGATGGTCTTGCTGAAACGGCCCGACCTCCTCAGCGCCGGATCGACATCCCACGGGGCGTTGGTCGCTGCGATGATGAGGACGTTCTGGTTGTTGGCCTCGACCCCGTCCATCTCGTAGAGCATCTGGTTGACGGCCATCTTCATGTACTGCTGGCCTTCCTGCTGGTCCCGGCGGCCGCCTATGGCTTCCACTTCGTCGAAGAAGAGTATGACCGGGGAATTCTTCCTGGCCAGCTCGAACACCTTGTGGATGTTTTTTTCCGTATTACCCACATACATATCCAGCAAATCAGAGAGCTTGGCGTTTATGAAACCTGAACTGCATTCGCCCGCGGCTGCCTTCACAATGAAAGTTTTTCCGCATCCTGGGGGGCCATACATGAGTATGCCTCCGCCTCCGAGCTTGCCGTACTTGCGGGCGAGCTCCGGATTACGCATCGGATAGACGACCGCCTCGCGGATCTCCTCTTTCATCTTCGTCATGCCCGCCACGTCATTGAATGTCATGGTGGGTTTCGTGAGCATCTTTATGTCCGCTGTCCCGCCTTCTTTCCCGCCTTCCTTGCCTTCCTGGTCTTTCTTCGCCTTCGCGCTCTCCAGGTGGGTCTTGGCTTCGGTCAGCTCGGGGTTCAACTGGAGGGCCTTCTCGTAATCCGCGATCGCGTTCGCCATGCTGCCGGCGTATTCGTAAGCCAGGCCGCGCAGGTGGTATGCCTCCGCGAAATCGGCCTTGAGCTTTATGACCTTGGAGAAGTCCTCCACCGCCTTCTCGTACTCCTCGACCGAAGCGTACGAGAGGCCGCGGTTGTAGAACGCCTTGAGATAATTCGGGTTGAGCATGATCGCCTTATCGTAATCCTTGATCGCGCTCTGGAAATCCTGCTTCCGGTAGAAGGCGTCGCCTCGGTTATTGTATATTATCGGGTTCTGGGGGTCGAGCTCCATGGATTTCGTGTAATCGGCGATTGATTTGTCGAAATTCTTTAGCTGGTAATAGGATAGTGCGCGGTTGAAGTATGCTTCTGAGAACACGGGATTGAGAAGGATGGCCATATTGTAGTTCTCGATGGCCTTGTCATAGTCGCCTTTCTCGTAATAATCATTGCCCATCTGGTAGTAGGTCTTTGCGTCAGTGGGATTCGGTTTGCGATCGACCATTCATATGCGCCCAAGTAAGGAATATTCCCTTTGCAATTAAAGGATGTAAAGGTATGCTTTTTAATCCTCCCAATCGGGATGAGAAAGAAAAATAATAAAGAAGTTAAGGCGCCTTTTGGAGCTGGGCCAGCTTCACGACGAAATACAGGGTCTTGCCAGCGAGAGGAGGGTTTGAATCTAAGGTTATGTTGTCGTCCGTCTCGTTGATTACCTTGAAGTTCGTTGCCTGCCCGGTATTCGGGTCAGTCGGGGTGTATGTCTCGTTGACAGTCAGGTTGAATCCCATCATGGCCGTGTAATCCGTCATGTTGACGCTCTCCACGGTGGTTGGGAAGCCGTTCAACGTGAAGGTCTGCCCAGGGTGGACGAAATAGAAGATGGTGACGTTGTCCCCGCTGATGTTCTGCACAGAGACGGTCCCGACGCTCGTGTTGAAACTTGTGCCCGGCTCCACGGTGATGTTGCGCTGGGTGAAGTACGACATAGGGACGACTTCCAGGAGGCCCTTGGAGTAATAGCGCGGTATCACCATCAGTTTGCTCATGTTGTACACGCCGTAAGCCTGGTCTGGGGTGATATTGAAGGTGCGCGTGTCGCCCACTTTCATGCCCACTATGTTCGTCACGAAACTGTTCAGGATGCCGCTATTCTGCGCCAGGGTGAACGTAAGCGGACCGTACTCACGCATTGGATCGTAGATGCCTGATTCCTTGGCCAAGGTCGCGTTATCCGTATCGAAAACCTTGCCGTCCACTGTGAGAGTGTAATCCACCGAGACATTGTCTCCGTACTGGGCTACCGAAGGAGTGCTCAGGTTGCTTGCCACTACAGTATTGTTCACCGTGCTGTTCGAAACCGGCGGCGACGGGTTGACGCAGCCGAAGATCATCACAGCGACCAATAACAAACCAAATACATACCAACGCATCATCATCATCTCCAATGGGCATAACGGCCCATTGACTATTATTGGAGGCGGTTTCGACCGCCATTATTGGGGTCACGGAGATTTGAACTCCGACATGCAGTTTTCGCGGCCACAAGTTCTCCCGCTTTCGCGGAAGAGGGATCTGGAGACTGCCGCGCTACCGGGATGCGCCCGCTCTGATTCTAGAGACGGCTTACGCCATAACCCCAAGCATTATTTGGGCCACTGCTGGTCCAAAAGGCATGGTTTCTTTGCTCGAACTGGTTTATATGGATTACGTAAAGGTGCGGCAAACGCATAAAAAGGCAAAAAGGGTGGTTATAGGCATGATAGTCCCTGAATGGCTCGGAAGAAGCGCGCTGGAGAGGAGGACGCTCCTCTGTTTCGGCGTCGACCCAGTGATGGACAAGCTGCCCGGAGTGTCGGCGGGGAAAACCGCGGAGGGGACGATCGCCCCGTTCTTCCACTCGATCATAGAGAAGCTTCTCGCCGAGAACGCGATCTCGGCCATCAAACCGAACTACGCATATTTCGCCCAGTACGGCTTCGACGGCCTCTACGTCCTGCAGGATATCATCCAGCATTACAAGGGCAAAGTTCCTATAATCCTGGATGCCAAGCGCGGGGACATCGGGAAGAGCAGCGAGGCTTATGCCCGAGAAGCGTACGATTTCCTGGAAGCGGACGCGGTAACGATAAGCCCGTACATGGGCAGGGATTCGGTGAAACCTTTCGTAAGGGAAGGAAAGCTGGCATATATGCTATGCAAGACATCCAATCCCGGCGCGAGCGACTTCCAGGACCTCAAGGCCGGCAGGCGATATCTATACGAGCACGTCGCATCCAAGGCTTCGGAATGGAACTGCGGCCTCGTGGTTGGAGCTACGAGCGGTTCCATAACGAAGATCGCTGATGCCACCGATAACAAGGTGCCGTTCCTGATCCCGGGGGTAGGGGCGCAGGGCGGAGACCTGGAGATGGTCATGAAAGCTGTGAAAGGCAATCCGCTCATCCACAGGATAAACGCCTCATCCTCGATAGCATACGCTTATGAGAAGACGGGCGGCAATCCCGCGGACGCCGCGCTGAAGGAAGCGGAGAAGCTGAACGCGGTGATAAGGAAGTACCTGAAGTGATATTAAGAGTTCCCGCTGCATTTATTTTTTTCTAAATGATTGTGGACTCCCCAGCGCTAAAACGACGGACTTCTTCTTTCAACGACGGGACTGTTGTTCCGTCTCCAGGAGCGCGGTTCCACCGGCAGCTCGATTTTGTTTAACTGCAACCAGCGCTTACAGGGTTCATTTCCGTGGAAATAACTCAATCGATCCTTCCGTCCCATATTTGAAAATATGGTTTTCTCGGGCCTATCGAATTATAAATCTACGAAGAGGATATGTCTTGATTCTTATGCTTCCACAACGTTATGAGCGAACCATAGAGGAGAGATGGCAGAAGTCCTGGGAAGAGGCAGGCACATACCGATTCGACGATTCGGACAGCGTGAAGCCGGTCTATTCCATAGACACCCCGCCCCCGTTCACCAGCGGAGAGCTGCACATGGGCCACGTCCTCTCCTACAGCTTCTTCGATTTCGCTGCCAGGTTCAGGCGCATGAGGGGGTTCAATGTCTATTATCCGCAGGGATGGGATACGCAGGGCTTCCCGACCGAAGTGAAAGTGGAGAAAAAATTCGGCAGGCTCCCTCCGGTGCAGTTCCGCGAGAAATGCGTGGAATGGACCAAAGAGATGATCGCCAGGATGAAGTCCCAGATGAATTCCATGGGATTCAGCCCCGACTGGAGATACGAATACCGGACCATGGAACCGGAATACCACAGGAAAGTGCAGTTATCGCTCATAACGATGTACGAGGACAAATTGGTCTACATGGGCAAGTATCCCGTGTACTGGTGCCCAAAATGCGTTTCCGCCATAGCGAAAGCGGAGCTGGATGACGTAGAAAAGGACGGCACGATCTTCCACATAAAATTCCAGGGGCCTGACGGCGACTTGATAATCGCGACCACGAGGCCGGAGCTTCTCCATGCCTGCGTGGCAGTGCTCTACCACCCGGAGGACGAGAGGTACAAGAACCTGGAAGGCAAGAGGATCATGACTCCTCTAGGCAAATCGGTGCAGGCGATTCCCGACAAGGAAGTGGACAAGGAGTTCGGGAGCGGGCTGGTGATGCTGTGCACGTTCGGCGACAAGATGGATGTCGTCTGGATGCACAGGTACAAGCTCCCCATGATAGAGGCGATGGACCAATACGGCAAGCTGATAAACGCCGGAGAGCTGAACGGGAAAAAGGCAGACGAAGCGAAGAAGCTCATGGTCGAGAAACTGGAGGCTGAAGGGAAAATAGTGAAGAAAGCCCAACTGAAACAAGTGGTCAAGATACACGACCGCTGCGGCACGCCCATAGAGCTCCTCTCATCGCTGCAATGGTTCGCTGACATACGCACGACGGCCAAGACCATCAAGGCCATGGCGCACAAGATAGAGTGGATCCCTGATTTCGGCATAAGCTACCTGATAGACTGGGTGGAAGGAGCCGAATGGGACTGGGTCATCTCCAGGCAGAGGGTCTTCGGGACCCCGCTTCCGTTCTATTACTGCGAGAGATGCCTCAAGACGAAGCCTGCGGACGAGCTGCCATTCTACCCTGAGAAGGCGAAACCCAAGATGTGCGAGAGCTGCAATCTCCAGATGAAGCCCGAGACCAGCACGTGCGATTGCTGGGTGGATTCGAGCATAACCCCGCTCATAATCTCAGGCTGGCCGGACGATATGGAGAAGATGAAGAGGATATATCCGATCTCGCTGAGGCCCCAGGGCGTGGAGATAGTGCGCACATGGGCGTTCTACACGATATTCAGGAGCGGGATGCTGACCGGCATGGCCCCTTTCAAGAAGATACTACTCAACGGCAACGTGCTCGCTCCGGACGGGAAGAAGATGAGCAAATCATTGGGGAACATCATCTCGCCATCCGATCTGCTCAAGGATTACCCGACTGATGCCATCCGCCAGTGGTCTGCCATGAGCGGAGCTATGGCCAAGGACCGGCCGTTCAGCTTCGAGGACATAAAGTACGCGAAGAGCTTCCTGAACAAATTATGGAACGCGGCGAGATTCGTGGAGACCTGCGGGAAGCCCAAGAGCGAAGGGAAACTAACCATAACCGACAAGTGGATACTCGGGAGGATGAACACCACGATAAAGGAATGCACTGCCCATATAGAGAAGTTCGAATACCATTACGCCCTGACCAAGCTGCACGCTTTCTTCTGGCACGATTTCTGCGACAATTACATAGAGTACGTGAAGCATAGGGTGTACGGCGAAGAAGGCAAGGATGCGGCATTGCAGACATTGAACACGGTGCTCATGAACACGATCAAGCTGCTCGCGCCTATCACCCCGCATATAAGCGAGGAGATATACCACGAGGTTTTTGGCGAGAAAGGAAGCGTCCACCGCTCGGATTGGCCGGATGCGGGAGAGGAATACGAGGATGAGGTCGCCAAGGTGACGGTCCTCAATGAGATAGTGAGCCAGCTCAGGCAGCACAAATCCAGGAACAAGCTGCCTCAGAACGCTGAGCTGGAGACGGTGCGCCTTTCTTTGCAGGATGGTCTCGACCCGGAGCTGGCCGAGGAGCTGAAGCTCATAAGCAAGGTGAAGAACCTCGAGAGCATCAAGGGGGAGTTCTCGGTCTCTGTCCAGTGATCATTGGCCGATAACTTTCGCGGTTATGCTTCCGGTTATCGAATGGTTCGATCCGCAACTGCCGAGCTCCGGGGCGCAGGACTCGTATGTGATGTTTCCATAGAAGCGCTCGATCGATCCAGGAGGCAATCTCGAACCTGATACGATCCCGGTCAGGGTCGTGTTTGTTCCGCTTTCGAGTTCTATGCCATTGGCTAGGTAGGTTATCCAGGCCACCTGCCGGGTGCCGTCCTGGCTGGTTATGGTGAGGTTATCTATCTTGATCTTGTAGGGGAATCCGTTGAAGAATTGGATGTTCAGGTTGGATGAGGACCCTTGGTCGAACAGGACGGACTGGCATTGGAAATAGGTGCCGAAAGTGCATTCCTCGGATACGAGGTAATTGGGTGTGAGCGCGCCGCTGGCGAACAGGGCTGCGAACACTATGACGAGAGCCAATAGCGCCCACCCGTAGGTTGTTAGGTACTCTATCGCGGCTTGACCTTTTCTCATGACTTAGCATCACAAGGTATCAATTAAATAGTTTTCCATATTGATATACGTCATAATTCTATGATTAAATTTCCAGAGAGTGAAATCAATGACTATTGAAACATGCGCACGATGCGGCAACCAGACTGCCAAGCTCGAGAAATGTGATTACTGCAACAAGATCATATGCTATCCATGCATAAAGAGCCAAAAACGGAAAAAAATCGGCCACAGGATCATCTGCAAGAGCTGCTGGTCCGTCATGAACAAGAGAAGGCTGTTCAAGAGCGCTAACTAAGGCTCTTGACGAACCATTTTATCTTTTCCTTATAAGAACCGTCTTGTATCTCGTTCTCTTTTATCGCAAGGGTAGCGGCAGCGTTCCCGCATAGAAGCGACATCTCGGAGAACGCCTTCGCGGAACCCACGCCACCCATCGTGCAGAAGAACGCGGCCTTCTTTGCCTTGTACTTGGACAGGTAAGCCCGGATAGGGGATGATAGAGTGAACGACCAGATCGGGCCGCCGATTATCAGGATGTCGTATGCGGAAGGATCCTTCGATGGGGCGTTTATCGTGGCCGGAATGCGCCGGCTCGATTCGAACCCGCATTTCATGTAGCCGAGCGGGCCGTCCCGTTTCCCTTTGACTGTCACTTCTTCGATATCGCTTCCGAGCTAGCGCGCGATTTCCTGAGCTACAAGACGCGTATTACCTGTCCGCGAATAGTACACGACCAGAGATTTCATACTCTCACTCGTGCTTCTTCAGCGCGACTTTCAGCAGCCGACCGTCGATCTCATATTCAGTCATAGTCTTCTCCACGGCGAATTTTATCTCGATGGCGTTGACGGCCTCTGAAAGCGTCTTCTGGTTCTTCTTCACGATCGCTTCCATCTCCTTCTCGCATGAGATGCTGACCAGGATCTTGTCGCTCTCCACTAGTTGGGCTTCCTTGCGCATGATCTGTATGCGGCGCTTGACCTCGTTCATTATGCCCTCTTCGTAGAGCTCCTCGTCTATCTTTTTATCCAGATGGATCGTGCCTTTGGAGAAAACCTGGCTGGCCAGCTCGCCCAGAGGCAATGCATCCACGACCTTGAGCTCCTTGGCCTTCACCATGGATAAGATGATGTCCTGGAACGCTTCAGCGGCCTCTTTGGCTTCATGGGCTTTGGTCTCCACATAGAGGGTGCGGATGGGCCAGCGGACCTTGAGGTTGGCTGTCTGCCTGGCTAGAAGCGCCACGGACACTATTTCCTTCACGGTCTCCATGTGCTTCTCGTGGAGCGCGTTTATGGCGCCGTCATCTGAAGGCTCGAGCTGGAGCAGGAAGAGCGACTCCTCTTTCTCGAATTTCCTGAAGAAGCGCTGGTAGAGGTGCTCGCTCACCATCGGGCTCATGCAGCCGAGCATCTTGAGCGATTGCAGCATGACGTTGTAGATCACGAAGAGCGCGGCTTCGGGCTTGTCTCCAGAGGATATGCGCTCCTTGGCGACCTTCATGTAGAAGCGGCTCACATCCTCCACGATGAAATTACGGAGCGCTTTCGCGGAGCGGTTGACCTCGTATTTATCGAACCCGTCCCTAAACTCCTTCAGCGTTGTGTTGAGGCGGCTGATCATCCATTCGTCGAGTTTCGTCAGTTCAGGATTCTCTATCTTCTTCGCGGGGTAGAACCTTTCCAGGAACGAGACCATGTTAAGGACTATGTTGATATCGGACGTCGCTTTCTTCATTTCGTCCCAGCTGAATTTCAGCTCGTCCCAGATTGTGTTGCTAATGCCCCAGAGCCTGAAGCTATCCGCCCCGTACTTGTCGAGTATCTGCTCTAGCGGTATGAAATTGCCTACGGATTTGCTCATCTTCACCCCTTTCTCATCCACGAAGAATCCGTGCATGAGGACACGCTTGTACGGGCAGGCGCCATAGCGAACGACACCTGATCCGAGCAGGGAGTAGAACCAGCCCCTTATCTGGTCCTGGCCTTCTATGATGAGATCGGCGCGCTCACCGTAGCGTTTGGCATCCTCTGGGGAAAGTATCGCCCAGACCGCATTGCCGGAATCGAACCATACGTCGAGGACGTCCGGTATGCGTCTCATCTCCTTGCCGCATTCGCATGGCAGGGTTATCTCGTCCAGATACGGACGGTGGAGCTCCTTCACCTTAGGTATCTCGTCTCTGGACCCGATGACCTTGATTTTCTGGCATTCGCACTTCCATATAGGCAGCGGGATGCCCCAGTACCTCTGGCGCGAGATGCACCAGTCCGGCGCGTTGCTCACGAATTCCTTGAAACGCTCCTTGGCGAAATCAGGGTGCCATTCGGTCTTGTCTATTTCGTTGAGCATGAGGTTCTTTATCTTGGAGATGGTGATGAACCATTGCTTGGTGGTGATGAAGATCAAGGGCGTCTTGCAGCGCCAGCAGTGGGGGTAGCGGTGGCGTATGCGCGCCTCGTAGACAAGGGAGCCGTTGTCTTTCATGACTGCTATGACCGACGGGTTCGCCTCGCGGACGTTTCTTCCGGCCCAATCGGCACCGGAATCATCGGTGTAGTTCCCTTTGCCGTCCACGGGACAGAATATCTCGATTCCGCAGCGCTTGCCTATGATGAAATCCGCCGGCCCGTGGCCTGGCGCCATGTGCACGAGGCCGGTGCCGTCTTCCAGAGTGACATATTCTTCGCTGAGCACGACCTTGCGGTCATAGTGCTTGTGTATCTTGTCCTGGAACGGATGAATGTATTCGATGCCGTTCAGCTTCCTGCCAGGCAACTCCTCCGCGATCACTGCGCTTTTCCCCAGTATCTGCATGAGATGGTCGAGCCGCTCCTTTGCGATTACCCATATTTCGTCGTCTACTTTGGCGCGGACGTAGGCGAATGTCGGGTGAACCATCACGCCCATGTTGGCTATCAAGGTCCACGGGGTGGTCGTCCACACTATGAGGAACTCTTTCTCCTTGCCTTTGACCGGGAATTTGACGTATACGCTTGGATCCGTCTCATCATCATACTCGAGCTCGTAGTTCGCTATCGTGGTCTCGCACCTGTAGCAGTAGGGGAGCACATATATGCCTTCATGCAGGAGGCTGCGCTCATGCGCCATCTTCAGTGTCTTCCATGAGGAGTTGATGTAATCGTCATGAAAGGTGATGTACGGGGGATCGAAATCCATCCACACGCCGAGCGAGATGAACTGCTTCCCCATTATGCCGACGTATTTGGTCGCGAACTCCTTGCATTTATCCACGAATTTGCCTATGCCATACTTCTCTATGTCGTTCTTGCTCTTGAATTTCAGCTCCTGCTCTACTTTCACCTCTATAGGAAGCCCATGGGTGTCGTAGCCGGCCTGCACGCGCACGTCTTTCCCGCACATCCTCTGGTAGCGGCAGACCGCGTCTTTTATCGTCTTGTTCCATCCTGTGCCCGGGTGTATCTGGCCCGTGGCGTAGGGCGGCCCGTCGCAGAAGTAGAAAGTCTCCTTGCCTTTGTTCTTCTCCTTGGCCTTCTTGTATATGGAGTTCTTCTCCCAGAACTCGAGGATCTCCTTCTCTGATTTGCGGTGATCGTACATAGAAACACTAATCCGTGTGGTGGTTATCGAGAATGAGATGCCTCATACTGTTAAAAATGGTATGTCTCGGGTGCGGCTGGATCTGAAAACTGCACATTTATAAACACTTTTTATCAATAATATACCATATGCAGCTCGTATTCGACAGCCTTAAGCCCCAGATTGCAAAGAGAACAGAAGTAAAAGGGGGAATATCAGGAAACTTCTCCAGAAGCATAGCTCTCGGCATCGCCCTGACAGCTTTCTCTCCTATGGTCGCTGGCCCGATGGAGCGGACAGCGTATGCCCAGCAGTCCAAATACAACAGCAAAACCGATCCGTTCGTGGCTAATGCCAGGATAAATGAGATCGCCGCCTCGTTGAAGGGAAGCGACCTGGAGAAGGCGCGGGCCTTATTCGACAAGCTTCATAGAGGAGCCACCGAGGGGATAACGGTCGTGGATGGGGAGCACAGGGCACCGAGGACCGCGTCCGAAACATTGGATGATGGCGGCGACTGCACCGAGCTAGCTACGGTCGTCATTTCTATACTCAAAGAGGCAGGAGCCAAAGGCAGGGCAATGGTTGTGCATTTCCCGAACGCGCCTGCGGATGAGGACCACATGGTCCCATATGTCATGGACGGAAAGAGAAAAGTCGTGATAGACCTCCAGGCGGGAAAACTCGGCACTACCGCCCAGGGTAAACCTACGCTCATCATGGACCTGACTTTCGACCAAGCGGCAGAGATGTATCACCGCGAATGGGGAGACGACCTGCGCGACAATGGGAAACCCCAAGAGGCCATCAAGGCGTATGAGACGGCGCTCAGATTCTATGGGGACGACGCGTACGTCCACCAAAACCTGGGCATCCTCTACGAGAAGGCTGGGGATATGGCAAAATCTTCGAAACATTTCAAGAAGGCGGCGGAGCTCGACCCGAAATACGCCAAGGAAGAGAAACGCGGGACTTACAACGAGGAATTGCAGGCTGGGGAAACAGCTTACAATACGAAAAAATGGGCTGAATGCGCGAGGCATTTCCAGAACGCTCTCAATTCAGGAGAGAAGCTCGCACCTGATGAGAGGAGCGCCATCGAATCGAACAGGGATGCCTGCGATCATAATGCGAAATTAAAATAATAAAAAAATCAGAATACTTTTTCTCCTACGTATACCTTTATCCCAGAAGGGGTGACCTTGAACGGCACCAGGTCCCGCGAGTGGTCCGTTCCGCGCATCTTGAACACTTCCAATGCCCGAACACGTCGGTCTTCCCTATCGAGGTTGTAGAGGTTGATGATGCCGTCCATCACGAAATGCTCGATATCGAACCGCATCTCCTCCCTCCTGGCGGTGGTCGCTTCCACAGTCGTTATCGTGGTGACATCCAGGTTGCGCAAGAGAGATAAAAACTCGAAAAGCGTCTGCCTGTATTCTATGTCGTTCTTGAACGAGAGCCGGATCATTGTAGCCGAGTCTATGACCGCGCGCTTTATGCCGTTGGAGGTGATGCGCTCCTCGAGCAGGTTCGCGACCTCCTCGAGCTCGAGCTTGTCTGGCTTGATTATCTCCAGGGACTTGTTCTCCACCAGCTGCGGCACCTCTGAGAGGAGCGGGAAGGTGCCTTTCATATTCTCTGTTATATCCTCTACGGTTTCTTCGAGAGTGATGTAGAGGCCGTTCTCGCCCATCTTGGCACCGCGATAGAGGAACTCAAAGCAGACGGACGTCTTACCTGCGCCAGGGCCTCCGTAAAGCGCCACGTGTCGGCCTGCGGGAATCCCCCCGTTGAGCATCTCATCCAATCCGGTTATGCCTGTCTGAATGCGGTCCATAAGTATCACCACTTGTCTATCGGATAAAATTTATATACGTTGATATAGAACTGCATATACGGATTTGATAAAATGGAACGCAAGAACTCGGACATACTCCCATGGACAGAGAAATACAGGCCGAAGAAGCTCGATGACGTCGTAGGCCAAAAAGACATAGTGGACAGCCTCAAGGCGTTCGTCAGGACAAAAAACATGCCGAACCTGCTCTTCGCCGGGCCGCCAGGCGTAGGAAAAACGACCTGCTGCCTCGCGCTGGCGCACGAGATATATTCCGGTGCGGTCTCCGGCAACTTCCTGGAATTGAACGCGAGCGACGAACGGGGCATAGACGTGGTGAGGGGAAGGATCAAGGATTTCGCGCGATCGTCCGCGCTCACGGAAGTCCCGTTCAAGCTCATATTCCTGGACGAAGGAGATGCTCTGACGGCCGATGCCCAGCAGGCCCTCAGGAGGACCATGGAATCCAATTCTTCTGTGACCAGATTCATAATATCGGCGAACTATTCATCCAGGATAATCGAGCCGATACAGAGCAGGTGCTCGGTCTTCAGGTTCATGCCTCTCGGAGCGAAAGACGTGCGCAAAGCGCTCGAGCACGTGGTCAAGGAAGAGAAGTTGAAGGCGGATGAGAAGGCCCTTGATGCCATATTCTACGTCTCCGAAGGGGACATGCGGAAAGCGCTCAATGTCCTGCAGGGATGCGCCATACACTCGGACCATATAACCGAGGAGCTCGTCCACAAGACAGGCAGCAAGGCGACCCCCAAGGAGGTCAGGGAGATGCTGGACCTTGCCTTGAAAGGGGATTTCGTCAGGGCGAGGGAGAGCCTCGACCGCCTCATGATAAACTACGGCCTGGCCGGAGAGGACGTCCTGTTCCAGGTCTACCGCGAGATCCCGAAGCTAGAGGTCCCGGAGAAGAAGCGGATAGCGCTCGTGGAAGCCCTCGGAGAAGCCAACTTCCGCCTGGTCCAGGGCGCGAACGAGCGCATCCAGATCGAGGCGTTCCTCGCCAGGATAGCGTGCACGTGACACATATGCGGACCATGCTGCTGCTCATGGCATTGATCGCGGTCACCCAGGCATTGTCAGTCGGCCCGATGATATACGAGCAGAAGAACATGGGCGACCCGAGCCTCCCGGAATTCCTTTATTCCATGAGCGCTGACTGCACAGCTTCCACGGTCACCATCTCCGTCATGGACGATAATTTCTCTGCCGTTTCCGAAGCGGACGTGTACCTGGAGTACACACAGTTCTCATCGCAGGTCATCTCCAGCACGAAGACGGATGCGGAAGGCGTTGCTATCAGCAGGCTGCCAGGCAGCGTGAAGCTGATGCAGGGGCTCTTCATCATGGTGATCGAGAAATACGGCTATCAGAACAAGGAGATACATTTCGACCTCTCGCCCTGCAATGGAACCGCCGCGAACTACTCGAAGCCGGCCCCTCCGACCAAAAACCTGACCAATCAGACCCCCCCTAGGAGCAACGCCACGCAGATCAACACCACCCAAAATGCCGGGAACAAATCCAATTCATCGCAAAACATTACAGGGAATGCGCCCGCAACGGGCAGCATCTGCCCGTCCGCCATACTTGTGGCCGCCCTCGCTTTCGGAGGCGGATTGATCTCATTATATAGAAGGAATGCCCCCCGAGGACGGAGCAGGCGTTATAAATCATTCAAGAAATAAACCTCCGGGATTCTGATGAGGACTGAGGAGGATTTCTTAGGGAAAGTCGAGGTGCCTGACGAGGCGTATTACGGATCTTTCACCGCTAGAGCGGATAAAAATTTCAGGCTGGGCGGGATGAAAGTCCACCCTGAGCTCATACGGGCGGTGGCGCTCATCAAGAGATGCGCGGCTGAGACGAATCTTGAACTGGGTAAAATCGATAAGAAGACCGCGGACGCCATCATCAGGGCAGCTGACGAGGTGATAGAAGGCAGATTAGACAAGGAATTCGTACTAGACGCTTTCCAGGCAGGCGCAGGGACGCCTTTGCACATGAATGTGAACGAGGTCATAGCCAACCGGGCAGAAGAGCTGCTCGGAGGGAAGAAGGGCGCCTACGCGTTCGTCCATCCGAACAACCATGTGAACATGTCGCAGAGCTCCAATGATGTCGTGCCTGCGGCTGCGAGGATCGCCGCCATAAGCCTCAGCTCGAATCTTATCAGTGAAGCCGCGGAACTCCGTAAGGCGCTCGTGAAGAAGTCGGTAGAATGCAAGGATACGGTGAAGATAGGCCGGACCCATCTCCAGGATGCCGTGCCGATGACATACGGCCAGACGTTCGCTGCATGGGCAAGGGCCATCGAGCGGGACGCGGAGGAGATAGAGAAGGCAGCCGAAGCGCTCGGCGAGCTCGGGATAGGCGGCACGGCCACTGGGAGCGGCATCACCGCGCACCCGGAGTTCCGGAAACGGATAGTGGAGCGGCTGAATGAAACTGGAAGATTCAGGATGGCCAAGGACCCGGTACAGATGACGCAGGACATGAACGACTTCATAACTTTCTCGGCAGCGCTCAAAAGGTACGCGGCCACGCTCTCCAGGATAGCAAACGACATCAGGCTGCTGGTCTCCGGGCCGAAGGGAGGGATCGCTGAGCTGATCATCCCGGACGTCGAGCCTGGCTCGTCCATCATGCCAGGGAAGATAAACCCGTCCATACCAGAAGCCGTCGACGTGGCATGCTGGCAGGTGATGGCGAATGATATGGCGGTGCTGCTCGCCGCCCAGTCGGGCCAGCTGGAGCTCAATTTCGGCGCGCCGCTTATAGCCCACAACATCCTCCAGAGCGAGGAGCTGCTCACTGGATCCGCTTCCATGTTCCGGAAGCATTGCATCGATGGCATCGAAGTGGACGGTAAGAGAGCCAAGGACAACCTGAACCGCTCGTTCGGATACGCCACCGCGCTCATACCTTACCTAGGCTACAAGGAGGTCTCTCTTCTCGTTCGCGAGGCGCTGGGCAGCGGCATGAGCCTGAAGGAGCTCGTCTTGAAGAGAGGCGCCATGGGCAAGGATGACTTGGAGAAAGTCGTCTCGAGCGCGAGCGGGCCGACCGAAGTGGACGCCGGGATACTCAAAAGAGCAAGGACCAAGTGAAATCATCCTTATCCTGGAAAAAATATATTGAAAAGGCGGATCATGACCCCATGCCTACAAGGAGGTATGCACCGATATAGAGGACCAGAAGCGTCCCGGCGAGCGCGACGAGCGCCCTGAACATCGATATGGAATGCGTCGCGCGTATGGTCTTGTAGAACGCGTAAAGCTCGTAGAGGCCTATCAACGAGACCAGGAACGAGATGACGAACGCGGCCAGGGAACCGCTCGTGAAGAAGATGCTGATGAACGCCAGGGGCGCGCTTATCACGTTCGAGCACAGCGTGACTATTGCCATAAAACGAGCCTGCGCAGCCAGCTCGCCTTTCCCGCCCAGGAGCTTGGATATCCCGAAGATGAGCCCGGCTGTCAGATAGAATATCACGATGCCTCCGACCAGTATTATGACTATCAAACCGAGCAGTATCTGGTCGGGGGGAATGGCGGATGCCGGGAAAATATAGGATGACAGCATGGTCGCTATGAAAAGCGTCACCAGCGATACCAACTGCGCGACGAATATTATGAGGAGGGAGTCCTTGATGCTCCCGCTTCCTTTCTCTTCGGCGATGAAGCTGTCGAGATTCTTGAAATCCACGTATCTTCTCAGCCATGTGAACAGCGTAGTTTTTGACTGGTTAGTGGCGGTTGGAGCGCTTTTATCCGGGCTGCTTGGGACTACGACGTTCTCTTGTGGTTTCGCTGGAACGGTCTTGGATTTCTTCTTGGTTTTGTCTGGGTCTGCCATAAAAATTCACCTTGTTCGTTATTCACGACTTTTGCTCTCGGGGTTCTTCATGTGCATCTCCGATAACTCAGTATGGCTTGGAAGCCGCGAGCGCGGACATGCCCAGCGTCGAAGCCAGCCCCAGAAGGAAGATGATCGCGAACAGGATGACTATCACGATGATGACGAACAAGATGTAGACGGCCATGGTCTTGATTGCGTCGGAGCTGCTGAACGAATGCACCGCCTTGAGCATCAGGTAATTCAGATAGATCGCGTATATCGCGAGCACAAGAGCGCCGATCATGGCTATGCAGCTTATGCATGGGACCAGCATCAATAACGAGATAACGATGCTGATCGGGAGCAACCCTACGGATATCACGCTGAGCAGGTAGAACTGCTGGAGGAGCGAGCCCTTCCCCCCGAAGAACCTTGCTATCAGGTAGAGGAGGAGGATCCCTATCATCGTGATTACTATGACTACCACGAATGATATGACGACCACGATCAAGCCCCCTACCAGCGAACCTGCCCCCACCGCAGCCCCTGTCGCGAGCCCGCCGATAGCCGTGCCCAGCAACGATGAAAGGAATACCCTGGCCAGAACCGATATGATGGATAGTATCAGCGTGATGATGAAAAATATGGAATAATTGACTATGACTTCCTTCCAGCTCGCTTTAGGCAGCAGGGAAGAGAGGTAGCTTTCCACTTTATCTGGAATGATTAAGGTCTTCGCAGCGGTGATGAATTCATTGATATTCATGCAATAGCGTAACCATGCTAAAGTTAAAAATTCATATGCTGGCCTTCACTTCGGAAAGGATATTCCTGACGACTTTCTTGTCGAAGGCGTCCGGGACTATTTTGGATTTCGTGGGATTCTTCACGGCTTCTGAGATGCCTTTCGCGGCCGCGATCTTCATGGGCATCGTGATTTTCTTCACCCGCAGATCGAGCAGCGCGCGCAGGAAACCCGGGAAACATAGGGAATTGTTTATCTGGTTGGGATAATCCGAGCGGCCTGTGCCGAAAATGTCTATGCCGTATTCCTTGGCCTGCTCTAGTGATATCTCCGGGATGGGATTGGAAAGAGCGAACACGATGTTCGGTTTCCGCATAGCCTTGATGACGCTGAACGGGAGCGCGCCGGGTTTGGAAGCCGAGATTATGATGTCCGCGCCCTCGAATTCCCCTATCGCGCCAGAGAAACCTGACTTATTGAAGCCGGCAAGCAACTGCTTGTGCTCATCCAGGTCATTCCTCGCGAGAGATAATGCGCCTTTGCTGTCGAAAACCACCAGATTGTCGAACCCCGCCGCGTTGAGCAGCTTCGCTATCGCGTTGCCCGCGCTGCCAGCTCCGATTATGCCCACTTTCAGTTCATCAGGTTTTTTTCCGATGACCTTGAGAGCGTTGTAGAGCCCTGCCAGCGTCACCATAGCCGTGCCGTGCTGGTCGTCGTGGAAGACCGGGATGTCGAGCTCCTCCGTGAGCCGTTTCTCTATGTCGAAGACCTTCGGGGTCTCGATGTCCTCTAGGTTTATCGCTCCGAAACCCGGAGCTATCGCCTTCACGGTCCTTACTATCTCGTCCGCATCCTGCGTGTCGAGGCAGATCGGGAACGCGTCTATGCCAGCGAACTGCTGCATGATGAGCGCTTTGCCTTCCATCACTGGGAGGGCGGCTTCAGGCCCGATGTTGCCCAAACCCAGGACGCGGCTTCCGTCGCTGACGATAGCGACCGTATTGCCTTTCATGGTGTAATCGTAGACGAGCGACTTGTCCCTCGCGATCTCGACGCACGGCTTCGCCACCCCGGGCGTATAGAGCGTGGCGAGGTCTTCTATATTCCGGATCCTCGCTTTGGGGGCGATTGATATCTTGCCGCGGAGCTTCTTGTGGATGATGAGCGGGTCTGGGAGTGAAGGCATGAAAACTATTCGGCGGGCGGGTTTATTTATCTATTCGGTCAGAAGCGCCAGGTCCCGAGCCTGTAATTTTGCAACTCGGTCGGCCTACACTCATCTTGTTCTTTCAGCATATCGCTTCTCCGCGTTGCGACGTTCAGCCGTTCTCTGGCCATCCGACGGATATCAGGGTGGGGGCAATGCATGAACGCCTTCAGGGTGATTGGGTTCCAATCCATTGATTCGAATGCCAGTTTTCGTATGGCCTGGTCCTGCGATGATGCGGCATTCTCCAGCGCGAACCTCGCGATATCGTACCGGTTATGCGTGTCAGGAAGGACGCGCAAGCTCCGGATCCGGGCCTCGAGAGCGCGCGTGTGCTTGATTAGGCTATCCATCGCTATGCGTGCCGCAGAATCCCCCCCGGACTTGGCGGCCCTTTCCAGCGTGGATATCTCCACCTCGAAGCTCCGGAATGGCAGCTCGGCGCCGTTCCTATTGCTGGCACCGCCTCTCTTGAGTCTCATGTTGTTATTACTGTGGCGCAATGGTTAAAAATACACGCTGGCAGGCTCAGCCGAGGAATCTCCTGCTCCATGCGGCGGCCTTGATGTCCTCAGCCAGATGGGACTGCCTGCCCGCGAGGTAATCGGAATATATGCGTGTCGTTATCGCGCAATATTCCTCGTCGGGCTCGAAATCCATCCATTCAAGGACCTTGCCTATGCCTTTCCTGACCGAGAGTGGCATCCTGCCCAGATTATTGGGGTTCAGGTACTTCACCGCGTCTTTGAGGTCCTCGTCTATTTTGGTGTAATGATCATGCAGCTCGTCGAATTCTTTCTCGTTGAGCGCTGAGAGGCCGAGAAGCTCTGGAGGAATCCCCACGGAATAGAAAGCGGCGCAGAATTTTATCGCGCGCGGGAGCTTGATCCCCTTCATCGAGCGGGAGTAGCCGAAAAGACCGACGTGGAGTTTCCTTGCCCGCCTTCCTGGGACGAACGCGGATATGCCGTTCACTATGTCGGCCATCTCCTTGAGCTGGCCCTCGTATTCCTTTACCAGCTTCTTCATCATGGCGATCGCGCGCTCCTCATCCACTTGGAGGGCCGGCCTCCGGTGGACATGGTTGATGATATCGACCGCGTTCGAGACGTCCCGGAAAGGGTGGTCGTACTTGAAGGATGACTGGACCGTGTAGGTCTGAACGCTCGGGTATTCGTCGCCGCAGTTGTTCACGTTGTTAGGGGTGAAATTGCCCCGGAACGGAGCGCCACCGACGCCGATGATAGGCATTATCTGGACGCTTGTTTTTTCTTCTAATTTCGCGAGGCGCTGGAGCGCTATCTTGGAGAGCAGGACCGCGCTTGCCGCACCGTAGTTGAGGGCGGGATCGCTTCTTGCCAAAAACACGCGCTGGTACTCCATGTCTTTCCCAGCGATGTATTTCGATACGATGGCGTCAGCATTCAGGATGGATTCCTGGTTCTCGAATAACGGTATGACGTTTATTGTGTCGGGCTCGAAATCCCCGACCCAGTCCTTGACGGATATCTTCTCCTTGCCGAGCTTGATCTCCTTCTGACCGATGATCACGCGCTCGTAATAGTTCCGAACGCGCTCGATCTCCAGGTGCGACGTGGTCATGGGGAGTATGACCTCGAATATCGGGGCCGTGTCAAGACCGGCTGCCCTTGCGGCATCGAACGCGCGGGGTATCCCATGCAGCGTCTCCAGGAGTATCTTGCCCTGACCTCTCTCTACGGAGGGATTCGGCACGCGGTAGGTGAGGAAAAATCCCTCCCCAAGCGGTTCTTGGTGAAGAAATCCGTGTAGCGCGAGAGGAGCTTCTCGACGACCTGGTTGTCCGCCTCCTTGCCTTCGGAATCCCACATCTGCTCGCTGCAGGAAAGCTGGGAGAAGACGAAATACGCTTCTTTGACTTCCGCTTCACCGGCAAGAACATCTGAATCCGAGAAGAACGGTGTCGCCACGTTGTCAGGATGCTGCGTACTCATGCAGCGCGGTATAGCTCTCATGAAAAGACCCTTGAGATATAAGAGACGGGGACGTGGTTTATAATATTTGCTCTGATAGACTAATCCAAGGTGACGAGATTGATCGACAGCATCAAGAGAGCTTTTACCGCATATACCAAGAACCCGTTCCTGTTCGCATGGGGTTCGTTCCTATACATGGTCCTGTTCGTGGTGTTCCTCTTGGCGGCGATAGGCCTCGGTCTGTTCTACTTCCTGTCGATGTCGGTCCTGAACCAGATGGTGACCATCGAGTCGCTACCTACCGTGGTCGTGGTAGGGATTATAGGGCTGATATTCGTTTTCGCTACCAACGGGCTGAACGCGGCACTCGCAAATACATTCCGATTGGCAGCGCTGAAGGAGAAGATGAGCCTGACCGGATTCTTCGCATACAGCCTTGACAAATCCCTGGTGACGTTCGCGATTCTTCTCATGGAGGGCATCATCTGGCTGATATTCGCCGCTCCGGCCATCGTGATCTATATCTATTTCCTATCGCACACCTTGCTCTTCTACATACCGACTGTCATCTATATCCTAGGCGTGACATTCGTAATCAGCCTCCTCTTCACCCCGGCGTGGCTTTATGCCGCTCTCGGCACGGATCTGTTCGGATCGTTCAAGAGGGCGTTCAACCTCTTCAAGCGCAAGCACATCCAGTTCTTGGGGTTGTATATCCTGTTCGCGGCCGCCTGGTCGCTCAATTTTGTGCCAATCATAGACCTGGCATCCATCTTCTTCATATTCCCGATCCTTTATACGGCCATGATCATCATGATGGAAGGCACAATCAGGAAAGAAGAGGAGGATTGAATGTACCACGTATACGAATGCGATCTGGGCAAGAAGAAGGATATCACGAAGATTCTCGAGGCTGATCCCTATGCAGACGACAGTTTCGCGAGGATGGGGTACAAGGTAAAGGACGGGCAGTTCCTCAACGAAGATAAAACGAAGATGTACGTTTACATAAAGGCGTCCGATGATTTCCTGAAGAAAGCGGACGAGAAGTTCAAGGGCGCTGCAGAGCGCTGCAAGCCAGATGTCGAGAAGCGCGTCCATGAGAAGATACAGGCCGAAGAGGAGAGCGCGGAAGCGGGCCTCGGAAACATCTTCGGGGAATAGTTTATATCTTTTTAGCGGGTTATTCGTTTATGGACGAGCCCGAAGAAGCGCCTGAGGCAGCGAAAAAACAGATAGCTTCACGCGGCGTCCCGTCCTCCGAATCGATCTACCTGCCACGATACGACAGCACGGAGCTGCGTTCCTTCCAGGACCAGAACGAAGGCATGACCAGGAACCTCTGGAGCTTGGACGAGATCACGAATTTCATTTTCTCGAAGCGTTATCAGCCCACATATTATTCGATAGCGCTCGGTTTCCTCAAGCTTCTGGGGGAGCAGACCCAGCTATCCGGAGAGGAGATAGCGGCTTTCGTGAAAAATAATGGCATATCCAAGGCGACATTCTACAATCGCGTGCTCCCGCGCCTGAAAAGGGTCGGGATGATAAAGGTTGAAAGGGACACTATAGTCGCTATCGAGAGCAAGAGGAAATTCCGTCCCATGCGGATCTCATTATCAAAAACGTTCGGGAACTACTTCATGAAGATAGGCGATTCCTGGCTCGCGGCAGTGGATGATGCGAGGAGCAAGAAGGAGAAGAAAGAGCAGATGAAGCTCTAGAATATATGCGAATTATCCGGCTTATCAGAGGATTTGATCGGTTCTACTGAGATTCGAGCCGTGCCCGGCGTTTTCCCTCTTTCAGCGGATATCCTGAAGAGCGGGGATGATACGGGAAGGTCCTTCATCTCTCCGTAATTCACCCTCCACGGATTATTCGGCATGGACCCCAGCATGAAGATGGTCATCACGATTTCAACTCCTCGTCCATCGATATTCCCGGCGTTTAGCTCGACACTTGCGGGTGGGTCGGTGTCGTACTGGGTCTTGAATAGGAGATCGCCTTTCCTGAATTCCTGCGTCTGGACATGCTCGATGGGTTCCTGGATTTTCGCCGTGGCGCAAGATGGCAGTATCGCAAGGCCGGCTGCGAAAACTGCTACGGAGGCATATGCCCTCAATGAAGATTTCGGTGTTTCTCTTGTTTCCAGATTCAATGCAGTTCTCTGATGTTTCATATATCCATTCCCTATATTATTTGTAAATAAAAAAATTATCTCTTCTTCGACTTCGAGACCGCTTTGGACTTGACCTTCTTCGAGCTCTTGGTCTTGCGGGTCTTCCTCGACTCGTCCAGGAGCTTCGAGCGCTCCGAGGCTTTCTCCTCGAGTATGCGCTCGACCTTCGCGGTCTTCGCCTTGACCTTCGCGACCACCTTCTCGTAGTCGTAGGCATCTGACACGTCGCCGCGGAACTTCTTTATCATATCCTGCGATTCGCGCGCCATGTCGTTTATCCTATTGCGGGATTCCGATATCTTCTGGTCGATGTCCTTATCCTGCGATACGGCATCGCTCAGCTCGGTCTCGTAGGAATCTGTGAGGTTCTCGAGCTCGCCGAGGAACTTCTTCATGTACTGCTGCTCGGCGGCTTCCCTGATCTGGGCTAGTTCATCGTCGCTTTTCGCGACATAGCGCTCGATATCCTCAATCTTCGTGGAATAGTCGCGCACATATTCCTGCGCCCAGCGCTCGACCTGCGCGATGCCTTCGATCTCCTGCTCCAAAGATTCGAGCTCGACCCCGTGGCCTGCGACCTCGTCCCTGATGTCCTGCGTCATGGACTCGATCTCGGACTTGGTCTGGTCCACCTGGGAGAGATCAACAGACAACGCGTTCATCGATGCGGAAAGCTCCTCCACCTGCGCCCTTGCCGAAGCGAGGGCGTCCCTGAGCTTGGATGAGCGGGATTCCAGCGATGCGCGAACCGCATCGAGCTCCTTGATCTTGGATGACTGCCCGTCCAGAGCTGAACGGACGTCGTCCATCTTGGATTCGATGCCGCTCTTGGAAGATTCCAGAGAAGCAACATAGCCTTCTGCCTTAGACCTGACACGGCCGAGCGCTTCCTGGCCTTCTTGGCGCAGGACATCCATCTGCTTCTGGACCCTCTCGAGCTCGTCTACCTTGTCGGGCAGCTCGAGGACGCTCTCCTTGAGCTCCGCGATCCTGGTCTGCTTCTCGAGGAGTTTTTCTGTGAGTGTTACCAGATCCACTTGCATCTTGCCTTCCATGAGGGAGAATTTGTCGCGGTAAAGCGCTTCCTTCTCTTTCTTCAGTGCCTCTATCTTGGCCTTCTCCTTGCTGATTTCCTGGACATAGGAACCGACCAGCTCGCGGACATCAGCGGCCGGCACTTTCATGGCCGGTTTCTTGGCTGCGGGAGCCATGACATCCCGGCTGCTTTTTTCGGATTCATCTTCGGCGTCATTATCTCCCTGGACATCCGCCTTGGCTGGCTCTTCCTTGTCGCCGAAACTCGTCAATATCTTGGATTTTATGCTATCGTCATCCGGAGCATCGCCCTTCATCTTCCTGGCGATGTACTGGCTGAGGAGCTCTTCGGGATCCGAATCGGATTCCGTCACCTTCACATCGGATTTGTCTTCGCTGGATTCCTCCATCGGGGCGGCTTCCTTGAATCCGGTGGGCTCCGGCTTTATCTCTTCTGAAACTGCCGGTTTTATCTCATCCGTTTCTGATTCTTTAGTCTCCGGGGCAGGCTCCTGAGGCGCCTGTAGAGATTGGGCCGCTTCCGCTGCCTTCGCAGCCGCGACTTCCTCGCACCAATTGACGTAAGTGCCGCGCAGGCCATACTCCACGGATATGTATCCCTCGTCCTCTAGGACGGCGATCCATTTGTCCATGGTCTTCTTGTCGATCCTGCAGAGCGCTCGGAGATCGTTGAGAGGAATCCTCTTCTTCTCGGCTATGGTCCGAATCAGGTTATCGACGTCTGTGCTTATCAGCGGTTCATCTACAGTGACTTTATCGTGAGACAATTCACTCACCTCTCCCACATATATATGTAAGAAAACGTTTATAAAGGGAGACCACAACCTAACATAAATAGCGATAAAGCGTCAGATGCGTGGCTACTGCGAGGCAAAGAAGAAAAAACGATAGAATAAGTCGAAGATCAGGAGGGCGGGATCGTTTTGTTCTCCACGATGATGCGGTACCTGCCTGAGATCTTCTTGGTGGCCTTGTCGAGAGATTTCTTCATGTGCTCGATATTCGCCTTGTACGAGCGGATAGTGAATAGGTCCGTCCCTACACCAAGCCTCGCTGCGCGGTCAGTCGGCCTGCCGAAAGCCTGTCGCATGCCTTTCTGGAGACGGTCTGCACCGGCTCCGGCAATCATCTTGTTCTCCCGCACGATGTGGTGCGGATAGACCATCACCATGAAGTAGTATGCTCCGGCGAGGTTTTTCTCCAGGTATTTGTTCGATGTCTGCCTCGCGCTCTCTATCGCGTTGTCGCGGAGAATTACCGCATCCTGCGCGCGCAGAGAGACCACGCAATCGTAATCCGGCTTCACGACGCCCATCCTGAATTGATGCAGATCGGCGTGCGGCATGGACTTTATGAACGACTTGCGCGGCTTGCTCCTTGAAAACCTTGTCCAGGCGACCTTGTCCGGGTCCCTGATGCTCCTTCCTGGTCGAATTCCCATTAGTATCACCTTTACACATAACTCAAATTAGGATAATTGCAGGTTAGACTCTGTCCAGTTAGGATTTTAAACCTGATTATAGAGCTGGGTCTGCTATATCCAGGAGAGAAAAACGCCGACGGCGGGATTTGAACCTGCAATCCTGTGAAGGAACGGTTTACACGTTTTACCGTTAAAGGCAATTCGAGACCGTCGCTCTACCGGGTTAAGCGACGTCGGCATGTTTTTGGGTAGAGTGTTGTGTGCTGGAAACGAATTAAATGCTATCCCTGGCCATTAACATTATGATAGTCCTGAATCTCAAGACATACGAGGCGACTATAAGGAAATCGCTTTTCTTCACGGACGTGGCCAGCGAAGTGGTGGCGGAGACCGGCCTGCGGATCGTGGTCTGCCCTCCTGCTCCGTTCCTGCGCCCTGCGGCAGAGAGATTCGCAGGTATCTTCGCGCAGCATGCCGACCCTGAGCAGCCGGGCGCGTTCACAGGCTCAATACCGGCCGCGATGCTCAAGGAGATAGGCGTGAAGGGCTCGCTCGTGAATCATTCAGAGAAGAAAATCGCGCACGATGCTGTCAAGAGGACCGTGGAAAGCCTGCATGCGAACGGGTTGGAGAGCCTGGTGTGTGCCGGGAGCGCGAAAGAAGCGTCGGAGCTCGCGCATTTCGCACCGACTTTCGTAGCGGTCGAACCTCCAGAACTCATAGGCAAGGGCGTGAGCGTATCCAAGACCAAACCCGAGATCGTGACCAACTCGGTGAAAGCCGTGAGAGAAGTGAACCACAGGATCACAGTCCTCTGCGGAGCGGGGGTCAGCAACAAGGAGGATGTGAGAAAAGCCCTGGATCTCGGAGCCGAAGGCGTGCTCCTCGCTAGCGCGTTCGTGAACGCGCAGGACCCTAAGGCGTTTCTCTCAGACCTAGCGAGCGCATTCAAATGAGTATCCTATCATAAGTAGCTTTGGGAAGTTTGGGGTGGTTATGATGAAATTGTTCTATGGCATCCTGCTTTTGCTGCTTTTAGCGTCATCTCAGGTTAATGCTGCCTCGCTCGGATTAGGCCCGTCCATGATTCACGTGAACGCGCTCAACACCACTATAGCGACGCTCCCGTCGAGCAACACCACGTTCCAGCGCATGAGCGGCATTAACACAAGCGCATTGTTCGCAGCTGCCGAACTCGCGCTCGAAAGCGGTCCGATGGCATATGTAGCGAGCGGCTCCGCCCTGGTGATCGATTCCTCGACCCTGAAGATTGTTTCAAAGATAGATCCGAATATCCAAAACGCGTTCATCAACGGCGTCGCGGTGTCTCCTGACAGCCAGTTCGTGTACTTAGCGGTCACATGGGAGAATTCCACCCCGGGCTGTTCCGCATACGACGAATGCCCGAAAACCAGCACCACGCGCGTGGTCCGCCTCAATGCGAGCACGCAGCAGCCCATAGATCAGTATGAGTTAGACGGCATAGATCCGGATCACTTGGCTGTCGCGCCGGATGGCAAGCTTTACCTTGCTTATCAGGACAATGCCTCCAACGGTGGCTTGTTCATAATGGATTTCTCGAAAGGCATCTCCTGGATTCTTCCGGGCAAGACCCAGACCATGTATAACAGCATCGCCTTCTCTTCCGATGGCTTGGATGTTTACTTCGCCCCGTGGTTCGAGTCCCCCAGGGTCTACGAGCTTGACTGGCCCTCGAACACCGTGAGCGAAATCGATCTTCTCGGAGCCGGCGGCGCGGATGTCTACACTAGGAACATCGCCATAGGCGCCGACGACACCATGCTTTATGCGGTGAACGCCCAGGACACAGGGATCGTGGTAATGAACACGCTTACGAGAGGGATGCAATTCATCATCACCGCGTACAACCCGATCGCGCTCTCGACCTCGGAGGACGGGAATACACTCTATGTGATAGGGTATACCATGGATTCCGATTACAACAAGGCTTATGTGGTGCACAAGTACTCCGGACTCAAGTTAGCGAGCCCGTTCTTCAACAGCATGACAGATTTCAATATCGTTCCGAACGATGAACTGTATTCATCCGACACGGCCGGATACCTCACCGTTCCGAACTACGAGCATCCATCGACCATCGCGACCACCAGCGATGGCAAGCTCGCTTTCGTGACGACCGATTCGAGCGACACCCCCGGTCAGACCTACGGGGATACGGTCCTGGTTTACGATCTGGACGGCATGGAGCAGCTTCAGAGCATCGGCACAAACAGATCCGGGATAGATGTCGCGGTCGCAGGGGATAAGATAGCTTTCCAGCCCGGCTCCGATAACCAGCTCGTGCAGGGGCTTTCCCCTAATGCGCAGATCGGCTTGACGGACATCATGTTCGTGAAAAAGGTTTTCCCGCAGAACGGCACCTTCGCGAGCCACTATTCCCAAGACTACTTCAGCATCTACCCGATATTCACGCAACCTCTCGACAACACGACCGTGAACTCGACGACTTTCCGCGTAACGGATGCGTCCGGGAATCCGGTCTCCGGCCAGATCACGGTCGCGCAGAACATGGCCATATTCATCCCGGACAGGCAGCTCGCGCCCAATACTGATTACGACGTATACCTATCCAAAGGCATCAAATCCGTGAACGGCACCCCGCTTTACTCGGACTTCCAATGGGTTTTCACGACCAAGAACATGGACTTTGCGGCCCCGCTGGCGGTCAACATCTCGTCTGCGCGCATCATCGCATCGAATGCGATCGGATTCGCACCCCCTAATGAGACCAATTCGAGTAAATATGCCAGATTCAATTGGAGCCGCCTGAACATAACCACGGATACGGGCAACGCGAACATCCCGCCCGTGAACGGCGCTCCGAACACAGGAGCGCAGCAGAATAATAATCCCGAGAATGCTTCGGGTGCGGAACAGAATCCAGGTCCTGAAGCGCAGCAAAATGCCTCGAACTCCGGGGCACAACAAAGCCCAAGCGTGCAGCAGAATATTTCAAACGCCGCGGCGCAGCAAAATGCTTCGGGCCAAACGACGGGCACTCAAAGCGGCTCACAGGAGAATCAAACGTCCCCACCAGGTGAAACCGGCAAACCCGCAGGATTCTTCGATGGGATAATAGACTTCATCAAATCCATATTCGGAATGAGATGAGCCCGCTACTTCAAGGCTTTATAACCCTTAGTACAATAAAACCCGTATTGGATACCTAGCGGTTGTAGTCTAGCCTGGTCAGGACTTGGGGTTTCCAACCCCATAACCCGGGTTCAAATCCCGGCGACCGCATTTTTTCCGCAGAAAAAATGTGGGACTTGAACGGAACGCCGTTCAAGCGACCGCATGAGCGATTCTGCTTGAATCGCCTCCGTAGCTCAGTTGGTAGAGCGCCTCTCTCGTAAGGAGGAGGCCGGGGGTTCAAATCCCTCCGGGGGCTTTCACCCCATAGTATAAAGCCCTGGCAAACGCGCTTACATATTATATAACAAGACGCGCTTTCCGGGGCATGGGACCTTTTTCCGGGCTGGGAAATCCGCACCACCATGCGACACCACGCAATGAAGTATAAAAAAAGACATAACGAGGTGTTGGTGTGAAGATCGACATAAACAATACAGTGGCCCGCCTGGAGCGGCAACTGGAGAGGCTGCGGGAGGACACGGAGCTCATAGCCGCGAACAGGTCCCTCATCCTGGAGTTCGACGCGTATGCGGCCTCCATAGGGATCGGGGAATCCCGGAGATGCAAGTACCTGGGGCTCCTGCAATGGCTCTCGCGGAGCCTGGGCAGGCCGTTCAGGGATGCCACGAGGGAAGACATCGCCCGGATAGTCGGCGAGGTCGAGGCATCTGGATACGCTGAATGGACCAAGGCCGACCGCAAGATAGTGATGAAGCGATTCTACAAGTGGCTCAAGGGCAACGACGAATCGTTCCCGCCGGAAGTCAAGTGGATCCGCTGCCGGATGAAGAACCGCCTCGTGAAGATGCCGGAGGACCTCATCACCGAGGAGGAGGTGAGGAAGATGGCCGACGCCTCCCGCAAGCCCCGCGACAAGGCCTTCGTGCAGGTCCTCTACGAGAGCGGCTGCCGCATCGCGGAGGTGATGACCCTCCAGATCAAGAACGTGGCTTTCGACGATTACGGCGCCGTCCTGCGGGTGACGGGGAAGACCGGCGAGCGCCGGATAAGGATCGTCGCCTCCGCCCCGGCGCTGGCCCTGTGGATCGACTACCACCCCTACAAGACCGAACCCGAGGCGTATGTCTGGGCGAGGAACCTGCACAAGGGAGCCCCGGACATGCTGCCCTTCAGCTACATGGTGGCCAAGAATCTCCTGACCGAGCTCGCCGATGCTGCCGGAGTGCGCAAGAAGGTCAATCCGCACGCCTTCAGGCATGCGAGGGCCACCGTGCTGGCCAACAAGCTCACGGAGGCCCAGCTGAAAGAGCATTTCGGATGGGTCCAGGGCTCGGACATGGCAAGCGTCTATGTCCACCTGAGCGGCAGGGACGTGGACAATGCGATCCTCGGTGTATACGGCCTCAACCAGGACCAGAAGAAGGAGGCCGACCGGTTCAGGCCCCAGCTCTGCCCGAGGTGCAGCACCACAGGCTCCCCAGGCTCGAAGATGTGCAACCGCTGCGGCCATGCCTTCAGCGCGGACGTGGCCACGCAGAAGGAGGAGGACGGAGGGCACGAGGGGATCTGCCCGCGCTGCAGGGAGACGTGCGCTCCGTCAGCCAAGTTCTGCTCGAAATGCGGATTCTCGCTCAAGGGAGCCGGGGATTCCGGGGTGAAGAGCACGGAGAGCAGCGAGCTGCTGGAGCTGCTGATGAAGGATCCGCGTTTCCAGGAGATGATACTGAGCAAGCTCTCGGAAAGGCAGAACTGCTCTCCCGGGGCTTCGCACCATTGAATTTCGCTAAAAACCCCAAGTATTTATACTACCTTGGGAGAGATAGAGATAGGGGTGATCGCATGAGCGAAACTTTCGATAAGAAGTCCTTTTTCGAGAAATTGAGAGAGAAAATCGCGTCCTGGTTCAAGAAGCCGGCACCCAAAGGACGCCAGCTCAGAGTCCTTGCGAGAATGGCCTTTGAGAGATCGAGCCGGTTCGGCAGCATGACTACGATCGATAATACACCTGATGGCAGCTTCGATAATATCCAGAAATGGCACAAGATAGCATCCGTTGATGCTTTCAGGAAGAAATTTGATATCAGGATCGTGGATGAGATCAAGCGAATCTGCTTCCTTATGCATCTGCCTCAAAACACGCAGGAGATGGCTATCAGCATTTACCGCAAGGCTAGGGTGGCGAAGGTAACCAATGGCCGCAGATACCAATGGATCGCGGCGGCTTCGGTTTATGCGGCTTGCAGGGTATCGGGATTCTCCAGAAGCCTGGAGGAATTCGCAGAGGCCGCGCAACTCCAGCCGAAGAATATAGGGCGGACATACCTTGCCATGAAACGGGCATTGAAGTTCGGTGTCGAAACGATGAGGCCGGTAGAGCAGATCCATCGGATTGCCTTGGTCGTCGGCATTCCTCATGAAACCGAAGATATCGCAGTCAAGCTTCTTGAAAATCAGTCGTACGGAGGAAAGCCCACGACAATAGCGGCAACTGCCCTTTACCTTGCTTCGGTAGCGAAGGGAGGCCAGTACACTCAGAGCCAGTTGGCTAAGGCAGCGGGCATCAACGAGAACAGCATAAGGAATTGCTATCAGCAATTTAAGGTTGAGATGGCGATTCCTGCGTAGAGGCACACTTTTGTTTAAACTTTGGATTTTTCAGGGAAGACTATCGTTAGCAGCGCCGTATTGAGTAGTAGCTCCCCAACAATACCGACCAACTTTGTTCCAGTAGGCGTTGGACCGTGCACCATTTGGTTGCTCTGTAATTACGAATAATGTGTTTTCTCTTTTTGCAGTGAAGTAGTTTTCTTTTCTGAAGACGTGTTTTTCGAACTGGGTTTTAGAAATCTCCCCCCAACTTTCTTTGTAGGATATACCGTAGAAAATTACAATACTAGGCATATATTCTTGAATGAGTTTCTGTAGCTTTTCCACACGAATCTCACGATATATTTTTTCGTATTCATCCCGGCTTTGGAGGCTTGGCAAATTAGTCCGTTCAGTCCATTTTGGATAACGCCAATCGCTAATACTTGGCGATGGCAATGGCATGAGTTCGGCAAGAAAAGTATCCCCGTTTTTTCTTCCGAGATGGTTGCGTTGGTACTCCCTTATTTCTTCCGTTGATGGGAATCTATTGGTTTTTGCAGTTAAAATGAGTCGAATTAGTTTGCTCCACGTCGGCTGTAATTTAGGACGTTCTGAGAAGTATTGGGGGTAATGGAATTTCTCGTGATAGCCGAATCCTTCGTGAAATTCTACCAAATCGACATAGCTCTTCCTTCCTAGGGTCTTCCAAGTATCGAGTCTAGATTGGATTTCCTCTTCGGTTTTACCGCCGCCTTCTTCCATTCCAACAATCCAAATTTTTCCTTCTGGTTTTCCGTAACCAATAAACTTGTCAATAAATTCCGTTAACAGATTATTTTCGAGCATTACAAGTATTGTTATCACAAGAACATTAAAGTCTAACTGCAGGCGGTTCGCTTCTGCCAGGATTTTATGTTATAGCTTAGCAACTAGCGGAGAGTACAATCCTTATCCCGCCCCAACTATTTATACTCCCAGTCTCGAGGTAGGGTTGAAGGTGATGGAATGAGAACCCAAAAAGAGGTTTTGGAGAAAATCCTGGAATCATTGAATGGCGAGCCGGTGTCTTTCATGAACTTGTGTCGCCAGACCGGATTCAACTACCGGACTGTCAGGAGGAACCTGGAGATGATAGAATACCTCCAGCGGTCTCCAAAGGTGCAGATCATCCGCGACGGCTTCCGGGTCGTGATCCGGAAAGAGAACGCATAGTCCGGATTCTTCTTCGGCATTTCAGTTTCGAAAAATAATGGCGAGGTGTATTCATGGAAAATCAGCGTGAGCTAGGGGAATGGTTCTTCGTGCCGATGCAACCGCCAGGAAGGGCTGGCAAGGCAGGTTTTTGCCCGGCATGCGGCTCGGATTATTTCATCCCGAGGATCTATGGGCGGCTGGACTACCAAGGACGGGAAAGGGTAATGCATGGCAAAGCGTTCCACAAAGGCTGCGTTAGGATAGTCTGGATGGATGAGAATGGTCACGAGCATTCCGGTGGGCCGGAGCAGCAATGCCTTAGCTGCGGATACGAGTGGTGAGGATGGCAGGCGTAGAGGCTGTTTTCGGGAGCTTGTTGGACATGCACCCGAAATGGTTTTCAGGAGGAGGGTCAGGCCCCTCTTACGCGAGCACTGGCAGGGCCATAAATGCCGGGTTGTGGGGCGTACCATGGCTGCTCCTTTACATCATCCAGATCCCGATAATCACCATCCTGCTTGGCTTCTTGGCACCCTACCTCTGCATCTTCGTCCTTGTCATTTCACTGATTCTCTCGGCTGTCGCAGCCACCATCGAGACCGCCTTTATCTGGTTGGCTTGGACAATGATTAGGTCTATTACATTTACTCTTCCAGACATTGGCCTTCCGATAGGCTCGGAAATCGGCGAGTTCAAGCTCGATTTGGACAATAAATGGCAGTTTTCCCGCTTTCTGCTCCCTAAGAAGAAAGACCTGGATATCGGCTCTTCCAGCCCTCACATCCTAGTCGTGGGCGGAAGCCAGACCGGAAAGAGCTCCACAATCAAGACACTGCTTCAGAAGAAGCCGGATATCAATACTCTCATGGCGTACCTGCCCCACATAGTCATCGCACTCGGCATCCTGTTCGTTACCCTGACCATGGTTTTCAATATCCCGCTGCCCGTTTTGCCATTCATACTTGTCGTCTATCTCCTTCAGAATGGGCATCTCACCCAGAATGGAGTGTATGCTGCGCTGGCCGGATTCGCTATATCCGTTCTTGGGTTCTGCGGAGCTATCGCCTGGCTTGTAAGACCCCGGATAAAGGCCGAAACGACGCGCGGGATGGTCATCATAGATTATCATGGGGAATACGGCTATCTCGCAAATGAAGGCTATCACGTTGTCAATGCGCTCGATTATGCGCCCCTCTCGCCAATCTATCCGAATGAGCCCTTTGAGCACCGGGTGACCGATGTGGTGGACAGCTTTCTGACCGCCTTCACGGACTGCGGGGACCTCCAGCTGGCCATACTGAAGAAGGCGCTGGAGCAGGGAATGAGCAGGGATGCCAGCGTCAAAGATGCCCTCATAACCATCCAGCAGGCGATGGCGAAGGCTAAATCCTATTATGAGCGGGATCGGTACGCGGGCTTATGCCTCAGGCTCGCCAAAATCGCGGAATATGCCAGAGGGCAAAGGAACATCCACGAATTGGCAGGAAAGAGCAGGAACGTCGTTTTCGATTTCTCGCATATAAGGGACCGGAACGCGGCCGACTTCTACGCCGACCTGATACTCAGGCGCTACCTGGCCATTCTGATGGAAAGGAGACTTCCAACGACCATAGTCATAGACGAAGCTCACAGGCTGAACAATCCGAAGCTGAGAGAGCGGGGAATAACGACTACAACGGTCAAGATAGCCAGGGAAGCGGGTAAATTCGGCGGGCGGCTTATCATCTCGTCCCAGAATCTCGCTGACTTCCCCGATGGTTTCTCGGCCAATTTCGGCAACATAATCGCGTTCAGGATGCCTTCATCAGCAGATATGGGCATATTGGAGAAGATGACTGGGATATCCGGGGGGCTCCTCCAAGGCGTGATGAACTCCTTCGTGACCGGCCAGGGGCTCCTCATCGGGCCTCACGACCACTATTCCATAGTCAAGGTGGATAAGCCGAAGGCTGGGAATTCGCTTTCCAAGGCTCCGGATCCATACGAAGAACTTTCGCCAGTCGTGATTCCAGTCCAACCAGAAACGAAACCTCAACCGCACATGACAAGAGATGAAGAGATCCTCGAAATATTGAAAGGGACCGCACTGACAGTCAGCGAGATTGCCCGAAGGCTCAAATATCAGAAATCTTCGGTCTTCCGCCACCTCCAGAAGCTTGTCAAAGAGGCCAAAATCATTCGCTATGAAGGCACAGAAACACCGGATGGGCTTTTCGTTTTCTATGAAATCAACGATCCTAACCGGAACGAAAGCTGTTTCCACAAGGTCCTGATCGCGAAGGTCCGGGACGGATTGGAGAACGCCAAAGTACTGGGCGGCCCGAACAACCCAGACCTTGCAGTTGGGAACATTGCGATAGAGGTGGAAACAGGGACCAAGCGGTCCCTTGACGGATTCGTTGCACAGGTGAAGAAGCGGTTTGAACAGGATTATGCGAAGGTCATCGTGGTTGTGATAAACCAGAGCCAGAAGGCAAGATACGAACAGGCGCTTTCTGGTCTGGAAAACGCATCTGTAAGGAAAATTACCGAACTTCGAGACATGGGGCAGAGCTAAAACCGGACGCAAATGCAGGTGAACACCCTCAGGTCATGCGGGTTTTTTGCCTCGGACTTCGTTTATGCGTTTTCCGGCGTAATCTGAGACCTGTTCCGGTGTTTCGGGGTGCTGTTCCACTCGATTACAAGATGTCCGGCCCGTTAAGCGATTTACGACGTAAATAGGGAGGTTGTTCCGGTGTTCCGCTCATATACGTGCGAGGATGGCGAATGAAATGAGCCATCCGAGCTAATGGATTACGTCGATCAAAATACTCCAATCCGTTGTGGTTATTTTGGTCGTTTCGTTTGGTCCGTCCATCTTCCGTCTGCCCGAAGCGAGGCCGGAAAGGAGATTATTGCTTTCGCCCGAAAGGGCGAACTGCCCGCAGGGCAGCTTGAGCATTAACTCATTTCCTGGCCGAGCGGAGGGGACTTAGGTTCCGTGTGGGCTGGTGCGCCTTCCACCAGCCGCTTGCATCCGTATTATTATTCCTTGGGGAGGACTAGAAAGACAAGGACGTGGAATCATGGAAATAGCGGGACTGGAAAAGGCGCTAGCTGACAAGGGCATGGTCAAGGTCGTCCAGATGGCCCCTGCCGTGCGGGTAGGGATAGGCGAGATGTTCGGTTATGAACCAGGAACACCGCTCACGAAGAAACTGGTCGGCGCGCTGCGGGCATTGGGCTTCGACTACGTGTTCGACACCACGTTCGGCGCAGATATCGTGGTCATGGAGGAGAACCTGGAGCTGGAACAGCGTCATGCCAAAGGAGGGCCGTTCCCGCTCCTCAACTCGTGTTGCCCGGGCTTCGTCCTCTACCTGGAGAGGAATTTCCCGGACCTGCGCAGGAAGAACATGGCCACCGTGAAAAGCCCGATGGAGACCATGGGCGCGCTGGTCAAATCGTATTTCGCCCAGAAGCAGGGCATCGATCCCCGCAGGATATATTCGGTGGCGGCCATGCCGTGCCTTGTCAAGAAGATGGAGGCCAGGCGCCCGGAGATGCTGCTCGAGGACGGCCTCGCGGCAGTGGATTACGTTATAACGACCAACGAGCTCGGCCAGTTCCTCAAATCCAAGGGGATCGACCTCAGGAGCTGCGAGGAGAGCGACTTCGACAAATTGATGGGGCAATCCTCCGGCGCAGCCCGCATCTTCGGCGCCAGCGGCGGCGTGTCCGAAGCCACGCTGAGGTACCATGCACACCTGCACGGCAAGACGCTCGCCGATCCGGTCATAAAAGAGCTGCGCGGCTTCCAGAGCACCCACGAGATAAAGTTCACGATAGAAGGGGAAGAGCTGAAGATACTCGTGATCTACGGGCTGCAGAACGCGGCGCCGGTCATGAAGGACAAGGCACTGCTCGAAAAGTACCATTTCATCGAGGTCATGACCTGCCCTGGCGGATGCATCGGGGGGGCGGGCCAGCCACCTGGAAACCCGGAAATCGTGGAGAAAAGGAGGGCTGGGCTCTACTCGCTCGGCAAGGACGCCGCGTATCCGGATGCCGGGGAGAACCCGCAGGCCCGCCAGCTCTATGACGACTTCCTCGGGCCGATAGGCGGGCAGAAGGCCAGGCGGCTGCTCCACATACCGTCAGGGACCTGGGAGATAACGGATCTGAGCTGATGATCTCTCGGAGCGGGATTCCGCTTCTTTGCCCACTATGACTTAGCAGCTCGCAACTCACGCATCTCTGTTAGTAGTAGTAGTAAAACATGTATCATTAAATACTCCCTTTGCGAAAGGGAATGATAGGCCAACCGAATGTCTCGCTGAGAACGATTTCGGATATATCCAGGTCAGATGCGAAAATCTGGATCACTCTTGAAATTGTCGGTGGCGCGTTAGTAGAAGCGGAGATGAAACAGATGGTAACGAAAAAGACATTGAAGATATGCGGGCGATGGCTAGAGAATATGGGGGGAAACATGACGGGTACTGCGATCGTGATATCGCTAGCCATGCCCACTACGATGATGCCGTACATTCTTGGTTTGATAGCAATCATATGCGGTGTAATCTTCATGATTCACGGAGCAAATTGGCAAGATAAGAGAGAGAAGAAATCGATGGCGATCATCAAACACCTTGGAATCGGATCGGTCTAATACGAACTTACATAGCTAAGAGGGAAGCCTCAGTGGTGAATGACCCGGTGGAATCGTATCCTCGGCTCTCTCAGAATCAATCTTTTCCCAGGGCGCCCGGCAGCGCTCTTCCGTACGTGCCCCGCCTGCGGGGCCGGCCGCTAATCCGATCCCGCATTAAGGATAAAGAAATTGTGTCGCAGTGCGCTCACCGTGAGCGTGGTCGGTGCGCTGGTCGCGGCATCGCTTCGCTTCCTTGCTGGCTGACGCTAAATGCAATAAGAAGTGGGATTTGCACCCACGAAGGCACTAAGCCACTGGTTTGCAAAACCAGCCCGTTAGACTACTCCGGCACTCTCCCAAGATGAGCATAACCGTTTCTATATCAATATGGATTGATAGAGTTTTTAACGCATTATGTACGAAGGGGGCGGAACGCCTCAAATACCTCAGTAGTCTTCCGGCAGCATGATCGTCAGGCTCCCTTCCTCATTAAGGACGGCCCAGACCTTCTCTTTATGACCATCCGGAAACTCGACTTTGGCCTCGAAAAGCCGGTCCTCGCCCTTGGACAGGCCCTTCCGAATACCCAGGGATATCTGGACAAGGAGATCCGCCAGATTTGGGCGGTTGAACTCCGTACCGGACATGTACCCCTTGCCAAGAAGGGCGGCCGTGGCGTACCGGATGCCGCTATAAACCGGCAGATAGACCGGAATCTTACCGATGGCGTGAAGGTCAATCAGAACGCCGTCCTCAACGGCGTCCTTGGTCGTGTAGCTGGATATGACCTCAGCACCTTCGAAGAGAGTTTCAGCCATGTTCAACACCCCTTGGAGCCTAAAAACTGGAAATAGGCTATATTGTCCGTGGGGTAGAGGCGGGCCTTGCCCTGGTTGTTCTCTACTTCCACGAAAACGCCTAGGAACCGGACGATGCGGACCGGCATGCCTACGCTGTCTTCCTTGGTGAAAAGGATGGCGGATTTGCCCTCCCAAGTGTTGGGTTCGCTCATGGTCATCACCTCAGTTGGAGGGGGACGGGTTCGCCGTCCTCCCCGCTGCTGCGGAACCGTTAAACTGCACGTCCCCAGAACTGCCCGCTTCGATCCAAGCCGCGAAGCTGGCCGCCACGTCCAGGCACTCCTTGGTGCTTTTGTAGCCGTAGAGCCCTGCGAGCTCCACCGCCGCCTTCAGGGCCACCTGGCGTTCTATGCTCTTGTTCCGGTCCTGGAAGGATGGATTGGCCGGATTACCTGGATTTGCTGAAGTCTGGGCCTTCACAGGGGCTGTAACCACTGCGGGGGTGGGCTTCTGCTGGCTTTTCTCAATCCGTTTGAGATTGCCATTCTCGACAACGTAGCTCACGCAGTCGCCCTTCGACAGGGCCTTTACGGCGCTCTCGGCCTCCGGACCGAAGCGGATCCATCTGCCGCTTATCTTCACAACGCCTTTTCGGAAGGAAAAGGCTTCCATAATTCCGCTGTTTTCATTCGTCATTTTACCACTTCCCGGACTTCTTGAAGCCCGTTTTTTCTCGCGAGCTTCAAAACGACGCCCGCGCCCCCTGGCTAAAGGGCGGATGTTTTGAAGCGAGAGAAAATAGCAGGGGTGGAGCTAAAGATGAGGCAAGAAGAAAACCTAAGAGAAGACAAAGAAAATTCGAGTAAGGCTAAGCCTGGCGAAGCAAAATCATGGTAGAAGCGAGGCCGAAAGGCACATTAAAGTTTTCGCTCGAAGAGCGAACCGAAGGCCTAAACTTTAAGTGCGTTTCCGGCCGAGCGGGATGACTTCTTTTTCATTTTACTTCTTCGCTGGAAGCCCCCCTACGCCAGATTATTTTCGATTAATTTCCTTTCAGTCTCAGTTATGCCGTATAATTTGTAAACACACTCATCGATTTCTTCATTCGCTTTTTTAATTTCTGTTTTATGCTTTTCTACATTGCAATCAGACATTAACGAAAGGAGCCTATCGACTAAATTAGCAATTTTTTGTTGCTCTGCGTCAGTTGCAACTTTTATGGGTAAACTCAATAGTTGCACTCTTTTTATATTTTTATCATTGAAAAATAATTCATAATAGTTTGATATTAGTTTTGAATTTATGATTCCTAAAACGTATTTTGTTGAAAATTTAGAATCAGTTACTATAAGCACGTTATAATTTTGTAATGCATAAAATTTGGTTGAATCATAAGTGGCATTAATTCTATAATTCATTCCTCCTGTAATTAATGCGATTAGTATCTTTTCCTTATTTTCGTAAATCTCTCGATCCCAGCACCCACCGCCTTTTGCAGAAGCATCAAAAAGAACATAATTACCGCTATAATGTAATAGGTATCGACTTGCATCTCCACCAATTAAAACACGTTTTAATTTTGAGCTATCAGAGCATTTATCGACTGTTTTGTCAGTGTACACAAATTTAGAATTATCTTTGGTAACTAAGCCTCGTTTTATATTTGCAATTTCTTCAATTTTTACCGAATTCAGCCATATCTGATTTTTTAAAGGTTCGAGTCCGCTATCAAAATAAATATTAAACTCGTTGTTATTGGAATTAATAAATTCTTTCTGAAACATTTTTTTACTTTTGAAGTTTCTTGATGCGATAGCTTCACTACTTGTTATATTATAACCTATAAATATTTCATTATCTTGTATAACTTCTTTTTTCAGAATAAAAATTATTGTATCCACTATAGCTTCTGGAAAAACGCCACTACTTAAGTCTAAAATTTGGAGAATACTCGAAATTGATAAAATCTTTCTTCTAAGGTTACCAAAATATTTATTTGTTAATATAGTATCTGGGATAATAAATCCTAAAAGTCCTTTTTGATTTAATAATGATAATGAACGGTCTACGAATAAACAGAATAAATTCGGATTATACTCAGCCGTTGTATAAATCGTTTTGAAGGTTTTAACATCTAAAGGATTCTCACCTGAATAAATAACATCATACGGGGGATTTCCAATTACTGCATCAAATCCGCCTTTTTCGAAAACATCTGAGAATTCCATAATCCAGTTGAAGGGTTTAAACTTGATTATTGCTGAATTTAAATCTTCAGTTTTTTCTATTCTCAGAGCATTATGGAAATATACCCTTGAGAGTTCAAAACGGAATTTTTCGGAGATTTGCTCGATAATATCTCTTAATCTTGTGGCATATATAGGATGAGTCTCGCTGCGGTATTTGGTGATTAATTTATTCCTAAGTAAGAAGAGGTCATTAAAGGTCATATTGAATTGAGTAGACTTGCCAATAAGTGCGTCTGTTTCGATTTTCAAGTCAGGATATACCTGAATAATTTGTTCAAATCGGGTAGGATGATAATAGGTATAGAAATCTGCCCGCGCCATTTCTGGAATCACGTCAGTACCGATAAGGCTATTTCCAGCCATTATGGCTCTGTAGAAACCCTCTCTTAAGTCCAGCTTAAGACGAGGCAACAAAAAATCTCCTCTAGCTGGACTGACCGGTAAATGTTGTAGGCAAAGTACTTCAGCTTCAATTCCTTGCGCCGCATCCAGATGCCCTTGCTATAGAGGGCGTCTCCGAAGACCCTCTTTACAACGGAGTTGATTGTTTCTATGAGGTTGCGCTGCCGCCCCCTCAAAGCGAAGGTGAGCCGATTCCAGTTGTTCAAAACCCTGCGCCTTATCTGGCTTTTGCATTTGTGCCTGTCGGTTTCCTTGATCTTGATGTACGGCACGGCCTTCAGAAGCTTCTCCACGAGAAGGATCTCATCCTTGCCATCGTACCCCTTGTCAGCATGAACCTCTGAAATCTTCTTCAAGAGTATCAGGGCGCGTTTCATCAGCCTCCTGAAATCAATGATATCATGAGACGGGAAATTCCTTAGCCTGCAGCAGACGATGACCTGATTTGTCAGGTCCCCAACGAATGAACCTTTGAGGAACGTCTTATGCGTAGGCTTGCGTTTTATCCTCCTCACGAAGTAGCTGCTGGCATGCGAAGCAGGATATCCTGAAGAGTCTATCCCTACGACGGCTCCCCTGATCAATTGATCCCCTATGATGAGGATTGCGACCACTGCGATAAGGGTATCCAATACCTGTGAGTCCAGCCTCTTGATGAACTTCTGGAGGGTAGTGAAATGAGGTATCTTCGTGAGACCCATCGCTTGCATCAAGTCGCTGCCAATGCCGTCAACAGTATCCCTGTAATCCTCGTCAGTCTTCTGTTTCAGGACAGCTATCGCTAGGAGCTGATGCTGAGTGAAGTCTTTTCTTGAGAATTTGTTTCCATATTCAGGCAGCACGTACTTGGCTGCCTGCTGGGCCCTAACCGCTACTCTAATTAACTTTGACGTTCTCTTTTGCATGGATTTCGCCGCTGGGAGGAGTCAAGGCCCTGGTAAGCCTCGACGATGAAACCCATTGGCATACTTATCAATTAAGCATTTCTACAGAGCCGCCATTATGTTATATTCAATATTGGGTAACGCATCAACTTCTTCGATAGCCTCAACAGAATCAAGAAGGTCAAGCCACAAACGCAGTTTAGCAATTTCTATTGCTTCTTCGTTTATATCTACACCATAGATATTATCTTCGACAATTCTTTTCTGGAGCTGGTACTGATTTGGTTCAATTCTGTTGATTTCTTTATAAAAACGCTTATGAAGTATCCATCAATTTTCGTATTACAGGAATGAAAAATGCCCCACTACCACATGCAGGATCAAGAATTTTTATGCTCAGAATCTGACGTTTTTCATAAAGGTTTCTTAAATGATCTATGTCCAGCCCATTTTCTCCAAATATTGAATATAAGTCAGATTTTTCTTTTTCCCCCTTTTCCCTAAGATAGGCATTGATTCGTTCTATGACAAGTGATTCAATTGTTTGATCTGCAATATATCTAGTAACTGGTTCTGGTGTATAATATGCACCTGCTTCGTGATTTGCCGTTCTTTCGAAGATATAACCCAGGATTTCAGGATCAAGTGTTTCTTTACCTTCGTGGGTAGTACTTCCTTTAATCTTGAAATCATAGTCTTCGAGGAAATCTATAATCCGCAGTAATTCATCGTTAGAAATGTCATAGGATGCATTTGCTTCTTCTATTCTATCCTTTCTGAAAAGACCTCCGTTAAGGTAGCGAACATTCTCGTATGGATGTGGTTTCTTTGTGTTGGGGTTATTCAGTGCCAAGAAGAAAAGAGGCTCAAGATAGGTTTTGAAAAAGCCGGCCGGAGTGGGGCTTTTTGCGTATTGCTCCTTGAGATCCTTAAGAAAACGAGGATTGTTGTTTATCCACCCCTTACTTTCAATAAATTTGATGAAGATTAATCTGTTCACTGTAAGCTGAGCGATTATCTTTCTTTCTTCATTATTCGGTACATTCTGGATAGCATCAAAAAGAGAATGATGGTATATTTTTTTACCCTCTCTATTCACACCAAAGATTGCTTCTAGATACCTCTCATAAAACTTCTTACTGATTTCTTCTCGTTTATCATTTTGAATTTTAACAAATCCACTTATCGCAGATTCGGAGGTTTCGATGGAAAAGTAGGAAATAAAATCAAGAAAGATTTCTTTTAGAGTCGAATCAGACACTTGCTTTCCAAATAATTTTAAGAAAAAGGGGGTTAAATCAACTTTTTTAATTTCGATTTTTTTGTTAGCTTCAACAAGATATTGTACAAGTACCCATTCGAAACCGTTAGTTGCGATACCATAATCCGTTTTACTTCGCTTAGATTCAAGCCAAACATAGACCTGATTCAACCCAGCGTTTGGTGTACTGTAAATGTCCTCGTTCAGAGGCTCTGCTTCGACTAAAATCTGTAAAGTCGGACTGGTTATCAGCTTATAATCTGGATATTTGCTACCAAAGATTTGCTTAAGATCACTTTCTCCAGCTCGATGTTGCAGAGTGTATCCTAAGCAATTCAAGAGCAGATCAATAACGTTTTCACGTGTAAAGAATTCCGGCTTTCCGACAAAATCAGGCTTTAGATTTGTTTTCAGAGGGGACTTATTTTCAAGAACTGAAGAGAGCGATACGTTATCCTTAAGTTTTAAGGAAAGAAGGGAGTATATCCCAGATATTACCTGTAAAAATTGATTATATTTGACTTGATCGAATTTAGGTTTGAAGAGTTTTGTATCTTGAGCCAGTTTTCTCATTGTTTCACCAGTGGATTGCTTTATTATATTCCAAATATTAACAGGGCCATTTACCAGTTCAATTTTGTTATTCTTCACCCTTAAATATTTCTTCCGTTTGATTGCAGTAGTTAGTCGGTGTTCCTTCTTTTATATGGAGCTTTATCCTCTTTTTTGTGCAGAAATCCGTCACAGTCTGGCTGCACTTCTTATAGAATTCTTCGTTGTTTTCATATGCTTTTATTGATGCATTATAGTTCATTTTTCCGAAAATTATCTTGTCGACGAACGATAATGTTTCAAGCAACTTGCTTAGGTCTTGCTTGATTATGTTAGGAGTTGGATATGGTTCAATGCTCACCCAAGTTTTCAATCTGTTGTCATGTAAATGTTTAAGCGCGGCAATTCTTTGTTCAAATGGCGCTGAAAATGGCTCAAATTCTTTTCTGAACTTGGCATCAAGCGAAACTATTGTTATTCCATACTCGTTATCCCTCAAGAATTCATCTTTAGTTAATTCTTTGGGGTAAAGACCTTTTGTAAGCACTGTACACTTGATTCCGTTGTTATTCAATTTTTTTATTATACTCAACGTCATTTTTTCGATTTCTTTGTACGTTCTCTTGTTCTTAGCGTCATACATGAATGGATCGGTGGTGAAGCACAGATGAACAAAGTCGATATCGTTCTTATATTTTGGTATTTCTCTGTCCAAAATTTCAAGGCTATTGGATACAAGGCGCGGGTGGATCCAGTCATCGTAATTCTTTACGCGTCCATATCTTTGTGCCATCATCATTGCATAACAGGGATACGCACATCCATGCGCACAACCCAAAACATGATTTATAGTATAGTTACCATATTCGACTTTAGTCTTGTATAAAAGTGTCTTTCTTTCTATGCTCGGAAAAACATTGAAATGTATAATATCATTTTTTTCTAAGCTTTCGCGCATTTGTTTTCTTTTTTCAGTAAGTTTTGGAAATCGTTCTATGTATACTCGGTTACTATCCTCTAGTTTTCGAATTGCTTTGGTCATATCGCTTTCAAGATAATCAGTTTCATCAATGTTCTCTTCAATTATCTTCGCGAATGATGGTCTCTTTCCACTATATTTCGTTATGAAATAATTTTCGAGCGATTCATCTTTTATCCCATCAATCTCGGTTAACTTTATCTGATCTGCATCTGTTCCCAGCCATTCGGTCCTTCCATGAGCATATTTGGCAAAACTCGACTTCATTATACTACAGCCCTTGACGTGGTTGGTTAGATGAAATATGTAGTAATAAGTGCGTTTTTTGTCTGGAAACTCTAACCGGTATGGCATTACGAACTTAGAAATCTTCTTAAGTTGTTGGCGATATAATTTGCGTATTCCTTCCTCTCTAGGTATCCCTTCGAGTTTGACTATTTCTTTCCATTCATCTGTTCCGAAAAGTTCTGTAATTGTCTTATCCAACTTTTTATCACTCATGAATCTACTGACGGAATTGAACATAAAATTGAGCAAAATTTCTGATTTGTTTATACTCATTATTCGTTTTAAAGTTTGATAGTTTATCTTGTATCCAAATGGATCTATAAAAACGAATGTTGGGGCTAGATTTTTTGATTCCGCTAGAAGTGAATTAATCGTTTTATCAAAATCGTCGTTTATGTAATGAATAGTTAAATCCGTTAATCCACTCTCAGTTAGTATTTTTTTAACATTGTTCAGACTCTCTTGTTTTTTATCAATGAACACGAGAGTTGTTGTTTTCTCCTTTTTATTCGCTTGTATAGTTTGCGCTGCAAGAACTGGCGAACCAAAAAATACCTTGCCGGTCTTGGTATCTTTATATGCCCCAGCACCAGAGAAACCATCTATATAATTTAGGTTATTTGCACTCCCAAGTATCTTAACCCAGTTGTCAAAATACTCCTGAAATACTTTGTGTTTCATATGTGTCTGTTCTTCATATGGCTCTGTTTTGTATGTTATCATATTCAACCCCCTCATTTAGGCTTCCCGCTTTGGCGATTCTTTGTTTCACCTGCTAACACATCCCCCGCATCATCTCAGACTTACCATCAACTTCATCACTCTCTTTTAATGATCTCCCAGTGCCCACTGCTTGTCCTGCCGACCCTGCGGATGACACCTTTAGCCTTGAGTTTTTCCAGGTACTCTTTGACCGTGTCCTTGCTGATTGAAAGTCGGGTTGAAAGTATTTTGCTGGATGCTTTCGGATCGTTTTTTATCTCATCGTATATTTTTTGCTCTAGGGGGGTAAGTCCAACTGGGGGGGTAACTAGGGGGGTCACTGGGGGGGTACTTCCGGGGGCATTTTGGGGGATACCCTGATAAGCGCCTTGGGGGGTTCTTGGGAAAACAACCGAAAAGAAACCTTGACTTATGTCGAATTTCGCCTTAAGCCCGTATTCTTCCATAGCCTTTCGTATCCGCCTTATGCCGGAGCCTACTTTTTCCACTTTGTCGATGCGAAGCAGGAGGTCCATCAGCAAGGGATTACGGGGCATACTTCTTTTTCCTAAGTCTTTCTTCTCAAGCCCAGAAACGAGTCCTCCGGGGTTTGAAATATCCACCCTGTCAAGGTAAATATCGACCTGGACTTGTCCGGTAGAAAAATAGTCGCGGTGAACGATGGCATTGATAAGCGCCTCTCGCAGCGCTTCTTCCGGAAGCTCAAGTCGATTGGTGCGTTCTGCCTTTATAATGAAATTCGTGTTGAGCTTGGAGCAAGTATAAACGAACGCATTCTCGAAATTGGAGAGGAGATCTGCGTTGAACTCTTTTCTGTCAAGTATCTGGTGCTTGTCAGTACCTTGGTAAAGCACACAAACCACAGTGGCACTCATAAAGAATTTGGTTATCCTCTGGGTGAAGAAGAGCACCCCTGCGTTCCTCATATATCCGCTGTCCAGGAGATTGAGGTTCACGAGCGTATCCCTTTGATCCTGAAGCGGCGTCAATTTCGCTCTTCTGAGGTAATCGTCGAATTTCAGCTTGTAAAAATCATGCTCGAAATCGAATTCCATGTTCGGTTTCTCATCGAAGCGCACGAGCCGCTCCTTTTGGAAAAAATCCCGTATCTCGTCACGCTCAAGCTGCTGGGAAGTGGAACCGATCCGCAGGTAGAACCGCCCGGACAATGAATGCGGCTTGTTTTCACCTTCGGGTATGTGGATAACTGCGAATTCGCCCACCCTCTCAACCGTCACCCTGACCGAAGGATCAAGATTTCTCGCCATCGAATTTATCCTTGCCTCATCCGTATTGTCCAGGATATAGCCTGACGGTGAACCATCATCGCGCACTCCGAGGATTATCTTGCCTCCAGAACCATTGATGAACGCGCATATGTCCTTGCCTAAATCCAAGGGTAGCCGCTCCTTGAAGTCAAGGCAGTAACCTTCGCCCGTCTTTATTAGGTCTAGCAGTTCTTCCCGGTTCATACTCCAAAACCTTTATGGCAGTGCCAGTCTCCCAACCGGCAGTTTCCCGTCTACGTTCGCATTCCACTTCAGTTCTTTTAAATGCTGGTAAATGTCTCACGATAGAACGGGTCTTCCGATAAAATCCTTAAATTCCAGGACAAAGACGTATTTGCTAGTCTTCAGCACCTTCATGTATGGATAGTGAAGAAAGTTTCCAAAACGCATAAAAATTTTCCCTGCAATATATTGATTAGACATGCTTGATGTCATATGGTTGTGTAAGGAAACAATCTTTGGCCCGGCACCCCTCCGGGGGCTTTCTAGTTTTATCTGAGGACGCACCTTGCACGAAGACCGAGTTAGCCTTCCACTGAAGGCATTTCTGGGATATGAGCTATTTAAGGTTTGACCTGAAGGAAGTTTGACGATTGACTAAATCCGTAAAAGGTCTTTCAAGAGGGCAGCCACAGTTTCAATTTCTCCGTCGTCCAGTACCCCCACTTTCTTTAACAATCTGCACTTGTCTATCGCGGTTATCTGAAAAACAAGGATAATGCTTTCCTTTTCCAGTCCGTTCTTGGTGGATGGGTCAATACGAAGGGTATGGGGCAGATTGTCCCTTTCAAGAGAACCAGTTAGCGGTATAACCACGGCCATTCCAAGATGATCCAAATCCCTCCAAATAATGCATGGACGCTCTTTCTTCTGTTCATGCCCTCTGGAGCCGCTGAAGTCTGCCTGCCAAATCTCTGCTTTAACATGGCCCGCCATTTTTCCACTATCAATATTTGTTATCAGATGTCGATGCTGCTTCGATCTCCTTGAATTCAGCTTTCATATCCCGAACCTCTTTTTCAGTTGCCGGGAAAAGCTGCTTCGCCCTTGAAACACCCACCGCAATCTTGGTTTCGGAATAGAATGGTTTAATTCTTTTCAATTCTGTGATGGCTTCTTTCCCTCCATAAGAGCTCCTTTTTATGAGGAAGGCATATGTTGCCATGATTTCCAGCATCGAAGGCTCAAAATGATTGCTGGCTTCGCCTATCACGGAAATCATAGATTTCTCTTTGCCACTAGGCACATAATCGGTCCTGAGGTTCTCGACTGCTTCTTTATTTTGATATAAATCCTCTGTTAATGCCGGAGAATACGGTCCCCGGACATACATAGAAAATCCGTATTTCATATCGAAACCAAGCAATTCAAGAAGACAAACCGTCTTCTGGATCACTAGTTTATCCTGAAAATTGTCAACCTTCATTTTTTTGTCCAACTCTCGTATACAAGCAATAACTTTTCTCAGCTCCCCCATGTTGCCACCGTCCATCAGATTTTCTTCAACCATGCTCTGGCACTGCTAAGGGCTTCCTTCCCTTCCTCGGTAATATAATACGACGTCATCTCTTTGTTCTCCAATCTAATGTCCTTTTCTTTGACATACCCCATCTCCTTGAGGGCATCCACGTTTGAATACAGCAACCCATCATCCATCTCCAACCCTGCTTTCAATTCCCTATAGGCAGCCCCATCACGTCCAAGACCTTCTAATGAGAAAAGGATGAGAAGCCGTGGAACGGATATCAATTTGGAATTGAGAGCCTGGGCGTCCCGAACCAGCTCACGAATATCCATGAGTAGTTATCCAAAGAGCAGCTTTAAATAACTTTCCACATAACATTTAAAACAAAGTAAATTGCAAAGTTGCCATAAGCAACGGGATGGTGGAATGATAAACCGATATCGTTCTGGAAGAATCGCGGAAGGAAAAGTGGCGCGTGATCTTGCGGATAAGGGATACGAGAATATCCGTTTGAGCGCTGGAAGCCGTGGACCTGCGGACATATATGCAAAGAAAGATGGTGTGAAGTATTATGTCCAAGTCAAGAGCGGTGGGGCTCGCCTGGATAGCGATGGACGTAGGGATCTCCGGGCCTTGGCAAAGGAAAGGGGCGGAGTTGCAGTTTCCGTCCATAGAAGCGAGGGCCAGCAAAGATGGCAGTTCCTTGGCAATTGGAGCAGGAAGAAGAGGTGAGACGGATGTCAAATTGCAATGAACATCTCCTTCTCGGAGCTCTGTTTGGTTTTGGAACATATGTTGCCGCTAAGCGAGCGCAGGGTGAAACGGTTGACTTGGGGAATGCAGTGGGATGGGGCGTCATGGGGGCTGGAGTAGCGGTACTCCCAGACATTATCGAGCCAGCTTATGGACCTAACCACCGGTCATTCGCGCACAGCTTGACCGCAGCCGGGATTGTTACCCATATGGCCAAAGAGACGTGGGGGCAGAGCACAACCTCAGCGGAGCAAAAAGCGGCAGCCGCTTCGCTTGCAGCAGCTTATCTCAGCCACTTGCTTGCAGATGCACTGACACCGAAGGGACTACCGATAGCTTGAAGGGATGAGTATGTCTTCACTTTGGATAAATATTTTGCCAGACACGCTTCTAAGATTGTTACCCGCCTTATCCCTGTTTATCGTAGGCTATCTTGTAGAAAAGCAGTTCGTGGGGCGAACCTCGACATTTTGTAATACGCTGGCGATAAATCTATTTGTGATATCGTTATCGAACCCGAGCGACCTCTTAGTCTGGTATTCAAATATCGGACTAATTATGGGGGTGGTCGGTATCGCTGCATATGCGATTGGTAACAGTCTCCCCCAGATTTATTATTGGCTCAGTTGGGCATACTGCTCAATTGTCGTTGCTGCCATTATCTTGTTAGTTCATTAAGACTTCTACTTCATCGCTTTTTCAACGATTTTCCGTTCTTCCGCTGTTAGACCGTAAAGATCAAAAACCAGCTCGTCAATCTTGCGGTCGAGTTCGGCAATCTCCTTTTCAAGTTTGGCTGATTCTTCGGTTTGTTTATCGCCTAGATCAAATAATCGTTTCTTCAAAGCGAGTAGTTTATCGACTAAATTTACAACTTTTTGCTGTTCGCTAGAAGGTGCGAGTTTTATAGGGAATCTCTTAGCGTTTGCTATTAATATTTTCTGGAAAAGATTTTTTGATGGGTCTAAATACCTCTCTCGGTGGTAAAAAGTCATTAACTTCGAAATTAAAATTGCCAGCACATACTTAATCTGGATCTGTGCTTTGTCTTTTGGCAATAGATTAAAGCCGATTTGTGCATTGTACAATTCATCCTCGCTATACCCCGCGTAGATCCTCAGTGGCTTGCCACTAATAATCTGCCTAACTACAATCCGAGGTTCGGTGAAAAATCTTTTTTCTCTAGCTGCACCTAGCCAACTACCGTAGCTAATGTACTCTTTCTTATCCCAAAAAATGCCATACCTCACTATATTCTCCCCAGATAAGAGCGGTTTGAAAGTTTCGTTCTTTTTCGTTGAAGAGTGAAACACACGCTCTTCTATTTGTTTTTGTGTGTGTCCTTTGTATTTATCATAAGGGGTAAGACCAAGAGAAAAGTCGCATAGTTCAACGAGAGGAACAGTAGTCATTTCGATTTTCTTCAATAACTCACTAAACGACTTATTGAGGGTGATGTTTATCGTTTTCTGCCCCTCGTTCCAGGTATCTTGATTAAATAAAACATGTTGTTTGCAAGTTTCGATAGTTATGGAGTTGATATTTGCAAGTCTATCATATATTAGCACTTCGCAGATATTTTTATGCGGGTTGCCTTTTTGGAAGATTAAAATTATCGTTTCTACTTTTGCATCTTTGAATACATTATCCGGTAGCCGCACAATTTTTTTCAATGAAGTTGATTGCAAAAGTCTGTCTCGTATCTTACTGTATGATTCGTTGTAAAGGATAGAATTTGGAATGATGAAACCGAAGTACCCCCCGTTTTTTAGCAATTTTAGGGCTCTGTAGAAACCCTCTCTTAAGTCCAGCTTAAGACGAGGCAACAAAAAATCTCCTCTAGCTGGACTGACCGGTAAATGTTGTAGGCAAAGTACTTCAGCTTCAATTCCTTGCGCCGCATCCAGATGCCCTTGCTATAGAGGGCGTCTCCGAAGACCCTCTTTACAACGGAGTTGATTGTTTCTATGAGGTTGCGCTGCCGCCCCCTCAAAGCGAAGGTGAGCCGATTCCAGTTGTTCAAAACCCTGCGCCTTATCTGGCTTTTGCATTTGTGCCTGTCGGTTTCCTTGATCTTGATGTACGGCACGGCCTTCAGAAGCTTCTCCACGAGAAGGATCTCATCCTTGCCATCGTACCCCTTGTCAGCATGAACCTCTGAAATCTTCTTCAAGAGTATCAGGGCGCGTTTCATCAGCCTCCTGAAATCAATGATATCATGAGACGGGAAATTCCTTAGCCTGCAGCAGACGATGACCTGATTTGTCAGGTCCCCAACGAATGAACCTTTGAGGAACGTCTTATGCGTAGGCTTGCGTTTTATCCTCCTCACGAAGTAGCTGCTGGCATGCGAAGCAGGATATCCTGAAGAGTCTATCCCTACGACGGCTCCCCTGATCAATTGATCCCCTATGATGAGGATTGCGACCACTGCGATAAGGGTATCCAATACCTGTGAGTCCAGCCTCTTGATGAACTTCTGGAGGGTAGTGAAATGAGGTATCTTCGTGAGACCCATCGCTTGCATCAAGTCGCTGCCAATGCCGTCAACAGTATCCCTGTAATCCTCGTCAGTCTTCTGTTTCAGGACAGCTATCGCTAGGAGCTGATGCTGAGTGAAGTCTTTTCTTGAGAATTTGTTTCCATATTCAGGCAGCACGTACTTGGCTGCCTGCTGGGCCCTAACCGCTACTCTAATTAACTTTGACGTTCTCTTTTGCATGGATTTCGCCGCTGGGAGGAGTCAAGGCCCTGGTAAGCCTCGACGATGAAACCCATTGGCATACTTATCAATTAAGCATTTCTACAGAGCCAATTTTAGACCATTCTCTACAAAAACAGAGTATAGATTCATTCTATTTTCAACTGTCGGATATGTATTGAAAAGATAATTAACAATTCTTGGTTCTAGCTGCTTGATATCTACATAAGGGGGATTGCCAATAATGACATCGAACCCCCCATCTTTCATAATCGCCTCGAATTCCCTGTTCCAGTCAAAGGCACGCTCTCCAGCAACTGTCGGGTCTGAAATTATTGAGTTCCCGCATTTTATATTCTCCCTCAAATCTGGAAGGCGATGGCGGGTTTCAGCCGCCTTGAGCAAGAGGTTAAGCTGGGCTATTTCAATCGCTTTCGGATCTAGATCAACCCCATAAATATTGTTTTTCAGTATCTTTATCTTCTTGGTTATCCTGGCAGACTCGTTCTCAAGGTCCAGCTTTGTCTGGGCGTATTCTTTATCATTCTTCTGGTGATGCGCGTCTATCACATCAAAAGCCTTCAAAAGGAAAGAGCCGGAGCCGCAAGCCATGTCAAGGACTTTGATTTTATCGGCCTCTTCTGATTTCTTCCGCTTCAGGACTTCGCCAAGAGTATTTCTGATGATATATTCGACTATGTATGTTGGAGTATAGTAAATCCCCTGCTCTTTGCGATGTGCCTCCTTGCTTTCCAGTTTGGCCCGTTTCTCGGTTTTTCTTAGGATATGGCTAAGGTATTGCTCGTAAATATTCCCAAGGACATCCGCATCTATTGCCGAAAAATCGTAGTGTGTTAGCCCGTCTTTGCTCTGATAGAGGCCATTGATGATATCGATTAGAACTTCATTGTCTATTTCCAGGCTTTCGCATAGGTGTCTCTGCGTTTTATCGTTGGGATTGAAGCTGAAAAGCCGGCTATTGTAGGTATCATCAAATCTAAGATAAACCTCATTGAGCGAAGTAGTAAGTTTCCCTCGTTTTTTATCATCGAATTCTCGAGCCAGAGGTCGTAAAACCGGTTCTTCTACCAGCCTATCCTCGGTTGTCCTTATGAAAATCAGGCGGTCGATTATCCTCTGTACCGCTTCGTCTATCTCCTCCTCAGAAAGGTTTTTACTGGAATTGTTCTTCAGGATATTCTTGGAGAGCGCCATCCGGTAGCTCATGAGCTCTTGAAGCAATTGGTCTCCGACTTTTGTCTTCCTAAGTTTTTTGCCCCAACTCAGGGCTTCCTTGTCCAGCAGTCCCTCTTGAAATGCAGGTTTTGAAAGCCACCATAATCTATGAAACTGCTCTAGATATTGATCGCAAGTCAACTGTATGAACCGGCAGTTCGAAAGATTCTCCTCTTTCACTTCTGCGTTGTAAACAATGAGCGTTTTGAAATCTGTGAGAATGGCCCATGTCGCGCCTTTATGCCACGCGTAGTTAATCGCCTGAATCGCATCTTTGGCTTCATCTAGCCCCTTATCCATGGCTTTTGCTTCAAGAAAGAACTTTGGGATACTATGCAGCCGGAATGCATAATCAACCCTTCCTCTTGATATTTTGTCTTCATTTGTTACTTCGTCGGATGCATTTTTGTTTTCCACATCCCATCCGAGGGCCCGGAAAAGAGGAGTTATGTAATCCTTCTTTGTGTTCTCCTCCTTCAATGTCTTGGTTCGCCCGCTTTCGGAATCCCGCTTGAATTTCACTAGGAGTTCTTCGATTTCTTTCCTTGCGGCTTCCATTTGGGCATCTGACAAAATAGCACCGTAATCATAACTTCGAACAGATTTATTACCTTATTGAAGACTCGTCTCTTCGGTTAGCACAATGCCTTTTTTGACCTTGAAATCATTGTGCAGAAGCGTTTCCAGGTTTATAAAGAAACACAATGAAAAGCACAATGCTTTTTAGGGCTCATCGACGTGATTAGCACATTGAATCAAGCATTTTTCCTGCCCTGAGATGAGAGAGCGAGAGTTATTGTGTAAAGAAGCGCTGCACACCGCTTTTCTGACCCCTAAAAACCAGTGTGTTACGCCTATTTTGCGTATATAAACAAGCACACTGCTTTCACACTGCTTCAAACGTTCTGAAGCCCAGAACACACTGAAACAAGCGTTCTGACCATATAGATAGTTGTGAGAGCGCGAAAAAGAGAATAACTAGAACAAACATCAGAGAAACACTCGAGAGGGTATTCAATAATTCACCCTGACTTTTTGAGCGGGTTCAAGCGAATTGACGCCCAGAACGCTTGAAGTATGGCGAATTCCCATCCTCGAAAATCAGTAAAAACAGGCTTTCCTGATGCTGAACTCGCAAGAGATACGCCTCAGAGCTATTGAATTCGCCATCCCTTTATATATCCCCGAACGACACAAGCATATTTCATAAACCATCGTCGTGGAGCGAACTCAAAGATTTAGCCTCAATTCGGCAATCCTCTTCATCATAAAATTCTTGAATTCCTCATCGTCCATCAGCTTGTTCATGAGATTGTCGCTCTTCTCCCGCTTATTCTCAATCATAGCCATCGTTTGTTCGTCCAGAGGCAAACCGCATTTTGTGCAAAACTTCGAGCTTGGAGAGTTATGATCCTTGCACCGCTGGCAAATTCTGAGCTTTAGTTTTTCTTCTTGAGCGTTCTCAGCTTGAACCAGACCATGTATTTTCAAGAAAGCGTTATCCACATCCCGGCCTGATAGATGAACATAGGTAGCCGCCATCTCAGAACCCTGGACCCAACCGAAATGTTCTTTCATCTGGGCTTCCGTCAGCTTGTTTGCCAGGGCCGTAGCTCTTGAATGCCTGAAAAGGTGAGGATATACCTTCTTTTGGATTCCAGCCCTCTTGGCAATCTTCTTGAGCGTCGCATAAACCGTTCCATGCCTCAGGCACTTATCGGTTTTCTTGTTATTCTTGTATTGGAACCATAGCCAGGCGTCCGGATCATTAGCCCTAGGGTGGGCATTGAGCCAGGAGGCCAGAACCGGCGCTGAACTGATAATCCGAACCCTCCGGTCGCCAGTCTTACCAGTTACCCTCAGAACCGCGCCATATTGGTCAAAATTGACGTTTTTCATCTGTAAGGATAGGAGTTCACCAATCCGGCAGCCAGTCTCGTATAATACCAAAATCAGGGTTTTATCGCGAGGGTTTATCGCGGCTTCGACCATCTGAAGGACTTCGTCTTCGCTTAACAGGTCTTCGGGGAGCTTATGGTTTAGGTTTTTCTTGCTTTTCTTCAGCCAAGCGATTTCCGGAGGGGCGGATTCATCATTTCCTTTGAGCCATTTGTAGAACATTTTCAGCATGACCTTTAGGTCGTACTTTGTATGCTCAGCATAGTCGCTTCTTTCGAGATTTCCGACTAGGGCAATCAAATCGTCTTTTGTGGCTTGCCTGAAGGGTTTTCTGAGCCGTTTTGCCAACAATCGGAGGCAATGGATTATCTTGGCAGCCCTTCCGGGCGATACTCCCTTGGCAAGCTTGATTTTGGAGAATGAGGATATATCGCGAATATTTTCCGTGCCTATATTATCTTTCCTGAGCTTATCCATCGCTTGCTCTAGCCTGCGCTGAAAGTCGTATATATCCACCTTGTTCATGCACCCAACTCCAGCGGAAGGTCGGCCATCGTGCAGATGTGCTGTTTTGGGCTATTTTACAATTGATGCGAATATTGGCACCGCAGTGTAAAGGGAGTTCTCAGATAAGCCCTCTGACTGCTCCGGGGGCTTAAATTCCAAAAGGGAACATCCGCGTGATATCTTCCGGCGGATCCCTTCGCATGCCGAGGACCATCTCTCCGAAGAAAACGATTTCTGATGTCCCTATATACGATGGCGGTGGATTCGTGCGGGTCCTTATGCCGCAAAAGAGCAGAAAATGCCTCAGCTCCTGGTAACCCTCAACGCCAATCGCTTCGGACAACCTTCCTTGTGGTGCTTCCAAGAAGTCTTTCACACGTGTTATCCCAGCGGAAGAGAGTGCTTCGGCCGGCAATATGACATTATGAGTTCTCGCGAGCGCTGCTAGAGGCGTTTCAACAACTTCGGTGGGCAGCTTCTCCGCCGGAAGCCTGCTCAGCTTCATCGCTTCACTCGCTTGCGCAAGCGACATCTTGGGGTATGATCGCCATTTGCCTTGAATGCGGTTGACTATGCCATCGCGGATATAGAAGCCTTCCGCGGCGAGATTATCCATCAGCTCGAGCGTATCGGGTCCGAAATTCCTTGCCATACGAGCGAATGCATCCTGCCTGGATTGCGTTGCCCCATCTATAGCCTTCCTGAGATTCGACAGCCGCCTCTCCTTGAATGCCATGAGATCGGCAGATACGGTGTGTGGTAGTATTTATAACTAATTGGGTTTATTTGGACTATTGGTTGCAGACGATGCGCCAGGATAAGAAATAAAAAATAAAATTCAACCGAGTATCCGCTCCAGCTCGTTCTGGAACACGTCCGGCTTCGAGACCATCGCATGCGCCTTCTTTCTCGTGTCGTGGTAGCGCGAGAGCTTCGATGCGCTTTTCAACGCCTCGACGTCGCTTTTGAGCAGGTTGAGTGCCATGTCGCGGGATTCCTTGAACCGGGATTTCGATGCCACATTCAGCAGAGAATTGCTCTGGCCTGCGAGCCGCTCTATAGCGGCGCTCCTGCAGTCCTTGTATGGGGACATGACCGCGACATCGGAGAGTATCTCAGCGTCCTGAAGCTCTGGCACCATATCGGAGAGCAGCATGATGGCGGTGCTTTTGGCGTCCGCGTATTTCGCGTCCGCTATTATGCCGCGCAACGCCCACGGATCCCCGGATAATCTCCCGACAGCGAGGTATCGTGCATCCTCGTTCGGGGACTGCTTCGCGATCTCGGCGAGCGTCTCCGGGTCATCGAGCTCTTCCACGTAGATAGAGAGCATGGAGGCAGCGGTCTTCTTGACCTCGGCGTTCCTGGATGAGAGGACGAGCGAGGAAAGCGTCTTGATATCGTTCGAGAGGCATTTTATGGCCTCGAGGCGGGAGGTGCGGTAGGATGAATCCTCTGCGACCCTCTTCAGTGCGGCGGGATTCTTAGCGATCTTCCCTAGGGCAGCGCTCCGGGAATCCTTGTGCGGGGAGCGGGCGGCGACTGATGAGAGGGCCTGCGGATCCGTCAGGGTGCTCACGGCCTCGAGCCGCGTATCGACGAAAAGCGAGGAGCACGATACTTCGGACAGCGCGTTCGTCTCTGATGATAATCCATCCACTGCGGCAGAGCGCGTGTCGCTGTACTGGCAGAATTTCGCGATATCGACCAGGGCTTCGATCTCATCGGCCAGGTTCTCTATGGCCGCGAGCCTCACGTACTGGAACGTGGAGAATGATGCGAGCTCGACGAGCACGCGGACCCTTCCTCGCAGACGGTCCACGGCATTGAGCATCGCCAGTCGCGTCCCGCTGGTGAGGATGCTTGCCAAATGCGATAAGCTGTAGCGGTCCTGCGCTAGCGCCCCGCGTTGGGGCGGTTTTATCTTCTTCTTGTTCTCTTCGAGGTACCCAGTAACCTCTATGCTGGGGAGTCGGATCTTTCTGGTTGCCATGTGGTGTTTTTCGCAATTAACTATATAAATGATACGTCGGGTTCCGAGGAGGAGAAAACGCGTTCAACGCGAGCCTATTTGTCCAGATTGCGAATTTTGCTGCGAGGCAAAAATTAGCAAAAATAAAATGGGGAAGCTGAGATTTGAACTCAGATAACCAGCTCCCAAAGCTAGCAGCATACCAGGTTGGCTCACTTCCCCATGAGTAATCAAAACTTCAATTGCAAATTCTTATTAACGGAATCTATTCACGCGTTCGGCTTCCTGACCAGCGTCAGCGTGTGGTCGTTCATCCGTTTCACGAAGAAGCCGTGCCTCGCGTAGAGGTCCACCGCCGGGTTCATGGCCTTTACTTTGAGCATCACCGGGACGTCCTCGTCTATGGAGTTCAGGATGTGCTGGAGGAGCAACGTCCCCACGCCGCGGCCACGCGCCTCGCCATCCACACCGAGCCCTTGGAGCACCATACGGTCTCCTTCGTCTATCATATGGGCGAAGCCGACTATCCGGTTGTTGTATTCGGCCAAGATTATCACGTCATCATCGGCTACGCTGACCATTGCCCTGGGGAAGAGCTTGCGTATGAAGCCTTTGGCATCGTCCATGTCTGAATGCATGGCCGTGCGCAGCGTTATCATCCATTCCATCATAGCGATATGTACTCCGCGTGAATTCTTTTACGCATTTCGGTGACCGCGCAGGCGCGCATTGAATTGGCAGGCGGGATCTTCACGAGCGTGGTCCCGTCCAGCTCCTCGATGCCGAGCGCCTCGTGCGCATGGCCGAAGAACGCGGCTAGCGGTTTCTTCTCCTGGATGATTCTCAGTATCGATTCGCTCCCGATGTGCCTTCCCAATGACCCTGTGTCGAGGTAGCCTTTCGGAGGCGAATGCATCAGCAGTAAAGTGTTGCCATCTATCTTCAGCTTCTTCATCCTGGAGTATATCTCCTCTTCGCTGATCTCCCCGTACGTGAAGAACGGGCTCGGAGGCGCATATCCGAATCCCACGACGTTCAGGCCATCCTCGATCTCGACGCGCTTTTCATGAACGTAATGCGCGGATTTCGAAAGGGCCTGACCCACCTGCTCGTTGTCCCAGTTGCCCGGGACTATGAACGCGTTGGGGATTCTCATTAGCTCTTCCGCGAACGAGACGCTGCGCGAGATGTCCCCGCACACGAAAACGTGATCGTATGACGATGAAAGCGCGGCGATCGATTCGAGCGCGGCTTCCTCCTCGTGGATATCGGACACTGCCAGGATCCTCATCCGATCATTCTTCCGGGGCCCGCGGCACCTGGCCTTTGGCCTTGGCGCTCTCGTACTGATTCATGATCTGCGCGAACCGCGTTTCGAAACCGGTCTTCAAATCAGCGGAGATGTCCCGCTTGCTGAAAGCGTCCGCCTTGGCGGCGAGGCAAAGCTTGTTCGCGAGGGCGCGGGCGATCTTCCCGCGGACCATCCTTGGCGAAGATGAGATCTTCGGATGCTGGAAGATGATGCCGTGCTTGGGCGGAGGGATGTTCCGGTTCTTGAGGTGCTTGAAAAGCGCCTTCTCGGCTCCGAGCACCTGTATGGCGCTTGCCGGAAGTATCGCCAGCTTCGCAAGCGAACCCACGTGGGAAACCAATTTCGCGGCGATCTCGTACCCTCCGACCGCCGTGAGGTTCGGGCATAGCTCCAGGGCGATCTCCTTCTGGTAGGTCCCGTATTCCCTGCGGAGCGTGTCCAAGGAGACGACGGTCCTCGCCAGCGATTTGCACTGGTCGAGATCCTTCGGAGATATCTTCGCGCCGAGGCTCTTCTTGGAAGCTTCGGAGAGCCCGGCGGCTGCCTTGGGGCCGAGTATCGCGAGCACTGTGCTCTCATCGAAATTCTCCCGGTCTATTATGAGCGAGACCTCCGCGTATTTGAGCTTGTCCTCCGCGCGCAGCTCCGGGAAGTAGATGCCGTACCAGTCCTCGAGCCTCTCGCCGAGGAGGTTGATCGTCTTGTCCAGGTCGTCCTGCGCCTTGGTCACGCTGGCGAGGAGCATGTCCCTGCTCCTCAGCGCTTCCATCACGCTTTCCTTGGATCGTGACATGAACCTCTCGCGCTTCATGGCGCGGTCATATCCGCCACGGTCGTTCGGGATCGGAGGCTTCGAGTATCCGCCTTCTCTTGGCGGGCCGCGGAAACCGCCTTCTCGGCGATCCACCTGGCGTGGAGGGTATCTCCTTTCACCGCTCGCGTAGGGCCTGTTCGCTTCCCGCACTTCGCCTCCACCTTCACCCCTCTGGAAACCTTCGCGTGGAGGATATCTTCTCTCGCCCCCTTGATGGCTTCCTTCGCGTGGATATCTCCTTTCCCCTTCACGCGGAGGGTATCTCCGTTCACCGCCTTCACGCCGTGGAGCGCCTTCGCTTGGAGTGTATCTTTCACCGCCCCTTCCTTCTCGTGGAGGGTATCTCCTCTCGCGATTGTAGGATGGCCGCGGGTTTCCTTGATCAGAACTTGCCGGGCTTCTTTGACCGCTTTCTCTCTGCGGAGCACCTTCGCTTTGGGGTCTTCTGGGGCGTCCTTGCCTCTCGTTTTTCCATGCACACATGATTAGCACCTATAGAAAGAATGTCTGGGGGGTATTAATAAAGGATATTCTGGAAATAAGCAGATTGCGATTGTTTAAACGCTCCGTACTGGAGCAAGGCAGAGTGTTTGATATGGATGTCGAGAAAGTAACTAAAGAGACCATCGCCAACGGCGGTGTGCTGGCCATGCTTTATTTCGATGTGCATGCGGCCACCAAAGAGATGGTGCAGGAGCTCGGGACAGGATTCGTCAACACCTTGATCGCCAAGCAAGGCGTGGTATACGCCCTCGGAGAGATAAACGAGCCCGTAGGCGGTGAGAAGAACATGAACTGGACCACCTCCGTTATCGTCAAGATACTCACGATCGATTTCAACACGCTCGCCAGCATCTGCATGACGAACAGCCCTTTCAGCACCGAGATACTCAGGCCTGACGAGATCAAGCTGCCGCTGAGCGAGGCGCATAACCTCCTCGGCAACATGTCGGCCACCACGGCAGAATACAAGAGATATATCCTCACGAAGGTCGCGAATCCTGAGGAGCTGACCCAGATGAAGGAGAACATGAAGAGAAGAGCGGATATGGGAAAGGAGATCCTCAACAAAAAAGACAGGAAGGGGTGAAGGGATGGAAAGGAAATTCATCAAGAGCGGCATCCCGGGTCTGGATGAGATACCTCGGCGGGGGGTTCCTGCAGAATTCTATAGTCGCAGTCGGAGGGCCGTCTGGGAGCGGCAAGAGCACGTTTGGATTCCAGTTCTTATACAACGGCGCCTATGAGAGCGACGAGGTAGGGGTCTACATCTGCATCGAGGAGAACCGGCAGGAATTCATGTTCCATATGAGCGGATATGTGTGGGATATCGCGAAAGCAGAAGGCGAGCGGAAGCTCATTTTCCTGGATTATCCGGTCCATGAGGTCGACCAGATACTTGGCCAATCAACCGCGGTGGCCGAGTTGATAAACAGCGTCGGAGCCAAGCGCGTGGTCATCGATTCGGTCATGCCAATCGCGCTCCAGTTCCATAGCGACGATGAGCGGAAGAAAGGCTTCCTCAAATTCATCGAGAATGTCAGGAAATGGGAGACCACCACACTCATCTTATCCGAAGACACCACTCCGGAAGCGGGCTGGGAGATGCCGACATCTAACTATGGGATAGAGAAATTCACCGACGGCTGGATAGATATCTCTTACCGCTTCGACGAGGAGAAGGGCGAGAGGCAGCGTTACATAGAAGTGCTCAAGATGAAAGGAGTCGCGCATTCCATGAAGCCGCACCCCGCCACCATCGGTTCGGAGGGATTCACCCTCGGAGGCCCGGTTAAGCGGCCTGCCCCTAAAGAACAGGCCCCCAGATCCATTCCGCTTCCCAGGATCGAGATGGAACCGCCTGCCGGAGAGCCAAAGCCCATGCGCAGGATCATGATGCCCCCCGGGCCCGCTCCGAGAGCGCCCGAAGCACAGAAAGCCAGGATCGCTCCGGTCGCAAGAAGCATCGCGAAAGTCGCTGCTCCGAAAAGCAAGACGGAGCGGGACATCGCCGCAGCCAAACTCTCGCTGGCAGCCAAGCTCGCCCAGGCCAAGAGCAAGATAATCAAGAAGTCGAAATGACGCCCCATACCTTTTTCATGTTTTTCAGCTTGCCCTTGTCCTTCTCGTAGATTATGACCCTCTTCCCCAGGGAATCGAACCGTTCCACGGATGCGTCGTCCGCATCCTCCAATATGACATCGTGGAATGGCTTGAGCTCCGCATCTTTCACAGAGGAACCGGAGGCTATCTTCGCGACAAGGAGCTTCTTCTCGGCCATCGCGGCTATGGAAGCGCCGGCGGAAGGGGGGAGGACGATCCGGCATTTTAGCGTCAGGAGCTTGGTGAATATCGCGGGCACGGGGGCGCACTCCACCTGGACGTTCACGAAATAGGTGAGATTGTCGTATATGTCGAGGTTGGTCGACATGCCCTTCTGCGCATCGGAATCGATTATGTGTATGAGCTTGCAGCCCTGCTCCGTCCATTTCTTCGCGACATCTATGGGCTTGCCTATCAGGCGCATCATGCCGTCCTTCTGCACGAAGGCCTGCTTGTCCCGCACTATCATGGAGCGTATCTCAAGGGTCATTTTTCAATCTCCATCGTTCAAAATATTGAATCATCGTTCATTTTATTGAACGAAGTCTTTCAATCGCGTCCTCTATCTTCAGGCTCTCCTCTTTCCCACCCTTCATGTCGCGCAGCGTGACTTTCTTCTCGCTCTTCTCGCGCTCGCCGACAACTGCGACGAACGGGATTGACAGGGAGTTCGCATAATCAAACTGCTTCCTCAAGTTGCGTTCGTTAAGGTCTGTTTCGCATTCTATGCCCATTGCACGAAATTTTGCAGCCACTTCTACGGCATATGAATAGAATTCTGATTTGACTGCAGCAACGAAAACGACCGTGTCGGTCTTTTTAGTTCCGCCCTTCTTCTGCTCTCCTATCAAGGTTATCAAGCGCTCTATACCGACCGAGATACCCACCGCCGGGGATGGCTGACCATACACTCCGAGAAGGTTGTCGTAGCGGCCTCCGGCCATCACGGTACCGATATCATCGCTCAGCTTTATCTCGTAGACCGGCCCGGTGTAATAGCCGAGGCCGCGGACGAGGAAAAGGTCGAACTCGATCGGGAAATCGCACAATGCGAGTATCTCCTTCATCTCCTTGACGCCCTCCTCGCTGTATTTGGCCGCCATGGCGAGTTTCTTCTCGTTATCGCCTTTGGCCCATATCACCTTGATTAGCTGGTCCGCCTTCTTCCCCAATATCTCGCGAAGCAGCTTCTCGACTTCCTCTTCTCCGATCTTGTCGAGTTTATCTAGCACCCGGAACATTTCGGCGCGCTCTTCGCCTTCGACGCCGACGCTCGCCGCTATGCCGTCCAGTATCTTCCTGTTGTTCAGCATGATTTTCGGTTTGTCGAATCCGAACGCGATGCAGACATCGCGTGCGAGCGAAAGCAGCTCTGCTTCGCATCTCATGGAACCGCTCCCGATTATGTCGGCATCCGCCTGGTAGAATTCCCTGAAGCGGCCGCGCTGCGGCTCCTCCTTCCTCCAGACGACATCTATAGCATAGCGCTTGAACGGCTTTGGCACATCCGCGGACGCCGCGAAGCGCGCGAGCGGCACCGTTAGGTCGAAACGCAGGCCGTATTCATCGCCGTCGATGACGAAGATCTGCTTGTCGACTTCCTGCCCCGCTTTGGCCCGCATCGTCTCCAGATATTCCATCGCAGGCGTCTCTATTGGCCGGTAGCCGTAGGACTGGAAGGTCGTCCTGATTTTGCTTATTACCTCTTCGCGGACGAACATCTCCTCGGGCCCGATGTCCCGCATGCCTTTCGGAGTGAGTTTGGTCGACATGAGTATCCATCCCTATTCTGGAGCAAGGTTTTAGAGGGTAATCACTTCGGGATGGGACTGTAGCGCTCGTTCTTCTTTTCGCTCACCCTGCGCCGCATGATCTCGCCGAGCACATCCTCGATTTCCACTCCCCGGTCCACTAGGTAGAGCTGGACGAAATAGAGCAGATCCGCCGCCTCCCAGATCATATTCTTCCCGCGCGCGGTTATCAGCTCCACGGCCTCCTCTATGATTTTTTTCCTTATTTTCCTCGGATCTCCAAGGAGCTTGGACGTGTATGAGGAAGGGTCCGGATTCCGCTGGCGCTCCCGTATCGCGGCAGTCTCGAATTGCATCGCTAGAGCGCTCGGGCCGGACTGCCTCAGGATAGAATCGATGTCCCTCCTCCCGAAGACCTTCGCCGGGTCAGGAAGTTTCATTTCTCTCTGCTGCCGTAGTTTTCTCATCATCATCACCTCACGGAATTATCATCCTGAGCGATTCCACGATTATGTCGGAAGCGCCCGCCGCTTTGAGCCGGACGACCAGGTCCTCGATCCCTTTCTTAGGCACTGCAGCCGCAAGCACATAGCCGCCCCCCACAAGGTCGCTGATATCAGGACTTTTCATCGCAGGCAGGATGCCGGACACCTTATCGCGTATCGCATCGGTCGCTGCATTCAGCCGCATGTACATCCGTTTCTTCGCCTCTAGGACGCCGCCCACGCATAGAGATATCTGGCTTATTTCAGACGCTTTCTCCCTCACGGAAACCGGATTCCCGATCAGGAATATTCTTGTTTCCATTATCACGTCCAGGATTCGGAGCTTGTTCTCCCTCAGCGTCGTCCCTGTGGCGACCTGGTCCACTATAGAATCCGCTATGCCGAGCATCGGCGCAGATTCGAGCGCGCCCTGAAGCTCCAAAATATCGGCCTTGAGGCGTCTCCCTTTGCAGTATCTTTCGGTGATGCGCGGCAGCGCTGTGGCGATGCATCTGGGAGTCTTGACATCCCTCGAAGCTGCCAAAGCTACTTTGCAGGATCCGAAATCGAGAACTACGAGCTCTTCCACTTCCGCGCCCCGCTCGGCTATCGCATCCTGTCCGGCTATCCCGATATCTGCTGCCCCGCGTTCCACCATCAGCGGAATGTCCATCGAGCGCACAAGCAGCACGCTCACGCCTTGCCTCGACGTCGGGAGGATGAGCCTGCGCTCGTCCGCCATATTGGCCCTTATGCCGATCTCTTCTAGGAGCCTGAATGACGGCTCCTTCACCCTTCCTTTGTTCGGTACCGCTATGACCAACTTATCTTTCCTTATGAAGTAAATCCCTTCCTTGTTTCATATGCTACACCTCCTGTTTTTTCTATGGCTTTTGCTGATGTGAAAAGATCAATGGAGATTCTCGCTGAGGCTGAATCTCAATGCTTATGATGGATTATAGAATAAGTTTCGCTGGGCTGGGGATCACGAAGACCTATGAAGCAAATCCCTGCCGTTCACCACCGTTGACACCTTCTTTGGTATGCAGACTGCAAGTTTCGCACTATTTATATGTTTGTAACAGAATCGGGCATTTGGGCGTTTAGCGCATCATGCGAAGCGCCGGCCAGACAGGATTGGGAAAGGGATTTATTCCTTTAGTCTTAGATTGGTTGCATGAAGCTTCCTGGGATAATCGTGCTGCTGATGATCGTTGGGGCGGGGCTCGTCCATGCCGCAGGGACGGGATGCCAACAAAACTGCTGCATAAACAACGGCGGGGGATGGGTCAGCGGGGATAACACCTGCGATCTCGACCCAGGCACTTCGGCGTACAGCGATTACCTGTCATGCACGGACAGCTGCTCCGGTGGTTCATCCAGCTCAGGCTGCTGCGGCAGCGCCCTCATCATAGGCCTGATAGGGGTAGCGGCAATGAAGATGCAATGAGTTCAATGGAATGATCGGCTTCGTTTGTCCGGCAGTCCCGTAACTTTAAATCACTTTGGGAGATAAAGTGTTGTTGCTACTTAGCCCCGTCGTCTAGTGGTCAAGGATAGAAGGCTCTGGACCTTTTGACATCGGTTCGAATCCGATCGGGGCTATTTTATTTTCCTCAATGGAATTTATTCTCATTTACGCGCCACGTACGTGAAGAACTCGACGTCTCCGGTGTGAAACGGCTCTTCCTTGTAATCCCCGAAAACTTGGATCCGACTGAATCCCGCTTCCCTCAGTAGGCCGATGAGTTCGCCACTTTTGAACGGATACATCTCGAGCTGCACGACATCCCCTATCCCCAGGTGCTTGTACTCCATGACGACCGATTCGGGAGATGCCCTCACGAGCCTGCAGACCACCTTGTCGAGCCCGCAATAGACGTAGTCGCCGCTGGGATTGAACCTCCCTTCGAGTATGCTGGGATAATTCCGCTCATCGATGACTAGCGCTCCTTTAGGGTCAAGCAGAGATGCGAAGTTCCGGAGCGTCCTGAGGCGCCCTTCCCTCTCGAAAACCAAGGTGAGAGAGTTCCCCAGGCACGTGACCATGCTGAACATGCCATGCAGATGCGGCGGGATGTCCCTCCAGTCGTATGAAAGCGCTTTTATCCGCACGCCTCTTGCCCGGGCTTCCGCAACCGCGACGTCAAGCATGTTGGGGTCTATCTCGTTCGAAAGCACGTTCGCGACTTTATTCAGCCTCAGCCCTATGGTGGTCGCCCCGCAGCCGAGGCAGGAATCGAAAACCATACGGTTTCTCCCAGAGAGCTGGCTCGCCAGGAACTGGGCCTCCTTCCCCATCCTCTTCTCTATGTTGACGAAATCAGGCCACATCCTGGCGATCTTTCTGGCTTCGGATCGTTTGTCGCGCGCGACTGACCCGTCGTGTCGCCGAATATAATCTTGCATGTATTGACAATTGTGTCAGATTATTTAAAAAGTTGTGCTTGCACCTGACACAGAAAGCCACCCCGGTCAAGAGTATGGATGGGACCCGCCAAAAGAGCGGTATTCAAATCACTGATCGCATGAATCTCACTCGGATTAATAAGATTATTGCACCAATTCTAACCCCATGGGTTCTCCTCCCATTAGCATAAGCGATAGCCTTGCTGAAGCAGAATGGGAGACGCTGGCATACACCCTCAAGACCATAAGCAGTGGAATAGAAGGGAATGACGCCGCCTCCAAGAAGCTGCGTGCTCAGCTCGGCTTGATACGCATGCTGATGTACGAGGAGATACGCCAGTGGAACGGCAACGGCTTCATCGACCTCTCCTATCTGATGGCGTCGCTCAAGACGATGCGCAAGATTGAGAAGGAATTCGACGCCAGGAAGCAGAAGAACACGCAATTTTTGATATTCCTCAAGCTTCTCATTTATAAATTCGAGAAACAGAAGATAAGAGTCAAGAAACCGCTCGCCATGCGCGGCGAGTTCGGAAGGATGAAGGGGGTTGTGGAGAATGGCCATGGTATTATATGAGACTCCCGCGAAGATAGAATTGGTGGGCATCAACCTATTTGTGAATGGCGCCCAGCATCCGCGCACCACGCGTACATTGCGAGAGATGAGGAAGACCCTGCGGAACTATTCCGAAGGGCTCGGCAACATGGACGCCTATTACATGTATCGGAAGGTCCACCAGAGCGGAGCGATGCGCTTCGATATCACGATAATACCGCCCACGCCTTTCGGGGATGAACTGCCCAAAACGCACGGGCATTACCACCCAGGGAGCGAGGACGGGATGGCTTACCCCGAGATATACCAGGTCGTGCGGGGAAGCGCGGTCTTCATACTCCAGAAGAAGAACAAGAACGGCACCGTGGACGCGCTTATAGTGAAAGCGAAGGAAGGTGAAGTGCTCCTGCTACCGCCTGGCTACGGCCACGTTACGGTCAATGACGGGAACGAGCCGCTGATCCTCTCGAATCTCGTCTATGACCGGTTCGAATCGATGTATGATGAATATGATGAGAACCACGGCGCCGCATACTATCTGCTCAAAGACGGCGATATCGAGCAGAACGGGAGCTATATAGTGCGGGTGAGCGACAGGATTACCGCGAAGGAGCTGAACGCGAGATACGGGTTCTCGTGCAAGGACATCCTGGCAGAAGTCGAAGAGGCGCCGGAGAAGTTCACGTTCCTGGAGAAGCCGAAGCTGCTGTTCAAAGCTTGAATCGGTTCAATAATTTATCTGCGTTACCTCGAACGACACATCCCCGAACTTTATCTTGTCGCCTTGCTTGAGCACGCATTTGGCGATTTGCTCTCCGTTGATATAAGTGCCGCGGGTGGAACCGAGGTCGATTAATACGCATTCAGAACCATTCATTTCTATGACCGCGTGCATCCTCGAAACCGATTCGTGATCGATGTAAGCATGCGAACTCATGAGCTTGCCCACTTTGATGACTCGTTCAGAACCATATACCGTGATATCCTCGAATCTCGAGCCGTCCGATTTGATTTCGGAAAGCCCAATCGAGAATCTGCTCGTGTTTATTGGAGCGCGTACCGACAGGTGGCATTCCTCTTCAACTGGAGGGGCTACAGGAATAGATGGCAAAGGCTGCAAGGATCCCTCGGCCATAGTTGGTGGCGCAGCAACATGCGGAGCAGACGCAGATGGAACGGCTTCATTTAGCTCCAATATCTCATACGGCACGTCTCCGAATTTTACCGTGTTGCCTTTCTTGAGTAGGCATTTGTTGATCCTCTCTCCATTGACACGGGTGCCTTGAGTGGAACCTAGGTCTATTACCATCCAGCCCCCCTCGGTCTTTTCCAAGACGGCATGCATCCTCGAAACCGAATCGTGAACTGCACGAAGATGTGAACTCGGGAGTCTGCCTACTTTGATGACCGGTTCATCGAATTGGAATACCTGCAATATCGTATCGAGGATCGAACCGCGGCGATCAAGACTGCCTAGAGCGATAGAATATTTATGCGCGGACGGATCCGGAGTCGGCGCATTGATTCTATATTTTACTATAGTTACCTCGAACGTCACGGATCCTACCGTTATCCTGTTGCCTTCCCTGAGAATGCGCTTGTGGACTTTCTCCCCATTGACGAAAGTGCCATGGGATGAACCGAGGTGTGTTATATGGCAACCCGACTCGGTCATATCGATTCGGGCTTGATCCTTCGCGACATTTTCGCCCTCTACACGATAATCTGAACCCTCACGATTGCCTATTGTGATGCTGAAGCAAGAGTCCTTGCACCACTCGACTGATGAATGGCCTGGCGAGCCATCCGATTGCACTATATTAAGCAGGATATGATAAGGGGCTTTTTTTATCCTGTCCGGCTCTGGCTTCGCTTTCCGGAAATCAGGAACCGCAAACGAATGGTCTCCGAGAATCATCTTCGCGACCGAACTGGTGGTAAGGCCAGGGATCGACCTGGCACCACGATAGCTCTCCCAAGACAGTTTGCGTTTTTCCAGCCGACCCACCTGTTTCTTTAAATATAATATTGTGGGGAGAATTTATAAAAAGATTTATTTCGCTCAGAGCCCGACCACGCCTACCTTCTTCGCCTTGCCCTGTGCGATTCTCTCGTTCCCACCACCCGAGCCGCCTAGCGCGGCAAGAGCCTTGTCCAGCATTGCTTTCGCGCTCTGACCGGAAGATTTACCGGCTCCGCAGACTATCGTGCCGGTTTTATTCAGTAAACAGGCTGCCGAACGCTCGCTTTCAGCTACCTTAGTAGCGAGCTTGCGCAGGGATGCGTCATCCAAGTCGAGAACCTTCATCACGGGTTTCCCTTCAGATTCGGATAATAGTTCTTTGGCTTCCTCATGGACGAGCAGCTCTGTCAGCTCCTCGATCTTTTTGCGCTGCGATTTCCACTCATCGAAGAATTTTTCTACCGTCCGCTTGAGCTCCCCTTCAGGGACGGAGACGACATCCGCGGCCTCCTTGAGCATCCGCTCGCGCTCCTGCATGTATGTGATTGCCACGGAGCCGCATTTGTAGGTTATGCGCTCGATGCCGTCCTGGACGCTCTCGCGCTTGACGACCTTGAAGCAGCCGATCTCCCCGGTCTTCGAGAGCATGTGATGCGTGCCCCCGCAGGCTTCGCTGTCGATGTCACCGACGCTCACCACGCGCAGCTCCTTCCCAGGGACCGCGCCGCCCTGATAGAGCCTGAAGCCGTATTTGACCTCGGCTACGTTCCTAGCAAGGACTTCGGTCACTATAGGCATGTCGCGCATGATATACTCGTTCACCTTCTGCTCTATGTCGGCGAGCTCTTCGGAAGTTATCTTCCGGTAATGAGTGACATCGAGATGCGCCTTCTCCTCGTCCTTGTGCGAGCCGCCTTGCCAGATATGCGGGCCTAAAATCTCGCGGCAGGCTGCGTTCAGCATGTGCGCCGCGGTGTGATGGCGCGCGATCGCCGTCCGCCTCGCGAGATCGACCTCGCCCTCGACCTTCTGCCCTATCTTGAAACCGGAGGTGTCTTTCATCCAATGGAGAGCGATGCCCGCCTGCTTCGTCACGAGCGTGACTGGCGCGCCGCCTAAGGTCCCTGTGTCGGAGACCTGGCCACCGCCTTCCGGATAGAAAGCGGTCTGGTCCAGGACGATGTACTTCCCGGCCACGACAGCCAGCACCGTGGCGCTGAATTTTTTCTCTCGCGAATAGTAGAGCGGTTTCGTCCTCTCGATCGTGGCGAGGTCCGATGATAGCGCTTTCACCTGAGGAGCATTATCGACTACATTCTCCTCGCCATCAGCAGCGCGCACCAGCTGGTAGAAGTTGCCCGGCACCTCCACTTCCACGCCGTTCTCCTTGGCGACGTTTATCACGGCGTCCAGCGGGATGCCGTTGCTACGATAAAGGGTTACCAGATCGGATGCGGTTATCTTCCCTCCAGAAACAACCCGTTCTTTATTCGTGGAACCCGGAGTCCTATGCTGCGGTCCGCTATTTGCTTTCTTCACCAGGTTCAATACCACGCTCTGGGCCTTCTCTTTAGTCGCCTTGTAGCGTTTCTCCTCCTCGGCGATGACATCAAGTGTCGTATTCACGCCATATTTGAGATGCGGGAAGATGTATTCGAGATGGTCCGCGTGGCCTTGGATTATCTTCGCATAATCCAGATCGTAGCCGAAGCGCTGCTGGAAACCGAACACGCGCCGGAGAAGCATCCTCAGGTTGTATCCTCCGCCTGAATTGCTCGGCAGCATGCCGTCTGTCACAGTGAAGAGCAATGTGCACATATGGTCCGCTGAAGCGTAGAGCGCCTGCAATGGTTCGAGAGTATCGAAGAGCTCCTTCTTGCTTATCCCCAAGACCCCTGCTATGCGCTCCTTCTCTTTCTCCAGGTCCGGCACCTCGTCCTCGTTCAGGCTACCGGATATCTTGGCGAATCTGACGAAAAGGTCCTTGTCTATCTTCACGTTGGCCTTTCTCTTCATCTCGTCTATCACCGGGCCGAAGACGACCTCGTAGCTCGTCGGCTCTCCGGAGGTTATCCATGCGAGCCTGCTCAGGCCCGCGCCCATATCTATCACTTTAGTGGAGAGTTCCCGGCTCCCGGTAGGGGTCGTCTCGTACTGCATGAAGACGCAGTTCCCGAGCTCCAGCCCGCGGCAGAAATACTCTATGCACGGGCCGAAATTCCCTCCGCCTGCCCATACATCCTCCTGGAAGATGATCTCCTCCTCAGGGATGCCTAAGGCATTCATGTAATTTATATCATGGGTGAGCGCTTCGTCCTTCCAGTAGAACAATCCCGTTTTTTTCGTGTTGAAAGCATGCTGGCCGACCATGACGAAATTCGTGTAATGCCTGCCGCTCACTCCGACGTTGCTGATATCCGGGAATCGGATGCATGGCTGCGGGACTATGAGGGGGTTTGCCGGAGGGTCGAGCTCTCCGTTCACGACATAGGGCTGGAAATCGTTTATCGAAGCTATCGTGAAATACAAATCATCGCGCCACCTTGCAACGGTCGGGTAAGGCTTGACATAGCCGTGGCCCGTGCTCGTGAAATACTTCTCTATCGTCTTCCAGGTGCCGATGTAATCGAGTTTCTTCTTCACGGGCGTATTTCCGATGAACTGGTAGCCGATGCACGAGGGGTCGCCGCACAGGTCGCGCTTCTGCTTGCTCCAGAACATCCTTCCGCATTTGCCGCACTTCTGCCTGATGTAGCCGCGGTCGATGAGCGCCTTTATCTTGTAGTGCTTCTCCCATTCAGCGGCGAATTCCTTTCGGAGAACGTTCTTGTCAATATCCATGAGTATCAAGAGACAGATGGGGATGAAAGGGTTTTAACAGATAGGGGAGAGAAAGCGAGGCATGGCCAAGGGGAATGCGAAACCGGAGCCCCGAAAGATAGGGGTGAGCGTCTTCGCGCTCGGGATAGTAAGTTTCCTGACGGACGTGTCGAGCGAGATGATTTTTCCCATCTTGCCGGTCTTCATCACCACGTTCCTAGGGGCCAGCACGGCGATCCTCGGCCTGATAGAGGGGACCGCAGACAGCATAGCGAGCATCGTGGAGATTTTCTCCGGCTATTGGGCGGACCGGACCGGGAACAGGAAGCAGCTCGTGGAGCTCGGCTATGGATTGTCCTCCTTCATGAAGATATTCATAGCGATCGCGAACTCGTGGCCCTTCATCTTCGTAGCCCGCGCGCTGGAGCGGGTGGGCAAGGGCATTAGGACATCTCCGCGCGATGCCATCATAGCATCCGACTCCCCTCCGGATCAGAGAGGCAAGGCGTTCGGCATACACAGGGCGATGGACACCGCAGGGGCGGTTGTCGGCCCGACGCTGGCGCTCATCATCTTCATCCTCATAGGCCAGAGCGAATCCGCATACCGGACCGTGTTCTTTTTGGCCATCATCCCTGCGTTCCTTTCGGTGGCCGTCCTATACTTCTTCGTTAGGGAGCCGAAGCCGGAAACCGCGGTGGCCCCGAAGACCAGGACCCCGTTCTGGCAGGCTCTGCGCGAGATGCCGCCAGAGTACATGGTTTACTTGAAAGTGTCGATCCTCTTCTCGCTCTCTTACTTCAGCTTCGCGTTCTTCATAGTGAGGGCGTCGGACCTGAAGATCGCCGAGGACTCCATAATCATACTCTACCTGATATACAACATCGCCTACGCTCTCGCGTCCATACCCGCTGGGATGCTATCAGACAAAATCGGGCGCAAGGGCGTGATAGCGGGCTCGTTCGTCCTTTACGCCCTCGTCTGCTTAGGATTCACCCTCGCAGGCTCGTATCTGCAGCTGGCGGGCTTATTCATCATATACGGGGTATTCGTGGCCATCGACGATTCGGTGAACAAGGCGTACATAACGGACATCGCGAAAGAGGAGAAGCGCGGGATCGCGCTCGGGGCGTACAACACCGCGGTCGGAGTGGCCTACCTCCCCGCGAGCATAGTGGCAGGAGCGATATGGGCGGCATTCGGGGCCCCGGCTGCGTTCATCTCCGCGGCATTCATCGCTTTGCTCGGCGCAATCGGCATGGCGGTGTTCTGCAGATAAAAAGCGATTTAATACCGCACATATAATCACAATCTTATGCAAGTCCCTATACATGAGAAGATATTCGAGCTAGCGCTGAAACGATCGTTCTTCTTCCCGAGCAACGAGCCATACGGAAACATCGCTGGATTCTACGAGTACGGCCCGGTCGGCGTGCTAATAAAGAAGAAGATCGAGAACCTCTGGCGCGAGACGTTCATCAAGAACGAGGGCTTCCATGAGGTGGAGACGAGCATAATCACCCCAGAGCCGGTGCTGGTCGCGTCAGGCCATGTCGGCAGCTTCGCGGACCCGGTCATCGAGTGCGGCAAATGCAAGACGCGCATCCGCGCGGACAGCTTCGTGGCCGAGAAGCACTACGACCTCCATGGCGAGAAATGGGATGGGAAGCTCGACTCTTTGGATAGGATAATCAAGGAGAAGGAGCTGAAATGCCCCAAATGCGGCGGGGAGTTCGGTAACGCGTTCATGTTCAATCTGATGTTCCAGACGGGCATCGGGGGGGAGAGATCGCCCGCGTACTGCAGGCCAGAGACGGCCCAAGGCATATTCACGGCATTCCCCAGGATATTCCGGAACCACGGAACGCGGCTCCCCATTGCGGTCGGGCAGGTGGGCAAGAGCTTCAGGAACGAGATATCCCCCAGGAAAGGGCTCATCAGGATGCGGGAGTTCACGCAGATGGAGCTCGAATATTTCTTCAACCCGACCCATGGGGAATTCGATGGATTTTCCGCTATCAAGGATTCGCGGATGCGGATGGGCGTCAAAGGCCAGACGAGCGAGATGAGCGCTGACGAGATTGTTCAGAAAAAACTCGCGGCCAACGAGATAATGGCGTATTTCATGGCCCGCGAATGGGAATTCTACAGGAAGGTCGGCATCCCCACTGGCAAGATGGTCTTCAGGGTGCTGGATTCCGCGGAGATACCGCATTATTCTCGGGCCAACATAGACATGGAAGTCGAGACCTCGTTCGGAAGCATCGAGACGATCGGGAACGCGTACCGCACGGATTTCGATCTGGCTTCCCATACCAAACATAGCGGCCAGGACCTCAGCGTTTTCGTCGAGGAGGAGAAGAAGAAGGTCATGCCGCACGTCTTCGAGCTATCGATGGGCGTGGACCGGCTCTTCTACTGCCTGCTCGAGCACTGCTTCCGGGACAAGGACGAGAAGGATGAGAAAGGGGAGTGGAAATTAGGAACCGGAAAGGAATGGGAATGGTTCGACTTCCCGCCATGCATAGCCCCGTACCACGTCGCTGTCTTCCCGCTAATGAAGAAGGACGGCATGGGGGAGAAGGCGTTGGAGCTCACAGGCATCCTGCGCTCGGCCGGACTCGATGCGGATTACCGCGAGAGCGGGAGCATAGGCCGAAGGTACGCGCGCGCCGACGAGATAGGCATCCCGTATTGCCTGACGGTCGATTACCAGACGCTCGAGGACGGTACCGTGACCATAAGGTACAGGAATGACGGCAAGCAGGAAAGGATTAAAATCAGCGAATGCGAATCGCATCTGCGGAAAGCGGTCCGTGAGAGCAGGGTGACGCTATGAAACTGGTTCCTATACTCGCGATTGTCGTGTTCATGCTGATATTAGGATGCGGAGGGCGGACGCCTGTCTCGAACGAGACCAATTCGACAACCCCGGCCAATACCACCAATAGCACAGGCCCGGTCACCATCATCATCAACAACCAGACGAACCAGAGCGCCGAGCAGAACAACAGCGTGCAGAACAACACCGTCCCTACGGCGCCGAACAACTCGATCCAGTTCACCTACGACCCGACGCAACCCCTAGGGATATATCTCATATATGTCGGGGATACCTCACAGGGAGACGCCATACTGATCAAGAAAGGGGATTTCAACATGCTCGTGGATGCCGGGCCTGCGAAGGAATCGGGCAAAGTGGTCGATTTCCTAAAATCCAAGGGCGTCGAAAATATCGCCGTGCTGGTTTCGACCACCGGTGATCCGCGCCGTTTCGGAGGCATCGAAGCGATAGCCGATAATTTCCCCATTCAGAGCTACTGGTGGCCTGGCGAGACCTTAGGCAATACTGAATACGCTGGGATAGCGGCCAGGATGGCGAACGCCACGAAACAGGTCGTCATAGCTGATGACGGCTACAGCAACTCGTATGATGGGATAAATTTCACGGTGATCAACCCGAATCCCGGCAAGCTGTTCCAGGATGTCAACAATGACGCGATGGTCATCAGGCTGTCGCAGGACGGGTTCTCGATGCTGCTGACATCGGACATACAGACTGGCGCCCAGGGGAACCTGATCAACAAGTATCCGGGCCTCATCAGCACCACGGTGCTGGAAGCCCCGTACTACGGGGTCGGCTCAGGGACCGCGAATATGGGCATATTCCTCAATACCGCAAAGCCACAGGTGGTCGTGATAAGCGGGAGCGCGGATGAATCCGCTGCCAATGGCGGGTCCAGGGCGCCGTTCGAAAGGCTCCTGAACATGTCGCAGAACGATATCAAATGGTACGACAACTACGACAACGGCACCCTGCGGATAACGGTCACAGGCAGCCAATACGCCATCGACTCGCTCGGCTCATGATTTTATATTGTTTTCTAATCACATTCCAATCCACGTGGGCCTGTAGCTCAGCTTGGTAGAGCGACGGACTCTTATCTGAAGGAAATCTTTTCCTAAAAGGTGAAATCCGTGTGTCGTGAGTTCAAATCTCACCAGGCCCGTATTTTTCTTTATACGAACCCGAGCGCAAGCTATACAGGATTAATCGTCGCCTCTGTTCCAGGCCGTCAAACCGTCCCGGTACAGCCACGCCGGCATGTCCGCCTTGACAAGATGTATGCTGTCGTCCGCTTTCAGCATCTCCAGCAGGGGGATGAAGAGGTCCAGTTTGCCAGTTCCGTCGAGCATGCCCAAGTCCCTGGATGGACGATGGCTGTCAGGAATATCCAGCGGCCCCGATATGTCCAGCCAGCGGTCCCAGCCGGTATTAGTCCAGGGATTGTCCCTCATGTACAGGATGGCCCTCGCTGCCATCCGGTCCTGCGCGAGCAGCCAGTTCGCAAGCTCTTCTGTCCTTCTCGTATTCTTGAATGCGTAGTACGCATCCACCTTGAGCATATCCTTTATATCCAGGTTCTCATCAGTTCCGAGCGGCGTGAGTCTCTTTATGATCCCGAGGACCTTGTCATAGCTGGGATAGTAAGCTCCGGCGAATTCCCGGTTATGCGCTCCGAAGAACGCGTCTGACTTGTCGGTCGGGAACACCGCCCTGGCCTCTTCTATGGCATATTCCCCCTTCGGGAACGTTGGTTCGACCCGGTCATACCAGATCTGCGGATGGGAGAGCCAGGCGCATAAATCGTATATGGGCTGCAGCAATTCAACGGCACTTATCCCGCTTTCCATGCACACGAGCCTCATGAACCCACCGCCCAACTCGGCAGCGGAGCAGCTCGTTGTCGTGTCCTCGAGATAATCATAACTTAGCTTCCCGGCCGTCTCGAACGCGGTCGTAGCTTTCAGGATACTGCCCAGCCTTTCGATGCATTCGGCGATCGGCTCGCGGTCCTTCTTTTTCCCTTCCCTGACCCTCCATCCGATGCTTATCTTATCCCCGCATCCGCTGCGTCCTAGAAGCTTCCTTTCAGCTGTCATAGTGTCACTTCCGCTGCGCGGAACCGATCTTCATCCGGCTTGTCTCTGCCCGAGATGTAGAACAGGTACGACTGCGCCGACATATCCGCCTTGGCCAGATGTATGCTGTGATCCGTCTTCAGCAGCTCCAGCACGTGGATGAAGAGTTTGAGCCTATCGGTCCTATCCAGCATGCCGAGCTCATTGATGGAGGCATATGGTTTCGGCATATCGAGCGGCCCGGATATGTCCAGCCAGCGGTCCCAGCCGGTATTAGTCCAGGGATTGTCCCTCATGTACAGGATGGCCCTCGCAGCCATCTTCTCCTGCGCGAGCTCCCAGTTCTCGCCATCATTGGTTCTTCCAGGTTGCGTTGAGATGCAGAACGAGTCGAACTTGATCATGCGCCTCATGTTCACCATGCCGGTTATGTCCTCTTGCCCCTCGGGCGTTGTAAGTTTCTTTATGACCCCTAGTATCTTGTCATAGCTAGGGTAGTAGGTTCCGGCTAAATGCGAATTCCAGCAACCGAAGACCATGTCGGATATTGCACGGTCGAGCACGGCCCTGGCCTCTTCGATGGTGTATTCCCCGCGGCAGGCCCTGAACCAGGACTGGTCGTACCAGATCCGCGGATGGGAGAGCCGGGCATTCAGATTGTAGACCGGTTGCAGCAAATCGACGGCCTTTATCCCGTCTTCCATGCACTCCAGCTGTATGAACCCCCCGCCCGCGTGGTTCCCGGGGCCGCGTATTGCTGTGCCCAGGAGATAATCATAACCCGTCCATGCATTCGCGTCCATCTCGAACGCGGCCTTCACTGCCAGCAACTTGCCGCGGTCCAGCCTTTCGATGCATTCGGCTATCGGCCTGCGGTTCGCATAACATCGACGTTCCGCTACCCTCCATCCGACGCTTATCACATCCCCGCGCGTACTGTGTTCAAGAGGCATGCCTACAGTTGTTTTTGCCATATGCTCACTCCCACCATAAGTCGTTCATACATGGTTTAAACCTTTTTATCAATCCCTCTGGTTTTGTTTTTTGCCGACCGTCTCTTTTTTGTTCCTAACCATGCAAAGTGATTCCGTGAAAGTCACATTCAGCGAGAGCGCCCGCAAGCAGTATGCGAAGAGCTACGGCATTGTGGGCAATCACAGCGGCGTGCAGATATGCCACTGGACCAAAAACGCGCTCCATGGCGGAAAGGGTTGCTACAAGGTCAGATTCTACGGAGTGGACTGCCACAGGTGCGCACAGATATCTCCAGCGCTCGCATGGTGCAACGAGGCGTGCATCTTCTGCTGGCGGCCGATGGAGTGGATGAAGAAGACGAGTTTCGATGAGAATGAGGTCGACGAGCCGGACGAGATAATAAGCGGCTGTGTGAAAGCGAGGAAGAAGCTCATGTCCGGGTTCGGGACATTCAGGAGCGCGGGCAGATTCGACGAATCGTTCGAACGCTTCCCTTCGCATTGGGCTATATCCTTGAGCGGCGAGCCGACGATATATCCGAAGCTTGGCCATATGATAAAGAAACTGAAGGAGAATCCCGAGGTCCGGACGATCTTCGTGGTGACGAACGGTCAGGAATCAAAGAGGATCGAAAAACTCGCGCAGGAAGATGCCTTGCCCACCCAGCTTTACCTCTCATTGTCCGCGCATGACGAAAAGAAATTCAATGAAGTGAACAGGAGCGTGTATAAGGACGGGTGGCAGAGACTGCTGCGGACGATTGACCTCTTCCCTTCGCTCAAGTGCAGGAGGGCGATAAGGTTCACGCTCATCAAAGGGGTCAACGATTCCTTGGATTACATACCATCTTATGCCGCGCTGCTTGAGAGGTCGAAAACGGATTTCATCGAGATAAAATCATACATGGCGCTCGGATTCTCGCGCAAGCGCCTGGGACCGAAGAACATGCTCGAGCATGATGAAGTGGTGGCTTTCACGAAAAAACTGGCCGATGCTCTTCCAACGTATTCGATAGCGAGCGATGACGAGATATCGCGCATCGTCCTCCTGAAAAGGAGGGATTCCGCCTACCCGAACATCATCTAGGAACGAACCGCGCGCGTCTGCCTTCTATTACATAATCCCCTTTGGAGAATGAATCTATCACTTTGGCGTACGCCTTGTGCTCGATCTTCAGGATCTTCTTCGCCACATCTTCGGAATTCGCGCATGCGCCGATATCAACTGCCTCCTGATGCAATATCGGACCGGCATCGAGGCTTTCATCGACCAGATGTATGGTCACCCCGGATACCTTGACCCCGTATTCGAATGCGTCCTTCTGGGCAGTGGCACCTGGGAATGCCGGGAGGAGGGCGGGGTGGATATTGATTATCTTATTCTGGTATGCCTCGAGAAGTTTTTTCCCTTTCAGGATGAGCATATATCCGGCGAGGACGACGAGGCCCGCGCCGTACTTATCCAGGAGCTTTTTTATCTCATCATCCATCTCTTCCCTGCTCTTGAATCTTTTCTTATCTATGATCTCTACCGGTATGCCGGCTGATCTGGCTATCTGGATGGCCGGGGCATCGGGATTGTTCGTGATCAGCACCGCTATTTTCGCGTCGCACCTGCCGGCGGCGATCTCTTCGAGGATAGCCTTGAAGTTGCTGCCCCTTCCGGATGCGAGGACCGCGGCTTTCACTGTCATGGGTAGGAGAATGTCAAAACTGTTTAAATTAACATATGAGAAAAGAGGCTATGGCAGGTAAATACGATCTGGCGGACTTCACGGACGAGCCGATAGAAGTCATCATAGGGAACCTGCGCAAAGGCATAGCGTCGGACTGCCACCGCCTCTTGGAGAGCGCCCGCAAGGTGAACGAGAAACGCGAGTGCTTCAACCTGAAGGCGTGGGAAGGCAGGATAACGAGCATCAGGGAAGCGGAACTCGCGACATACAGCCTGCATGAGCTGAACGCGCTCAAGAGGCAATGCCACATCCTCTCGGTGCAGCTTTCGAACTTCTCTAGATGACGGACCGACCGGTTCAATGGTTCCCGAAAGGCCAGAATGCGCCGTGGCTTATGGATTTATAGCTTTCTATCCTGATGATATATCGGAAGGTGGATGGAAATGTTGAGTTATATCGTTCCTACTCTGAATGAAGAAGAGCACATAGATCGCATACTCAAATCTCTCAAGCCCCAGTTAGATGGAGAAGATGAAGTCATAGTCGTGGATGCCAACAGCACCGACAAGACGGCCCAGATAGCCAAGAAGCATGGCGCCAAGGTGCTCCTGCGGCCGAAGAAGGGCGTGGGCGTTGCCAGGACCGAAGGGGCCAAGGAGGCGAAAAACAACATCCTGGTCTTCATAGACGCCGATTGCGTGGTCCCGGGAGATTTCTCATCCCGAATAAAGAGTCATTTCAAGGAGAAGAAGACCGTCGCGGTCGGCGGCCTGGACCTCTACGAATGCGATTCAAGGGTCATGGGCACGATATACAATTCCTATTCCGTCGGTGTTTTCCATCTGGTCCGCTTGAACCACTTCATCACCGGGAAATACTGGGTCCCGGCGAACAACTGCGCGATACGGAAGGACGTGTTCTTCAGCGTGGGCGGCTACCGCTCGGTGATCTGCGAGGACACCGACTTGATGGCGAGGCTCCCTCCGTCAAGGGATATAGTCTACGATTCGAAACTGATCATGATGCTCTCGGACCGCAGGTTCAAGAGCGACGGGTTCTTCAGGACAGTCGCGCTCTGGGGATGGAGCAACATCTCGGCCATGATGGGCGGCGGCGTAGACGTGATGAAAGGGTACACTAAGCAGTGATCTTCCATCTGGGCCCGCTTTCCTTGTCTTTGCGCTTGTCTTCGAGCTGTATCCCTATCGCGTTTAGCTTGGAGCGTATCAGGTCTGATTTTGCGTAATCCTTTGAAGCGCGTGCTTTCTCCCTCTCATCAATGAGGAGGTCCAACATCGTAGCCGCGTCTCCTGATGAGAGACCAAGTTCATCAGCCAGCGCTGTTATGGCGGCCTTCTTGGAATCCAGATCCGCCCTTTCTTCCTCCAAACCCAAGACCCAGAGCATGCTTTCCATCTCATTCTTTATCCGAAGCAGCTGCTCGCGGTCAATGTCGGAATGGGATATATGAGAATTCGCGGAGCGGATCAGGTCGAAAAGCGATGCTATGGCTTGCGGGGTGTCCAGGTCGTCATCCATGCACTTCCAGAACATCATGATCAACCCGTCGCTCTCCTTCCGGAAAGCATTATCCTCGACTGATTCACGCTTGGCCGCGCATTCCTCGCGGATCAGGCCGAGCGAGTTGAATATCCTCTCCACGCTCTCGTCCAGGCCTTCCACCTTGTCCTCATCGTAATCCAAGGGACTCCGGTAATGCGCCTGCAGATAGAACAGCCTCAGTGAATTGGGCGTGAAGCGGCCGAGCGCCTGCCTCAGGGTGACGAAATTCCCGAGCGACTTGCTCATCTTCTCCCCATCCACGCTGAGGAAGCCAGGATGCACCCAGAAGCGGCAGAATTTCTCTCCGCTCGCGGCCTCGCTCTGCGCTATCTCGTTCTCGTGGTGCGGGAATATCAGGTCCCTGCCGCCGCCATGGATGTCGAGCGTCCGCTTGGCGTATCTTTTCGCCATGGCCGAGCATTCTATATGCCATCCAGGCCTACCGCGGCCCCAGGGGCTGTCGAACTCGATTATCTCGCCTTTGGTCTTCTTCCATAGCGCGAAATCCGCCGGATCATGCTTGCTCTCGTCCACCTCGACCCTCGCCCCGGCTTTTATCTGCTCGAGGTCCTGGCCTGATAGCTTTCCGTACGCATGGAATGATGGGACGCTGAAATAGATCCCGCTAGTGGTCTCGTAGGCAGAGCCTTTCTTGATGAGGATCTGGATGAGGGAGATTATGTCCGGTATATGCTCCGTGACCTTCGGGTATACATCCGCGGGCAGGACGCCTAGCCTGCCGAGGAGCTCGAGGGCTTCGGAATGGTTCTCTTCGGTCAATTTCTTGGGGTCCGCTCCGCTCTCCTTGCAACGCCGGATTATCTTGTCGTCCACGTCCGTGATGTTCTGGATATGATAGACCTTGATGCCTTTCTTCATGAGGAATCGTTTGAGTACATCCATCGACACATAGGTCCGGGCATGGCCGATATGCGCGCTGTCGTATGGGGTGATTCCACAGACGTACATTATGACTTTATCATCCACAGGTTCGAATGATTCGGCCGATTTTGCCAGGGAATTGAATAGACGCATGGCCAATCTGTGCGCCTAAAAATATTTATAAAGATAGTGCGTGAGTAGCCTTGGACGGCAGAAGCCGTAAATACTAATTAGGGAGGTAAGAAAAGTATGGCGGGCGAAAAGGCTACAGTTCCGAATGGAGTGAGCAACGACAGCAAACTATTTGGCGCATTGGCGTACTTCTTTAGCATCCTGACCGGGATATTGGTCTACTTGATGAAGAAGGATGACAGCTACGCGAGATTCCACGCGATGCAGAGCATCCTGACCGGAATCGCGATCATAATCTTGGCAATCGTCCTCTTCATCGTGCAAATCATACTCGCGATAATCCCAGTCTTGGGATGGATCCTCAGCTTACTGCTCGGGTTCGTGTTCTATGTGGGCGTGTTCGTGCTGTGGCTCTTCCTCATGTGGAAAGCTTACAGCGGCGAGAAATACAGGCTGCCGATAATCGGGAACCAGGCGGACAAGATGTCTACCTGAATTTTTTAATTTTTTTATTTCCTTTTATAGGAATTCACTGAGACCGGTCTGCTTTATCTTGTCATCCTCGAATATGCTCTTTATCTCCTTGCCGACGAGTTCTAACCTCTGCTTCAGGTAATCCGGCAGGTCGTAGCGGCGCACGATCTCCTTGGATATCTCCAGGTACTTCACTATCCCGCCCTTGTTTATAGTGAGCAGGAGGTTTCCGCCGCATTTGGCGCACCGGCCTGAGAGCGGGACCCTCCGAGCGATGTTGTTGCATGACACGCACCGGAAGGTCTGCCTCGAGAACGAACGTAGGTTGCCGTAGAGGTCTGGGATGAAATGGCTGAGTATCAACCGCTCGGCCGCATCGCGCTGGTCCACCGGGCGGAGTCGTTCCTGGAGCCTGAACTGGATATCGATCTTCTCCGGGATGGAGTTCAGGAGCACATAGGCCGTGCGGCAGTTCCCCACATCAATGCTTCCGCCGATATGCGTTATCGGGAGCTCGAACTGCTCCGGAGTGCCGAGCACGTCCTTCACGGTCTTGAGCCTGACTTCTCCGGGCGATGCGAACCGCTCCGCCGCCTGGTAGAACTCCAGAGGATATTTCCAGACGAACTCTATGCAATGCGCCTCGTCATCCACCTCCTTGGGGTTTATCTCCATTGAGAGCACCAATGGCGCATCCATCGTGCCCCCGCGCTTCTCGTTCAGGTACTTGCGGGAGAAATTCAGGAACGCGTCCATGAGCAGCATCACGCAATCTTCATCCCCATCGCACTGATTTGTTATAACTCCTGAACATATGAGTGTATGATGAGGAGAAACCGTGAGGCTGTATACATGGCGTTCGTCAGAGTCTATCTCTTTTTTAGAGACGATTTTGTCTGAGAATGCGTCGCCATCGAATCTCGTGCGCCCGGTACCCCTTTTCTTGAGCCATTTGTCAAGCAATTTCACGGCATGAGCGTGCTTCTCATCAAGGAAACCGATATCCTGGATGAACCTCCGGGCTTGCTCTCCGAAGATGCGTATCTTGTAGGAGTGGCACTCTTTGGGCTTGCCATAGAATTCATATACCTGACCGCTGGTGATGAAACGTTTTTCCTCTTGTATGGAATGCTTTATCCCGGAGAAGAGAAGGAGATACGAGACAGCATCTATGAGCGGTTTGTTGACTGACGTCACATTCACTTCCAAGGTACTCTGGAGGGAACATGAACCATCTCCTGAGAAGTATCCCCTGAGGAATGCGTGCCGTTTCCCTTTCGGCAATGAATAGATGAATCCAGGCACCCGTTTCGAATAGGCATCCGAACCTATCTCCAAGCGTGAGAATAGCTCGCGGACTATCCTCGAGCAGATGACCACTTGGTTCTCGCATATGGCAGGCTTAATGCCGAATACCTCTTCTATCGTGCTGGCAAGATATCTCTTGGCCCATCTCTTGGTGGCGGTGATGGCAACCTGATTCGTCCTCACCTGGGTTTTCCTCATATACCCTTCCGCGATATAAAAACCTAAGATGGAGAGTAGGGGATCATCGACCTGCACGTCTGGGTTCAGCGATACCCTGTCCCGTTTGCTGCCGAGCTTGTATTTTCCATCTAGAATGGATGGCCTGAATCTGCGTATGAGCCCTATTGGATAGGAACCGCGATAGGAGTAATTGGTGAACGTCTTGTAGCTCATGCCGAGAGAGCGGCTTATATCTGATAGCTGCGCGTCTGGGAAGATTTCTTCATCGGTCCGTATCATAGCGCCCTCCCCTGCGATTGGAAGGAGGGGTATAGAGCGCGTATCGTTCTCAGCGCAGTTCTCTATATTCCACGGAGAGAGGAGTTCGGAGGCATCCGAAGCCGGGATTTTATGGCCTGAGGAATTCGGGAACGGGTGATCGGATGTGACGCGGATCCGCCTCCCGCTTTTCGTTTTTATCTCCATGAGCTTGGATGGTGCGATATGCTTGGAGACATGTGTTATCTCCGCGAGCTCGAACCTTTTTGTGTCCTTGTTGAATGCGAATGTCTTGAGCCCGCTAACCATCTTGTATTCTGTACCGAAATCGTCTTTCTCTATCCTCCCATTCAGATTGGACTGGACGAGGTCTCGCATGCGCATATGACTGAAACATTTGCCGTCGTGGACCATGATGGTCTCATCACCATGGAAGCAGTTCCTTCTTTTGGCGGTATGGAAATATGGGTGCCCATATCCGACCGTGGCCTTGGTGAATCCGATTATGCGGCAGAGGGCGCCGGCGCTGGTGTGAGGTGATAATCCGACAGCAAGGTGCCCGATCAAATCCTCCCTCCTCTTGATGTTGTAGAACGATTTCTGGCCATAGAAATTGACCAGCATCTCGTCTATGAAATTGCAGACCTTGGTGAAGTACTGATATCCGGCTTCAGCCAGGATTATGTCCTGATGACGCAAGGAGAGTAGCTGCTCCCCGTTCTCGAGAGGGTTGCCCAGATAATCGTTCTCATAGCCTAGCTCCCGGGCCCTCTCCAGGCTCAAGCCGACCTCGTGAGGAGTGAAATGCGTTAGCGGGACATCTGTCGCATCGAATCTGGAGGTCCCGTCCCTGAACACGAAAACCCCGTGCTTGGACCGCAGGAACCCCTTCTCCAGCCTCTCGGGTATCTTGGACATGTTCGAGAGTCCTTTCACGCCTTTCACGTCATCCGGAAGGATGCCGAGCCGGTCCTTTATCCCTTCGAAAAGCGTCACCACGTCCACGGGACGCACATCATAGGGCAGGGTCTTCATGTCGCAGTGGATCTCGGTTTCCACGATCCTGCCGCATTTGTGGCAAACCCGCTCCTCCAGGGCGCGCTCTCCGCATACCTCGCACCTGCGGGTGTATCCGAGCCGCTTGCATTTGGTGCAGCGCATTCGCACGAGCTCCAGATTGAGCGTCTTCTCGCCTTCCCGGCTCTTCAGCGTGCGGTATTGCTTTGAGATGCTACGGTTCTTGAAGGAGCCGGTCGGGAAAAGCACGTGCGGCGAGCCTTCCATGGCGCGCTCCTTCGCCTTCTCCGGCCTGCCCATCCTGCCGCCTATGTAAGTCGGCGCTTTTGCCTTGATGGAGATCCCTGAGAGCTCGTTCACCAACGCGAGAGGCGCTTTAGACGCATCCCATGCCTGGTCGAACGCGAACGTCTCGATCTTCCCGTCAACGAGGCATCCCAAGGAGGATAGCAATGCGAACGCGATGTCGCTCTCCAGGACGATCGTGCCTTCATTGACGCGGTGCTCGCATATCAATTCTTCGAGGACCCGTTTCGCGTCGGATTTGGGGAGCTTGAGGGAGCTGATGGCTCCGCCTTCCATATCCAACTGGCCTGCCCTGAGCCATTGCGCCAGGGAGCGGATCTGGTCTGGGGTGATATCATGCCAGTGGAACGTGTGGTCCGGATGCAGAGGCACTCCGTGGAGACGGGAGAGCTCGAACATGGATTTCGCGTCGCGGTTCTGCGGCGCCTGCACTCCCTTGGCCTCCAGTTCCCTCTGCCACCATTCCTCGCAATACCCTGAAGGCATGAGGGGATGGTTCGATTTCAGGAAATCTCCGTAGGTGACCAGTATGTCCCCCAGGAAAAGGATCTCCTCGACATCGCTCTTTATCTTCTCCGCTTCATCCAGCGTGCGGACCTTCATCACCCGGCCGCATTTCAAGCGGACCGCAGGAGGCTCGAGGCCGTCATGCGCGGCGACCACGCAGCCCTTGCCAGGCCGCTCCACTTTCATGTGCGTGCCGTAGGCCAGGAAATTATCCAGAAGCAGCATCGTAGCTGGATGGACGTTGCGGCCCATCAGGCCGTTCGTCTTGCTCCTGCCATAGCGCAGGCGGAATCCGCCTTTGGCGCTGGCGTGCGCGAACACCGGGCGTCCCGCGACCAATCCTTCCAGATATGTCGGATCCGGCTTGATCTCAACCGTGTCGGCCTTTTTCTTTATCTTGATCACTTTCTCGAGCCAGTCCCAGCCGAGCTTGAGCTTCTTGGTGTATTTGAGGAGCTTGGACGCCTTCGCCGCGACGCCTTCGCACAGCACGAGGGGCACGCCGCCACGGACGCGGTCGGTCTCGACGCCTGGCACCCCGCGATAGGCGGACACCTCGACATCCTCCGTGGGATCGCCATCGATGCAGACCGGGCAGTTGGCGAGTATGATCTTCATGTCCTCCTCGTGCGGCATATACTGGAGGTGGGAGACGCGGTTCTCGTAGACCATGACCTCCTCGATATAGCGCATGATCTGGGAATCCGTCGCCCTGTAATCCCCGACACCGCATATCCTGCGGACTATATCCGCGAGGACGAGGCTGAGCGCAGCAGCCGTGCCGCCCGCGCTCCGGATAGGGCCTGCGAAATAGATGGCCAGATAATCGCTGCCGTCCGGATTCTGCTTTATCTTGACGTGCGTTATGCCTTCGGTGGGCGCGACCAGGACTCCTTCGGTGATTATGCCCAAGCCCGTGCGGACTGCCTGCTCCATGAGAGCGGTTTTGTCCCCCTCCATGACCTCGCCGGAGGCTATCTTCCTCGCGACCTCGAATGACAGGTCCTCGCGGGACATGCCACCCGCTTCGAGGGAGCGGATCAGGTCCGCGACTCCCGGGGGTCCGACGATACCTTCCACGCGGGCCGCGACGTCTTTTGCGAGCTTCACTTCTATCTCGTCGCTCGGGTCCAGCCCTTTCGCCCTGGCTTCGCTCGCGACAGCATAGGCTTTCTGCAGCCCATCACGCAGCATATCAGAATACGGAACCGCCATCCAGTCCAGATATCCGATGAAGAGAATAAAAAGGGCGGGTGCCGTTCCGGAGCACGCATGCCCTTCAAGAGGCGCAAAGAATATATGGTGTTCCTTCATATAACGAGATGAGTGGAATTGATGGTGCCTGGCAACGCGCTCCGTATCAGAGAACAGCCAACCCCCAGGGAGCTAGTCCGTGCGAGGGAGGTTTTCAGCAGGTATTTCGATGTCAAGCCTGGAAACGGCCCGAAAGCTGCCACTGTGCTGCCTTCTTCAGATCAGATGGAGATCGCAAGGTCCTTGAAGCGCATCAGGCTCAATCCGCCGGGAGCCAGATTCAGAACGCGATGCGCCGATGCCATGGATACGATCGTTTTTTCAGCCCTGGTGTTCCTAGCCCCTACCGCTGTCACCGGATGGTTATGCGGTACATATCAGAGTTCGTTCCCTCCCGGGCATGCCCCCAATCCCCTGCCATTCATAATCAGCGGCATCATCGGATTAAAGCTCAGCGTACGGTTATTCGAATGCGCCTATAAAATCCTGAGGGAGGAGGCCCGGAACATAAGGAACCGGATGGTGTCTTCCCTGGCCTGCGATGCCCTTCTGAGCGGCTATGTCACCGACCCAGTAGCGCAGAAAGAGACCGTATCGGTTTTATACGCCAAGCGGGAAAATATCGGAAGCGAAAGCCGCTATTTCCATCCCAGCACGAGCAGAAAGATCCGCAAGATCCTCTCTTACGACATCCTCGGACCGGATCTGGCGGGATCGCTGGCGGACTCGATAGACTGAGATGCGCTCCCGGCTCGGAAAAATGAGAAAAGAATGCGCAGGGCGGCGGGAATTAAAAATTAATCAGACAACAAGCACTGTACTAATCGCCGAGGTAGCTCAGCTGGTTGAGAGTGCTCGACTCATAGGTGCAAACCCGATGAGTGATGAGGCATCATGCCGATGATATTATGCACTCGAGAAATCGAGAGGTCGGGGATTCAAATTCCCCCCTCGGCAAATTCTTCAAATTTGCCGGATGTGGAGCAGCAGCTCCAGATCGACGGCAAATTTTCATTTGTTTTGCAGGCGCATCCTCAGTTTTGCAGGATGGAGGATTTGACGGTTTCGGGATAGCGATTCCGAATCGACCGCGAATTTTTGCAAGGTAACGGGATAGAAATGGCTTGAAAGAAGCTGGATGCAGATATCACAAATGTTTAATATCACAATTTTTAAATTTTACTAACCATAGAATATGCGTGCCTATCACAAAAGAACAACTGAAAACGTACTGCGCGCCCTTCCTCAGACGGCAGAACTTCAGCTTCGGCAATCTGAGGGATGCCATCGGAGAGGACCGGATGCGCGATCTCAGGTTCGGAGAGGCTTTCTCCAGCCAGAAAGCCGTTTCCCAACGCCTTCAGCTCGAAGAGCAGGACGCGAATCCTTGCCTTAAAGCCCCGATTACCAAGGCGCTCGCAACGCTGGCCCAGAAGAATACTCCTAAAGAGAAGGATAGGATATCCAGGAAAGCGCGCGATATATTCGCTGAGCATGGGATATTCGCGGATTTCGGAAGATCCGCTAGCTTCGGCCTAATCCTCGAAAAGACGGAGATTCTGGGGTTGGATACCTATCTCGTGCTCGGCAAATATGATGGAGGGCATTTGCACTCCGGACGCCCTGACTCGGACGGGAAGGGCGCATATCTGGCGATAAATGTCACGAATGCGGTGGGGCGACTGGTCGAGATGCTCGATATCATGCTCGAGATATCCGACCCACTTATCAAAAACCATGAATATAGATTGGTCAAGTATAGGATGGACAAGTACAGTATCAGCCTCACAGACGCACGCGAAATGCTCGATCGGATGCTCATGACGAGGAATGTGATGCGCATGAGCTACGAGGAAGTAACCAAGTGCTTCGCGGAGATTGGTTCCGCTTTTGCAAATCCCACGCTCTTCGCGCTTAATGTGATTACGACCCGTGCTGGCATCGCCCGCCTCGAGAGGATGATGACCGAATGCGATGAACCAGCGACATTCCTGCTCAATGCCATCAATTCCTACGTAGCTGCGACGCTCGTCCATGAAGCGGCGTATATAACCGAGAGGAGAGCCAATGGCGAACTGCACGTCAGAAGGAATCATATGGAGCTGCTGGCATACCTTATCGAAGCGGTTCATTCCCGTCCGGACATAGCGTTCAGCGGACTGGTCAGCGAAGCTGATGCGGATGTGCACAAGAAAGCGATAAACATCAATGAAGAGCTCCCGAATCTGGCGGGGGATCTGAAGAGGCACAATGGTCTTGCATTCCTGCATGAGGAAGAGTACCTCCAAAACTGGGCTGATAGGTGCCTGGATTCATGCTTCATAAGGCTAGCCAGGAAACCGCTCGAGGAAGTCATCGATGTGGGGCCGATCCGCGCACTGCGCGGCTCTGAATATATAGGGAACGCGCATCTTCCGCTGCTGAATGCATCCGTCTGCAATCCGACGCTCAGATGAAGCAAAGATATTTACGCCTTATTAGCGATAGCCATGCGTTCGAAGCGTCAGATGTGATACTATGGAAATGAAGAAATGCGAAAGCTGCGGTATGCCGATGATGAAGATATCAGATTTCGGCGGCAAGAAGGAAGGCAACAGATACTGCGTCCACTGCTCCTACCCGAGCGGAGAGCTCATGGCCCGTTACCTGATACGCGAAAATATGGTGAAGTATTACATGAAGATGAAGAGGATGGAGCGGACGGATGCAGAGAAATACGTCGACCAATACATGGCAGGCATGCCGGCATGGCAATGACATGTCGCGGAAAATAGATTTTGCGTATTTATTTTTTCGGCGATAAAAGAATCATTTAAAATAAGATGATGCGAGAAAGTGAAGGGATTGAAACCATGCAAGAAATAAGAACGGAATTCACTGCTCCTGCGGCTCCTAACCCTTCCAATCTGTCGGAAGCAGAGAAGATAAAGAAGGGCATCTGCCCCTCGTGCGACGGCGACCTGACATTCCAGGAAGGATGCAAGGTCTGCTATGCGTGCGGTTGGGGCGGCTGCGAATAACTCTTTTTTTAAATCAGTACATCCATCTTTTCCTAATCAACGGGCTTGTAGCTCAGCAGCAGAGCGCTCGCTTTGCATGCGAGATGCCGGGGGTGCGAGTCCCCCCAAGTCCACTTTTTCTTTCTAACTCCACAGAGAAGACCTTCGATTTTATCTTGAAAAAGTGGACTGACTGGGCCAGCAGGTCAAGTAGAAGTCCATTATGTTCACCTGCACTAGCCTTATGGCTCTAGATGGACTATCAACCCGGTTTCAAGCGAGGTCCATGCAATTAAATCCTTTCTCTGCGATTCTCTTATGCGGTTATGAAGAAAAAAGGTATTTCTGAAAAATGATGAAAGTCATTCTCTGAACCGCATAAGGAGATTATATGGATAAGAGGGTAGAGGGCGCATTTTTCATAATTCTGACTATAGCCATCGTAGCACTTGCCCTTTATTTCTCAAACCATATCGCTGAGTTTAGGAGATACGGATATATCGGGGCTTTCGTGATAAGCGCCCTGAGTTCGGCGACTATATTGCTTCCGGCCCCAGGCTGGGCGATCATAGTGATGATGGGCAGGTACCTGAACCCATATTTGCTCGGCCTCATGGCCGGGATCGGTTCTGCCTTGGGAGAGCTGACTGGGTATATGGCGGGGGAAGGAGCCAGGGACCTCCTCAACAGCAAGATAAAGGAGACCAAGGACATCCAAGCGCTCGTCAAAGAATACGGGCTGCTCGCTATATTCGTCCTCGCTTTCATCCCGAATCCGCTTTTCGATGTGGCAGGCATCGCGTCAGGTGCGTTGCATATCCCCTGGTGGCAGTTCTTGATTGCCTGCGCCGCTGGGCGGGTGCTGAGATACATACTGCTGGCCATGCTCGGAGCTTACACGCTCGGAACGATTGCCTGAGAAAGAGTAAGAAAAAAATAGCGGGGAGTGGATTTGAACCACCGATCTCTGGGTTATGAGCCCAGCGGGAACTCCAAGCTTCCCATAGGGCAGAATCTAAATCATTAGATTCTGTTACCCCGCTATGCCTGGAGATTCATCCCATTATCATTTGTTCTAATTCTGTGGGAGTTAGAACAACGATATTAGAGGGCAACGACTTTTTATACTTATCAGCGAGGGAAGTTTTTGCAACAACCACAAATCTAAACGATGGGTTGAGGCGTTTCAATTGCTTGAATTTTGACTTTAAAATCGAGCATTTATCTGCAACTTTATCCCAGTAGGTTGCTTCTATTGCAAGGTCTAACGATTCTACAATAAAATCGATGCTGAAGAAGCCATTTTTCGTATCTGAATCAAAATGCTTTTCATATAAGTAGCTCAATCCAGCATCTATCAATATTTTCGCGACTCTGGTTTCAAGGTAATTATACATATTTTCTCTTTTGGGACCGGTATACTTTCGTGAAGTCCGTCTTAAGCCTTTTTGAGACCATAATTTTCTTGCCTCATGCAGGGTTGGATCGAAAATCCCTCTCTGGTGCTCGGCAGTTGCATGGCCACCAAGCGAACACTTTGCAGACCACGACGAAGAGAATGAAGAATCTGACATAAGCTCTGAAATCCGAGCATTCCCCCTCAACGAACCAGATTTGGCTTTCTTTTTCCAGGTTTCTCTAAAACGGGTTTCGCTCATTCGTCTTAGTATAGAATCACTAACTGAGCGTTTCATTTTACGGATATATTTTTCTCTATAGATTGGGTTCTGCAGCAGTCGTTTGACCATCTTGGCTCCAATAAGGCGTGACGTATGAATATATTTCGAAAACGGCATGGAACTTTTCAAGATGGCTTTTACTTCGCTTACAGGTAAATCATATTCTGAGGAGATTTCTTTTGTGGGAATAAGATTTAGATATTCCTTCACAATCGCCTTTTTTTCCATGATTAAATCAACTATACGGAAAAATAATAAGATTGCGGAGGTTCATTTCCGCAGCGAATACCTATTTCCTCTTCTTCTGAGGCGCAGGTTTGGGCATCGGCTCCTCCACTGGAGTCACTTCTTCCATGGGGGGTGTATCGGAGCCTTGCATCTCCACAGCATCCTGCGGTTTCCCCGCATCGAGCTTCTTCACGAGCCGGTGGACCATCTCGCGCTCCATCTGATCCTTCTTCGCTTGCTCATCCTCTGATTTGGATTTGTGGTAATAAAATCCCCCGGCGAACATCAGGATGCCCACCACGATGAGTATCGCGGGTATGCCGATATATAGGAACGGGAGTATAAGGGTGGCAAGGTCTGTTCTGAGCCTGACGAACTCAGTAGGAATTGTCATGCCGCATTTCGCCAGCGCTGACATGTCGTTCGAAGAAACGAAAGCGACGATAGCGTTCAGTAAGCTCGTCGCATATGATAAAACAAAATAGAACGAACCTGCCGCTATGATTACCGTCAGGATAACGAAAAGAGCGCATACGATTGTGTTGTTGTTCATGGCATCCCCAATATGTTTATGGCATTAAAGTAAAATAAATCCTTCGGTTTTCTTTGCCTTTGTTCTCAAGTTTCATGATTTCGATCCTTCCGACCTCGGATAGGTTATGAACGTGGGTCCCTCCGTCCGCTTGTATGTCCACGCCAGGTATCTCCACTATGCGGAGCTCGCTGATCGAAGGGGGAAGCGCACCGGCCAGCTTCACGACTCCGGGGATTTTCATCGCTTCCTCACGTGGAAGGGAATAGATACTCAATTCCACGGATTTGGATAAAGCCTCATTGGCCTTCGCAACAGCGGCATCGAACTTCACGCGGTCGAACTCTTCTAGGTTGAAATCGAACCTTGTTTTATCCACTTCTAGCTGGTTGCCGGTGATCTTGGCGCCCAGCTCGTTGAACATCATCGAGCCTAGCACATGCGCAGCCGTGTGCATCCGCATGAGCTTGTATCGTCTATCCCAATCGAGCACGCATCGCACGGAATCTCCAACTGCTAGTCCGGCCTCGGACTCAAGCTCGTGGATGATATTGCCGTCTTTCTTCAGCGTGTTCAGGACTCGAAACTCGGATGCAGAGATCAATTTCCCCATATCGCCCGGCTGGCCCCCACCCCTCGGATAGAATGTGGTCCGATCCAAGACGATCTCTTTCCCTGTAATAGATTCCACTTTCGCTTCGCATTCCCTCAGATAGCTATCTTTCAGATAAAGCGCATCGGTCATAATCTTTATAAATTCAGGAAAGCATAATTTAATGCTGATGATTATGGCTGAGGACAATATGATGAAGAAACCGGAGGAGGCGTTACGCCAGCAACCCCAGGCAAGGGAAACTGCACCGGGCGTCGCTGATATGATGGCGAGACTCCGGGAAGTGAGGATATCCAGGGCAGAATCACCGAAGGTGGGTGAGGATACCCGAAGCAAGATGCTGCAGGGGTTTTGTACAGAATTCTTCACTGCGTGCTATAATAAGGCTAAGACAGAGGGCACGACAGGCGCCCTAAACGGCAGCGAGATGAAGCAGTGCTTTGGGTGAAGACATGATACCTGACCTTTTCAAGAACGCGACTATGCAATATGCATACAACCAGAGGCAGAAGATCTACAGCGTGAAAGTCACTCTCGACAACCGCCCCCGCATAATAACCATGCGCATCGGAGAGGATTTCACCGAACTCTCCATAGCTGATACAAAAGGGAACGTCCTCGAAGTGCTCAGGCAGGAAGGGGGCAAGGGCATCACATTCTCAAAGGCATAATCCATGAGCCTCTCCAAGATAAACGCCGCCAAGGCGGCACTAGAGTATGTCAAAGACGGCATGTGCATAGGCCTGGGGAGCGGTTCCACTGTACGTGAGTTCATCGTCCTGCTTGGTAAGAAAGCCAAAAAGGGGCTCAAGATCACATGCGTCACCACGTCATTCGATTCTAGGATGCTGGCTATCGAAAGCGGATTGTTCGTCACAGAGACCGATGCCATAGATGAGATAGACCTTGCCGTAGACGGGGCTGATACTGTGACTAAGACCGCGCTCCTGAAAGGCGGTGGTGGTGCCCTGACTAGGGAGAAGATAATAGATTATAACGCGAAAAAATTCATCGTCATAGTGGATGAGGGAAAGGTTTGCGGGGATGTCTTGGAAGGCGAGGTGAACCTGGAGGTCCTGCCTTTTGCCGCTCCGCTGGTGATTAAACAGTTGAAGAGATTCAACCCTAAGATTAGGATGGCGAAGGCCAAGCTCGGCCCAGTGATAAGCGACAACGGCAGTTTCATAATAGACTGCCAGATGAGGCTCGAGGATCCGAAGAAAACCGAGGACTGGCTCAAAAACATCCCTGGCATCATAGAGAACGGCATTTTCACCAAATTCGATCTGATCATTGTAGGAAACGAGAAAGGGTATCGCATCCTCTAGCTAGCTGTTAATACTAATGTTTAAGAATGTTTTCTTCTAGAACACAATTATATAGCAATATTAACAAGGGTGGGGTATTGATGGAAATTTCTGAGAAACGGATTGAGAAAGGTCCGAAAACGCATGAGAATGAGAAGACTCATGCAAAACCATGGGCAAAATGGCTTGGAATACCAGCCGTCGCACTGGCATTTGGCTGCTCTAATCAGGCGGTTCAGGATAACATCCCGATTCCGATTGTGGATGCCGCAGTAGATAGCGGTAAGACCACGAAAGATTCTGGTCAAGAAACGAAAGGCAGCGATGGAAACGCGAGCGACGGCGACGCAGTCTCTGATAGCGGTTCTGCAATAGAAAGCGACGGCGGCTCCGGCACAGAAGTCAATGTGGCCGGAATTGATGCAATGGAAGATAGACCAAATGGTGTTGGAAGTATCAATCCGCAAGATGGGTCTGCAACGGATGTTCCTGGCAGCGTCTCCGATACCACTTTAGCCAACTCCCCCGATCTTGCTTCAGTCAAGACGGTTGATGCTGAAAATCTAGGCGTTGATGTCGCCCCGGATCAGATAATCTCTCTCGATACATCAGCGGTGGATATATCCTCAAAGGCAAATGATGGACAGATCGGAGAGGCAGGGGGAACAATAGATGCTTACGCTGTCGATAGCGAAGGATCGGCATGCCAAGGGGCAAGCACCACATTCAAGGACTACATGAACCTTGATCAGCCGCTGCAATACGGCAGTTGGACGATAACGTATAAGGGCATAGTTGCCACGGATGGAGGAGCCAGCATGTATGATCTGAGCTTCGCCTGCGGCAACGGTCCTGCGACAGACCAGCTTCTGCCGGGTGGCGTTAGCAAAATAGACGGGCTAACTGTGATTCTGTCTTCAGGAGGGCGGAGCGCGGTTTTCGCGACCATCAGCTCTAACTAAATTTTTATTTTCTTATATTATCGATTATATATCGTCGAGCGATTTCTTTATGTTTATACCAATGTTTAAAAATGTTTTCTTCTATAACACAATTATACAATAATATTAACAAGGGTGGGATAACAATGGAACTGAATCACATTAGTAAAAGGACTGGGGAGACAGGAAACGGATCTAATTGTGAAAATAAGCCGAGATTGGGCAGATATCTTCTTGTAAGTGGCATAGCCGCGTTGGTTGGATGCAGCAACGGGGTAAATATCAATAACCCTATTTCGATACCAGGAGCACCGCAGAGCGATGCTGCGCTCACCGACGCCAACCGCACATCTGGCGGATCCAACGAAGCCGGAACTATCGAAACAGGGCCGAACCAAAGCGGTTCCGGAGTCGATGGCGGCGCGGGATTCGATGGCGGCACTGGAGCTTCTAACCAGGCAATTGACGGGAACTCTACAGCGGATGGGGGAGTCACAGATGACTCTGGAACTCCGGTTGGAGTAACAGATGGCAGCGCAATAGAAGATGATGCAGGACAACCTACCGGTGGCGTGGATGGCGCGAGCACGACGGATGGAAATGCCAGGCAAACCAATAATGTCGCAGATGCCCCGGCCAATAATTCTGAATCTGGAACAGATAGCGCAACCGGACAGAATCAAGATGGCGGAACTACTTCAGTGGATTCTGCTTCGGGAATCGACAGCCAATCAAAAGACGATGCAAGTGGTGATACCAAAAGCGGGAATTTCACAATCGATGGCAAGGAAGCCACTGATGGAGTGGAGTCTTCCGGCGAGGTTGGACATACTGATTCCGCAGCATCTCACGACTCACATATAGTAGTGGCTGAGGATGCAAGCCCGCAACCGATTATCTGCAATGGCCAAAGCGCAGGGGTGTTCAAAGGGGAAATGAACCTCGATCAGCAGGTGCCTGTCGGTGGTTTGACATTCACGTATAAGGGCTTGATAGTCACGGATGCAGGGGCTTCAATGTATGTAGTAGAAGTATCGTGCGGAAACTCCAAAACCAGCACAACTCTGACCGGCGGTCCGAATACAGTCGGAAAGGGCATAACCATTGATTTGTCCTCTGGAGGGCGGAGCGCGGTTTTCGCGACCATCACGGTAGATGAGATCCAAAGCCAAGACGGAGGATCAGATGCCGTATCTCCGGGTGGGGCCATCGACGCGGATCTTTCTGAAGGAGGAAGTTGTACCGCATCCGAAGTTTACAAGGACTACATGAACCTTGATCAGCCGCTGCAATACGGCAGTTGGACGATAACGTATAAGGGCATAGTTGCCACGGATGGAGGAGCAAGTGCGTATGATATAAGCGTCGGATCCGAAAACGGAGCGACGACAAACCATATTCTCCCGGATGGTGTGAGCATCATCCCGTTAGGAGACGCACTGATGAGCTTGGACTTGTCTTCAGGAGGCCGGAGCGCGGTTTTCGCGACCATCAATGTGACCTGCCCTTGATTTTATTCTCTTTCATATATGGGTAGTTAGAAATGGTAAAAAATGAATATTTATAAATGTTTGCCATCATAATATAATATTAAACACATAATCAAACAAAGGTGATTGCACAATGGAATTGAACCTTGAAAAGATAACTAAGGTTGGGAAAGATACTAATGGGTCAGTTACGGAAGCAAGGCAGAATGCCTTTACGGGTCGAAAAACCTTGTCTGCCGCTCTTCTGACAGGTGCGCTCTTTGGCGCGGTTGCCTGCGCTGGTAGTCCGACTTCCACTATACAAGTCCCTTCCAAGGATGGAGGTTCCGAAGCCAGAGAGGAATCTGATGCTGAAAAAGGAGAGGTCAGTGAATTTGAGGGAGATGGTGGTGCACTTGACTCTTCGACTGTTAAACCGTCCGTAGACGGATCCGTTACCACGGATGCTGCAGAATGCACAACCCTTGCGGGTAAGACAGTATGCATGACTGCGACTGGACCTGTAATCGTCGTTGATGCTGCAACTGTATCGACCACAGATGGGCCGGTAGCAGCTGATGGATCCGTAACCGGGCCTGTTGATGGATCGGTTGTCGGAGACACTAGCCCTGCTTCAACTGGACCGATCACCGATGGTGCGGTTCCAATTTCCCAGGATGGACCTACAACTGTGGATGGAACGGTTGTCGGAGATGCGGCAAGCGAAGGACCGGCATGCCAAGGGGCAAGCACCACATTCAAGGACTACATGAACCTTGATCAGCCGCTGCAATACGGCAGTTGGACGATAACGTATAAGGGCATAGTTGCCACGGATGGAGGAGCCAGCATGTATGATCTGAGCTTCGCCTGCGGCAACGGTCCTGCGACAGACCAGCTTCTGCCGGGTGGCGTTAGCAAAATAGACGGGCTAACTGTGATTCTGTCTTCAGGAGGGCGGAGCGCGGTTTTCGCGACCATCAGCTCTAACTAAATTTTTATTTTCTTATATTCATCTTTCTAATTTCATTTCATGCCCAGCGCATCTTTGGCTTTGGCGATGTCCTTCTCAACCGGTCTTATCGCCACCTCTGTGAAATCCTGCTTCTTGCTCACGATATAGAGACTCTCGATATTTACTCCCCTGTTCGCGAGCTTCCTAGTTATCTTGCCGAGTTCGCCTGGCCTGTTCATCATCTGGTATACTATCGTCTCGGCTTCCTGGACTTCCACGTTGGGAATCCGGGACATCGCCTTGACCGCGCTAGTCACATCATTGGTAATGATTCTGAACACCGCTTTCCCACTGAGGCCATAGGCAGATATCGCCTCGATATTGACACCGAGCCCGCCTATCGCCTCGGCTATAGTCGCCAGGGCGCCCACGTCATTAGTCGTAACAACCACGATTTCTTTCATATTCAAAAGCATGGCGCCCAAAATTAAATAACCTTTCCCCGATTATCCTTTCATGGTGAGCAAGGAAAAGATATTGGCCAAGCTCAGCGAGGTGTCGGATCCTGAGCTGGGCATGAACATCGTCGACCTTGGGCTTATATATGACGTCGACGTAAGGAAAAAGGAGAAGGGGAAGCTCCAGAAGGTGTTCATAAAGATGACATTCACTACTCCAGCATGCCCGATGATCAATGAGATACTCGAAGGCGTGAAGGCGAAGCTCGAGGTCTTCGAGGATGCGGATATCGAAATCAACATCGTATTCGACCCCCTCTGGACCATAGACCGGCTGAGCCAGAAGGCCAAGATAAAGCTGGGATTGGTATGAGGGTGACCTTCTACGGAGGGGCCCAGGAGGTCGGAAGGGCGTGCATGCTGCTCGAGGAAGGGGCGCACAACCTCATGCTCGATTGCGGCATCAAGCTCGGCGAGGATACGGAGTATCCCCTGCTCCACGATGACGAGCTGCGGCGCGTCCAGAATATCACCATATCGCATGCCCATCTGGACCACTCTGGATACTTACCTCATGTCTATTCCAAGAAGGCGAGGCCTAGGGTCTTCCTCACCAAGCCCACGAGGGATCTGATGGGAGTCCTGCTGTCGGATTATTACAGGATACGCCAAGGCGACAAGGAGCAGAGAGAACTGTTCACGTCCAAGGATGTCGAAGACGTCATGAAGGATGCGAAAATGATCCAGTACGGCGAAAGCGTGGATTGCGGCTTCAAGACTGCGTTCTACACAGCCGGACATATAATGGGCAGCGCAATGACCATGGTCGAGCATTCCGGCCACAAACTCCTCTTCAGCGGGGATATCTGCATGCGCAAAACCCGTGTGCTCGACCCGTGTGAGAGGGGGCTCTCCGCAGGGACGCTTATAATGGAGAATACATACGGCGGCAGGAACGACATAACCCCGAGCTACAAGGAGAGCTATTCCAAGATGATATCTATAATCAAACAGACCATGGACAAAGGAGGCCATGTGATCATACCCAGCTTCGCGGTGGGCCGGGCGCAGGAAGTGCTCCTCGCGCTCGATGATCACATGCGTTCCGGCGCACTGGATCCAACGAAGATATTCATAGACGGCATGATCGGCAAAGCGATGAAGATATACCGCCACAACGCCATTTATGCCAATGACGACATAAAGAGACGCATACTGATGAGCGAGGATGATCCTTTCAACAGTCCGAATTTTCATCATCCGCGCTCGAAGACCAAAGAAGACGTGCTGAAGGAGCCATGCATAATAATAACCACATCCGGCATGCTGAGCGGAGGTCCTGTGCTGTCCTATCTCGAGAAGCTTGGGTCAGACCCCAGGAACACGATGATATTCGTGGGGTACCAGGCTGAGGGTACCACCGGGAACCGCATAATGAATGGCGAGAGGAAACTTACGCTGAAAGACGGCACCGAACTGGACCTAAAGCTCAGGGTCGAATCAGTCAAGCTTTCGGCGCATGCTGATTTCAACGAGCTCGTTCAGTTCGCGAAGTCCGTCAAGGGGCTGAAGAAGATATTCCTCATGCATGGCGAGAAAAGCGAGCTGGCCGAAGTCCTCTGCAAGGATTATGATGTGACAGTCCCGAGGCTGCTAGACAGTTATGCTATTTGAGAAAGAAAACTAGCTTATCTCCCAACAGGCGCGGTCGCCAACAGCGAAGCCGCGGGTGCAGGTCTGGTCCGACTTGCCATTCACCGATACAGTGATGGTGCCGGTCGTGCCTTTGGCTCCGGTTATCGTGATCGTGACCCCGGTGGGGCTGGAAGGATCAGAGAACGTCGCGGCTGACGAAGGATCCACGTTCCAGGTGGCCTGATCGCATGTCTCGTTGCCGTATTGCCCGCATTTCAGGCCGATCCATCCGCTGTAGCCGGTGAATGCGTTTGTTAGATCATCAGCCATCTGGCACCAGTTCGTGTCCCCGGACCTTGAACAAGCGGGGCAATTGCCAGTCGTGTTGGTAGTCGTATTGGTCTGGTTGCCGCCCGTGGAACCATTCGTCACGGTTATCGGCGCATCCGCGACCGCACCCAGAATAGGAGATGGGGCGCTGTCGAATTGGCCGAACCCAATCAGATCCCCGTTGGTATCGAAATTAGGTGCCGTGTACGTCACACCGGAGTTGCTCTGGTTGCTAAGGTTGCCCTGAAGGCCGTTGTGCGTGATATATGTCGTGGTATCCGGAGTCTCCGAGGTGCCGTTCACGAGGCAGCTCAATACGAACGATTGCGATTGGCTGTAATTGAGATCGGCATTCGGAGGAGTGAATTTGCAGACGTAGGTCGGAGTGACCACGTCTATATCGGAGTGGCAGGCTGCGGTCCCGGATGCAGGTTGGAATCCCAATGTCCCGCTCGTGCCAGGTGCGGATGTCGGGTATGCGAGCGCTTGGGTGTTGTCTTTCTCTATGAAGTCTCCGGAGATACCGGTCCAGAACCAATTATCTCCTGTGCACGGTATGGTATTGCCGGTGAAGTCTTGGCAGGTCACACTGAACTTGGCCACTTCGTCCGTGCCATATGTGAGGCTCGCTGGCGTTATAGTGCAGGAAGAGGATGTGGAGTTGCTCATATCAGTCGTGAATGTGCATGAACTCCCGCTCGTCCCTCCGCTGCAGCTGCTTGATGCCGCCACAGTGGAAGTGAAGGTCAGGATCGTACTTGTGCCGCCGTTGTTCTGCATGAGCACATAGACGTCCTTCGAGCCTCCTGAAGGGATGACTTCATTGAAGCCGTTATCCGAGGGACATAGGCTCGATGGGAAACCCAGGACATCGCATGTGCTTGTCGGGAACGGGCTCACCGTGAATCCGGGATCCGAACTCGATACATCATTCATGGTCACGGGATCTCCGTTGTTCTTCACTGTGACGTGGACTACGGAGAGGACCGGAGTCCCCGTGGCGCTGCTGGAGTCTATTTCGGTCTGCGCCAGAGCGCAGTTCCCGCCGACAGGTTTGACATTGACTATGACTGAGTTAGAACCGGAATTGGCGGAGATGGCAGGAGCATTATATGTGAAGTAGTAGAATCTAAACCAAGTTGGATTATTGTCAAGGTTTATCGGGTGTTTCACTAATGCCGCAAAACAGTTCACGTTCGTAAATGAGGTCGAGATTGAATGCGCCCCAGATGCAGAAAGCGTGATATTCACTGACCCTATATTGGGCAATGGAGTGGTTGTTATTACCGTATTGCCATCCTTGACCTGAAGATTACCTTCGCAGAAGATGTTAGCCCCGCCTTCCATGTTCGGAACGAATAACCCAGTAACATTATTGTAAGTGACTGGTTCAGTGTAGAAGTTGCTTTGCGAATACAACGCAGTATTGGTTGTAATATCATTGTTATCCCCGTAACTTTTTTGAGTATCGAATGTCGCGGAATCGAGCCAATGTATGTCCTTGCCATAATCAATCCCACTTGCGGGGATCATGACCGGGCAATACGCGGCACCGCATCTCGGGTAATAGGATACTATGTCCAAAGAGGAAACCGCCCACTTGGCAGAGAAGGTAGGGGTGATGCGAACTACTGAGCCAACGCAGAGGTTGCTTCCGCTCTGGATAGTCTGGCCACCGGTTGAGGCCGCGAAGTCTGTTGTAAACTGCATATCAGTGTTGAAATGATATGTCGAATCGGATGCCTGGAACGCCGCATCCACGTTCGTAGCAGAAGCTACTGAAAGCAGCAACGCAAGCAGAACAAAAGATTTAAGTGTGATTCCCATGCTCCCAATCCTCATTCCCCTTCCTCTTCTGTCTTCTCGACTACCTTCTTGGTCGGAACAGTATCTTGGATGATTTTCCTGTCAGAAGATGTCTTGAACCAGTCTTTAGGAGTGAGGGTGAGGTTCACAGAACCGAAGGGAGTGCCAGGGAGACGCTCGCCTGCACCTTTGGCACCGCCTTTTTCCATCATGTAGCCGGCCTTCAAATCCAATTCCAAGCCACGGGAGAACCTGAAGCCTGCAGTCCCGTAGAATTCCATGGTATGGTTCTCATTTCCGAAATTATAATCGTACCTGATGCCGGGCCCTACGTTCAGCGACCATTTCGGGTTGAGCTGAAGCGTCATATCCAGAGGCCGCAGGTCTCCCCCAGCGCGATGCTGACTGAGGAAATACGAGTATTGCGGGGTCATGAAGGATTGCATCCTTATCCTGTTCGTCTCATGCCAATTCCCTGAGAAAGTCACGTATGCCAATGGATTGGACGGGGTGCCTACTGCGCCAACACCGAACCGTTCCATCCTTATCGTCCTGCGCTTCCCTTCCTTGCCAGGAGTTCGCACCTCCACGCCCCAAAGGCCGATATAAGCGCCATTCCCTTCAATTTTCACCTTTTGCATCGTGCCGTCGTCCATCTGGATGTTGGTTCCGAGCGCGTATTTCTCGTAGCCCGTGCTAGCATGAAGCACAATCTCTATCGGATTACCCCATGCGCTCGTACCGATGCCGATCTGCGGGTTGACGGTGAACACATTTCCAGTTCCGGTCAACGGTGTCGTTTTCCCTTTCCCGATAGGCGAGGTGCTTCCAGGCGTGACGGTGAGCTGCGTGAGCTGACCGCTCATCGCCAGATATTCATAGTAAAGGCCTACACCAAGATATAGGATTCTCGGTTCGAAGATCTTCTCTCTCGTGCCCTGCATGAAATCAGAGAACGCTTCCATGTTCTTGTCGAAATTGTACCTTACTGTGGTCCCAGCTCGCATGACGGCGATAGCACGCTGGTTAATTGATACCACGTAAAGGTTGTTTAGCTGGCCATATAAGGTGCTGAAAGAAGTCTCTTGCGAAAGCGAGTCCAATCCAGATTTGAGTGCCCCTGCCTGGAAATAACTCATCGCTTTCGCGAAGTCCGGGTGAAGGCTGGCATTCCACATGTCTTTGGTCTTCGGGATTGTATTCAATGAGTTAAATATTGTCTTGGCTGCAGCTTGCTGAGCAGCGAGATCATTCGGGTTGTTGATTAGCGTAGCATACCCATTAGCTATTGCGTTTATAGCTTGTGACGCGTTTGCTGAGGAATTCCCGAATATATTATCGAGTTCCGGGGAGGATGTCGCGTTGAAGGCCACGCGGACCTCATCGGCTGTCTTGCTCAAAAGGTGTATCGCACCTAGATCGAAGAGAGGAACTTCGACGGTTTGAATCGGTTCCGAACCGATTCTCCGTTCCGTTTCGTCTGGGCTAGGCGCCATTTCCTCACCGCCAAGCTTGCCCCTGAGCTTCTCTATTGTGTTACGCTTGTAATTACCGCTTTCTAGATCCACGATTTGGAATAACGAGATCAGTTTTGGCCCTCGGTCACCGACATCTTCTCCGCTAGCTATCTTCTTGAATATGTTGCTGAAGATACCCATCTGGGCGCGCTGAACGTATGCTATGGCTTCGGTCGTGTTGCCTTCGCCTAGGAACTTCACGGCTTGATCGTAGACGGCTCTCTTGGAGTCGTTCGCAGGAGGCCTTGGACCCTTGAGTATAGTGAGTATTGATTGCATGCTGAGCGCGTTATCGGCAAGAGAGATAGGCGATTGCACATTGGTAGGATGGGTCGGACCCACAGGTTCTGGCAATTTCTGTATTATACTCAGGAGCCTATCCACCTCTGATTCCCCGGCTGTTTGCTTTTCGACTTGTACTGAAGCCATTGACATCACCATTCCGTGCGTGTTATATTTCGAAGATAACCTTAATAAATCACCGAAGAGGTGAGCATTTGCCTGGGATGGAAGGAAAAATAACCCCCCAAGCATACCCACTGCAATGAATTGCCTGCGTCTGGACCTGCGCATTCTTGTTTCCGAATCCTGGGTATCAGGTTTCGAATGGTCTGTTTTTGTGGTTTCGTTAAAAATCAAACGCATGCGCTAATCCCTCTCCTTCCGTATCCCATTGTTTTCCCACCCATCATTTTTCCTTCTTCGCTGAGGAAGGACGCATCGTGCAAATCACATAAGGCACGGTGGATATAGCGGTCTTGCTGACCAGTATCCGGCTTGATTCGGCCGCGGACTTGCTCGTATCTTGATTGGCGATATGGCGTGCCAGGAAGAAGAAATCATCTACTCTCCCGGCTTGAGCCTCCGTATAATTCTTCCTGAACCGATTGTCCAAAACCGGGTCTCCATATGTGCCTTGCTTCGTCTGGAAGAGCACATTTGAGGGATCCACCTTGCCATCTGGATTCAGCACGGGTTCCCATTCCGGACCAACAGACGGCGACACCTCGGTTGCCCGAGTCTTCACCACGAAATCCCCAGTCTCTCCGCTCGTTAGCGTTATATTTCGGACAAGCACACCGCTATAACGGTCGGATGTGCCGGTGTTATTCGGATTAAGGAGGTACATTATTTTGTCTCCGCTGGCATCCGTCCTGCCCAAAGACTGGAAAACCAGCCAGGAGAATGTCAGGTTGTGCGGACCGTTCCGCTTCTCGAATTCTTCGAACGGTATGGTCTTTCCTCCCTCGACTTCCACGCCGACTTCTCGAACCTTAAGGTAAATATGGTCTACGCCATTAATCTTAGGCCCTGAGAGCTGCTCTATGGCACCATCAGGGATGCGTACGACCCCTTTGACAGCCGGGGCCGCTTCCTTCTTCATCCCGTCTAGGTTCTTCGGATCCAGGTCCGCTAGGCCCATCTCGGCCATCGCTATCGCGGTCCTTGGATCGACCGGCCTGCCGATGAGATCGGATTTGACACCTGTGGCGAGCTGGGCCCTAATGCCAGATTTGCCGTCCGCTCCTTGGAGCATATCCAGCATCCTGATCGCGTTCCGGGCGTAAGCGGCTCTCGGATCCTTGTAATTTGCGAGGTTGGTTATAGATTCTGATCCCCCCGCGATGTTGACTGAGCCCCGCACTAGAGATCTCAACTCTGCAATCCTGGCATCCAGGACAGCTAATACCAGGCCATTCAGGTTTTCCTGCTGTCTTGGGTCCAGTTGCTTCTCTCCTGAGGCTGTGGCATAAGCTGCAGAAGCATCGGACATCTTCTCGCGCATTGCCTGCAAGAATGTTTTTCCGTGAAGCAGGCTTCCTGGGTCAATGCCGATCCTCTTGCTTACGGATTCCAGATCCTTGCGCAGCTGCGGATCGGAAATTTCGCTCAACGGCGTGTTCAGCCTAGCGAGAGTGCCGGGCACATCCTTATCCTCATGAAGCAGCAGGAGCCGGAACATCTCGATATAGAGCTGGCCGTTATGGAATTGCTTCGTATCTTCGTGGAAATTTCCTTGGTACCTGTTCAGGCTGCCGTGCAAGACATAATGCGCATCAATCGGCTCTACGCTGGTCCTTCTCCTGAATAAGTGCCGCTCCAATATGGGGAAGTCCATGAGGGCCTTGTTGGAGATCGCCCTGCCGAATTCGAAATCCAGCTCTTTCATCGGACCGGACAATCCCGTGTTGTGGAGCAGCTCTTCAGAATCCGGTGCTCCGAATCTAGGGTTCCCTGCGAGTTGTGCGAGCATTGATAGGTGCCTGGATTCCGCGGCTGCCGCAGCCCGGTTCCGCTCTTCTTCTGTGGGTTTGTTTTCATCACGGAGTTTCATATCGCTGCTAGGATCGGCATATGATGCCACCGAAGCGATGGTGGCCGGCGCCTCGGTGAGGGCTAATGCCTTCGGAGCGAGCATATTCGTGACACCGTTCGCGATGTTCGCGGCGATATTGCAGTGGTAACCGGGAAGCACCCATAGATCAGGATTCGGGTTCGCCCCAGAGAAATTAAGGCTGAATACTTCCCTCGCGAGCCGGATATTCTCCCTTGCAGCATCAGACGCCTTGGTATCCAAAGAAGAGGACTGCAGGACCCGTGTGGATAGCCAAAGCTCGGCCTCTCTTATTGCGGCTATGCTTCTGGCCATGTAGTAGATCGTGTCTGCGACTTGAGCCGCTTTTTCCTTCGGGATCTCGCCTTTGGTGGCTTCGAGCCAGGCATTGGCGCTTTTTATCATCGGGTCGTTTTCGGCCCCTGCCTTGGCCGCGGCGAGCACATTGGTGAGGAACGACCTGGCCGTATTCATGCGCCCGGTCGTGAGTTCCTCCGTAGAAAGAGGCACCGCATCGAGCGAATCCTCGTATTTTTGACCCACTACGTATTTCTCGTAATTCACGTAGGCTGTGGCGCATAGGGACCTTAGGGAGGCCATCTGCTCGAACTGCGTGTCCGAAGACACCAGGTACGCGGCAGACTTGTAAAGCGCCTGCAAGGCGTCATTAGTCATAATTTCAAGCGAGCGCATGAGCAGTGGCCTGATGGCCTTCTCTGCCTCAGCGATCTGCTTATCGGATATCTGTTTTGGATCGAGAACCACGGACATCGATTTCCCGTAGTATGTGGCCACGGCTTCCCTGCGCTGCTGCTTCGTCATCTCTGAATAGATATCTTTATCTGGATCAGCAACTATGCCGGATGCCTTGGCATAGTCCACCAAGAATCTCCGACGTTCATTGCTACCTGCAGTGTCAAGGACACCTTTCTTGCTGGCGAAACCGTGGATATCTATGAGGGTCCGAATCAAACGGTCTTCTGACACGACCGCGTTGAAGAGCGCGGCCACCTCATGGTATGACACCTCGTCCTTCTGCGAAAGGATACGGGCGTATTTCTCGCGGGCGTCCATCGCTTTTATCATATCATCTTTTCCGTTGCCCCTGTTGAGTTTCGATTTCTTCGCGAGGGTTATGTGCGTCCTGCCGACATTGAATTCTTTTTCAGCGCTCTTGAGCTCTTGATACGTAGGGAGCTTGCTGTCTTTCAAATCAGTCTCAAGCTTGTCGCAAAGTGGTATGATGAATTCGTTCAACAGGAGCTTGAAGAATTTCTGCTCCGAATTATACACCGCCATCGCAGCTTCATATTTCTGAGTAGCCATATCTGGGGATTTCTCTGCAGCCGATTCCCGCAGAGTGGCAAGAATGCGCGCTGCGGCTTGCTGGCCCATGTTAAAGAGACGAGGGAGGCTCTGCCTTATGCGAGGATCAAGGTCCGCGGCTTTGCTGAGCTCGGTCACTGCCGGAACGAGCTTATCATCAGGAGCTTTCTCCATTGATTTGTAAGCTGCCATCTGTCTTGCGAGCGCGGCTGCCTCTACAGCAGAAAGGTTTTTCTTGATGAAGGTGGTTGCGTCAGAAATCTTCTGCTCTGTCTTTGCGCGGTTTTTCCTATTCAATGCTTCAGGGTCCCCTACGGATTTGTCCAATTTCTGTTTGATGGATATTGCTTTACCCCTTACCGCTTTCTTAGATGCATTTTCTATGATATAATTTAGATTAAGAATTATCTTTTCGTTTTCTAGTCTATCGGCTAGGGTCACTGGTTTCGGGACAACTGCCGCGGCTGTTATCGGAGCAGGAACGGCCTCGCTAGCCGCTTCTTTCACGGTCTTCACCAATTCCTCAGCGACCTGGGATTGCTGGATCGTGTTGAATATTCCTGCGAGCCTCCCGCTAAGGACCATCATCGTTTCTGGGGGCTGCGTATCCGCCTTAAGACCGAGCCATTTATTCATGGATATTATTTTTTCATCGTTGGTCGCACCGGCCATCTCTGGTATGGGGGCTGACATATTTTTCCCCATCAGGCGGTTCAGCGAAAGCAAATCCTTGAAAAGATTGCTTGAGAAGCGCTCGAACTCATCGGTATTGCGGAATGCCTTTATTCCCGAGACTTCCTCGCTGAGCCGAGATCTCAGTGTATCCAATTCAGAAACATTTCCCCGCTGTTCATGTTGAGCACTTCGTTGAGCCATAGCCACACCTTGATGAGCAAATGTCAATTGATGGAACAATAATGCTACTGTTCCCAAGCTCCTTAGACCGGAGCGCTTACTTGGTATCCCATGAGCAGAATTTAAAGCTTCCGTGTTAGCAGGGGTGGTCTCTACGACGTTGTTTGAAGGATTGTTTGAGCGATGCCGAAGTCTCTTGATTTCCATGTCTCCCATCCTCTCGATTTTGTACACTTATATATACTATTTGAAACCACTTATTTATAAAATCTGCCCTTTTGACCAATATTGACACTGGCCACTAAAATCAGTCCGACTGCCCTGAAAGGGCTGAGAGGATTAATATTTTTGTTGCTGGATATGTGACCATGGACTGGAAGACTCTCGCTGACAGAATGACAATAGAGAAAACCGCGATAAACCTTACGTCTAGGGGGATAGACGTCATCGTAGCTGAAAACAGGGATGACGCCAAGGCGAAGGCATTGGCGCTGATCCCCGAAGGCTCTGACGTCTATTGCATGTCATCGATCACATTGGATGAGACCGGAATCCTCAAAGAGGTTGAAGAAAGCGGTAAATACCAGTCCGTCAGGAAAAGAGTTATGTCTATCTCTGATAAAGGCGCTAGGGATGCTGCAAGGAAGGCTGCGTCTGCGTGCCAGTTCGCCATAGGGAGCGTCCATGCTGTGACCGAAGATGGACATGTCGTCATCGTGTCGCAGTCAGGCAGCCAGCTCGCCCCGTATGCTTTTTCTGCCAGAAACGTCATCTGGATCGTGGGTTCCCAGAAGATAGTGAAGGACCTCGCATCCGCCCACAAAAGAATCAGCGAATACGTGGTGCCGCTCGAGAATGAAAGGGCGAAGAAAGTTTATGGCGTGGGTACCTCCTTGAACAAGACTCTCATCATAGACAAGGAAATAATGCCTGGAAGGATAAAGATGGTAATCGTTAAGGAAAAGTTAGGCTTCTGATACATATAGAGTGGGCCAAATCAGGGACTGTTGACTTGCATTCCTGAGTTTTTTGCTTCAGCCAGTTGATATATTCATGTGAAAGGTCGATAATCGACTCGCTCCTCAGCGGATTCTCTTCGGCAATAGACGAGAGTTTTCTGTCAGCCAGGACATGCGCGAGAAATTCTGTGGCTACATCAACTCGGTCTACGGCAATCAGCTGTACAATGCGGCGAAGGTCGGGATTGAGGATCGCGATTCTTCCTTTTCCAGAGTTCGGCTCTTCGAGTGGGGAAGAAAATACTATTTGATTCCTGGCAACGGCTGGCGGTGATGCTTTTACATAAGCTAGACGCGAGCCATTCTTCATTAGGTTATATGAATTGGATAAAAATAAAAGAGGACAATTTACTTCTTAGTCGTTTTTGAAGCCCCAATCGGATTGATCTTTCCAATCACATACGTGGTCGTGGGAGCGAACTCGATGACCGAAATCCCTTTATTGGGTTCCCAGTTCCTCTCGAAAAAGAAGTCGGTGCCATTACCAACCTGAGCCTCTTTAATCCTTGAACGGAATAGTTCATCATTCTGCGGCTCTCCGACTGTTCCTGGTTTCACACGGAAGAGCACCTGCAACAAGTCAACCGTGTTGGGATTCGCCATTATCGGAATCCATTGCGGGCCGCTGCCATTCCCAGTCCACTTGGTTCTCACGACGAAGTCACCGCTCTCTCCGGAATTTGTCTTGACATCACGAACTATGATGCCGAGGTAGCGGTCTCCGGGTTTCGATTTTCCATGCACATAATTCGGATTGTAAAGATACTGGATCTTTTCACCACTGGAATCGGTCCTCCCCAAGGCTTGATATACGACCCAGAACAGTGTTAGATTGGAGGGATTTACTTTTGCATATTCCTCAAAACTCACAGTCTTACCGTTTTCAGTCGTGATCATGGCGCGGTTCACAGTGAATTTCTCCCAAGTATAGCCATGTCTCCTCTCCCTATTAGTTTCTAAGCTGTCCTGCGGGATGCTTACGGCTCCATTTACCGTTGATGCCGCGTTACAAATCGATTTATTCGCATCAACTCCAGAGCACTCGGCCAACGGAGTTCTTTCTGTATTTTTTTCGCTTCCTCTGGAAAAGGTTGCGCAACTTGTCATAATAGGACTGGCAAGCACCATGCCAAGAGCAGCGAATCTGGCTGCGCATTTTATCAAAGAAGACCTTGAATTAGACTGTATATTTTCCATCGCTCCAGCCCTAGGCTGTCTTGATTTAATTTCCATATTCCCACCCTTAAAAACCATTTCTTACAATAGTTTTTCTTTGATGGCATGTGTTTATAAACATATTATTTTGTGTTTATGATGAAAAAGATGTAAAATTTTGGCTCTGTAGAAATGCTTAATTGATAAGTATGCCAATGGGTTTCATCGTCGAGGCTTACCAGGGCCTTGACTCCTCCCAGCGGCGAAATCCATGCAAAAGAGAACGTCAAAGTTAATTAGAGTAGCGGTTAGGGCCCAGCAGGCAGCCAAGTACGTGCTGCCTGAATATGGAAACAAATTCTCAAGAAAAGACTTCACTCAGCATCAGCTCCTAGCGATAGCTGTCCTGAAACAGAAGACTGACGAGGATTACAGGGATACTGTTGACGGCATTGGCAGCGACTTGATGCAAGCGATGGGTCTCACGAAGATACCTCATTTCACTACCCTCCAGAAGTTCATCAAGAGGCTGGACTCACAGGTATTGGATACCCTTATCGCAGTGGTCGCAATCCTCATCATAGGGGATCAATTGATCAGGGGAGCCGTCGTAGGGATAGACTCTTCAGGATATCCTGCTTCGCATGCCAGCAGCTACTTCGTGAGGAGGATAAAACGCAAGCCTACGCATAAGACGTTCCTCAAAGGTTCATTCGTTGGGGACCTGACAAATCAGGTCATCGTCTGCTGCAGGCTAAGGAATTTCCCGTCTCATGATATCATTGATTTCAGGAGGCTGATGAAACGCGCCCTGATACTCTTGAAGAAGATTTCAGAGGTTCATGCTGACAAGGGGTACGATGGCAAGGATGAGATCCTTCTCGTGGAGAAGCTTCTGAAGGCCGTGCCGTACATCAAGATCAAGGAAACCGACAGGCACAAATGCAAAAGCCAGATAAGGCGCAGGGTTTTGAACAACTGGAATCGGCTCACCTTCGCTTTGAGGGGGCGGCAGCGCAACCTCATAGAAACAATCAACTCCGTTGTAAAGAGGGTCTTCGGAGACGCCCTCTATAGCAAGGGCATCTGGATGCGGCGCAAGGAATTGAAGCTGAAGTACTTTGCCTACAACATTTACCGGTCAGTCCAGCTAGAGGAGATTTTTTGTTGCCTCGTCTTAAGCTGGACTTAAGAGAGGGTTTCTACAGAGCCAAAATTTTACAGAGTAAAATATAATTGCAGGAGAAGGGTCGATAGACCCCGCCTGTGTGCTGATTGGCCGGAAAGACGCCACGGGATTTCCATGGCAGCCAACTGCCACTTATAATAAACCTAATGTAAAACCATCATAATCGTTAGTCGTTAGGATATTTGTTAGGACCGTTAGGTTTAAATCAAATTATATTAAACCTATAATAGCTTAATATTTTAATCCTTTTTATCCTTCACATATCTTGATGAGCGATAGCTGCCAATCCTTTTGAGTTGGCCTTGCGCCACCAGATCATTCAGATACTGGATAGCTGTAGGATGTGAAATGCCGACCATATGGGCAAAATAGGGAGCCGTAATAGAATCATGTTTCTCAAGATATGCCAATGCTTTCTGCTGTTTCCCGTTGAGTTGCCCATATGGCTTCACAGCACGATCTGAAAGGGGGCCATATAGAATAACCCTAAAAAACCCGCCCAGATCCTCGAATGCAGGATCAGGAAGGTTTTGTAGACGTAATATCCTGATCATGGCACGGACGCCAAGATTCAGACCCTCACCCCAACCAGCATCATTGAGAATGCGATGCAGAATCGGGTTACGGTGCCGTCTTATGTCAGCGAAATTACTCAGATTCTGCCCGGGTAGAAGCGTACCCGGGTTGGTTATCTGAATCCGATCGTCGAATATCTCTACAAGGATACCGTTCGGGTCGAAATAATCCCGATGACCTACGGCATTGGTAACGGCTTCGCGCAGCACTTCATCAGGTATCATGGGGCTTTCCATGCGTTTACCCTCCACAATCCTGGCAGAGAGACCGGATTTCTCTTTTATGACGGAGAATGCCCTCTCTAATAGTTCGGGTGCGGTGTCACTGTAGCGCTGGTCAAATTCCCTGGCTTCCAATGTCGCTGTTTTTCCTTTGTATTTGACAATGCGGATTTCAACATTTGAGAAGAAGCGCCTGATATCCCTTGCAAACGCCAAGACACCTACGTTTTTTATATAAAATTCACCAACAGCATTCGCCACTCCCAAGGATTGGAGCATAGTTACTGTCGGTGTGTCTTCATCAGCATTTTTTCCCAAGCGCTGAAAGAGATGTTTCCGGATTTTCTCTTCGGAAAGATCAGTGAGATTGGCGTTTGTCCGATTCTCTTCAAAAGAAATGACACCGCGGCCCCGGAGAAATTCTACCAGCTGCTGCTTGTTAATTTCTACATTGACCGAGCCCTGACGGATATATACACTTTTTTCGAAGAAACAGACCTCGCTAACCTGCATGGAGTTCACAATAACGATTATAATCAGGTTATCATCTACGCCATGCTCCTCGTAAGTGACTTGCGGCCTTGGATCTAGCCTTGGCAAAAGGGCGGCCATTTTCTGGTAGGTTTCATCTTTTGCCATGCCGTGGATGGTTGTTTTTCCATCGGTCTTTTCCACCCCCAATATGAGCAGACCCCCACCTGAATTGGCAAAGGCACAGATTGTACGTCCTATCCGTTCGGGAAAATGGGCAGATTTCTTGAATTCAAGTTTCGAACCTTCTTCTTGAGAGAGAATATTGGTAAGTTCATCATTGGAAACCATATTAAAATATTAAATATACTACTATTTAATACTATTTAATTTAAATCCCCTTGATATGCGATAGTATTTACCCGAGGCAAACTACGCGAGATCCTTGCCAAACTCTTCCTGAATAGCCCCCCACTCACTCCTACTTCTCTCACTCAATAAATAAGGATGCTGGTTGAAGGCAGTAAAAATGAGAGTTTATCGACGTACGCACCCTTAAGGTCAAAAAGTTTTAAGGGTGGAATTGCTTACGGCTAATTTAACGGTAAAATGTAGGACAACTGTTAAGAGTATGTGGCAATAGATAGGTTTTTAAGTATATTGATACACAATATAGTTATCGATAATGAGGTGTAATCATGACTGTTGTTGCTCAAGTTTCAGGAAAAGAAAGGGCGCGAGGCCCAAATCTGGGCGTCTTGGTGAAAAGGTCTGACGGCGTTCAGATGGAAGAGGCTTTAACAAAAGCAGACGCAGTTGGCGCTGTAATTGCTTCAAGCAAAAGGCTGAGCAAAGCCCTTGTCGGAAGCGATGAGTGGCAGGGTATACGCGAGGTTTTTGCCTGCTGGACCGGAACGATGACCGGTTATGACAAACCAGATCAGAAGCTTGGAAAAGTGATTGAATACACCGATTCTGAAACAGGCATACGATATGTGTTTCCAGTCCCTGAAGATCACCAAGGAAAGAAAAACGTCGTCCTTGTTGCCGAGCACCCGGACTTCACGCTTGAAACAGACGGAAATACACGGATTGTGCAGGCTAAGGAGGTCGGCGTAGTCCCGGATTTTCCAGTTGTTTCTGAAAAGTGGTATCTTGGTGATGCTAAATACGATATTCCAACTGGAAAGATAGTTGATTCCAGTATTGAAACTGCCAGACGTCTTTGGAGAATAGAAAAAAGAGTGGGCCTGGTTGCCCGCGACGACGGCGGCTGGTACGGCAACTACGGGCGGTACGTCCTCCTCAACTATGCGCCCTCCTTCGGTCTCGGGGTGGCTATAGAAGCCGCCTCTGGCGGCGCACCGAAAAAATTGCAGGTTGAAACTGCTCCTCAAGACAAAGGTATCCTGATAACAGGAGTAACATTGGATGAGTTCAGAACCCTAGTCGAAAATGCAGGCGCAAGCGTTTCTGAGCTTTCACAGATGGTTAAACCTGAGAAGCTCGAAGCCATGCGATTGCTCGTCCAAGCGTTAGAGATAAAAGGCTAAACTTTCTTCTTTTTATCCTAGGGTGCAAGCCCTAGGCCACACACTCATCTGCAGTGCTGGTTGATACCAGACATGAAATTCAACCACAACACCAAGTAGGTTAAACCAACTGAAAACGTGACGTGGTGGTGCTGGCGTATCTGCGCCATTTGAGCGGATGGGTTACCTTGGGCCTGGTTGCCCGCGACAACAACAACTGGAACGACAACAACAGGCGGAACGTCAACCTCAACAATGCGCCGTCCAACGGTCTCGGAATGACCCGGGCTTGCATTCTAGAGATAATTTTGTTTATCTGTGGGAATATGAAAACCTACGGGAACTTGTATTCGCAGCTTTGTTCCTATGAGAATCTAGAGCTGGCTTTCGAGAAGGCCAGAAAGAGGAAAACAACAAAAGAGTACGTCATTGAATTTGAAGCCGACCTCGAGAGCAACCTGATGCAACTGAAGCAAGAACTTGAAACGTCCTCTTATCGGCCTGCACCTTTGACCCTGTTCACGATAAGAGACCCGAAAACGCGGAGAATAAGCGCATCGCACTTTCGAGATCGTGTCGTCCATCATGCATTGTGCAACGTCATAGAACTCATCTTTGACAAGAATTTCATCTACGATTCATTCGCTAACCGGAAGGGCAAAGGAACCCATGCCGCTATTCTGCGCTTTGAGGATTTCATGCGCAAGGTAACCCGAAATGGAAGGATTATAGCAGGAAATTCCCCCCCCCCAAGGAACTGACGCAAATGCGGCCATCGGCTACGTTTTGAAAGCCGACATAAAGCATTATTTCGATAGTGTTGACCATCAAATCCTTCAGGCGATAATACGACGCAGAATAAGGGATTCTAAGGTTTTATGGCTGATAAAGCTCATTCTGGAGCACCACAAGACAGCTGCCCCTGGAAAGGGAATGCCGCTAGGCAACTTGACCTCGCAGTTTTTCGCAAACATCTATCTAGACGACCTTGACCAGTTTGTGAAGCATACGCTGAAGGCGAAATATTACCTCCGTTATGTGGATGATTTCGTTATACTCCATCATGACAGAGGACAGCTTGGACTATGGAAAGAAGAAATCACCGCCTTTCTCCATGAACATCTTGAGCTTGAGCTCCACCCTGAAAAGTCAAAGATAATCCCCCTGAGAAAGGGGATAACCCTGCTTGGTTTTCGCGTCTTTTACCATTACAAACTCCTCAAAAAGAGCAATACGCGGAGAATCTGGAAACGTCTTGAGAAGTTCAGAAGAGAGCACGAGAAGGGAAAGATTAGCCGAAAAGAGATCGTGCAAAGCCTTGAAGGCTGGCTCGCTTATGCCGAATTCGCGGATTCGTATAATCTTCGACGTAGAGTAGTTGCGAAGTTCAACGAGTATTTTGGAGGTAAAATATAGACCTTTTTAACCTGTGCGCCTCAGAAAACCATCTAGTGGAAGGGCAAAAAAGGTGCTGAACACAGACCATGAATATATGCAGGGGAAGAGATTTGAACTCTTGAAGGCACTAAGCCAATGGACCCTGAATCCATCACGTTTGACCGCTTCGCTACCCCTGCAAGAAGTATGGATAAGATAGGCAATGGAATAAAAACTATTGTTCTTCCTTCACGAGCTCCAGCGACTGCCTCGTGAACACCCGCATGCCCGATGGTACGTTCCGATTCACCACGACGCCTGAGTGTATCCAGCAATCGGAGCCGATGGATTTCCCGGGCATCGTACAGGAAAGGACACCGAACTTTGTGTTATCTCCGACGAAGACGCCGAGCTTCTTCTTTCCGGTGTTGGCCCATCCCCTTTCGGTCACGACGTTGATCTGTCCTGAATCGAAGCGGTAATTCGCGACCTGGCTCCCGGCCCCGAAATTCACCCCCTCCCCGATCAGGCTGTCTCCTATATAGGTGAGGTGCTTCGCATTGACATTATCCAGGAGTATGCTGCTCTTCAATGTGCTGCCAGGCCCGATATGGCAGTTCTTCCCTATGGAATTGGAACCACGCAGATAGGCGTTCGGACCGATGACCGTCCCTGCCCCGATGTATGCGATCCCTTCGATGTAGCTGTTGATTATCTTCGCTCCACCCTCCATGATAATCTTGCCGTTTATGGTGGAGTTTTCGACCTGCCCGATACTCGCTTCGAGATCGTTCAGGACATGCTCGTTGGCGTCGAGAAGGTCCCACGGGTAGGCGATATCGCGCCAGTAACCTTCGACGACCACGCCTTTAGCGCCCACGAAAAGGTCCACGATCTCGAATTCGCCGCGCTCTGATTTGCTCAGGGATTTTATCTCAGAGAACACGGTCGGTTCCATGCAATAGACGGACAGGTTCGCCAGGTCGCTCTTCGGGTGCTTCGGTTTCTCCTCGAACAGGCTCACGCGCCCGTTGGAAAGCTCGCACACCCCGTATTCGTGCGGGTTCGGGACTTTCTTGAGCGCGAGCGTTATCCCGCTCTCATGCGCTGATACGACCGCTTTGATGACGGACGCTTCGGTGACTATATCTCCGGCCAGGGCGACGAAAGTGTCGTTCACATGGCTTTCCGCAGCTAGAATTGCGGCTCCGGTGCCGTTGCACGGACCTTGCTCCACGAACGTGATCTTCATGCCGGGATCGTTTTCAGCGAAATACTGGATCACTTTCTCTTTCTTGTACCGCACGACCACGATCGCCTCGGTCACGCCGGCTTTCTTCGCTTCCATTATGAGCCGATGCAATATCGGTTTCCCGGCGACAGGGAGCATTGTCTTCGGCCTCGTCTCGGTGAGAGGCCTGAGCCTGAGCCCTTCTCCGGCAGCTAGAATGACGGCTTTCATGAGAATCTCCTGGATAGAACCTTGTCAAGAAGCCTTTAATAGGGATTTTGTTGCATCCTGGCTCCATTCCATAGCAGTAGGCATAAACACAACTATTTATAAACTCTAACAACAACAATATAACATATGCTCCAACATAAAACTTTGGCCTACGCCGGAGACGGCGCGAAGAGACCTGAATACAGACGTGGATTGTTCTTCACTACGTTGAAGAAAGGCGAAGATAGAAATAGTGGACCCGGCAATACCGTTTAAGGCGATCCAATTGCGCTCGGCACAAAGCGGATTCAGAGTGGGATGCAGGACACTCGCACTCTCAGCCGCCCTGGTGCTGGGAGCTTCTTCTTTTGCACACGCTTTCCCGAAGAAGGCGCCCCTCGAAGATATGCATGGGGTAAACGAACGAATCGGTTTGACCCAAGAAAAGAGCTACAAATCAGATAACGCTGAATGCGGATTCGAAGGCAATACATTCAATTACACGCTGCCAGACGGTTCTGAGATTAAGATAGGACCGGAGAAAAGGATGCTGGATCAGGGGGAAACGGTCCATGGCGTCTGGTGCAGCGAAAAGCGTGCTTTCATCCTCACAAACAAAAAATGGATTATTGTCGAAGCGAAGCAGGATAAGCAGACGCAAGGTCGGTCAACCCTCAGCGAACCCTTCTCCTATAAGGACATTAGTGGCATCATCGGCAAGGGACCAGTATCGTGGGCCGCGACCGATGATCGCATTTTCGTATTGACAGATAAGATACGCGAGATTCCACTCGAAGGCGAGACAATCGTTCATGGGGATGGGATTGACCTCACGCACGCGAAGATGATGGTGGAGCCCGGATTATTGCTCTTCGAGGCTGGCGGGAAAGTCGTTGTGGACCCTATAGGGATCGATCTTACAGCAGAGAAGCAGCTCCCCCCCTCCAACCACGGAGGCTCTTTCACGAAAGCGGGTGGGAGGATCTACTTCGGGAATACGTGGATAGAACTCATAAGGAACAAGGATAGCTCATTCTGTGGATTCGAACTCCATTAGCTCTTGGAACGCTTCTTGGCCTTGATTTCAGCAAGCTGGGTCCTGGCGAGCCGATCCTGGACACCTTCACGCATCTCAGCTATGGCATGTTCCGACAGACCGCTGACCCCCAATGCTGCCAGATTGCGCCGCGTTTCTTCTAGGGACGACGTGTCCAGCGCATGGTAGAATTCCTGTGAACCGATTGGATTCGCGGTGGAGAATTCGTAGGTTGTGGACTCCTCCTTTGCCCCGAGACCTGAGATTGTGAACTCGTATCTGTGGACCGAAGCCAACTTCGGCTCCTTTGGCCTAATCTTCGGCTGGGCGATGGCAGACTCAACTTTCTGCTTGGAGGTGGCAGGTACGGGTTTCTGCTGGGCGATTACAGGCCCGTTTTCCAGCGTTCTGAGGCCGGCCAGGATGCGCTCATCTGGGGTTCTGCCGAGTTTCAGGTCCTTCGCGTCGTCTTCGAGGATGCTGACGTAACCCGCGACTGCGATCGCATATGGCGAGTCTGGAGACCCTACATCTGCTTTCTTTCTGCTCGCGATAGCCACGGCGTCGTTGATGAGACCCCTCGCGGTTTTTTGGTTGCCGGGGAATCTACTGTTATGGTCTTTGAGGGCATCCCTGTAGGCATCGCTGGCCAAAATCTCTGCTTCGAGATTGGGCATCTCTAAAGGCTTTGGCCGCTCGGCCAAGGATGTCCTCATCTCCCTCTCCCGCGACACCAGACCCGCGAATATGCGCTCTTGCGGGCCGCTGCCCAGGGCGCGGTCTCTAGCATATGCTTTCAATATCCTGGCATAATCCCTGACGGCTTGCGCATATAAGATGCCTACCGGTCCGGGATTTGCCTTGGGATTGAGCGCTAGCTCCATCGCATCTTTTATCATGTCAGGGGCGGCCTTCCGGTTCGCGGCGAACTTGGAGTTCTGGTCCGCGAGGGCATCCCTATATTTCTCGTTGGCCATCAGCTCCCCCTGCACGTTCGATATTGATTTTATCATGTATTCATCCGTGAACGGATTCTCTTTCCTCGGCCCGAGCTGGACCAACTGTTTCTGCACTCGGGAATCCAGCTCCTTCTCCTCCTGGGTTCGCATCGGCTTACTGCTGCCGAAATACGCCTCGCTGCGCTTCTGCGCGGCAGGTCCAGCGTTTGCGCCCGATTTCTCCGACTCGCCCTTTCGCTCCTTCGTCATCCCGGAAACCTGGGTCGGGGCTTCGGTTTTCCTAGCGACAAGCTCGATCTTCTCCAGGGTGTTTATCCTCTCATGAACGCGCTGCTGGTCAGCCTCCGTATCGCGCAATTCCTCCCAAGATGCTTTCGTATTCGTCAGGAACTCGTGCTTCTGCGCGAGCTTTCCCTCGAGCCAGCGGGCCGCTTCGAGCTCCACGGGTTTGCCTTCCTTCTTCCATACCGCCATCTCTTTGGATAATGAACTCTCCAGGTAAGTCCGCTCGAAGGATTTCATTTTAGCCGGATCAAGGCCGGCCTTCCTGAGCACCTCTACCACGGATTGCAGCTCAATGACGTTCGAATCCTGGGACCGCGCTTCGAAAATTTTCGCCATTTTATCACATACAATTAATCCCCTTCCATCATTTAATTGATTCCGTATACCATATACCTGAGGGACGACGATTACGCGAAAACATACGAGCTCGCGAAGGCGTTCGTGAAGAAATTCCCTGAAGAGATGGTGGCGCATTTCCTGCTCGCGAGGGCGGCATTCGGCGTCCTCAAATACGAGGAGGCGAAACCCGAGGCGCGAAAAGCCTTCAACATGTCGAAGAAGTACGACGACATGCTCGCCATGGAGCTCCTAGCAAGCACCGCGCATCTGGAGCTGAAGGAATACACCGCGGGCTACGGACTAAGATGGAGAAGCAAGGTGATAGCGCGGAGCTCCAGACTATCATGTTTTCTCGCTGACGCAGAGGAATGTGGAGCTCGTCAGCCATCTGGACCGGCTTTACAGGCTGAACGAGAAGCTAGTCCCGGAGATGGCGATGAGAATGCCGAAGGGATAACCACCTAGGCCTAAGGCATTTAAACAGAGTCATTATTGAATATTATATGCTTGATAAGAAGAAAATAGACTCCTTGCTATCAGATTACAAGGGGTTCAAGATAGCGACCATCTGCTCTCATTCTTCCCTCCAGATATTCAAAGGGGCGCGCGAGGAAGGGATAAAGACCATCGGCATAGTGCAGAAGGACAAGCGCAAGCTCTATGAATCCTTTCCGCTCGGCCGGCCTGATGAATTCATCGAGGTGGACAACTATCAGGACGTGCCATGGGAGATCTTGGCGGAGAAAGACGCGATAATCATCCCGCATGGATCTTTCGTGGAATACGTCGGAGAGGCGTTCGACGACCTCCCAGTCCCAATCTACGGGAACCGCAAGAGCATAGCCTGGGAGCGGAGCCGGGACAAGATGCTCGAATGGATAACCAAGGCCGGGATAAAGACTCCGAGGATCTACAAACCGGAGGAGATAGACGGCCCGGTCCTCGTGAAATTCCCTGGAGCCAAAGGCGGCCGAGGTTACATGATAGTGAGCTCGGAGAAGGAGTTCAATGCCAAGGTGACCGAGAAGGACTACATGATTCAGCAGTTCCTTGTCGGAGTCCGCGCTTACCCGCATTATTTCTTCTCTCCTTTCAAGGGCCACGGATATGCGACCAAGAATGGGGAACTGGAACTCATGGGCGTTGATCGGCGCGTCGAGAGCAGCGCGGACGAGATCGCGCGTGCGGTCTCCCTGGGCATGGACATCGACATGACATTCACCGTTATCGGCAACGAACCGCTGGTCCTGCGCGAATCGTTGTTATCCGAATATATGGAAATCGGCAGGAAGATAAGCGAGAAATCGTTCGATCTCTTCGGAGGCCTCAAAGGCCCGTTCTGCGTGGAGACCATCATCACCGAGAACCTAGAGGTCTACGCGTTCGAGGTGAGCGCCCGCATCGTGGCAGGGACGAACGTCTATCCCGAGGGTTCGCCGTACTCCGTCTACTACTACAATGGGCCGATGAGCGTGGGTCGCAGGATAGCCATGGAGCTCAAGCGCGCGGCAAAACTCAAGAGGCTTCCTGAAATCGTGTATTAGAGGTGGAAAGTTTGGAGATACCGAAGCATATCGCGATCATCCCGGACGGAAATCCGCATTCATGATGCGGGACGTAAACCGGAGATGGGCGCGTAAGAAAGGGATCAGCCGTGAGGAAGGCTATGCCATAGGCATACGCAAGATAGGCGACGTGCTCAAATGGTGCAAGGCCTCGGACGTCCGCATGCTCACCATGTGGGGGTTCTCAACCGATAATTTCAAGCGCGATCCTGACGAGATACGCGGCCTCTTCGAGCTCTTCAAGGCTAACCTCAAGAAAGGGATAGACGAGGCCAACAAGGGCGCCAAAGAGAAAGACGAAGTTCGGGTGCGATTCTTCGGGAGGATACATTTGCTCCCAAAAGAGATTCAGATGATGATTAGAAAGGCGGAGGATACCACGTCAAAGAGCGAAAAATATCAGCTCAATCTCCTGCTTTCTTACGGCGGCAGGGAAGAGATTGTCGATGCGGTGAATGACATTATCGCTTCCGGAACGAAAAAAATAGATGAGGACGCGATCAGCAATCATCTTTACACCCGCGGATTGCCGGATCCTGACCTTGTCATACGGACTTCCGGGGAGCAGAGGTTATCCGGGCTCATGCCATGGCAGACGTGCTATAGCGAGTTCTATTTCTGCAAGAAGCTATGGCCGGATTTCTCGAGAAAGGATTTCCAATCAGCGGTGAAGGAGTACGGGATGAGGAGGAGAAGGTACGGAAGATAAGCGCGTTTTGGGACGGCGCATTGCCGATCCGAGAGTGAGGAGTCGTCTCATGCTCCCTAAATCATCTGTCGCGAGATGAGGTGCGTGCATGACACTCAGTACCATAAGAACCTGCGCCATTGACAGACGCACATCATGCGAAAGCGGGGGTTCGCAATCGGGATTTCCTGATAATGCGGCATGTCGCCGCGTTCTATCTCTTGCCAGTATGAATTCGAGTCTATTCGCAACTAGCTGTGTGCCATCTCTGATGATCGTTTCGGCAGCAGCCGCGCGCTCGGTAGGGTCAGATGACTGCAATTTTCTGATAGCGTGATGACGCTCGACCGTGCTAAGAACGAGTACCGGTTCGGGAGTGGAAACCAGTTTTAGTTCCGGGGCATGATGATTAGACGCTCCGACATCTGGCGGTATCTCGACTATCGGTTCTTGCTCTGCGAATACTGGTTGCACGGGAACAAATAAAGAAGGCAAAATATATAACCTTATGCGGCTTTCTTCTGCCTCTCCACAATGTCTTTCACCATATTGGCCTGGTCCATGGCGAACAGGATCTTTGAGAGGGCATAGCATATCACTATCGGAAGGAGCAGGAAGACCCGCGCGGTCTCGTCGTTTTCCACGACCATGAACGCTATGAATAGGAACATGCCGAGCGCGGCGATGAAATGCAGCTTCGGCACCAGTGTTTTGAGCATCGTTTGAGAGTTGTCGGGAAGAGGTTTTAGAATGTTTTGATTCATAAGGAGACTAACGCCGCAGTAGCTCAGCTGGGAGAGCACACCGCTGAAGTTCTTTTTGGGAACTGGTTTTTGATCAATTTTACCAAAAAGTTTGATACGGTGGGGTCGCTAGTTCAAATCTGGCCTGCGGCATTTTTTCTCAATCCTCGTAGTTCCACCCTTTATTTAAGTCAAAACGATTTAGTGGGTCAGAAAGGCGGATCGGGTTAACTAACACAAGGTATTATAAAATATAACAATCTAATATAATATCCGGTATCATATGTGCAATGCCAGAACGTTAGGGTTGCGAAGTACCAAAGCCGCAGCGAAAGCGGTGCTTTTTTCGCTTGCACTGCCGTTTTTCAGCTTATACGCTCCGAGCGCTTTCGCGATGAGAAGGGATTCGAATCCGCTTAGCAATGAAACCGCAGCGCCGCTGGTTGACAAAGCTATGGATAAAATCGGTAAAACGCCAGATTCCAGGCTGCGCGGTAAAAGGAAAGGACATAGAATGCGCATTTATTGGCGAGAATGAATGCGTATTTTCTGATGGCAACGCCAAGATACTGCCGATCAGTCTTTCCGAAGGGGAGGGGATAGAATCAAGCGCCTGCGCCGGGAATAAGGTATTCATCCGCACCAATAAGAACGTGTTCGCCCTGGCATCTGAAGGCATATCATGGTATGGCCCGGTTTTCGATATATCCGCCGCGCACAAGACAGGCATTGTCGCATGGGCTGTATCATCAGACGCCTGCTACATACTCACCAAAGATGGAAAAGTGGCTCCGATATATGTGGAAGATACCGGAAAGAACCAGGGCAGGACGATATATACGATCCCATCCCCTGTAGACGGCGCCAAGATGATCGAGTTTGGAGGCGTCGTCTTCATAGCTTTCGATGATAAAATTCTGGCATTCCGATTCAACAAAAAGGATTCCATGTCTCTGCTCATCGCTCCATATCAGGGAGCTGGGTTCTCGATAAAGGGTAATCGGCTTTATTATGGAAAAGAAGGGAGAAAAATAACGGAAATAAAAGTCGAAAAAGAAGAGATTACCTATCCATTCGATTTGGGCCGTTAAGCCCTTTTCATGGTTTTGACACTCACTCTAGCCGGATCCTCTGCAAATGCCCGGTTGTATGCTTCCTGGAATTGGGTGTTTGTGACTGGTACATCATTACCAGAGACCGCACTGCGTTCAGTGACCTGCACAACACCGCCGGTCTTCAGAAGGCTTGAAAGCTGTTGCTTGAGGTCTTTCCCTTCAAGCGGCGCTGTCAGCTGAGCTGTATAGTTATGCTCGCCAATTTTGACTGCGCATAAGAACCCAGTCAACTGAGCGGATCCGACCGGGGCTGTAGTGGCTTTTTCCGGTCCTTTGATGTCTAACCTAGTTACAATCTCTTGCCTGGCACCAGGATTTTTCTTAACAGCTGACAAAGCATTGGCCACGCTGTTCACGTCACCAAGTTGTATATTCCTAGTGAAGGGATTTTCAGAACTCACGGTGACGCTTTTACCGGCAAGTTGGGAATTCGCAAGGTCAATCAATCCGTTGGCTTGATTTCTGGAGTAACCGGCGTCTAAGAGCCGTTTGAACACATCCATCTGTGCCGTCTGCATTTCCGTATCGGTTTTCGTTTTCTGATCTTGTGCCATATTTTCACCCCAATTTTTTTACACAAATATTCATATTATGACATATATTATAGCACGAAAAGGTTTATACGGATTCCGTGTTTCCGGGTCAACACAGCCTCTACTTATTTTTCCCTTTTTTTCGCAAATTCACGAATTATTTCAAGCAGATGGGGATATTCGTTGAACCCTGCGCCCTCGTTGATATGCCCTGCGCCTTTCTCCACTATGAGTTCCGAGCCTAGAAGACCGGCCATCCTTTCGGCTTCGTCGAGCTTTATATAAGGGTCGTTGTCCGAGTTTATGATGATTATCTTGCCCCCTTTCTTCTTTATCTTCTGCCAATCGAAATCCTTATCCACGAAATTGCGGATTTCGGGTATCCCCAGATCCTTGGCGAAACTCGCGACTAGTATTATGCATGCCACCTTCTCGTTCTTGTCGAAAGACTCGAGCAGCCTCAATATCATGGGACAGCCCAAGCTATGCCCTATAAGGACCCAATCATCTTTCGGATCGAAATGAGGGACTAACTTGCGGGCTGTCGAGAGCCATTCTCCGAGTTTTGGATCCTCAGAATCAGGAAAATCAGGGGTCAAGACTATGGATGCCATTCCGGAAGCTACGAGCTGCTTCCCGAGCCATCCGCTCCAGCAGCTTTTCCCGCTCGCTCCCCAGCAATGGAAAAGGAAGAACTTCATATTATCACAGCAATTTCAGTTTCCCGAAGACGGAATCAAGCTTTCCTTCATCCCAAGGACCCGCTGCGAAGCATGTGAGCGTCCCGGGTTCCACTTGGGTATGGCCGGCATCACGGATGAGCTCGCAGGGGATGCCTATGGCTTTCGCCTTGTTATAGTATTCGAGAAGCTCCTCTTCGCTCCCCACCTTGAGGACGATCTTCATCTGCCCTTCCGATTCCCAGCTCCTGGCGATATCGGGATCAGTGCGCATGACATGCTTGTAGGAACTGAGCGAAGCATGGCTCGACTGTGCTGCCAATTTACCTCGGCCCATCTTGAGATCGGCGCGGATTACTATAGTCTGCTTGTACACGATAGGGGATGGGATGGGAAAAATTATTAATCCGGAGACTTGGCGCCAACTATGACCGCGGCCGCAGGCTCCGACGCTAGAGATGGCTGTTTGGAGTTACGCGGTCGGACAGGCTCGCGCACATACAGCAAAGGAACTGGCGTTTCGGCCAGATGTAAATAAGGCCCGTGGCGATCTTCCCGGATCATGAGCGGTTCCATCAAAGACGCTAGCTTGAGCAGGTCCTCTGCGACGCAATCGGCATTATCGATATTCGAATTCGAGCCTGCGCTCACGCGATAGGTATGAATGAACCTAGGTGCAAAGTAGCTTCCTGAGGTTCCATCCGCCAATGAATATCTTATCTTCTCGAAACAGTCTTCGGGTTCCCCTTTTACGGGCACGCTCTCTAAGCTTAGCGAAAACCCGAATCCGCAGACAAGTTCGTGGACGCGCAAATCCAGGTTATCATGGTTTGTCTGGAATGACAGGTTTAACGATAGAACTATGGCTCCGGATGCGTTTTTCGTGAATTCTATCGAACCGCCATACTTCGCAAGGCGGTCCTGAGCAGCGCGGAACCTCCTGGTCCCGGCTTCCGCATGTTTAGATCCCGTAATCGCTGTGGGGTGCGACCACGATGCCGTCTAAAGCCGGATTAAAAGGGCGGAAACCGGTATTTCTGCCGTTTTTGGAACCGGGTGCGGGTAGCTGTGTCAGGTTTGCCATTGTGGTCGCCTGTGGCTTTATTGCATTATAAAGGCTTATAATACATTGTCACAGTTTCCAGAATTTCTTGTTCTTGATGAAGTTCTTCTGGGCCTCTATCAGATCCAGATAGAACCCTCCCTCATCCCGATGCAATCTCCTGAGGATGCGATCCGCTGTTGAAGGGCCGACCCCGTATGTCGAGAGGGCGATCAATGCTTTCTTCCCGTAGGTGCTTATCAGGCCTGCCGAGAATGAGGAGTCCCCCATATCCCGCCCTTCCTTATCTGTCAGGGCGAGGGTTTTCTGTCCGCATTTATGGCAGGATATCTCTTCCGGAGCCCCTGCAAGGTGCAGAAAACGCGTCGCATTGCACGAAAGGCATCGGAGGCGCAATGTCTTGGAAAAGGCGTTCTCCTTGAATCCTGCGATTATACGCTCCCTGGGAGCGAATGCCCCTGAGGATTCCCCTCCGGACAACCTCTCCAGCCCTATCCTTGCGAAGTAGCTGGCCTTCTCGCGCTTGTCTACAACCATCTTGACGCTGCCTGATTTTATAGAGCGGAGTATCAATCCGGTTTTCTCGACATCGAAATACCTGAAGAAGATGGACCGTATAGTCTCCTCATACACCGCGGAATTGCGCATGGCATCTATGAACCGCGAACTTATCATCGCATCCTCGCTCAAAAGGCCGAACATCCTCCCTACATGCAGGAACTTGAACTTCAGAAGCGAGGAATTCTCTAGAGCCGCCTCCAATTCCGTCCGGACGTCCCTTATCTGGTGCAATGGGAGCAGGATATGTTCCTCCTTCAGGGCGAAAGGCAGCTTGACCATTATGCGGTAGGGATCAGCGACGGAGAGCACGCTCTCTCCGATGAGGGTGGAAAGCCGGCGGGCATAGATGCGGGATAGCGCCTCGTTCACCTTCGTGCCGAAGCAGCTGTGTATTATGACGAGATCCTGCACTATCTCGATTACAATGGTTTTTTCATCTGGAAGTGGCGATACATCTTTCTTGGATGCACGCATCCTGCCTACATCCTGCGCCACCTCGTATGATACTGGTATATCCTCTCCGACCCAGGATGGGACCATGACCTCGCTTCCCACAGAAGGCTCCGCGAGGACCTCGGTATCGGTTATGTCCACTATGCGCCAGGGAAGACCGTGCGATAGGAAGCTCGTACCGGACTCGAGGTTCACCACGAAATCCTCGTCAAGGCTGGAGATGATCCGGTTGGTCGTTATGTCCTTCATGAGGAACTTCTTGGTCTTAGGTATCGTGCTGAGGTAGGAATAATAGTATTCCCGGGCACGCGGCCTGGTCCGTATCATGACGTCTTTTGGTTCTTCGTCGTAATAGAGGATGCCTTCGCTGAACAGCTGGAGCGCCACTTTGCGGAGCTTCTCGTAATCTATGGAATATGCATATGAACGGGAGAGGATCGAATGCGCTTTCGACAGTTCCATCCTTCCGAAATCCAGGCATAATCCAACGAGCTGGTGCGCTATCACATCCAGGGCGCCGCGCTCCACGGCCTTGTCCTCCAACCAGCCGTTGCGCGCCAAAGCGCAGAGCACCTCGCTCTCGAGGAGATCGTCGAAATCCGTGCTGAATATTATGCCCCTAGGTGTCTTCTCCAGGCTGTGGCCAGCCCGTCCGACCCGCTGGACCAGCCTGAATACCTGGTGCGGGGAGCCGTACTGCATTGTCAGGGAGACATCTCCGATATCTATGCCGAGCTCCAATGAGGAGGTGCAGATTATCGAGTTCAGCCTGCCGCTCTTGAACGCATCCTCCATCTCCATGCGCAGCTCCTTGGCAAGCGAACCGTGATGGACCGCTATGGGCGCGGACAGCTTCTTGAGCGTCGCACCGAGGTCTTCGGCCGTGCTCCTGGTATTGACGAAGATGAGAGAGCGATACTTCTCTGAAAGCTCCTTCATGCGGTTTGTCATCTTATCTTTCGGACCTGGATGCTCCACCGTGATCTCCATCTTCCTTTCCTTGCCGCTCTCGCAGACCGCATGGGCCCGCTCGCCGAAAAGGAGCCCAGCGGCCTCCTTCTCATTCGCGACGGTGGCTGTGAGTCCGAGGCGCTGGAACTTCGCGATCTCCTCCAATCGTTCGAGCCCCATGGAGAGCTGGGCGCCTCGCTTATTATCTAGGACGTCGTGCACCTCGTCCACGATCACGAAACGCACGGTGGTGAGGTGCTTCCTCATAACCCGACCGAGCAGCAAAGCCTGCAATGATTCAACAGTGGTGAGGAGAATTTTCGGCGGGTTCTTCCGGTGGGCCGCCCTCTGGGCCATCGTCGTGTCTCCTGTGCGTATATCGTACGTTATCCCGAGCCGCTCGCACCACCAGGAGAACCGATCCTTGAGGTCCCGGGAAAGAGCGCGGAGTGGGGTTATGTACAAGGCGTATACCCCGATTTCCGATGTCTCCTGCTCTTTTATCCGTTCGAGGACGGGTAATAACGCTGCCTCTGTCTTTCCGCTTCCGGTTGGAGCTAGGATAAGGACATTTTCTCCAGCAAGGACCCTGGGCATGGCGAGTTTCTGTATAGGAGTGAGCTCGCCGAACCTCTCTTTCACAAGGTCGGCTACGTCTGTCATTGGATCAGTATTTGCTAAGAAGGATAAATAATAGCCTCAGAACATCGAGATTATCAAGACTCCACGCCCGGGTGGTTTTTCTAACGGTGGTTGCCATGTCGAATCGGGACGATCAGATTCGCTTGAATCATCTGTCCTTCTATCGGGCACATAGTCATATGCATGTGGACGGTCCTGTTCGCGTCTTTGTCTTTCTTTCCTTTCCATAATCTCTATGGCTTCTCTGGATGGAAGCGGAATATTATCTGTAAGCGGCCTCCTTGAAACTGACCCGGCACTGAATCCGGGCATTTGGATCTTCGCGCAGACCAACGGGTTTTTCGGTTGTTCCATGTGTAGGCGCATGTTTATTATTACGCAGCCACTCTTTTTAAACCTTTATAACAAATAAAAAATTCCCTCGTAGAGCAGATAAATATTTACACAAACATGGTTTAAAAACTGGAATAACAAAGATAGCCATATTGGGAGAGAGATATTTTCCTCGGTGATACTTATGGATGAAAATGAGATCGAATCCTTCAGGAAAGCCGGAAAGATGGCGGCAAGGATCCGTGATGAGAGCAGGAGCATGATTATGGTCGGAGAGTCCCTGCTCGACATAGCAGAGACCATAGAGAAGATGATAGCGGATGAAGGGGCAAAGCCTGCATTCCCGGTCAACATCTCGATAAACGACCTGGCTGCGCACTATACGCCTGAAGTCGAATGCCAGACAACTCTCGGGGAGAAGGACCTGGTGAAAATCGACCTTGGCATCGAGGTCAATGGCGCATTATCCGATACCGCTTATACCGTCGATTTGAGCGGAGAGAACGGACAGCTAGTGAAAGCGTCCGAGGATGCCCTCGCTAAGGCCATCGCGGCCATAAGGCCGGGTGTAACCGTGGGAGAGATAGGTGGACTCATAGAAGAAACCATCAACGGGTACGGCTTCAAGCCGATATCCAACCTCTCAGGGCACATGATAAAATCGAATGAATTGCATGCGGGCGTTGAGATACCGAACATCAAGAGCAATGACCCATATAAGTTCGTGGAAGGTGACATCTTCGCGGTGGAGCCGTTCGCCACGACAGGCAGCGGATATGTAGAGGACCTCGAGCAGGTCGAGATATTCTCCATCTACGCGCCTTCGAAGATAAGGATGAGGCAGTCCAGGATGATCATCGATCATGTGCTCAAGAACTACGGCATGCTACCGTTCGCAGAGCGCTGGGTGAGGAAGAACTTCCAGTCCAAGCTCCTTGTGAGCGCTGCCCTGCGCGAGCTTCTACAGAACCATTTCATCCGAGGCTATCCTGTGCTTCGAGAGGCTGGAAGGGGACTCGTATCGCAGGCAGAGCACACTGTCCTCGTGACAGCGAACGGCTGCGAAATCCTGACAGCGCAATAAATTTCGCGATGCAGCCGGGTATATTAAATTGCAGTAAAACAATGAATAAGGGGCCCGTTTGGCAACCTGGATAACCGACAGGGCTTCGAATGCCCCTCCTAATCGCAGGAGATACCCTGGGATATGGGTTCAAATCCCATCGGGCCCGATTTTCACTTTGCTTCTTGCTTCTTGGCATTGGTGAGGTATGCGCCTAAATGCGTCTGGACGATCCTGGTGAAGTTCTCCTTTGAAGCCATCGCCGCGCTGAGCGCGTTCGCAGCCTCCCGAATAGCCGGGTCTTCATCCTTAAGCAATGAATTAGGATCGACTCCCGCGTCTAACATCCTACTTATATATTCCCTAACAGCACCAGCTGCAGCTTCCCCGCTCGCATTTTTCTGGAGGTTTAATGCGGTCTCAATGACCGCATCTCTGGTTATGCTTGCTAGAAACATCATCGTATTTGCTATGAACGGGTTTCCTTCATCCCACCTTTTTGTAGATTCGCAAAGCGAGCGGGAAATGCGTTCGAGTTGGACTTCTGCGTCATCTATCTGCAGAAGGGTACCATGCTTGCTCATTTCCACCATCTCGGCGGCCAAATGCTTGCATCTGGTCTCTGCCCGCATGGAATGCAGCACTCCCATGACAGCGACGTCGCTCAGGACCGTCATCGTATCCATCTCGGGATGGCGCCGATTGAAATCGAACGTTGTCAGCGGATTTTGGTTTTTCATATCGATGACAGCTATCAGCGGGCGCGAGCTGGCGGGTTGGCCATCAGAGTCAGTGAGGGTGGCGATTGCAGGGTATGCGTTGAAGCCTCTCGTACGCAAGGCTGCGACTGCGAGTATATATTGCTCCATAGGATGGGTCAGCTGGAATTTCTTCCCGCTCTTTAATTGCATGAGCCTCTCCTGCCTCAATATGTTTCCTGCGTTAGGGAGCTCGTCTGGCGGCATGAAATCCCTGCGGCTGATGAATCCGAGCTGGAGCGGAAATTTTCTTTGGAATTGCCCCACTTCGAATTCAGGAACCGTGAACGGCCGGATATCGATTATGCGCTCGATCAGCTCGTTAAGCTTGTCCCGTTTCGCTCCTTTGAAGAGGGTATCTGCGAACGCCGCGACTATGCCGTCCTTGTCCGCGTACGGACCATCTTGGAGCGCAAGCGAATGCTTATTAAGAAGGGAGAGAACCCCGAGCCTTGGTGTCTCGTCCTCGGCGATTCCATCTACCAACTGATGGTATACTCCATCCCCCTCTGAGAAATCATCCTCATCTGGTGCATCATTTTTTGGAGAATCGCTCACCAATGAGAGCGTTCCATGTACGTTGGCTGGCCTCATGCCCAAGCCCCATATGTATCCTGGCATATGCCCATTTTCGGTGCATGAATCGGATTCTGCTGTTCCGACGGCCCCTGAGGAAGGGGATTCTGAAGTGAGAATGGTGCCGAAGTCTATGCTTGGAGTGGTATCCTTTAGTATGGCGGGTTTCTCTCTCTCAAATTCCGATTTTTCCCTAAGATTTTCCATATAAGATGAATCTAGAGCAGGTGCGGGAACAGATGTTTCGACTTTTGCCGTTGAGGTTGGGGGTGGGACGAGTCTTATTGCTCCGCCTGTATTCGTCGGTCGCTCGACACCGGTTGCGGGTGTTTCAACCAAAAGTGCCGCAGGAGGTGAAGGCGGTTTCTCTGCAGTCTGCCTTCGTTGAGTTTCCAACTCCCGTCTTTTGTCAAATAACGAAACCATATGAGCACCAATCGCTGGCTAGGCTGTTCCTAGCTGTGTTATACTATATTTATGTGTCAAAAGGTATAAAAATGTATTCAATGTCGGGAAGAAGTAACAGACGACGCATATTGGAGAACGGCGTCTGCCGTTTGCAGATACGATAATTTTATATTTGAAACCCAATGAAACTCCAAAAGCCAAAGGATGAGATTATGGAATTTATCTTCAAGATCGCTGGCCAGGCCGGAGCAGGAGTAATGACTACCGGCAGGGTTATGATGAAATGCTTCACGAGAGGCGGCTACAATGCCATAGGCTACCCCGAGTACCCTTCATTGGTCCGGGGCGGGCATAACACTGTCCAGGTTAGGGTGAGTGATAAGGAGATCAGCTCGCCTTTACAGACGCAGGACCTAGTCGTGGCGCTGAACAAGGATGCCATCTTCTATCATATGAGCACTATGGCCAAGGATGGCATGATCATATATGATGAGAGCATCGACGCTGCGAAATTCCCCCTGAAAGAAGGCATCAAGATGTATCCTCTGCCCCTTTCGAAGCTCACGCAGGAGGCAGGCGGAACGGAGCAGATGAAAAACACCGCAGCGCTGGGCGCGGCGCTGGCTGCCGTGGAATATCCATTCGCCATCCTCGAAGGAATCATGAAAGATGAGTTCAAGAGGAAGGGCGAGGATGTCGTAGCAAAAAACGTAGGCGCTGCCAAGGCAGGCTATGATTATGTCAGAGAGAAAAACATCAGATGCCCCAAGACGATAAAACCGCTTTCTGACCAGAGGAGCTTGATAATCACCGGAAATGAAGCGATATGCCTGGGAGCGATACAGGGGGGCATGAAATTCTATGCTGCTTATCCGATGACTCCGGCATCATCCATATTGCATTCGATGATAGACAACGAGCGGAGGTTCAATCTCGTGGTCAAGCAGACCGAGGATGAGATCGCGGCCATGAACTATGTCATCGGAGCATCTTATGCTGGCGTACGAGCGATGACAGGCACATCAGGCGGAGGATTCTCTCTGATGGTCGAGGCGCTGGGCATGGCTGCCATGTCCGAGACCCCGATTGTGGCGGCGCTAGTCCAGAGGACGGGGCCGAGCACGGGCTTACCCACATGGACGGAGCAGGCCGATTCTGAGATTCGCCCTCCATGCTTCGCAGGGCGATTTCCTGAGGGTGGTGCTCGCTCCGGGAGACGTGCAGGAATGCTTTTTCATGACAGCGCATGCATTGAACCTAGCCGAAAAATACCAGATCCCGGTTTTGGTGCTCTCCGATAAGAATCTCTCGGAAACCATGTTTTCCACGAAGAAGTTCGATATCTCGAAAGTGAAGATAGAAAGGGGCAAAATCGCAATCAATCTTCCGCCGCTTGGTCCGATGACCAGATGGAAGAGATACGAGCTTAGCGACGATGGCGTATCCCCGCGCGCATTCCCCGGGACGCAGAACGGCATCCATGTCGCCACATCCTACGAGCATGATGAGACCGGTTTCAGCTCTGAGAGTTTCCCGATGAGGGCGAAGCAAGTGAAGAAGAGAGCTGCCAAGATAACTTCCATCCTCAAAGAGATGAGAAAACCCAATGTCTACGGAGATAAAAAAGCCGAAGTGACCCTCGTCGGCTGGGGATCGACGAAGCTGGCCGCGCTCGATGCGTTATCCATTCTGGAAGGTTTGGGCATCCAGGCCAAGTTCGTGCATTTCACTTATCTTTTCCCATTGGATCCCAAGGCAGTGAAAAGCGCTTTACGCGGCTCGAAGGTCTTGATAATGATCGAGAACAATTCCACGGCGCAGTTCGCGGGTATGCTGAAGGAATATTGCGGCATGGATATGGATTTCCACCTCCTCAAATACGACGGAAGGCCAATTTATCCGGAGCAAATCGCCGAAGAGGTCGAAAAACTCAAGAAAGCCGAATTCAAAGGCGAGAAGAGAGTGGATATCATAGAGAAAGAGGACCTGGAATATTACAACACGCAGAGATATGGATTGTAGGTGGTATGGATGACTGTCTCGGTTGCTGAATACAATGTGAAAGAGAGATCGCAATGGTGCCCGGGCTGCGGGGACTATGCTATCGCCGGTGCGATAAGGAGCGCACTCGCGGAACTCGACATACCGCCCTACCAAACAGTGATATCCTCAGGTATAGGTTGTTCCGGCAAGATGCCGCATTATGTGAACTGCTACGGGTTCGAGGGCCTGCACGGCAGGACGCTTCCGGTGGCTTCCGGGATCAAACTCGCTAACCATAAGCTGAACGTGCTCGCGGTCGGCGGCGACGGAGACGGATATGGGATCGGCTCCGCGCATTTCATGCACATAATGAGAAGGAACTATGATCTCACGTATATCGTCCATGACAACCAGATATACGGCCTCACCACGGGGCAGGCATCCCCGACTTCGCAACCTGGAATGAAGACCAAAACGACTCCTTACGGGGTTGTGGAGATGCCTTTCAATCCCCTCGCATCTGCGATATCCGGCGGAGCGACTTTCGTGGCGCGCACGTTCGCCGGGGACATGACCCACATGAAAGAGACCCTAAAGCAGGCTATAGCGCATAGGGGATTCGCGCTCGTGGATGTCTTCCAGCCGTGCGTGACCTTCAACAAACTCAACACCTACGAATTCTTCACAAAAAGGGTGTACAAGCTCCAGGATGCCGGCCATGACCCTACGAACCGCATGCTTGCTCTCCAGAAAGCGTTCGAAGGCCCTGACAGCAACTTCGAGAAGCTCCCGATAGGAGTCTTCTACAAGGTGGAAAGACCGACATACGAGGACTCCATCCCAGCGCTCAAGGACAAGGCTCTCGTGGAATATCCGCTTTCCGGGATCGATGTTTCATCCGCGTTCGAAGAATCGATGTGAGCGATTGATCCGGAACCGCGTGGAAATGGGTCCCGCTTCCGTATAAAAACAATTCTTCGCATAATCATCCACGTGGAACTCATCCCAAGGGCGTATCAGCTCGCTATCTATAATTCGATAATACGCAACGGCAATACACTCGTAGTGCTTCCAACGGGACTGGGAAAAACACTGATAGCTCTCATGCTTATCCAAGAGAGGATGAAAACCGGCCGCTGCTTGATACTCACACCGACCAAACCACTCGCCAAGCAGCACCACCAGAGCGTGATAAAGACGCTGGGCCTTCCTGAGGGGCAGGTTTCGCTCGTCAATGGGGAGATACCCCCGCCCAAGAGGAAGGAGCTTTACAAAGCTCCGGTCATCATAAGCACCCCACAAACGATAAAGAACGACCTCGAGAAAGGCGTCCTCGAACCGGAATTCTCTCTCGTGGTTTATGACGAATGCCACCGCGCGATCGGGAACTACGCTTACACTTACGTGGCCGAGAAACTGCACAAAAAAGAAACGTTGTTCGTCGGCCTGACAGCTTCTCCTGGAGGGAGGAGGGATAGGATAAAGGAAGTGATGGATGCCCTACACATAGACAACGTTGAAATCCGTACGCATACCGACCCAGATGTCGAACCGTATGTCCAGAAAAGCACTATAAGCTGGATACCGATCGATCTCTCGCCGCATTTCATCGAGATAAAAAAAGAGCTCGATACGCTCACGGGAAAATACGCGCAGCGTCTTGCGGGTATGGGGTTCCCGCCTCCGCTCAAGCACAAGGGGCAGTTCATGGCCCTGCGCCAGAGGATCCTGAATATCCCGCATAACATCAAATATCCTGCTCTCGTGCAGTATTCAGTCCTTCTACATACTCTCCATATGACCGAGCTCCTGGAGACGCAAGGAATCTATCCGATGCGGGCTTATCTGGAGAAACTCGCTGGAAAGGAGAGCAAATCCGCTGGCATCCTCCTTCACGAACCCGGGCTGGCCAGGGTGATCGAGCTGTGCAAGAAGGACGAGGACCACCCTAAGATGCAGACGCTTATGGAGTTGCTGAAGAAGAATACCGGCAAGAAGATGATCGTTTTTGTCCAGTACAGGTCGCAGATCTCACGCATCGAGGACGTGCTCAATGAGGCTGGCATCAGCGCGAAGCAGTTCGTGGGGAAGAAGGAGGGCATGACGCGCAAGATACAGGAGCAGACGATAGCAGATTTCCGCGAAGGTAAATTCGATGTCCTCGTCGCTTCTAGCATCGGTGAAGAAGGTCTGGACATACCAGCAGTGGATGCGGTCATTTTCTACGAGCCGGTGCCGAGCGAGATCAGGAGCATCCAAAGAAGAGGGAGGGCTGCGAGGCTCAAGGAAGGCGAGATCATAGTGCTCATGACAAAAGGCACGCGGGACGAATATTACTATTACGCTGCCAACAACCGTGAGAAAAAGATGAAGAGCATACTCAAAGGCATGAGCAGGACGAAATCGCAGGATGGATTCAGGCCTGCACAGAAACCGGAGCCGAAACTCTCAGGCCAGACGAAGATGACTGATTTCTGATCACTTTTTCATCGTCTTCGCGACCTTGGCCGCGCTGGTATCGAGCACGAATGCCAGCTCATCCTCTGTGAACCCATAGTAGCCCATGATCTCGTTCCCGAGCGTCTCTCCACTATGTTTGAGTATCGGGAGATAGTCCAAGGCATCCATGCGGTTCGTGTGCAGCTTCGAGCCGATTTTCAATCCTATCGATTTTAGTATCGCCCTGCGGGCCACCGTGGCCGACATGTTCCGCAGATAGCCGGGGAACTGGTATTTCGTGAACTTGCGGTACGCTTTCTCTTTCGATAGCGCGACGCCCGCGGTCGCGAGATCCACGGAATATTTCATGAGCGTCCATCTGCTCTTGTTTATCCTGCGGTCGAAGATGTCCGCCTTGGAGAGCGAATCATATGCTGCGGCCACCTCCGTCTTCTGCTCGTATTCGTACGGGATGTTCTCGTCTATCCAGAGCTTGAGGGAATCGTAATCTGAATCGAATCCCATGACCTCTCGCACAGCTCCGTAGCTCTCCGCTTTGAAGATACCACGCACGAGCTGGAATATGTCCTTGTCTCGAGCACGGACAGTCGGCATCATAGCCTGCAGATCGTTGAGCGCAGCCCGCATGTCTCCATCTGCCCCTTCCGATATCGCGGCGAGCCTCTCTGGTGGCAGTTCTATCTTCTCGTCCTTCGCAACGCGGTCGATGACCTTGCGGATAGCGACCTTGCTTATCCTCTTCATCTCGAGCCCTTCGCATTCCGCGCGTATCCCTGAGAGTTTCTTGTCCCAGATATCCGAAGCAGTCACAATCACAGGCACCGCGCTCTCGCGCAGGAATCCTGCGATAGCCGACCCCCCACCGAAATCCGCCTTGCCCGCGAGCACGTCCACATCATCTACGAGTATGATTTTCCCCCTGCCGAAAAGGCTGCCCGCCAAAGATGCTCCGCCTAGCACGCGCTCCACCCTTCCGCGGTTCCGCAGCTCGCTCGCATTCATCTCGATTATATCCAGATCGTATTGCCTGCTGAGAGCGTAAGCGATGGAGGTCTTCCCGACACCGGGTGGACCCCATATCAGGAGCGGTTTTCTTTTCTTACCTGAGAGCCACTGTAGGATCCATTGCCGGACGTAATCGACCTTCTCTTCGTTGCCGATTACCTCCTCTAGCTTTTTCGGAGAGTACTTGGCTGTGTATGCAAGGTTCATTCTCCATCACTTTCCGTGCCCCAGAATTCCGCGACCTCATACTCGGGGTTCTCGGTAACCACTATCCGCTCCTCCTTATTTAATATCCAGTTATACTTCTGCCATTTGAAGCGCTCGTCCATGAACACAACGGCGACACGATCGCTCTCCTTCCTGCGAGCCCTGCCTGCGGCCTGCAGCGCCTTTATGGTGCCTGGATAAAGATAGCCATAATCCCATCCTCGGCCGAATTTTCCGTCATAATAGTCTATCAATGCCCTGGTCTCAAGACCAATCTCCTCCAGCGCGACCCCCACGATCACCACGGTCTTTATCTCGCCTTCGGAGTAATCAACCCCCTCGGAGAGGCTCCCGCCCTGTACCCCGCAGAGCACCCCCCCTGCTTTGAAATCACGGAGCATCTTCCTGATATCCTGCGGTTTCATACCCGAGTTCTGCACTATCAGGTTTCGCGAAGCCATGAGCGGAAGGACCTTGCCCATGACCTCGTATGAAGCGAAAAAAACCGCTGCGCCTCCTGGCGTCTTGCTGATTATCGCGTCTAGCTTCCTGGCCATCGCCGTGTAGTTCTCGAGGTCGCGCTTCTCGTACTTGGTCGTGAGGTTCTCTGTGATTATGTTGATGCTGTTGCACGCCTCGAACGGAGAGCGGTAGGCTTTCATAATCGTGCGCGCGGGATCGAGCCCGAGTATGTCGCGATGCATCTCAATAGGGAGCATGGAGCCGCTCATGAGTATGGCGCTGTCGCACTGGTTGAGGATACTGGTTGCCTGGGAAGGATCGAGCAGGCGTTTGGAGAGGTAGAACATCCCGTTCTTCCTTTTCAGGATGCGCACGCTGTGCGCGCTCTCGTCGTACCAGTTCATGATGAACGATGATATGCGGAGACACGCGCTCCGCTTGCCTGTCTCGTCAATGAATTTCATCCCCGCATCTTCGAGGCGTTTCGCCGCCTCCTCGGGACTGAGCCCGAATTTAGAGAAGAACGAGTCGAAACTGCCCTGGGAAACTACGCATTCATCCTTATCTGAATTATATCTGCTCCGGGGGCGATCGCTCTTCTCCATGATGCTTTGCGCCCACATGCAGAATTCCTCATCCATGGGCCCTTCATTGAGCTGCAGGAAACGCATTTCCTGTATCATCCTGCGGAATGCATGGGTTCCGATGCTATGAGAAAGGCTGCCACGCACGCGATTCGAGAGGTTATGCGCTTCATCGATTATGACGACGGAATCTTCCACCCGTTTCTTCACCTTGGACAAGAACACGTCTCGGATCTGAGGTATCATGAAATGGTAGTAATCCGCGATTATGACATTCGAACTCTCACCGAGCTTCAGGAGCCATTCGTACGGGCACGCACGCATATCCATGGAGAGCTTGATGAGCTCGTGATGCGCCTTCCCGGTGCCGTATGATTCGAGCATCTTGTGGAACCGCTCGTTGGCTTTCGCTTCGCCCATGCTGCCATAGCCCCGCGCGTTCACATAGAAGAGGCAATCCTTGTCCCTGCGTTTCCTCGCGCATGAGCGCTGGAAGCTATCGTTGTCCAGCTCCTGCATCCGGTTATCTATACAGCAGTGTGCCCGGCCCACCATATCCACCGCCCGTATGCCCAAGGAATGCTTCTTCGCGATACCATTCACGACGTCCATTGCGATCTTGTGCTGGGAAATCTTGGGCGTGAGGAAGAACACTGACAGGTCGTTTTCCAGGGCGTGCGCAATCGCCGGGGAGAGGGTCGCATCGGTTTTTCCCAAGCCAGTCGGCGCATTGGCTATCAGGAGATTACCGTCGGCCATGGTGCGGGCTATGTCTTCCATGAGGTTTTTCTGGAATGGTCGCACCTGCTCGTGGCGGAAATATTTCGTCATCGCATATTATTCTGCGCGAACCAATATAACCTGTTTCGAGGTTCATTTCCGCGGGATATCGACTGAATTGGATGAGCCATCCTTACGAGTATTAATATATCTCCGGTAAATATGGCTTATGCGGTTTTTGTACGATTCTCCGGCGATAATGCACAACGGCGCGCTCATTGTCGGGGACACGCATTTCGGCATCGAAGGCAAGCTCCGCAGGAAAGGCATTTTCGACGAGCAGTTCAGCATGCGGCTCTTCGAGCGCTTGCGCGGATTGATAATAGCGCACAAGGCGAAGAAGCTTATCATGCTTGGAGACGTGAAGGAGGATATCACGATGCTGGATTCCACCACGGAGCAGATACTCGCGAAGCTCTCTATGGTATGCGAGGTTGTGATCGTGAAGGGGAATCACGACGGGGGAATCGAACGCTGCGGGAATGCAACGATAATCGGCCCTGGCGGTTTCGTGCATGGCGGCTTGGGTCTCATCCATGGGCACAGCTGGCCTGCGGAGGAGCTGATGGCTTGCGATTACATAGTGAGCGGGCACCAGCACCCCATGATCGAGCTTAGCGACGCATTCGGGAAACGGAGGCGGGAAGCTGCTTGGCTCGTCGCACCATGCGACAAAGAAGTGCTAGAGAAGAGATATGAGAAAGCGAATGGGATGATAAAACTCATCCTGATGCCCGCGTTCAACCCGATGGTGGGATCAGCGATGAAATACGACGAAAAAGAGCGTTTGGGACCGCTTCTTAACAATAAACTATTTAAACTCGACGACGCATTAGTAATAAGTTTAAGCGGCACTCGATTAGGAAAGCTCAAAGATTTATCTGAGGCGACCATATGAGCGGAAGACGTGGAAGCGATCGGCTGGTATCATGCGCGTCCTGTGGAAGGTCTGTGCCACGCACAAAGGCCGTGGAATACAGCTCCAGAACGCACTTCACAACCGACCTGAAGGAAGACAATGTCACTTATACTGGTTTCAGCGACCAGTACTATTGCATCAGCTGCGCGAAGCACAGGGGAATCTTCGAAAAGAAGAAACAGCAGGCGCAGCGCCTCCGTGAAAAGAGGGGACTATATGGATGAAGTATCCTTCGACGGGAAGAGATACATCGCATTGAAACAGGACATCGGAAACCTCCCACTAATCGTCATAAAGGCCAAGAACGGGTATGTAGCGTGCAGCTACATCGACAAGGACACCGCAGAAAAGGTCGGGGATATAGCCGCTTTCGTCTCCGGGGTAAAATGTCTCGATGACCTCAAGAAGGCCAAGATACGCCAGACCACGACTTGGGCCGAGGATCTCGGGATCCGCGAAGGCATGAGCGTCAAGAAAGCCCTCGAAATCATGGACTTGGATAGCGAGTGATTTTCAGGTAGCCCGGTATTTCAATGCGCCTACGACCAGCACCGGTAGGATGAACACGAGTTCGCAGAGGTTCGTGTTGTTCGGATCGGAATAGTATTTATCAGGAGCGAGATTGGCCAAGTTCGTGGCCTCTTGCGTGCAGATGTCTTGCGAGACCTGGGTTCCGAAAAGGCCAGTATCTGGAGCTGAAGACGATTGCGATGCTGTCTTCTGCGAACTCATATAATTGCAGATGCTGGGATCGCGCATTATCTTGGCCACGGCGAGATAGCAATCATCCGAACTCATTTCGGCTTCTTGGGAGACATCGCTCTTGACGCTGGGGTCCGTGCTCTGGTATTTCGAATATATCAATCCGCACAGATTCACGGCAGTCTCCCTGCCTGCACTGGTTTCAGCGTACGCGGCGGTTATCGCGGCCGCCCGGTAGCAGCTTATGAGCTGTGATGCCCGCGTGATCGTCGGGTCGTTATCGCATCCAAGCTGGGTTCGCAGACCGAACGCCGACTGCCCGTTTTCGGCTGCCCAGACTGGGGCGATGAAAAAAATGATTAGAAGGGCGAAGAAGATTGCCCGCACGGCTATCCCTTGCTTTCCTCGGCGTATGGGAGGAGGAGCTTCTTGGCTTTGGCCAGCACGACGCGGATCTCCTTCTCGTTCTTGGCTCCAGCGCAGATCACTTTCCCGTTCTTGAAGAGCAGCAGGGAAGCTTTAGGCTCCTTGAACTTCAGTATGGCTCCGGGGAACTGCTCGGGTTCGTATTCCACGTCCCTGATCTTGTAGGCGATCTTGTAGAGGTCAAGCTCCAGATGGAGGTTCGCGGATGCCACGATGTTGGTTATGTCTATCTTGGGCTTCTTCGTCTTGGTGATGCGCTTGGCGTAGGGCGTGAGCATCTTTATGGTCTTCTGAATGGTCTTCTCGATCAGCTCGCGCTTCTTGCAGCCCACGCAGACGACCTTGCCGTTCTTGAAGAGCAGCAGGGAAGCTTTAGGCTCCTTGAACTTCAGTATGGCGCCGGGGAACTGCTCGGGTTCGTATTCTATCTCCGGGATTTTGCTGGCTAGAGCGTAAAGATCGAGCTCAAGACCCAAAGAAGCCGATGCCACCATGTTCGTGATGACGAAATCAGGTTGTTTTGCCAATATATCACCTAGCGATTGCGAGAAGCAACACAACATTTATAAAGGAGGCAAGTCTTTTTAAAGACTTTCTCCCATCATCCTCATAGAACTAATTACTGTGATCCACATGGTCAAACGTTCAAAAGGCGCATTCAATGGCAGGACAAGGAAGCTCAAAGGCAAGAGCATAGTCACTGTAGCCCAGATAATACGGACATTCAATGTCGGCGACAAGGTCGTCATAACCCCGAAAGCCAGATGGGATGGCATGCCGCATCTCCGTTACACCGGAAGGCAGGGCGTCATCTTGGAAAAACGCGGCAAAGCATACATCGTGGAAGTCGGAGACCTCTCGGTCAGGAAAAAGATTGTCGTCGGATCTGTCCATCTGAAGATGGCATGAGGTGCTTACATGGAGATAAAAGGTTCGAAACCCGTCACTATTTCAGAGGCCAAGGAAATCCTGGCCAAAAGGAAGGAAGAGCAGGCAGAGCTGGGCTACGAGCAGAACCAGGCCCTCGAGCACGCCGAAAGGTTCGGCGGGTCAGATGCCGAAAAATCCAGGAAACTAGTCGAGAAGATATCCAAGATAGGGAAGCTGAACGAGGATATAGCGGTCAAGCTGGTTGATATCCACCCAGTATCTGTGGCAAGCCTCAAAGCAATCCTTTCAAAGGACAAGGTAGAGCTTTCAGAGGAAGATGCTGAGAAAATCCTAAAAGAGCTTTCGTAGAATCAGGGGGTGCGCGGGATGGAGGACTTAGCATGGGTAATCGAATATATGCCCTCAGGGCATGCTTCAGCGCTACGGAAAGAGCCTGCAGTGCAGCTAATGGGAACTAGATTCTTCACACTTCTAGAAGCCACCGTGCTTCCAAACGCCACCATCGTGGTCGGCCAGAAAGTCAATGTCGGCAAGGACGGCAGGACTGAAGTCTCGCACATAAAGGGAAGGATAAAATACGACGAGCTCACGAATGGCGCGAGGGAATTCCTGCCTGCTATGGTCAAGAAAGCCGTGACCGAGAGGGAACCGGATTTCGTGGCTTTCATAAACAACGCCAAACCAATCTCAATCCGCGTCCACACGCTCGACCTCCTACCCGGAATCGGGAAGAAGAACATGGAGGCCATACTCAAGGAGCGCGAAGTCAAGCCTTTCGAATCATTCGAGGATTTACACAAGCGCGTCCCCACATTGGCCGACCCTTCGATCGTTTTCGTGCACAGGATACTAAGCGAACTGCAAGGCACCGAGAAGTATTACCTTTTCACCAAACCGCCTTTCGTGCCCCACCCCATGTATCCGCACATGTCCCATAATCCACGTTGAGGGCGCAGGAGCGAAAAAATGGCCAAGCCAGTTAACATTTTCTTTATAATCTTGCTGCTCGCTTCGCAGATCCACGCGCAAACAAACAACCAAACCTCAAATAGCTTAGATCTCGCGCTCAAGATATTTGCTCAGATAGAGGTGAATGCCAGCTCTCAGGAGGAAGCGCAGAGGTACGTCCAAGAGCATTCCCTGTTGGTGATGGGTCACGGAAGCGACCTCACGGAGGTCGTCTTGGCAGACAATATCAAGACCAGCAACCCGTTACTTGGTACGGTGAAGGAGGCCAACGATACTCCTGCGACTCTGGCGGACGTGCAAGGGGGTAAATACGTGCTCGTGGTCCTAGTCGGCGGCCCTGAGCAGAACAATATCACGCGCTGGGTCACGGCGAACGGGTATCTTAACGAAAGCCAGGATCTCTATGGCGAACTTACCGTCCAGGATGGGAAGGGCAATGGCGTAGTGTATGTGGTGATATCCGATAAGGAAGGATATGTACCGACCCTACAGAGGCAGAATGTGCTGAGCTCGCCGCTCAGCGCCATCATCCCTCCGCAGTATGTTCCTGTAGCAGCCACAGTCATAACCCTGATCTTGCTTGCCTTGGTCAATCTCACGAAGACCGTGATGGGATTCAAGGCATCCGACATAGGAAGGAAAGGGAAGAAGATTGGGGAGAACGCGATACGGATCATGGGGGTGAATTTGGTCGAGGTAGCCGCGATCCTCGGGGCCTCGTTCGTTCTGGGGCTCTCCATAAGCTGGCAATATTTCGCCAACAGCACGGAATTAGGATACTGGCTTGTCGTGAACACGTTAATCTGCCTCGTGGCGGGCACCCTGCATGAAATAGTCCACAGGATATTCGCCCATATCTTCAAGATAAAGATAGAATACAGATTCTGGCCTGAAGGATCTATCCTCACATTGGTGAGCTCATACCTCGGGAACGCGTTCTCGGTCCAGGCCTTCCTCCTGGAGGAGATACCCGAGAATGTGGAGAAATGGAAGGTCGGCTTGATGAAACTCGCCGGTCCGGTGGTAAGCGCGGTGATCATGGTGGTTTTCGCTGTGATGAACCACTTCACGCCTTCTCCCACATACCAGATAATCTACTCCACGAGCGCGCTCTGGGCCATGGCCGAGATGCTGCCATTCTCGGGCCTTGACGGGAAGGACATCCGCGAGTGGAGCAACTTGGTATGGACCATCTTCTTCGTCATAATCGGCATCGCCTATATAGTGGTCACGTTCCTGCTTTGATAAAGAGATATGGGCCCGCCCAGGATCGAACTGGGGATCTTCGCTGTGTAAGAGCGACGTCTTAACCATTATCGCTTGCCCAGATTTGGGCCTCCCGTTTCCAGGCAGACTCGACTACGGGCCCGACGAATAAGAAAAAAAAGATTATACGTTCCAGTATTTCTGGAGCTCGTGGCCTGTTATGCCGCTGAGCGCCTGCTGGTGCTGCTTAAGCTTGAGGTCGAGGTAATCGCCCAGAAGCTCCGCGGGCACTGTGCCTTTTAGGAACGTTGTGTCGCTCTCGAGCGCCTTTATAGATTCTAGCAGGCTCGTGGGCAATGAACGCTCGGCTCTCTTCTTCTTGTCGCTTTCGACAGGATCTCCGGGGTCGGTCTTCTTCTTTATCCCGTCAAGTCCCGCTGCAACTACGACTGAGAATGCGAGGTACGGATTCGCTGACGGATCCGACGCGCGGAAGACCACCCTCTTGGACTCCTTGATGTTCTTCTTCACGCTTGGTACGTATACGAGGCTACCTTTATCCGTGGTGCTCCAGCCGAATTTCATCGGCTCTGCGGTCATCCTGCGATACGAATTCGGCGTTGGTGCTGTGAATAGGCAGAGCGCAGAGACGTGCTCGAGCAAGCCCCCCACGAAGTACCTGCCGCTTTGTGAGAGCTGGCCGTAGGATTCCTTGCCATCATAGAACACGTTCTGGTCGCTGGTTTTCCAGAGGCTCATCGCGATATTGAGCGCGTTTCCTTTCTCCCCTTCCACCGGGTATGGCATAAAAGTGGCGGACGCATTGACCGCGTTGGCTAGGTTCTTGGTGATGAACTTCAACGTATTCACGGCATCCCCTGCGGATTTCAGGTTGCGCGGAGCGAGCTCGAAGCTCTGCTGCGCTGTCGGAGCCTTTCCATGGCGGTGTGAATCCACGAGCATGCCGAAGCTGTCCTCCATGGTCTCGCATATCTGGGTCCTGGCCGAGTACATGGAATCGTACGGGGTGGCGACGTAGGCGCCCGTGGTGTCGTTAGACATCGGCGAGGGACCCCACTTGGCTTCGCGGGAGTCCATGAGCATCCCTGTTCCCCTTCCGCGGGTGCTTTTATCCGCTGTGGTGGTGTCCAGGAGGTGGCAATCCACTTCCGTGCCTATAAGGGAGCTTTTGATGCCCGCGGCGCTCAGGTTGGTCTCGATCCTCTCCGCAACATAGCGCGGATCCTTTAGGAATCGTTCCTTGGATACTGCGACGATGTCGCATATGAGCCTGATCGTGGCTGGTTCCCATGGAAGGCGTGCGAGGGTATCCGGATCTGGCAAGAGAACCAGATCACCCTGTTCGCTCGGACCGAACACATCCGTCATATCCGCGGCGTAGATGCCGCTACCGAATGTGGATTCCTCGAGCTTCCTGTTGGAGACGCTCACCCTGTGGAGCTGGCCTTTGATATCATAGAACTGCAGGTCTATCCATCTGATCTCGTTCGTAGCGATATACTTCATCACGTCATCTATAGCCGACAAAATACCACCCCTAGGGTATAATCTGATTAGCCTGTATCAAATAAATACATATCTGAACGCTCCGGTTCCGGGCGAAACTGTCAAACCGAATCGAGTCTATCGGCATGCACCTGTTCCGCAAGGAGTTCTGGTTGGTGTTCTCGTATAGAGATGCCGAGCACGAGACGATGCCTTTTCGCATAGTCCCTCATCCATGCGATGGATTTGTCCCTCTCCTCCAGGGTGGAAGTCATGTGCACTTCTGCCAATGGGTTGAGCAAGCCGCCGAAATCAGGCCCGGGTTTGCAGATGCCCCGCGGATGGGCGTCAGGATCTTTACTCGGATGAGGTGACAGATGGCTCCTGATAGCAGGAAGGATACGTTCTCTGGTGGTTGATGGGCCTGTGATTATCAGCACATAGCTCTTCACCTGGTGGTTTGGATTTTGCATTCTGATCACATGGGATTATCTATTGAAACATGGGAGATGATTTAATTATATGTATCATAACGATGGGCAGGTCATTTAAATCGATTTCCGCACAACAATCCATCATGTTCGGCACATCCGGCATCAGAGGCATCTACGGCAAGGATATAACCGAAGAGCTATCTGGACGGGTCGCCTCGATTTTCGCTAATGGAAAACTAGTCATAGGCAGGGATATACGGGAAAGCGGGATATCGCTATTGAAAGCGGCATGCGCAGGCGCGTTCTCGGCAGGCGCTGATGTCATAGACGTTGGCATAGTCCCGACTCCGACCACCGCCCTCGCATCCAAGAAACATGCCTGCCATGCGATTATGCTCACTGCATCCCATAATCCTCCGGAATACAATGGCTTGAAGCTGATCGAGCAAGGCAAAGAGATAGACAAAAAGATGGAGAAAGAGATAGAACTGGCGTATAGAGATTGGAAACCTGGAACTGCTGGTGGAACGCATCAAATCTTCCATGATCAAGAGATCATCGATGATCATAAGGCACTTGTTTCCGGTATGGTGGATGCGAAACTCATCGAGAAGAGGAACCCCAAGATCCTGGTGGATTGCAACGGTTCCGCATCCGTGATAACGCCTAAGTTGCTCACGGATCTCGGATGCCGGGTAGTGAGCGTGAATGCCAGCGAATACTGCTTCAACCGGCCTTCGGAACCCAGCGCGGCCAATGTGGCGTATCTTTCGGGACTCGTGCGCTCGGGAGGTTTCGACTTCGGGATCGCCCATGACGGGGACGGAGACAGATGCATCGTACTGGATGAGACGGGCGCAGCGCTCCCTCTTGATGCGCAGCTCGCCATGATGATAGAGTATGAATTGGAGAGGTCGTCCGATAAAAAAATCATCTCTACGGTCGAAGCTTCGCTTACCATACGGGATGTCGTGGAGAGATCCGGGGGCACCATAGATATCACCCCTGTAGGAAGCACATTCATCGGGGACCTTATGGAAGAGAGTGGTGCGCTTTTCGGAGGCGAGCCGTGCGGGGAGTATATCTACCGCGACAGCGTCCATGTTCCGGATGCGGTATTGGCTGCGGCAAAGTTCGCGCAGATGTTCTGCGAGAAGGGCGCTTTCTCGAAACGGGTGCCTGATTATCCTGGTCATTTCATGGCTAGGGAAAAATTCCCTGCGAAAGACAAGCAAGCTTCCATGGTCTCGATACGGGACTTTGTGGCAAAGCTCGGCATAGATGGGGATACGAGAAGCGATGACGGCATCCGCATGGACGAGGAGGATGGCTGGTTCCTCATCCGTGCCTCCGGAACCGAACCCATCATCCGGCTTACGATGGAATATAAAACTAAAGCTAGACTTGAACATAGAAAAACGCAAATGATAAAGCTGATAAAGGATACAGCAGCATAAAGGGCTGACACCTATGGCCTGGCTGAAAGAGAGCGCGTACCAGAAGCAGATAATCATCTACCTGAATAACAGGGCGTTCGGGCAGGCCTACGACTTCTCCAAGGAATACCTCAACGCTTACCCTAATGACATGGCAACGCATTTCCTGGCAGCGAAATCCTGCCTCAAGAGCGAAAAATTCGAGGA
>CAWDBH010000007.1:0-7010 GCA_963800555.1 uncultured Microcaldota archaeon | reverse complement strand
AGAGCCTGTTTTTTGGGAATATACAAGCGAACCCAGTTTCTTTGATAGCGCTGCCATTGATAAATGTAAAAATGTTGAAAACGGAACAACATTTATCGTTTATGCAAGTGCAAGCCCTATAGAGACTTCGGCATATTTCAATGCCAATGGCAGCTTAATTTGCAGGACTGGTGCACATGCAGATATAGTCCAGATTACAGAAGGAATCAAATGTCCGAATATAACTGTATCTACATGTGAAAATATAGCAAGTATCTTCAGAGGTTGATTGATTAATGCTATGGAGTAGAGGTTCGTCCTAAATTTCGTTGAAACTCCGATTTCTTAGCCCGTTCGCTCACGTTCGCAAAACCAAAACATGTAATTCGTCCCTAAAGTTTTTACCATCAATTTCACCTTAAAATTTAAGCTACGTTCATTCGATGAACTGCATTCCTGCTCAAACGTTTTCGACGATTTTTAAAGGGATGGCGAATTCAATAGCTTTGAGGCGTATCTCTTGCATATTCAACGTTCGGATCGCCTCTTTTTCCTGATTTTCGAGGATGGCGATTCGCCATACTTCGTGCGTTCCAGGCGTCAATTCGCTTGAATCGGCTCAAAAAATCAGGGGGAATTATGCACTTGCATAAAAGCGATAGGGCTGCTGGTCAATGAAGCCGCCTTCCGGCGCGGAGATGAAAGAACGCAGCAAACGGCGCGCCGCACGTTCTGTTCATCCCATGCAAAATACTGATGTCCAAGACTAGAAAATTACGATTATTCTTCTGCTTTTGGGGGATTCGAAGCTGCACTAAAACGCCCTTATTTCTCCGAACCAAATTCATCGAAGTTGTAAAAATCGCCCTCGACGGTGAAGAAAGCTGCAATCGTTTTCACTCGCCAGGAAAACAGACCAAAAGAGAGGGAGGGGGCCGCCAAACCCCGCTCCAACCCCACAGATGACTAGCAATGCCCGGCAACGATCAATTCGCGCGCATACGCCATGAGCAGATCGAACAGCTCCTTCTCATCTTCATCGAGCGCCGGCCTGTACGAATCCAGCGAAGCGAGTTTTTCTTCCATGTCCATCTTATCACCTTGTGAGTATGAAGAGACCCGAGAGGTCTCACATTTTCAAAGCCGGGGAAACGTCCCCGATTGGATGATATGCTCGCTCAAGGGGGGTATTTAAGCAAGGACCAGCACACCTCATTTCCGCGGAAATTTCACCAAATCGACCCCCTCCGTAAGACGTAGCACTGCGGAAATCCGCCATGGGCAAAACAACCTCATTTCCGCGGAAATCTCAACCAATTTATATCGCATTGTCCAGACATGGCTTCTGATTTATAAGCCATTCCTCCATATCCCTGTTTGGTGTCTCACATGCCAGAAGAGAAGAAATGCAAGGTTTGCGGTTCAACGGAATCCAAGAGATGGATAGAAAGGCAGAACATCGCCGGCATCAAGGATAAAGGCGAAAACCCGCAAAGGACGTCTGAGCAGAGCCAACACGTCGCCGAATTATCAAGGCTCGTAGGGGGAAGCGTAGTCAACGAAATAAAGGGAGATCCTAGCAAAGCCACCCCGGACGGGCTCAAGGAATCCTTCTACAAGCACTATGAGCTTTGGACTGATCTGAATAATGGAGAATTGGGGAAAGTCCGCCTTCTTCGAACGGCCCAATAATAATCTTATCCTCGAAATCCATAAATGCACTTTTCTTGGTTATTTTATAAAAAGTGTAGTCTTATATCATATTGTGAATAATAAAAAAGGGGATGAATGAACATCATGTCTGGTATCATTGAAGATATTGTCAAGAAAGTCAAGTCCTTTCATGGGAACGTGGAAACGTTTCTTGATGCCAGGATAAAGGAAGCAACAGCGACAAGGACGATAATCACCATACTGGTAGCCATATTAGTCGGAGGGCTGATTGGCGTTTCCACAGCTCCAGCATATGGGATTGCGGCGTTCGGCCAGGGGGCGCTGTTGCTCCCGGGAGTTTTCCTGTTCATAGCCCTCTTCATGGCCCTGAACGTATGGATAGTAAAGAAAATCAACTATCAGGGCACCAAGATGAAACAGCCGCCGTGGATAAACGTCCTGTATCCATATTTTATGCTAGTGGCTGCATCTATGTGTCTGAGCCTGATATTGCCGATCCCATACAACATGTTCGTTGCGTTACAGCCCGCCTTGGACGTAATCGGTTTGCTGATACAGATCGCTTTCTTCTATTGCCTGCTCACGCTTTTCCTTAGATTGTTCAATCCTTCGGTAATCGAGTTCATCGAGTTCTTAGTTATCTCTAACATAACTGGCTTTGTACTGGTCATAGGTCTTGGGGCCTTAATTTTCGTGGTTGGAGCATCAGTACTCTCTTTCGGGCACTACATCTATTCTTTCCCGGTCATCAATCACCCGGACGGATCGTTTACAATCGAATACAATGCACCGGACTACCAATTCCCCGTTTACACTTTCCGTGGTAACTCGGAATGCAACGTGACGTTCCCTAAAGGCTGGCAAATCTCAAATCCAGGTGAAGTATTAGATAACTATACTAGATGGGAAGATTATCCACCAAATATTAGTCGTTATGGTCTTATTTACAAAACTTCATCGCAAAATAGCTCCCCATCTGAATTGGTATTTTTCAATACACTTCCGCCGGAAGATAATATTGCACCGGAATTAGCTAACAACACAATCGCCTCTTTATCGAGATCGCTCCCAGACAAATCCGCCGATTCCATGGGCTTTTTAGATAAAAATGTCAGCTTCAAAACGAACGAACAAGGAACTACAATAATAGACGTGGAAGGTGTCTCAGAAGATGGCTTGCGGCTGCGTCATAGCGCCTTTGTAGTATTCAAAAACCACTTTTTGGCGGAGTTCTATTACGAATCTCCTTACGAGGAAGACGGGGATTTTTTTTACATTCTCGAGAGTATAAAATGCGGCTAGGGTGGGATTATGCGTTTGATATACTCTGGTGTTGGGTTTGAATCCGAAAATAATGGCAGGGACTTCCATAACCGTTCTCCTGCTGCCGAAGCACCGAATCCTAGCTCCTTTAGCGTCCTAAAACGATGGTTAGCAAGAGTTTTACTTGGCGCCCAGCTTGCGACTGCGCCGTTTGTTGTCGGAGGCACTGCCACCCTTGCATCTTGCAGCAGTGTTCAAGAAGAAAAAACTACAATAAAAGGAACCCAAACAGATGCTAATGGAAATGCGACTTTTGAGATAAATGGCCGGGAATTCAAGATCAATGTGTATGATTCGCAAACGCAGAATCCATTATCCGGGCTAAGTATCATTTTAACAGCAAAAGATGATTATGCTACCTATGTGATTATTGATAATAACAACACTTACCCCACATGGTTTGGAAGCGTAGAAGGCCACCAGGCCAACCAAACTCAGGATAGTTCTGTCAACTCCTCAGACAGCAATCCGGATATGTCAAACATATTCCTGACTCCATCTACCCCCCTTCTCTGCGGAATAGGCATAAGCGGAGTGGCGCCTCAGGACATTGTAAATTCGGCTCTGGGGCTGCTTTTCGACAAAATTGAGGTGGGCGTTAAACTCTCCGATCTTGACAATTCTGCTCAAATGCTGATAGATGCTGTCAAAGGCCAGGTTGGGGGAACCGTTGTAGAAACTGGTGCTGTAGGCCTTCTCGCAAAATTTGGTGCTTCGAGTGCTTCTAAGGTCCTTTCAGGGGTGGGGGACGCGCTTTCTATCTTAGAAGGATGTTCGGATCTTGAAAGCCTCTCCTGGGCAAATTATTATCGGAGCTTATGCTACCAAGATGCAGACACTTTTACCATATATAGGATAAAAGGCCTGGGTGAGATTGAAAAGACTGTAAATGATATTGGTCATGGGTGGGTCGGAGTCAACATCCCGCTTTTTTTAGTGGTGCCTTCAGATGGCAACACGCATAACCCCTCTTATGCGACCATAAACGGTCAAGTTTATTTGCCCGATGGTAGCGGATGGCAAGAAACAGGAGAAAAATCTTTTACCGTAGATACCATAGGGGTAGGTGCGGGTTATCTACCGCCAAGCATATATTTCGGGCCACCATTTTCACTTGCTTATTATACGCGCCCCATCACGATATATGTGAATGCCTGCCCTAATCTGCAGCTTTCCTACCAGGTATACGCTTCAACTCCCGTAGATCCAATAGCAAACCCTCAAGTTCCACTTAACTCCGAATTAGCAACCTCCGCGCCATTCAAGATCACTGTAAATGATGACTATCTCCTTGATTTCTATCTGCAGATTACAGCAGATTACAGCCAACTCTGTCCGAATGGCTATCAAACATACTGTGGATCGAACAATACACCCAATAGCAACGGTGGATTGCATCATGATATGGCAGTTGCATGTAGCGCACCTGATGGGTATCAACTTTGTCAAGGAAACCCCGGGATCGATGGAGGTATCGATGCTTCAAGCACGGATGCTGGGGTGGTTGATGCAAACGCAGTTGATGCGGTGGCAGCACTTTACTGTCCTGGAGTTACCGATTTTTCCTGCGGATTTGGCAATAACGATCCCCAATCCGTATGGAATGCCGGCCACTTAACTTTCTCAACAGATTTCAGTCAGGATAACAACCAAAGTGGCAACATCACGGTAGTATGTAACAGTACTGGCACTAAGTTGATTGACGGAGCCACCCTTCTATCAAATGGCCCGATTTACTCATGGATTCTTAATACGGACAACTCGAGTGGTACCAGCCTTATCATCATTTATACTGCTGCCTATGGTGGCGTCTCCTTCACAGTTGGTTGGCCGGATAATATCACCACTGGAATTTGCGAATAACATTCCAGAAAAGCATTCGACGTCCAGCCCATTAATCAAAGATTAGACGTCTTCAGTGCCATAAATATACGGCCTCGATGCTGAAGAAAGCTGCTATTGTTTTCCTAAGTCGGAAAAACAACATCAAGCACTTATAGCAAAGTATCGCAAGGAAAATTTGAAATAACGGCTAATTATTAAATTTTGGATTCAACAACTGAGATAATGGAAGCATCTGTCTGGTCCATTGTCGCCTTTGTCATAGGGGGCTTGCTCTTCCTTCTGGCACAAACAGAATATACCCTGCCTGTCGCCGTAATATTAGTCGCCTTGTTGCTGGCGTTTTTTATCGTTACAGCCTACAAGGACGTAAAACAGGCAGGGGATTCGGGTGATTGGGATTATTTCATTGCACACAACCCACGCCTCATTGGCCTTTTCTGCATATTGCTTTTTGCATTTTTTACCGGGTTGCTTCCTGGTCTTTTGAACCTTATGGTAGTTGATATCGTTACCCATAGTAAGGATATTGTTATGGGCGGTTCAGGTGTTTCTATTGTTGCGGGAGCATTTTTTGCAATAGGATTCTTATATAATATTAATCAGAAGCCTAAAAGGAAAAACACTTGAAAGTTTCCATGAAGAAATCATCTGAAGGGTATGCCCCTTAATTTTTTCATCCTTCACGCTTGGCCGCATAATGGATTAATAAAACAAATTAGCAAATCAATCCCATGAGATATCCATCCCTGTTCACAGGGGTGCTTCTGCTGCTATCCATTTTTGCGGGCGGCTGCGTCCAGATCCCTCAGGATTATTCATCAGTCACCAACCCATCAGTCATCAATATCTTCGACCAAGCGATGCGATCGAAGAACGCCAGCCTCTGCGATTCTGCCGGAGGATTCGCAGCCCGCTGCTACGACCAGGTCGCAAGGGCTTCCGGCGATCCATCCCTCTGCAGGCCGATCCCCCAGATAGAGCCGGATGAGGGCGTCTGCTTGGCAGGGCCTGATGGCGAACCCCAGGACTGCGGAGCCTATAGCTACGGAGGCTTCAACGATGATTTAGGGAAGTGCATTGCCGAAGCATCGAACTTCAGCATAACCGCTTGCGAAGGCATAAGCGACGGCAACCAGCGGGAGGAATGCCTCATCGATATATCCACGAATGAGGGGAACTTGACTTCCGATTATGCCTGTTCCCTGATGCAGAACCTCTCCGACATCGAGGAATGCAAATCAACGGTCATGGGCAACATCTGCTCTCTCAATTCGTCTCTGTGCACGATTCAGACCTGTCTGGAGCTGAATTTCACCTATCTCGATGACTGCAAGCAGATCTTGGCAACCAGCCGATGCGACCAGGATACATCATACTGCGGGCAGTCCACCTGCCAGGGGTTGGGCTTCAGCAACGCATCCGATGATGATTACTGCATTTCTCTCCTTGCGGCAAGGGGCTGCTACCACAACTCCGTCTTTTGCGATCCTGCCCTATGCTCCAACATCACAGACGACCAGGCCACAAGGGATGACTGCCAGCTATGGCAGATCGATCAGGTGTGCGATTCGCGGATTAAAGACTGCAACCTGTCCCTATGCGACGATCTGGACAACGATTCGCTAGGGACCTGCGAAAGCGACGTCTCTATGAGGAATTGCGCGGAGAATACAGACCTTTGCACCATGCAGCTATGCAACAGCACGAGGACCGAATCCGGATCCGATGATTGCGGGACCGGCCTGATCTCCAAACTCTGCCAGGAGAAGTCCCCGGATTGCAACTTTGGCTGGTGCGGTTCCTATCCCTTCCATTCGCAGAACTCGATAGACCAATGCATCTGGGAGGTTTCGAGTCTCTCCGGCAACTACAGCCAGTGCAGCCTCATCTCAGACCCGTTGACACGGGATGTCTGCTTCTCACGAGCTGCCGGACAATAAGCCCCTTCCGGCGCGGAGATGAACGAACGCGGCAAACGACGCGCCGCACGTTCCCGTCCAATCATGCGAAAGGTTTCTTGAGATTTAGGGTGTGATACGTGCCATGCCAAGGAAGCTGTCCGGTCTGGAACCGATTTTCGGTATTGTGGATGAAACGGACGAAGCGCACCATGGAACCGGACGCCTCACGCGCGCCAAGTCTATCTCGCGCTCGGCCAGGAAGTGAGTTAAAGTCCCTTATTTTGGGCT
>CAWDBH010000006.1:0-76975 GCA_963800555.1 uncultured Microcaldota archaeon | reverse complement strand
CTGTAGAAACCCTCTCTTAAGTCCAGCTTAAGACGAGGCAACAAAAAATCTCCTCTAGCTGGACTGACCGGTAAATGTTGTAGGCAAAGTACTTCAGCTTCAATTCCTTGCGCCGCATCCAGATGCCCTTGCTATAGAGGGCGTCTCCGAAGACCCTCTTTACAACGGAGTTGATTGTTTCTATGAGGTTGCGCTGCCGCCCCCTCAAAGCGAAGGTGAGCCGATTCCAGTTGTTCAAAACCCTGCGCCTTATCTGGCTTTTGCATTTGTGCCTGTCGGTTTCCTTGATCTTGATGTACGGCACGGCCTTCAGAAGCTTCTCCACGAGAAGGATCTCATCCTTGCCATCGTACCCCTTGTCAGCATGAACCTCTGAAATCTTCTTCAAGAGTATCAGGGCGCGTTTCATCAGCCTCCTGAAATCAATGATATCATGAGACGGGAAATTCCTTAGCCTGCAGCAGACGATGACCTGATTTGTCAGGTCCCCAACGAATGAACCTTTGAGGAACGTCTTATGCGTAGGCTTGCGTTTTATCCTCCTCACGAAGTAGCTGCTGGCATGCGAAGCAGGATATCCTGAAGAGTCTATCCCTACGACGGCTCCCCTGATCAATTGATCCCCTATGATGAGGATTGCGACCACTGCGATAAGGGTATCCAATACCTGTGAGTCCAGCCTCTTGATGAACTTCTGGAGGGTAGTGAAATGAGGTATCTTCGTGAGACCCATCGCTTGCATCAAGTCGCTGCCAATGCCGTCAACAGTATCCCTGTAATCCTCGTCAGTCTTCTGTTTCAGGACAGCTATCGCTAGGAGCTGATGCTGAGTGAAGTCTTTTCTTGAGAATTTGTTTCCATATTCAGGCAGCACGTACTTGGCTGCCTGCTGGGCCCTAACCGCTACTCTAATTAACTTTGACGTTCTCTTTTGCATGGATTTCGCCGCTGGGAGGAGTCAAGGCCCTGGTAAGCCTCGACGATGAAACCCATTGGCATACTTATCAATTAAGCATTTCTACAGAGCCGAAAAACTAGAGAAATTTGTTGGCCCCCTGCTTGCAATAATGATTCCAAAGGATAGATTCGCCCCAATAATCGAGGTTGTCTCCGAACTTTCGAAACAACTGGAACCATTGAATAGAAAACACATTACGGAGTTCTCATTCATTGTTGCACATAGCCACCTGGAAGCAGCAGAAAAATTTGCAGAAGGAGAGACATTTCCGAATGAAGATTACGAAACAAAAAAGGAATTTATAGACGATTTTCTTAAAGATCCACAAAAAGGAGTATACAATCCAAAATTTTCGCGAGTGATTATCGATTTGCAAACCATAGAAGAAATACACAAAGGCGATGTCAAGGCACAAAATGCATGCGTAGCCGCAACAACGCTTCATGAACTTCTTCATCACATAAGCGGAATGGAACTAGATCACAGATTCGGTCAACACAGATATAATATCACATGGTTCGTAGAGGGTACGAACGAACTTATTACAAGAAGATTATTTCGGACGGCATATCCAAAAGAAGTATCGAATCTCACATGCGAATCCTACTTGGATATCGTGTCACTTGCCGAAAAAATCAGCGCTATTATCGGAGAAGACGTCTTATTCCGGGCATATCTGAACGGACAGTTCCATGCGATAGTGACTGCGTTAGGAAAAGAAGGCGTGACAACTGAAGAGATAAAAACCCTGCTTCAGTTGGGGCATCAGATGCTGACTACGAGCGATACGACTGGTCGGACGGGGGCAGAAATCTACAAAAAACTCAGTAATCACCTAGATCGGCTAGAGCGGCGGATCCGAAAGCAAAAGGCCAGGAAGGAGATCGAGGAAAATGAAGAAAAGAGCTGCATCGACAGATACGACCAGGCATATGGGCCTTTGGGCGCGGCTGCAAAGCCCGGCCTTGATTCGTGGCGGCAGATGCCGGCCGGGAAGCGCCAGCGTCTGCTCCAGCCAGTTATTCCGCAGCCGTTCGCATCACAAGCGTCGAGCCTTGACGAACTTAAGGAGCAAATGAAGGCGATACCCGGTTATTCTGGTTTCCTGGCGGATATGGCGATCGGCCTTGCCAGCGCGCACTTGCGGCTTGAAACCGGCAGGGCGCCCTCGGCCGCAGACGTGGGCCGGGCCCTTGAGGAGAGCGCCTCCTCCTTCAGCTCGATATACACGGGACAACCCACGATGAGGCAACTCGCTTACGAGGTAGCGCGCGACGTATTCCATGTCCATTCGCATTCCATCCCCGTCTCGGAATTCATGGGTGTGGACCGGGCAGCCATAAAAGTCCCAAAGGAATTGCCGGAAGAACCGGAGAAGCTCGCCGAACTGCTCGGCATCAAAGGAAACATGGAACTCCTTATCGGGGGCGCAAGTTTGATGCAGGGCATCTGCAATAATGAGCCCAGCGTCACGAACGTCGTCGAGGCCATTCTATGCGCCAAGAAACTGCTTCGCCAGGCAGTGGACGCCGGAACGCTGGCGACGGCATTCGCGTTGAATGATGTGGGCACGGAACTATTTGCTGGGGCCGGCACAATGCAGGCCGGGAAGAAGATACCGGGTGACTCGGCCCGCAAGTACTTGGATATTCATTATCCGGGATACCATGCGGAAGCGGATGAGAAAGCCATTTCGCGCATCTCAGAGCTCCTCGGCCTCGCTTATCCGGCATCGTTCTTCCATTTCCATCCCAAAACAGGCTTCACGAGATTCACCATAGACCTGAGCGAGGAAGGCCAGCGCATCATCCTTCCGGATCCGCCTGGAAATGGCGGACGGGGATCAATGGGCAAATTCAATCCGTATGGAGTGGATTTCGCGGAGCTTTTCAAGAAGCATGGGCTTGAGCCGGTTAACCCCCTGGCAGAAGGCCAGAAGGTGGCTGCCGCAAGGATGAAAAGGACCGGATTTACGGAGTTCGCCGGATATGCCGCGCTTTTCGACGAATATGCGACAGACGGCAGGGCCGGCCTCAAGTTCGATGCGGAATCCGAGAGGCCGACTGGTTTCCTCACCCCTGAGGAAGTCCTTGAGCGCGGATACGCCCTCTGCCTGGAGCACGCTTACCTGGTCCTTGCCCTCAACCAGGACAGGCGGGCCTTCGCATTCAAGGTGTTCCGCGATGAGGAGGACGGGCTGATACCGCACATATCGACAGGAGTCTTTTTTGAAGAGACATCCTCAGACATAGACATCATGAGAAAAGCGGGAGCGACGCACCTCAAGCCGCGCATCCCATATTACCTTTTCGACCACGATCCGGAATTCCGGGACAGCCTTCTGAAGGAACTCGGACTGGGGGCACGCCAGGATACGAGATTCGCGCTTCTTGATTTCTCCATGGCCAATTTCGGCGCGCAATATGGCGAGATAAGGCCCATGTCAAGGGCAGAGGATCTGCTATCGGCATATTTCGTGAATCGCGGTGTTTACAAAATGCACAGGAAATTGGAGAAGGAAGCCCTTGCCGATTTCGAAACCGCCCTCAGGATAAACGAGGCGGATGAACTCGCGCGGAGCCATCTGGTCGCGTATTTCGCGGACATAGAACCGAATCGCCAGAAAGTCATGGAGCTTACATCCGACTTTTCCCGCTTGGTGAATACCGAGGACCTGGTTTCGCGCGCTCTCGCCATGATTTCGCTCGGAAACACGGCCGATGCGCTCAAGGCTCTTCTGGCTGCCGTCCAGCTGTCTGAGAATGCGGTGAAGGCGCGCGCCCTGATAAGGCAGATGCTATCATAACGATTGACAATACGCCAGTTGTCCTAAACGGCATCAGAGCATTAATTTCAGTAGTTGGCCATCTACCCTGTATAGATATCTATGAGAAAAATAGAATTGATCTAAGGAAACTTGACCTTCAAGGACGAGATCGAAGGCTTTTTGGAACGGAGTGTTACGCAGTTTGGATGCAGTGGAAAAGTCGATTGCCCAAAAAGGTTTATCGGAAAGAAAGTCTATCTGCTGGTATGCAAAGATTAGCGGTGGCTAGACTGGATTTAGACGGCTGACTATTTTTGACGCAACGCCACCCCGTGACATAGGCTTAATAATCTGGTTTCATTAGTCCCGGACAGAATAAAAACTGAAAGTATTAATAGTAAGAAGGTAAAATTAATCCAAAGCCAGTCAGGTGAATCGCTTGGTCCTCTGCATAATCGCATTTGTCGTATTCGCAATAATGTCGATATTCTCGGCCAAATACAGGCCTCTCGCCAAGGAGGGGTTCAGGTGCGTCTTCAGGACGCTGACGCTGAAGCCGTGCGATACTGGGCTGGACGAAAGGATAAAGGCCCAAGTGGTGGCGAGCATAATGAAGTACTCGCCTGGAACGGCGAAGGTCGTCAACAGGCATTTCACCCTTCTCTCGTGGATATTCGTGATCCTGTCGGTCGTGAGCCTGATCTACACGGCTTACGGCATATACAATTTCTATTACTTCGGCAACTGCGACGGGCCGACCGCAGTGGGCGCATGCATAATCAACACGATAACCGGGGATTACGGGAGGTTCGGTGCTCCGACCGACCTCATACCGCCGACAACGTATGACGGCATAACCGCCGGGAACCCGAACGCGAGCATCAAGATAATAGAGTTCGGATGCTTCACGTGCCCGTACACGGCCGAAGCCGAGCCGACGATCCAGGCGCTCCTCAGGATATACAACGGGAGCATATTCTACGTCTTCAAGCCTTACCCGCTCCCGAACCACAACGACAGCAAGGATGCGGCGATGGCAGTGCTCTGCGCGAACCAGCAGGGCATGCAGTGGCAGCTGAGGTCCGCGATATTCGCGCAGCAGGGCGCATGCACAGCGAATGGCACCCTCGAGATAAAGCAGCTGGCGCAGCAGGTCGGCATGAACATGACCGAGTTCAATTCGTGCTACGATAACAACGAGACATTGCCTGCACTCGAGCAGTACATCCAGGAGGGCAAGGATGCGCAGATATACGCGACGCCGACGTTCTTCGTGAACGGCAAGCCGATCGTGGGCCCGAAGAGCCTCGCGGATTTCGAGCAGGCCATAGCAGCTGCGAACCAATCATTAGGGGCGAACAATTCATGAGGCATGTAAGGAACGATTTCCCGCTACTCCTGAACAGGCCGGATATAACCTACCTCGACAGCGCATGCACATCACTCAAGCCCATGAAGGTCATAGAAGCCGAGATGTCGTACTATAAAGAGCTCGGCGCCTGCGGCAGCAGGAGCTCTCATTCTTTGGGAAGGAAGACCAGCGAGGCCATGGATCGCGCGAGGGAGAACGTGGCTAAGTTCGTCGGCTCTGACCCAGAAGGGTTGATATGGACGAGGAACACGACCGAAGGCCTGAATCTGATAGCTAATTCGCTCGATTACTCCAAGCGCAGGAAAGTGGTCACCACGATGATCGAGCACCACTCGGTCCTCCTGCCATACATGAAGCTGCGCGACGAGGGGAAGATAGAGCTGGAGATACTCCCTTTCGATGCTTCCGGAGAGGTGCCGTTATCATCTTTCGAGAAAGCGATCGACAAGAACACGGCGCTGGTAGTCACGAACTCCGGCACGAACACGACGGGCATCAAGCAGGACGTCGCGCGGCTGGCAAAAATCGCGCATGACAATGGCGCTTATATTTGCATAGACGGGGCGCAGGGCGTCCCGCACCACAAGACCGATATCAAGAAGGACAATGTCGATTTCCTCTGCTTCTCAGGTCACAAGATGCTCGGCCCGACAGGCATCGGAGCGTTGGCCATGAAGAAAGAGCACATAGCGAAATTGAAAAAATTCATAGTAGGCGGCGGGACGATCAAGACCGTATCCGGCGGAAAGGCAGTCTACACTGAGGATAACGCGAGCTTCGAGGGCGGCGTTCAGAACTACGCCGGCATGATAGGGCTCTCCGCGGCATGCGACTACCTGCGCCAGCTCGGCATGGAGAACATAGAGGACCATGAGAGATCCCTCGGCAAGGCCATGCTCGCTGAATTAGATAAAAATGGCACGACAGTCTACGGGTCGAGGACCGCGCAGAGAAGTGCGTTGTACTCTTTCAATTTCCACAAGGCCAAGCCGCACGACGTCGCGCTCATGCTCGACCAGATGGGCATCGCGGTCAGGAGCGGGTTCTTCTGCGCGCAGATGGCCATGGAAGCGATGGGCGCCAAAGCAGGAGCGGTTCGCGCGAGCGCCTATGTCTACAACACGGAAGAGGACATCAGGAAATTCGGCGACGCGCTCGCGAAAGCGAAAGCGTTGTACGATTAGTCCACTGTTATCTCGCAGAGTATCCTCGTGCCTTTCAGCGCCGGGTCGAGCATCGCATGACCTTCCGAGAACTTCGCCCGCAGTTGCACCTTCGTCCCCGGAGCGACGCCGCGCTCGCGCAGGTTTTTGGATAGTACATCATAGAAGCTGGTTATCACGGTGTTGTCGGCTATCGCTCGGACGAGCTTGAGGGAGACTTTCGTGTCCAATTTCAGGGGTTTGAGCATCCTCTTCCCGCCCTTCTCGATGACCTGGTAGAAGATCACGTCCACCTTCTCCAGGGCGAGATTGCGATCGAGATTCCGCCTTGAGATCATGGATGGAATGGAGAAAGAAGTATTATAATTCAGCTATCAGCAGTGTAATCCGGTGTTGTGGATGGCTGATGTCAAGATAACCAAGGATGGGCCTTACATAGTTTCGGGGAACCTGCCTCTGGGCAAGGAGATCATAACGTCCGGGAAGGACGGCATCCCGACCAAATGGGGCAAGGGGGAGAAGTACCCTCAGCAGGAACGATACGCGTTATGCCGCTGCGGCCATTCCGTGAACAAGCCGTATTGCACGGGAACGCATGCCGAGGTCGGTTTCAATGGCACCGAGACCGCGCTCAGGAAGAGCCACGCCGAGCAGGCCGAGAGGACCGAAGGCGATGGAATAGACCTCATGGACGCGTCCGCGTTCTGCTCGTCGAGCCGTTTCTGCGACCTGGGGAACGGCACGTGGAAGTTCACCGAGGATTCCAAGGACCCGAAATCGAAGAAGGAAGCCATCCGCCAGGCGGGCTGCTGTCCATCTGGAAGGCTCGTCATGCTCGACAAGAAGACGAATGCGGCGATCGAGCCGGAATTCCCGCAGTCCATAAGCATCATCGAGGATCCCGGAGCGCATGCGAGCGGGCCGATCTGGGTGAAGGGCAAGGTCCCGGTCCAATCGTCCGACGGGACGGTGTACGAGATAAGGAACCGCATCACGCTCTGCAGGTGCGGGAAATCCGAGAACAAGCCGTTCTGCGACGGGACGCACGTGCAGATAAGATTCGACGACGGGGACAAGCGGCTTGAGAAATGATAGTTATATAAACAAATACTACATTAAAGTTACATTAGCATTACAGAAATGAGAGGCTGGACAGCTATGGATCTGAAGATATTAGCGGTCGTTGCGGTATTGGTAACCCTCGTCGGGCTAGCAGTAGCTATGCCGAGCATCTACAACGGCTATATGAACGCGACATGGCATGGAAACTGGAGCAGGAACGTCACGGCGCACAGACCGAACATGATGGGCAGTCGCTGCAACATGACTAATTCGACGTTCAACGCGACCGGTATCCAGGAGTTCAAGCAGGCGGTCATGGACGGCAATTATTCGGAAGCGCGGCAGCTCCATAGCGAATATGGGCTGGGCGGCAGGATGTTCGGCTGCCTGAATGAGTCGACATTCGCGCAGTATTCGCAGATAATGAAGTTGGGGAGCGACCTCCGCCGAGAGCTCGGCATGAACGACACGGTCGGATTGGGCCAGTTCAATAAATGGCATGGGATCCACCACCCAACCCAGAACGGCAGCGGATGATCATATGGCATCATTTCTCAAACCCAACAAATGGAACCTGATAGGCACAGGGGCGCTACTTGTCGCTAGCTATCTTGGGAGCTTCATCTCCGGCCTGGTATCCAGGTTCGCCATGCAACCCCAGGGCGGGAGCTACGCCGGGAATGTGTCTGGCATGGCAGGGAGAGCGGCTGGAGCCGCGCGCACGGGGGGTTTCGGCCTCATAGGCGGCGCAGCTAACCTGGTCATCCTGGCAGTTCTCTTCTATGTGGTCATAGCGTTCGTCATGGACAAATCCTCGAAAGAGCCGGCGGCCAAAGAGGCCCAGAAAAGCGAGAAGCGATGAGCAGAATGGGCAGCGCAGATGATATCGTCAGCCTGAAAAGAGAGCTGCTCGCCCTAGAGAAGCGGGTAGGGAGAATCGATGAGCGCCAGCGCCCCACGGTCCTCCGATTGGCCGGGAAGCTCAAGGGGCTGATCGGGGATATAGAGGCTACCACGCAAAGGGAGAAGAGCCTGTGGAATCCGGCCATCATGACCCGGATGCGGATCGTCAAGAAAGGATTCGAGCTATCCAAGGAGCTCGGCCATTTCGAAGAGGAAGTGGCGGCCGAGTTCGAGAAGGGGAACGTCCCGAAAGAAGAGGGGAAACGGTTCATCCAGGCCGTGAAGTTCATCAAGCTGAACAAGATGCCCGCGGCGAAAAACGAATTCGCGTATTTCGAAGAGCTAATGGAGACCGAGGGGAGATACGAGAAAGCGAAGGAGGAGCTGGAGGAGAAGGATGCGTCCCTCAAAAGGGAGAGGATCAAGATAGAGAAGGTAATGGCAGAGGTATCTGAGCTGGAGAGGACCCCGGTCGATGCCGGGAAGGCCCGAAGGTACGCGGAGCTCATGGAGAGCCTGGATAAGCTCAAGGCCATCAGGGAGGATTACATCGATTCCCTCCTGTCCATGCCGGTCGTCGAGCTCCTCAAGGAGATAGGGAAGCATTCCCCGGAAAATTATTTCAGCGAGTTCCCGGGGAAGGAGGAGATGGCGGGCCTGGCGAAATTCTTCATCGATTATCCGGAGATCGGGAGATGGGATGCGAAGCAGCTCTGCGAATCCTTCGGCTTCAGCGAGAAGAAGCTTTCGCATGTTTGCCCCGAGACCAGCAGGTTCAAGAAGGCCGTGCTCGGGAGCAGGAGCTTTTTCGAGACCCTGAGCGCATTGAAACAGACCCCGTTCCTCGCGGTGGATGACAAGGACGAGAGCATCCTAGCTTTCTATGAGAAGAACATCGGCAGCGCGAAAGCGGTCGTGGAGCGGATACGGGAGCTCAGGAAAGACAAGCTCTCCGACAAGGAGGAGTACGAGAAGTCCCTTCGGATAGATAAGAGGAAGGCTGAGTTATCCAGATACCCGAAAGCGGACATGGAAGCTGAGCTCAAGGAGATAGACCAGCTGCTCGGCGTATTGCATTCGGAAGAACCGGCCGAGTCTGGCGGGCTGCTCTCCTCAATATGGCAATCCCTGAAAAGACTTTGAATCAGAGATAGTGCAATCTGGCTAGAAGATTCTTATCTTCCTTAAGGTTTTTCTCCAGCAATTTCAGTAGCAATGAAGTAGGTATATAATTTTCCTTCTTTTTTCCTTCTGCCATGGTTTGGATTACCTCAAAACTGTTTTTAAGTCTTCTTGGAATGCTCCTCAAGCCATGCTTTGATAGAATATCTGTTTTTCTTGGATTTTGCGATTCCGACGAGCAAATTGATTACTTCATCTTCTTCGGCTTTCAATGTGAACTTATTTGCCTGAAGAAAAATCTTAGACACTTCGTAGGCGGTTCTCTTATTGCCGTCTATAAATGGATGGCCAAGAACAATCCTTTCTAGGAGAATGGCGGCCTTCCAGAATAACGCGTTTTTATCCTCTCCTTGATACCCTTCAACTCTTTCCAACGTTGCCTCAAGGTTTCCGAGACTCATGTCCCCTTTTTCCTTGCTGAAAGATTCTATTATCCGGTCGTGAATAACGATAATTTGATCTCTTGAGAGGTACTTCAGCATGATAATCAATCTGGAAGTACGTTTAATAGAGTTTCCAAAAACAGAATTGGAATGGACGGAATCAATCCGCACTTAGGCATCATGAAGTTCTATTATATTGTGGAACATAACCAGCAATAATTATTGCCTATCATAACCCGCAATAATAAATAAAAAATAAAAAAATCATTTCTTCTGCTTCTTGCCGCCGCGCAGCAGCAGGATCGCTCCCCCGGCGACTATCACGATTATCAGCACTATGCCCCCGAGCAGCATCCAGTTGAAGCCCGAGGACTGTGTCGTCGTCACTGGCGGTAGGGAGGATGGCTGCGATGGCGCCGCGGCGGCATTCGCCGCTAGCTCCTTCGCGTTATTGGCCAGGGATATCGCATCGGTATAGTCTCCGGCCGCCATATCCGCCTGCGCCTGCTTAAGGTCGGATTCGGCATCCGTTGTGTCCTTCCCTGCGTTGCTCGCGTCGCTTATCGCCGAGCTTGCCGCTGCGATCGCTTCTGCCGCATCCGATTGCGTCGGACCGGACGGAGCCGTGATATTGCCGCTTCCGCTCTGGTTCTGCCCGGCGCTGCTGTTTTGCCCGGTGATGGACTCGTTATTCTGAGTCTGGGTGCTGTTGGTTGGCGGGATGGTCGTGTTCTGGGGCGGGGTATTATTCATCGGGACGGTCACGTTGACCACCGGCTGGGAGCAGAGCTCCAGGTCCATCGGATCCGATGTGTATGACAGGTAATCCCCTGATGATGGCTGGTTCAGCTCGTATTGCCCGCTCGATGGCACCCTGAACGTGGCGACTCCGTTCTGGCCGGATAGCTCGGTATCCGTGTACGCGCCAGTCGGCTGGAACAGCATCACCTCGAGGCCTGACGCCCCCGTGGCCGTGAGCACGCCGCTCGTGCAGTTGAACGATGTGGTCCAGGCCACCGTCTCCGTCTGGTGTTGCGTGCCCGAGCTTTGATATACTACTTGTGTCCCTCCCACGGCGGTCAGCGGGGCGTTGTCGGTCACTCCGATGGTCTTGCCCTGCGAAGTGGCATCGCTGTATGGATAGCCGCTTCCGAAGGTCCCGACGAAATAATCCGGGAATCCGGTCGAAGGCGCGGAGCCGTTGATGATCACCTGCCCGCCTATGACGTTGGACCAGATGTTGCCCTCATCGGTGCCTGACGGGGTTTCGGAATCATAGGCGTTTCCGCCGTCCGAATCGTTGACGTAGAGCCCGCTCGTGTCTCCGAAGGTGTTCCAGTAGAAGGTGTTATCACCAGATTCCGAATCCACGGTAAGGAGGTCCGAAGACGTGGAAGACAGCGTGTTGTTCACGAAGAGGTTGTCACCTGAATCAAGCAGGTTCACGACAGGCATCTGGGAGCCGAACGTGTTGTTCGCTATGGTATCGTCTCCCGTGTCCTGCAGCAGCAGCGCCGATTGCTGATAACCGAATATGTATCCCTCATATCCGTTCCCGGCTACGAGCGAGGTCTGGTCCGTGGCCGTGTCGATGCTCCGGATGCGGTTGTTGTCTGTGTCCGCGAGATATATCGTATTGCCGGAACCGGCTGAGAGGCCTTGCGGGTAATAGAAGCTGGCGTTGGAACCGATGCCTTCGGCATAATACGTGTTCGGGTTCCCGGCCACGATATATATCTGACCCGTGGTGGTGTTCAGTTTCTTGATCAGGAAGTTGTCGCTATCGGCTAGGTAAAGATAACCGTCCTGGCCGAAAGCCAGGCCTTCCGGGACGCAGAGGTAAGACGCGTTGTAGACGCCTTGGAAGTATTCGCAACCCCAAGCCCCACCCACGTAGTATGTTCCGGTGGTCGTGACGTTGATCTTCCTTATCATGCCGTTTTCGCTGTCTGACACGTAGAGGTAGCCGTCGGGCCCGAAAGCTAGGGCCGTCGGGTAGTCGAACCGGGCATTGGAGCCGTTGGTGGCGTTTTCCAGATAGCCATGGCTGCCGTGGAGACCCGCCACCAAGGACGTCTCGTCGGTCGTCAGATTGATCCTCCGTATGACGGTGTTGTCCGTATCCGCCACGTAGAGGTAGCCGTCAGGCCCGAACGCGAGGCCGTATGAATCTTCGAAATGCGCAGCGGAGCCTATGCCCTCCTGATAGCCGCAACTCGTGCTTCCTGCGACGGGGGACGTCTGGTACGTCGTGATGTTCATCTCCCTAACCATGCAGTTGTCTGCGATGTAGAGGGTGCCGTCAGGCCCGAAAGCGAGCGCTCCGGGGTAATCGAAGAGCGCGCTGGAGCCCGTGCCTTCCTCATAGTCGCAATCCTGGGGTTGCCCTGCGACTATGTCTGTCTCGGATGTCGTCGGATTCACCCGCTCTATGACGCAGTTGTCCCTGTCTGCCACATAGACGTAGCCGTCAGGGCCGTATGCCACATCGTAAGGATAGTCGAACGTCGTAGCGGTGCCGCTCGCGCTCACGGAGTTGCCTGAGACAGTATCCGAATCGGTCCCGTCCGTGAGGCTGATGCCGCTGATCACGTTCGATAAGCTGTTGCCCGAGATGAGGTCGCTGCTGTCGTCATCGACATATATCCCTATCGTGGAGTTGTCGATCGTGTTGTTGGTGACTCCGGACCCTTCATTATTGGTAAGGTAGAAAGCGTTCCCAGCGATCCCATGCATGGAATTGCTGTCAGCGAGGACATCCGAAGAGTCCGCTTCATAGATGCCGTATAAGACTCCGGATATGTTGTTGTCCAGCAATTGCGTGTCTGATTCATAGTCCAGGTAGAGCCCCGTGCTGGCGGTCGAGCCTACGACGGAGTTGTTGTACACCATATTTCCGGTGGAGTATGGCAGCGAGCCTCCGGTCGAATCCGGCGGGCTCGGCTTGTAGCTGCGCGTGTCCCATATGGACAGGTATGCGTCATGGGTTGCGTCGTCCGGATAGCTCTCGTTCGCGCGATACGGGTAGTTGGACATGCCCGTGAATGGCAATGGAGCGACGCTATCGCCGTACAGGTCTTGCCTTGGTTTGTAATAACCGTAGCTGTAGAGGTAGAATTCCCTCACGTCGCCTCCAGGGACCTGGGAATACGGGAATGACACCGACATCTGGTCCCCGTGGTTGATGATGACGTATTCGTCATCTGCGCTGCCGAGCAAAGATGTCACGTCCCCGTATCTCGTGAAGTTTCCCGAAGCGTCCGGGAAAGAGGTCGAGTTCGTGAGCGAGTAGTAATCGGGGTAAGGGACCGGGCCGTTCGCGGCCACCGAGTAGCCGCGGTATTCGAGATCCGCGGAAGAGACGTTGTGGCTCGTTACCGTCAGCGGCTGCTGCTGGCTGGTGTCCACGGCGACATAATCGAAGCTCGCCGCATCGAATGTGATGTTCACCGTGTGGTTGCTGGTCTGGAATTTCCCGGTCAGGTCGATGACGTATGTGCGCGGGAAACCGGTCGGCCTGCTGAGCTGGCTGCCGGAGTACGCGTTGACCCATTTCCCGTCCGTGCCGAGCACCTGGATCGATTTCTGCACCGGAGCGACCGCGCCCCAGACGCTGTAGCCGCTCAGCAGCAGCTTCACGGGGCCCGAATCCGAGAAATTGCCGAGGTCCACGATGATGCTCGTCGTATCGTTGGCGCCTCCGTCCACGTAATAGCCGTCAGGTGATTCTATGGCAGCGAGGCAGTCCTGGCCATCCGATTCGCAGGAAACGGGGGATTGTATGCCGCTGTCGTTCACCGTGTAGAAGAAGCTCTGGTTAGCGCGGACCAGCGTGGGATAGGTGCTTATGCCAGGGGCATGGTCCACTGTGAGCAGGTCCATCTGGTCGAGATAGGATATCTCGTTGTATTCTTCCGTGACCTGCAGGTCGTATTCGCTCCCGTTCTGCTGCATCTGGTTTATCTTTATGTAGTCAGCGGGGGTCGGCTTCCTGTACTGCCCGTTCCCCATCGGTTCGGAAAGGATGCCGGGGCCATTTATATCACCTACGAATCCGTAGGAGCTGCCGTTCCATGCATAAAGGAGGGGGCAGGAGGACTCGTCATAGTAATTGGAGGTCAGCGTGTTCGTCACGCTGTTGAGATAGATCTGGTTGTAATTCGAGTACCAGACCGCGAACCCGTTCTGGTTGCTGTCCATGCGGTTGTTGGATATCGAATCGTAATCTGAATAATAGAGGTAGAATCCATCGATGTCGCCCGAGAAATTGTCCTGGGTTATCGTCCCGTTCTCGTTATCATCGAAATACACGCCGTTCTGGTAATTCGTGATGTTGCAGTTCTGGACGGTGGTGTTGAAGTATTCCGAGTAGACGCCGCTCCCGTACACGTTATAATAATATTGCAGGTTCGAGGGCCCGTGTATGGAATGACCCATGCAATCGATCGTGACGTTGTCGGCTTCCACGTCGAAGCAGGCCAAATTCGTGCTGCCCGAGAGGCCCCGCACGTCTTCGGTTAGGGTGTACACGCTGTTCGGGGTGCCTAGGACATGGCAGACGCTGGCGTTGTCGTCCAATGGCGTCAGGGGCGCATAGTCCGTGGCCTGATACATATGGTATTCGGATGACTGCTCCTGGTATGGCACTGCGCCGTCGGTGCCGACGTACATGCCCGGGATGGATGAGCTCACCGACCCGGACACGGCATCCGAACCGTCCATGACGTTGGAGTAGATGTTCCCTTGGCTCACGCCGTCTATGGTGGCATCGAAATAGTTTGGTTCGTTCCAGTTGTTATCAATGTAATAGCTCTTCGTCGCGGTGAAATTGTTCAGGCTGAACGTGTTGTATTCCGAATTATAATAGATATACGCCAATACCGAATTCCCGTTGACCGAGACCAACGTGTTGTTCGTGATAGCATTGTTGCTGGAGTAGTATAGCTCAAGCGGGACGTTTGTTGTTGAGATTATCGTGGAGTTGGCGATTGTGTCATCCGCGCTGTTATCCACATACAGGCCGTAATCGTTAAGGCTGCTGAGCCAGCTCCCTGAGATTATGTTGTTATCGGAATACCGGAGATACATGCCATAGAAGCTGGTGGAAATGGATGATGCATTGACATCGATGAATGTGTTGTTATCGGAATAATACGGATATATGCCGCAGTACAGGGCTGATACGTTGACACCTGTGAAAGTGTTTCCGGCGCTGTTATCCATGTATATACCATAGTAGTTGGATGATGCATTGACATCGGTGAAGGTGTTGTTATCGGAATAAAAGACATATACGCCGTATTCGCCCTCAGGCGTGGATGCCTGGACATTCGTTATTGTGTTGTTGAAGGAATAATCGAGGACCAGGCCGATATCATTGCCTGAAGATGCATTGAGACCAGTCACGGTCTCGTTGTAGGAATCATCGATCTGGAATGCTGCGGAATTGCTCGATGACGCATTGATATTTGTGAAAGAATCGTTATCCGAATAGTAGGCATAGATGCCGTCGGAGTCTTGGGATGAAGCGGAGGTGCCGAAGATATTCACGGATTGGGATGACGATTCCAGATAGATCCCATTACCCGCGGTGGCTGATATATTCGAATTGAGGAGCGTATCGTTCGCTGTGTTGGAGAAATCTATACCGTCGTTGAAATCCTGCACGTTGCAGTTCTCCACGGTGACATTGTTGCCGGTATCTACAATGATGCCCGTGCCCGACCCATCACCGGTGATGTTGTTGCCCCGGCAATCCAGAGTGATGCGATTGGCTTCCAGGTAGATGCAATTGCCCGATCCGTTGATCGATGCGCCAAGGTAATAGCTGGTATATGCCGTGTTGTATGTCCCGCAGGAGGTTATCTCCGTAGGGAGAGGTATGGCATATGAGACCCCAACGACCAATGCAGCGAACAAGACCAATATTGCAAAACGCATCTTCAAACACCTTAATTGTGGACTGCTTGAAGATTTTAAAATACGCAGGATGCGCGATATAACCCAGCCGGAGCTCCGGATTTCAACTGACCAATGCGATGGCGGCATGCTCGTAGGCGCGCCCAGCTTCCTTCAGGAGCTCCCTTATCGTCGCCATGTCTTTGGGTTGCCCGTTCCTCAGAATGAGTTTCCTGTGCAATGATTCCAGCTCCGTGCCTGCTGCCTCGCTTTTCAGTTCATCCACCCATGCGAGCGCATTCCGGAGCGGCTCCCCGACAAGAGCCTCGCGTATCTTCGCATTGCCATATTCCATCCAGGCGATCGTCTTGCCTTCCCCCTGCAGGTAGGCGTCATTGGTTTTCTTCAGTTCGTCGAGTATGTACCTGGTGTTCCGCTGGCCGAGGAGCCTGGCGAACGACTCGAGCATTCCTCTCGCTTCCTCCCTCCAGCCGGACCCTCCGGCATCCTTGCGGGATCTCACGAAATCATGGGCCGGCTGCAGCTGCCGCTTGAACCAGTCCCCTTTCAGGGCATCGATGCAGACGCGGATTATCCTCAGGGCTTCGTCATGCTTCCCCCTGGAGACCTTCTCCTTCGCCACCCTCATGGCGCTGATCATCACGCGATCCGAGATGAGGGTGCATGCGACGCCCAGCCCTTCTTCCCCCTCTAGCTTCCTCGCGAGGTTCGACAGGACTCCCTTGAGCCTCCGGTCCCTTATGGCCCGGAGCCCATCCTCCCTCACCTGATCGTATAGGTTTATCCCCGCCACCTGGCCCTCGCGCCGGAGGTACCTGGTCTTGAATGATGTGAGCAGCGCGCACGCGGCGGTTATGTTGGTCCTTTTCTTGAACCCGGTGCGCCCCATTGCCTCATCGATCCTCGCCAGGACGTCATCCATCTTACGGCTGGCCAGCTGCTTTTGCACGGAGCCGCTCCCGGCCGCTTCGGCGTCATATGCGGCCAGCATGCCGCGTATCTCTCCGAGCCGCTTGTCATCGAACTTGTCCCCTTTTATGTATAGCATGGCATGCAGTTCGTCTATGTTCTTGCAAAGCGCTTCGTTGCGCTCGAGCTCGCGGGGGTACTCCTCCCGGATATGCTTCATTGCCCTGACCGCATGGTATATGTCTGTCGTGGACGCAACGGTAGCGCTGGGTATATGGCTCCCTTCCATGAATCCCTCGTCGATGGAGGCGCGCTCCCTCCTGAATTCGAGCAGCACGTTCCAACCGTAGGTGTTGACCTTGAGGTCCACGCGTCTGCCGCCTTCATCCACGCCATAGATGTGGTCCGCGTTCACGCCCGCGAGCATGAACTGCCGTCCCCGCATCAAGCGCCTCTGAGCGGACCGGTCTGCTGCCCTCTGCTTTTCCATCCTATCGGCGAGATCGCGCGACTTCGCAGTAGTCCTCATATCCCCACGGATTATGATTAGGCAGCACAGATTTATGTATTTATGGTTTTTCGATGGAATTCATGGCCGTGAATCTTTCAGGGCTCGCTTTTCACTCAGGGCATCCAGGTAGAGCAATGCTGCGATGCTTATGAATGCGGTCAAGGACATCAGGGGGATCGTGATGTAACCGAAAGCCATGGATTGGACCAGGCTGCACGACCCGTCTGGGGAGCACGCGAAAGATGAGACAGAGAATACTTGGATGAGATAATGGTATGAGGCTATCAGCGCCCCGACCACGCAGAGGGGGATCGCGAATTCGAATACATCATCCCGCTTCCTGATGAGCGAAACTCCGATGATGAACGGAAGCGGATACATGAAGATGCGCTGGAACCAGCATAACTCGCATGGAGTGTATTGCATGCCGAACTGGTAGAAGAGGCTCCCGCACATTGCGGTCATGGATATCAGGAAGGCGAGTGATCGACTATCTATTGATACGGATGAGAGCGCGGCATCCAGGAACTTGGGTTTCAGAAGAATCGCTATGATGAGGAGGGTCAGGCATATCTGCGCTGCTAATACATATAGCGGGATGGAATTGGCTATCGCGGGGATTATATCCGGCTTCATGACGTATGAGGCTATGATGATGATCGCCATGAACGCGAGGGCGTAAGCTATTGGTGAAGCGCGCATGGTAATCAATCAGCGTGTAGGATAAAAAAGGGCTAGGCAGTTGAATGAACCAATTCAATGTGACTACATCTATGTAAAATTTGCTTTGCCCCCTAAATGTTTAAAAATACCTGCCCCCTAATTGTCATTATGAGCTATATAGAAAAGAAAATCATCAAAGGCAGACCTTACTATTATCTTACTGAGAATAAATACGTGGATGGAAAATGGAAAAAGAATAGAAAATACCTCGGTGTCGCAACGCCCTCCGGGTTCGAAAAACCGAGAAGAGAAAAACCGAAACAGATCCTGAGCGATAAAGACATCAGAACGATAGAATCGATCAGAAAAAACTATTCTAAAAAGCATCATCTGGATTCCAGGCTATGGAAAGAGGAACGTGAGCGTTTCGTGAGCTTTATTTTCAACACCAATGCGATCGAAGGCAATCCTATCACATACGAAGATACCGACACAGTTCTTCGTGGCGGGAAGATAAAGGCGAAGGAGAAGGACATCCGTGAAATCAAGAACATGAAGAGATGCATCGATTTTCTTTTCGGCTATTCTGGATCGATCGATGAAAGCTTGGTGCTGAAGCTGCATAAGATCCAAATGGACGGCGTGTTGGATGGGGCTGGGCGCTACCGTGACGTCGACGTCAGGGTCGGCAGCTACATATGCCCTCCTCACAACGAAGTGCCAACCCTCATGAAAAGATTTTTTGCCTGGTTCAAGGAATCGGAAGGCACCATCCATCCGTTTGAGCTTGGCGTGCTCGCCCACCTAAAATTCGTGAGGATACATCCTTTCAGGGATGGGAATGGCAGGATGTCGAGGCTCCTGATGAATTTGGTCCTGTTGAAGAGAGGGTATCCCTTACTCAATATCTTCAATGACGAGAAACTGCTGTATTATCTGGTCCTTAGGAAAGTCGATGCGACGAAGAGACCGAAATCATTCGTCGAATATCTGTTCAGCACCTATGTCCGGCAGTACGAAGACTACGTGAAGAAACGCCGGGATCAAAAGCAGGATAAGATTGCTATTCTACGCAGATAATTTTATAAAATCTGCAAGCGTGGTTAGATGTTAGGGGAGATCATGCCGCAAAAAGACAGAGCAAAAAAGGGATTGACACCAGAACAGCGTGAAGAGATTCTCAAAGTATTGAAAGCCCGCTTTGAGAAAAACATGGGCCGCCATAAAGGCCTTGAATGGGTCAAAGTGCAAGCAAGGCTGGATGCTAATGCTGAAAAATTATGGTCGCTCAACGAGATGGAAAGAACCGGCGGCGAACCGGATGTTGTCGGCCAGGATAAGAAGACGGGCGGATACGCTTTTTACGATTGCTCAGCGGAAAGCCCCATTGACCGCAGAAGCTTTTGCTACGACCGTGAAGCGTTAGAGTCGAGAAAAGAGAATAAACCGAAAAATAACGCGATCGATATGGCAGCTGCCATGGGCATCGAGATATTATCGGAAGAACAGTATCGAGAGTTGCAGAAACTCGGGAATTTCGATACGAAGACGTCGAGCTGGGTGAAAACGCCTTCCGATATCAGGAAGCTCGGGGGGGCCATCTTTTGCGATCGCCGCTACGGCATTGTTTTCGTGTATCACAATGGCGCGGATTCTTACTATTCCGCCAGGGGGTTCCGTGGCTCGATAATGGTTTGAATTTGCGCAACGACCAAGATATTTGATAAAAAGGGCCATGACCGAGGCCTAAAGAAAGACAAACGATTCCTTTAACGAGGTCCGTTCCCACGGTTCGATTCACGTCGCAACCATGCGACATCAAGCATCTACAGGCAAGATATTACAGGGAGAATTTTTAATGTTAATTTTTTTGAAAAGTCAATAACCACAGACCCTCAGCCAAAACGCGGTCATACTTTCATTGAGGCGCTCTAGCCAGTTTGTACAGGTTATCCTTGATGATCCTCACGAAGAACGAGTTCAGCTTCGCGTCATCCCTTTCCCTGGCCAATTTGGTAAGCGACAGGTATTCTTGCCGCGTATTCGAATAGATATTGATGAGGGGCAATCCGTTCTGCATAAGGACGTAGTTCCATAGCAACCTGGTGACGCGGCTGTTCCCGTCTTCGAAAGGATGGATGTGCTGGAATTCGTTATGGACGAATGTCGCGAACTCGACGACCTCTTTGGTTTTCCTCTTCTTCGCGTTGAAATCATTGATTTTTTTGCACAATGCATCCAGCTTCGGGAATATCTCCTGGAACTGTGAGACTTTGTAGAACGGGTTCCCTTTTATGGAAACAGCGACGTTCCTGACGCCTTCTTTCACGCCGAGATTGAAAATCACGATCCTGTGCAAATCGATTATGAAATCTATTGACATCGGCTGGTCCAACCGGTTCAGCATATGGTTGACTGCCGCATAGTAATTCTTGACCTCGTTGGCCTCTTTCAGTTTCTTGTCGTGGGGAACTATATCGTGCAGGAGCAGCTCCTTCGATTCTTCAAGAGTGAACGTATTACCTTCCAGCTGGGTGGATGCTGAAGTGAATTCGATCTTCTGCTCTTCATCGATATCCGCGAAATTGATGTTCTTTTTCAGCTCATTCAGATTGGCCAGCAGTTTTTCGATCTCCTTGTAATTATCTCCAGATATCGCTGTTTGGACCGGTTGCGCAGCCTCTTTTTTGATCTTGAAGAGGGCCAGGACGTCATCGAAAATAGGATCGGAGATCAATTTCACCCTAAGCGGTTTTTTGGAAACCACGAAGAGCATGTTTATCCTTGAGAGGTAGGTCAAGTATTTTCTGGCCGTCCTATAATTCAATGCCTTGAAATCAGAGAGGGATGCTTCGTCTTTGCTCAAACCCACCTTCAAGACATCAGCGAATTCCCTGTTAAGGAAAAGGTTGTAGTTTATGCCGCGATTTTTGCAGAATTTCATTATGTTGAAGATGTAGAGCGTGTCGGGATTGTTCCTGTTGGGCGAATATGTGGATTTTTCCTGAAGTATGATCCCGCCCTTCAGAAATCCGACCAGGCGTTGCCTGACTGAAGACGGATTTGTTTTGAGTTTTTCGGAGATGTCCGCGAGGCGTGCTTCTTTCAGCTCGAATAATGTGAACAGGCAGTCCCATTTAGTTTTCATACATTATATAGTGATGAAAAGGATTTATAAATAGTGCTATTATGCATCAAAAGTATATATTTCTTTACTTTTAATGACAATATTGCATAAAAAATAAAGGGCCATGACCGAGGTTCCATCCCCGAGTTCGATTCACGTTGCAGACGCACAACATCATGCGTTTTCTTACAATATATTGCAGGGAAGAAACTTAAATGTTTAGAAGTACTCCTCTACGGGAAGCAATATGAAAATCGGATTCATCTCGGACATCCATGAGGATGAGATTCGATTGAAACAGGCCATCGGGATCCTTGAATCCTGTTGCGACAAGATAGTCTGCCTTGGAGATATCATCGGATATAGCGTCCCTTTTTTCGGTTTTCTCAAAAGCAGGGACGCGCATGGATGCGTTCAGCTGGTGAAAGAGCATTGCGATATCGCAGTGGCTGGGAATCACGACTTGGCTGCGATCGGGAAGCTGCCCGCGCATGTTGGCGGAATCCATTATCCAATGGATTACTATAGAATGGAACCTCTCAGACGGGCGGCATTGGCTAAGAAGCTGGGTGTCTATTCTTATGAGAATGACCTTCCGGCAGTGGTCAGCAAGGAAGACGTCCGGTTTTTGAGAGGGCTTCCTGAATACACTGTGGAAAGATTTGACGGAATACCAGTCCTTATCTCACATTACGCCTACCCGGACATTACCGGCTGCCGTGACCAGGACATCATCGACCCGAAAGGCGCGATGCCGCAAATCGGATTCCAGATGAAAAACAGATGCGGATTCGGCATATCCGGCCATGACCATGTCGAAGGATTACGGATTTTCGACAATAAAAAGGTCAGAAATATCAGATTTGGGGTCAGTGCAAAAATCACCTGCAATGACTGGATATCCTGCCCGTGTGTCGCAAATGGCACATTCGCGAATGGGATCGCGATACTGGATACTGATAGATTAGAGATGACCGCGATAGCGCTGAAGACGAAAAGGCACGCCAAACAATCTTGGCGCTTAAGATAATAATCTTGAAACCTGGAGATAACCCGGGTCACATGTGACTACGATTTGAATTCTTGTAGCCACATTATTTTCTTGGATTAATAGAAATCAGCGGGCCATAAATAGTTATGACCACAAATTCTATGATATTGGGTGGTTACAAAGTTATAACCACATTTTATAAATATTAGCGTGGTTATAACCCCATGGAGATAACGCAACGGAAAGTGAAGGGCAAACCATACTTCTACTTGGAGAAAACCATCCGCATCGGAGAGAACAAATGGAAAAAGATTTACCTCTACGTCGGCTCCAAAAAACCTACTTCAAAACAAGCAAAAACGCTGCGCAATAAGCTGGATCAGAAGGTATCTGCTTACATCCTGAAGGAAATCATCAGGCCGGATACGGAGTTCATAGACAAGGATACAGCGCTCAGGCTGGAGCGGATAAAGAATGCCCATGCGCGTCTTCTTGAGGGGATGGGCAGAGCCAGCCGCGCCGGGTGGCTGGAAACGCAGCGAGCTCAGTTCATCACCAACACAAACGCCATAGAAGGAAGCAGGATCACGCTTGATCAGACGAAAAAGATACTGAAACTGCGCAAGACTTATGAAGCTGGCAGGGACGAGCTCGAAGTCCTGAACATGAAGGATTGCCTTGCGCTATACGACAGATATCTGGAAACGAAGGCGGATATCGATGAAAAAATGGTCCTTAGGCTGCACTTGATGCTGCTCAAGGCCATTCCAGGGTATGAAGAGCATGGAGGGGCATGGAGGAACGTCAATGTATTCATCAGGACCAGTAAATATGAGTTCCCCAACTGGAAGACGGTGCCGAATCTCATGGCACAGCTATTGAAGTGGTACTCCGCCAATGAAGGCAGTGTGCACCCGTTGGAGCTCGCGGCTAAGTTCCATGCCAGACTGGTCACGATACACCCATTCGCTGACGGGAATGGAAGGATGGCCCGCCTTTTGATGAACTTTATCCTCCAAGCTAATGGGTATCCGTTTGTTGATATCCCCTATGACAAGCGGGATGAATACTTCGACACTCAGGAGAAGGCCCATTTCGGCGATTTCAGGCCGTTTGTCGAATTTCTGATTAAACAGATGATTGACGATTACAAAAAGATGAAGAAAGCAAGCTGAAACAAGACTAGGAACCAAATGGGGAAGAAAAACGCAAAAACAAGCCGATTTTGCGATCTTTGCGATAATCATCTCTTGAAACAGATAACCGAAAACGGGAACCACTTAAGAAAGACCTGCAACATGTTGCAGCAAGTATTAAAAAAGGGCCATGACCGTGAATCGAACACGGGCCTAGAGGGCCACAGCCTCTCACGCTACCATTACGCCATCATGGCCACATGATCCTAAAACTCGCTTGTTAGCTGTGCCTAGCAAGTCTGAAGATAATGAAGTGGTCAACTATTTAAAATTGCTCCACTTTTCGAACGCGCCACGTCCATGACCTTTTTTCCGTCGCCGCAGAAGAATTCCACGCTTTTCGCGCCGCTCTGCTCGACGTAATGCACGAGCTCGTTGAAATCCGCATGGTCGCTGAGCGGGAAAGCGGCGTCCGTGTTGAAGCGGTAGTGCAGAGCCCACCCGGTCGCGACCGCGCACACGGTCGGACGCTCGAACGCGTCCGCCAATCTTTTCGCGAAATACCTCTTCGCCTTCCACATAGGAACGATGGCCGCGAAGGCGCGGGACATCGCCTCTTCGGCCTCTTCGCTCCCGACGACGAGCCGGTCCAGCTTGATACCGTGCTTCTCGTAGACGGTGCAGAAATCATCCGTCTTTTCAGTCACTATCGGAGCTATCCCGCTCTCGTTGAGCAGCCGCACGAGCTCTTGCGATTTGCCGAGCTCGTACGCGCCTATGATGATATTCCTGCTGTTGTTCTCTTTCACGAATCCGGATACCTGTGAATATACATCCTCGAGCGCAGGGAAAACGTAAGACGGGTCGCCATATGTCGCTTCCATGATGAGATGATCGCAGGAAGGAATCTCGGCCTTCATGCCGAAGATGTTCTGCCGGAGCGAGATGTCTCCGGTATATACGACGCGCCTGCCGTCCGAATCCACCTGGAGCTGCTTCGCGCCGAGTATGTGCCCCGCATCGATGAGTTTCGCTCCATCGACTCCGATCGCTTCCGCGCCTATCCCGGCGAGGTCGATCGTGGCCTGGCTGGAAAGAAGGGACCTCTTCCTCTTGAGCCCGCCAGTATGATCGGAATGCGCATGCGATAAGAAAGAAAAATCGCCATCTGGGCTGTCAAGGCCTATGGAGATGGAGCCGCATGGGATGCGCATGCGGGATATAGACAATCAAGGAATAAAATGGTTGGGCTTCCCCCGGATTGACTAGTCTATCTTAACATCCTTGGCCAGGATGTAATATCCGAAGACGCTGTCCTTCACCACGGTCCCACTGACTGTGACGTTATCCCCTACAGGCGGAAGCATCTCGCTGGACACTCCCATCGTCGTGCCCCCATCATCCAGGCTGAAAGCCGAGAGTTGGCCTATCTTGACGGATTTCTCGACCGTCCCCTTGACAGTGACATCCGTTCCGGCATATTTACCCGGGTCGGCTTTGATATCGGATAATTTCGTCAAGTTCAGTCCAAGGCAGCCGACGACCAATAGCAGAATCGGAAGCAGGTATATGAGTTTCATGGATTACGATAGGGCGGGTGAAGAATAAGAATTAGTACATCGACTGGTCGTCTTCTTCCTTGTATGGATAGGATAGGATCTGCTTTATCGATTTCGCGCGCTTCTTCCCGACCCCCGCGGCTTCGGCGATATCGCGCTCGGACGCATGTGCCAGAGCCTCGATGCTGCCGAAGTGCACCAATAGCGATTTCGCGAGCTTGGGCCCGATCATAGGGAGCATCTCGACTATGGCGCGGGACGACTGCGATGGATTGAACGTGCGCTTCTTCGCGTATATCCTCATCGGCTGCTTGTTCGCAATCTGTTCGTGCCTTGCCAGGTGGAACACCAACTCCGCCGTGCCTTCCATGTCACGCGTGAACATGAGCGATACGCCGTAATCAGCGATGATGCTCGCATACGCACCCAAAACCGCCGCGCGCGATAGCCTCCCTTCATCAGTCACGCCCTCGACAATCACGACCGCCCGCCCGTAGTTCGCGATCATGTTAGGCAACTGTGAGAACAGTCTCCCGTCCACGATCGAGCTCTCGAAGTCATTGCGCGTCTTCCTCTCAACGACAAGGCGGGCCGAGCAGATGAAATCTCCGACATCGAGCATGCGGCGCTCGATATGCGCACCGAAACCGCGCAGCATCCTGTCGAATTCCGGATCCTCCCGGTTGTCCACAGCTATGCTGACGCGCTCGGATTGCGGGGATTCGAGGAACTGCTGCACTCATCCCACCCGCGTGACGTAGTCGAGTATCTCGTCGAAGCTTATCGAGCATCCGGAGTATTTCATCTTGTAGAGCGCGGCTTCCAGCGCCTGCTTCTCGAGGCCGTTGAAATTCTTGAAATAGCCCTTCTCGTACGCGAGCATCACTAATTCGCTGCTGCGCAGAGCCTTGAAGCAGGATATGCGCGACGCGAGCTCCTTGAAATTGCCCTTGTTCACCATAACATTGGTCTGGAACTCTGTCTCCAGGTGCTGCTTGAGGTGGAACGGAGCCTCTATCAGGAGACGGGTCGTCCTCTCGTCGATTAGTATGTAGTCTATCCCGAGCTCGTCGCCCAGCGCGAGCATCTCTGATTCCCCGTACTGCATCAGCCGGATGGGGCTCCCTTTTATGTAGAAGAGGTTGTTGGCGCAGCTCATGATCTTGTTAGTCTCGCGCTCTAGCTTCGCGTCCACGACCGAGACGACGCCGTCCTCTATCATGTCCTTTATCCTTATGGCAGAGAAGAGGTGCTTGCGGAGGTTCGCCTGCATCGGTTTCGTGACCGTCTCGTATTCCACGGATGGCGGGATTATGAAGCGGACCTTCTGGGTCTCGGAGAAGAAATAGATCATCCGGTCGAGGCAGCCTGCGGTCAATGAGATCAGGACCCCGGAATCGCAGAGGATGTCTTTCGTCATATCATCAGCCTGAGAGGAATTTCCTCGCGTTCTTGAGCCGCTCCTCTATAGTCATCTCCTCTTTCAGCCGGTCGAACATCATCGTCTCTCCGGCGTAATCGAGTATCTCCTGCTTGTCGAGGCCGGTCATCTCGGCAGCGACTCCCAAGCCGATCCCCTGCGCGTAGATCGTGGCCGCCATCTTCAGCCTGCCTTTGGTTACGAGATCGACTATGAAGCGCGGGTCCTTCTCTTCGAGATGCGCCAGCGCGCTCTCTAGGTCGGAGAAAAGCGAGATGAGCTCATCCTGGTCGGGCGATTCCATCTTGTCCACAATCATCTGGAAGACCTGCGCGATCCCCTTGAGGGATTGCTCGTATTCCTTGTCCAGGTAGCGCGGCTTGGATACTACTTTGGAGAGCACATAGGAGTAGATGGCCAGTTCGAAGCAGACCTTGTCGCGATCAAGTCCCGCGAGCTTGAGCACCTCGTCGTTGAGTTTCCGCAAGGAGCGCTGATCCCGCTTCCGGAACGCGGCTAGTATCTTCGTGGCGATCTGCGTCAGGGGTTTCAAGATGTCACCGGTCGGTTGGAACTGGTCGGCTAACCTTATAACTTCTACTGATACTCCTTCGTGGGCGCGGATGCCGGAGGCGGTGGCATTATCCCGAGGAGGGATGACACGCTCTGCTCCACCATCCCTTTGTAGTTCAGCAGCATGTTCTTGACAAGGTCGAACGAATCGGAATTGAAATCAAGGTTACTCAGCTGGCTGAAGCTGTTGTTATGGACGATGCCTGCCTTGGTCGGCGCATCGCTCTGGTGCACGACTATATTGCAGAAGAATTTCTTCCCGCCAAGCGTAGTGTTGATGGCTTCGAAAAGCTCTTTCTGCATCCTCTGCTGCTCCTCTTGGGTTTTCTTCATTTCGCGGTCCATGCTACATCCAGTGCTGTTTGGGCATTAAAGCCTTTCCAGGAATCATGATGGAATCACGGAAAACTATGGATATCTGTGAAAACACAGATTAACATCTTAAAACATCGCTAAAATCTTGTAGCACCGATTCTGACGTGAAAAACAGAATTTTTTTGAATTGTTGTGCAAAAATAGATTTTTGTGCAAAGCCTGAATGACCGAAAGCTTTATTAAATGTGTCATGATAGAGTCATGACAGTTGCGCGATTTCGTCGCAACATTTCGGTGATTCCGATGGACGATAACGACGACAAACAATATAAACCTATTGACAGCGCGTTCGTCAAAGAGATCCGAAGCGACCTTGAAAGCAACATGCAGAAGTTCAGGGACCCGGTCATCCTCGGTGAGCTTGTATTCAGGCTCATGGAGGAGAGGGAAAACACCAACAGGCTCCTCAAGAACATCCTACAGAGACTAGAAGCGATCGAGACCAGATCCTCGCCAAGCAACCCCCTCTCCCCGACAAGCATGGAAGACCTCCTGCCGCAGATCGACGAGCAGATCGTCGATTTCATAAAGGAGACGCGGAAAGCGACCGCGGAAGAGGTACGCTCCAGATTCAATTACAAAGGAAAGAACGCTGCATCCGCGAGGCTCAACCGCCTCTGCGACATAGGAGTCCTGCAGAAAAGGCAGGTGGGAAGGAAGATGTATTTCTTCCCGTTATGAGATTGAAAGAAAACCAAAGGAACTCGGAGGTTCGAATGGAACCGGGTTTCTTTTACACTGATGGCAAGGCTGAGGACGGGTCACTCCCGCCTCTCTCACATTATTTTGATCCGTTCTCAACTTGCCGGACATTAGTCCGGCAATCGTGGGCAACCACGGCTTGTTATCCTCCCACAGAAAGAAACGGATGATTATGCCCGTTGACTCCGACCAGGGTCCCGGGCTTATCTCCGTTTTAGGTACCTGTGGTCACACTAGACGGCAAGCGAGAACGGCTACCTCCCGCCCTCCAATAATTTTATCCGTTCTCCTTGCCTATTATTCTCATGAGAACAGGAGATTCCCGGATGCCCTTCTCAAATCAGAAGGCACTGGGATAACACTCCTTTATTTTTCCGCTTTTCCAGCGCGAGCCAGAACCCGTCTTCGGCGAGCGTAACAAGCCTTTATATATACGGGAATGGATAATCACATCATGGCTCTGGACTTCGAAACCACCAAAGACGTAATCATACCCAAAGACCCCTTCGAGCGGATAATAGGCCAGCCGGAGGCGGTCGAGATAGCCAAGATGGTGCCGTACCAGCGGAGGCATCTACTCCTCGTTGGCCCGCCAGGAACCGGGAAAAGCATGATTGCCCAGGCCATAGCGAGCGTCCTGCCCAAGCCGAAATACGAGATATCCGTCATGGAGAATACTGATAACCCCGAGCGCCCGATCGTGGTGGTCCGGGATGAAGAGCAGATAGAGAGGGACAAGAAAGAGGAGAAGAAGCAAGGGAGGCAATTCGGGAAGGAGGTCTCTCCTCTGGATACCCCTAGTTTCGTGGCTGAGCGGCTAGGGTACAGATGCCGCAGATGCGGCGCCATGAGCCCGTTCACGGACCTGGTCTGCCCTCAATGCGGAGCCGACAAGGTGCAACGCGGCGGGCTTTTCGACAGATACGCGCCACCCCAGATGAATGTGCCGCCGCCTGAAGGGGACCATGTCAGGGTCGCGACGACCCGCAGGAGCCCCGAGGGCAGGGAAGAGGTCCTGATATACGAACGCAATGCCGAAGGCAAGATCATAGTCCTCCGCCAGGAGGAGCTCAAGAAGATGGAGGAGATGGCGAAGGAGCTGGCGAAGAAATCCAAGAGGAAGGTAATCGCCTCGCTCACCCGCACCACATTCGTCCAGGCCAGCGGAGGGAGCGAGACCGAACTGCTCGGGGATATACGCCATGACCCTTACGGCGGTCATAACGTCATCGGAACACTTACTTACTCGAGGGTGGTTCCGGGCGCGGTCCATGAGGCCCACGAAGGGGTCCTCTTCATAGACGAGCTTTCCACCCTCGGCAATCTCCAGAGATATATACTCACGGCGATGCAGGACAAGGTGTTCACCATAGTCGGCAGGAACCCGATGAGCAGCGGCGCTTCGGTCAGGGTGGAAGGAGTGCCGTGCGATTTCCTGTTCGTCGGCGCGTGCAACATCAACGACATCAAGCACATAACGCCCCCCCTGCGTTCCAGGATACGCGGGGATGGATACGAGGTCCTCATGAACGCATACATGGATGACACCGCACCTAACCAGCAGAGCTTGGTACAATTCGTCGCGCAGGAGATAATCAAGGACGGGAAGATCCCGCATGCGGACAGGAAAGCCGTGATGCTTATGCTGGACGAAGCGCGGGACATCGCCCGCCGCGTGGACAACGCGAAGGGTTTGACGCTCAGGCTCAGGAACCTGACCGGCATAATCAAGATGGCCGGGGACATGGCGACCACGGCCAAGAAGGACCTCATCGAGAAGAAGGATGTCGAGATCGCGATAAAGGAGAACAAGCCCATAGAGGAGAAGGTGCGTGACAAGTACGGAAGCTGGTTCGCGGCCGAAGCCGCGGATTATGGCGTCAAGACGGACCGCACCGGGCCCGAGACTGCATGATGTGGTTTTTACGCCTCGGCAGGCGGTATCTGTGAATCCATAACAGTACATATAGAAAAACCATATATTTTAATACTTTTGTCATCATGAATTATAACTATGACGTTCACTGGCAGAGGTGGGAAGCACTCGGGGCCAATACCCGTGCAGGCCTTGCCCGAAACAGATACCCAAAAGATAGCGCACGCGCAACGGGATCGCAATCTTTTCCTCGTCACCGAGAAGGGAAAGGCCGACATACAGGATGCTCTCTTCCGGATAACACAGGATGATAGGAAAGAAAGGCTGGACGGGGCGGTGAGCCTTAAGAAACTGAGGTCAGGCAAGTCGTTCACACCCATTCTCGAAGCGGTTGAGAAAGAGCAGGACAAGGAAGTGAAGCTCCAACTGCTCAAAGCGCTATGCGCGACCTCGAGGGCGCGGGACGTGGAAAAGCCGCTGAATATGGTCGAACGTCTGGAAAATCTCATCTTAACGGAAGTTGCGGGAACCGATTCGACTGAAACAGATATGCTTATAGCCAGGCAAGCTGCTATAGCGCTTTATCTGCATGGCCCGCATGATAGAAGCGACGGATTAGCGTATATGATCAGAATAAGGGACCGGGCGGAGGAAGCGCACGGGAAAGAGCATGCGATCTCGAAAGGGATTGCGGTTGCGATCACCCACCTACTCGAATCGGACGAGATATAAGAGAGCGGAAAGGCTTGATGATATGGCCAGATCAGCGAAGAGGACCGGATTGGAATCTAGTGGCATCAAGACAAATGCACCTCCTGGATTAGTTGGAGGGAGACAGGAGTTCGCCAGGTTCGAGGGAAACGCTGAATTGGAGGAAGCGCTCATGCAGATATGCGGGCAGTCTCCGGAACGGAGGATCAAGGGCGCGGAAACGATCATGAGGCTTATGTCGAAGGAGCCTATCGACCCGAAGCTTGCCGAGAGAGCGTTCGATCCGCTGCTTACCCTGGCTGAGAGCGAGCGGGATAAGGAGGTAAAACGCAGTTTCCTAAAGGCGTTGGGCTCGGCCCCGTTGCAGTTCACCATGCCAGCGAATACGATACAGCGTATTGAGGAGCTTACCCTTAAGGAAACGGATGCGAACGTGGTCAGGGAAGCTGCCCGGGCGATCTTCCGTCTGAGCAATGACAACCCCACTGCCCCGGAGAATGTTTTGAGATTGAATGACAAGGCGAAGCGCAGATTCGGGAACGACCATATTGTTCGGGTTGCGATCCTGGACGTGATGGTCGAATTGTGCAAATGAACTAGCTCCTTCGATTCGGACCAGGTGGATTTCATTAGCTTACATATAGATACATAGAACAAAACTCATGTTTTTTATATTGTAGCTAGGATATCCCATGATATGGAGCTGATGGGCGGAGGGAGAGAGGCAGACATAATCCCATTTAGATCCAAACCGAAACAGCGGGAATTCGCCGCGCAGAAAGAAGCCGGCGGGTTGCAGCAGGCCCTCCTCCAGATAACCCTGCAGGATAGGAAAGAGCGGCTGGAGGGGGCGAAGACCCTGGAGAAACTCGGGTCCCCGATGGCGTTCAAACCCGCGCTGGTGGCTGCTGAAAGAGAGCCTGATGCTGAAGTGAGGTACCATCTCCTCAAGGTGCTCAATTCGATCCCGACTCAGGATTTCCGAAGGCCGGGCGACACCGTCCCGCGCCTCGAGAGATTGATCCGCAGGGAGAGAGACGATAAAGTAGTCTGGGAAGCGGCCCTGGCCCTCCACCATTTCAGCTACGACAGAACTGATGCGATGGAAAGGCTGATTGCCCTGGAGGGAGATATCAGACGCAGGTATATCGCTCTGGAGGTCAGTGAGCAGGTCGTGCTCGCGATCAGCGGGGCGATAATGGATATCGTAACGGTGGATACAAGATGGGCCGCGCTCACTTTCATATTGTGAACTACTTCCATATCATTACATAGACCAAAACCATACTTTTTTATACTGTTTCAAGCATAATTATATTTGGTAAATATGGCTCAAACAGAGATGAACAGACGCAGAAGGCCGGCCGAGGCAGATTCAACTTCTCCCAGTGCACACCCACAAACAGCTCTTCGTAGAACGCAGGGTATGCAAGAGGGACCGACTAGTGATTCCGCTTCTAAAGGTAGCATGAATGAAGCGCTCCGCCTGATATCTGGAGGAGATACGACCTCACGTATGAGTGGGGCAGCGATGCTGAAGGGGCTGCTAACCAAAAAACCAGATGAAACCAAGTCGGGAGAGGTTATTACCAAAAAATTAATAGCCCAATATTCATTCGAACCCCTGATCACCGCGATCGAGAAGGAGCCGGACAGGGAAGTGAAACTCGGGCTGATCAAGGCTTTGTGCACGACCTCTAACGCAGGACCATTCCCCAAGCCGGAGGATTTCGTCGAACGGATGGAGAAAATGATTTTTGCGGAAGACAGGAAGGAAGTCATTGAGGAAGCGACCATGGCTATTTTTCACTGCAGCCCCATTAATGAGAAAAAGGATATGCTAAATTACCTTCTTGATTTTGGTGCTAGAGCTGAAGGAAGATTCGGGGTGATGCACGTGATTCCACAGTCAATTGGTGGGGTGACGCTCGGTCTAATCAGGGCCGGCATACTATAATTATCACTTTCCTTTCTCTTTAATGCGCTCGACGAATTCATCAGCAAGTTTCCGATCAAATTGGATGTCACGAAATTTCTGGATTTGATTAATTCCGGTTTCTGAGGGTAACGCTTTCCTGTATGATCGGTTAGATGTCATAGCATCATACGTATCTGCGATTGATATTATCCTTGTCCCCAGTGGAATATTATTGCCCTTCACATGATTATGCTTCGTGCCATCGTAATATTCCTGATGGTATCCGGCCATTGTTGAAATATCCTTGAATTCCTTTTCATTGACAATGCCGATCCTGGCGTAAAGCCCATCAGCTATTGTTTTGGAATGGGTAGAATGGGCATCTATCAGGATTTTGTCTGAGTCTGGGGGGATACTGGGGAATCGCCACAGATCATTCGCCACCCCGATTTTCCCGACATCGTGGATGAGCGCGGCGAGCCGTATCTTGGCCTTTTCTTTAGGAGATATGTCTGCCCTGCCCCTCAGCACCATATCTGTATACTCCGCCACTCGCATCGAATGGCCGTAAGTCGTGTAACCGTTCCTTTCAGATATGTCCAGCAATGAGATGAACGATTTGGAATACTGGTTGATCGCGTCCTGGCTCCAGCCGAGCTCCTTGGCAGCATCCCGGAAATATTTATCCATCTCAGCATATACTAGCGCTCGATCCCGATTCATCTCGGCCTGTTGCTTGTTCGCAGGATCAAGCCATCTATCCTCAGCTATGTTGTTGACGGCTATATCCTCCACGACCGGGTCGAGGCCGAGCCCTCTTACGACCGTTTTAGGATTGTCCACGAACGCTTTGCTCTCTTCGACCGTGAGTTTGATCTTCTCCTTCGGGGTAGTTTCCGGAGCTTTTGATGTACCCTCGACCTCAACCGATTCGCCGCGGGTTGGGGTAACGCTTCCCATCCTGGGCTCTGTTTTCCTTCCGGATTCGTCTCCTGCGCTGGCCCGGGTCGGCTCCCTTTCTCCCATTGCCGCCGCGATGGGCCGCATCTCCTGGGGCAGCTCCGCGCCTATCAAGACAGAATTGTTCTGCAGGATCGTGACGCTCCTTTGCGAGAGCGGCTTACCCGAAAGCAGATCCAACCTCAAGCCGCTGTAAGCCTCGTCATTCACTAGCCGGTCGATGTATCGTGCCGCATCGGGATTCGAAGCGCGTATCCTCTCCAGTGTCGCGTGCGCGGCGTTCCTCTGCGAAAGCTCGCCGGGAGTCTTGCCAGGGTTCAGGATATCCCTCAGCAATCCGGCCAGCTGCGCGCGGTCTGTGAGCAGCACCATGTCGGCCTGGGCGCGGGTCTCGTGCTGCGGCATGCCATCGCGTATGCCCCGCATGGCGAGGTCGTTTGGCGTGCCGGCCTCCAGGGCAGTGCGCACCGGGCCCTGCTTGCTCATCCACGAAACCAAGGCGGACCTGGTCGGAGCTGGGAGCCGCCCGAACTGCGCGACCGCCAGCGGGTCCTGGCCGGAAAGGCGCTGCATGAATCCGAATATGCCTTCGGGCGAGTCGAACCCGGGCACCTGGACCTCCGTAGTATTGAACCTGCCGGGCGTGGGATCGAACTCCGGATCAGTAGGCAGGATCTGGCCCGCCCGCGCGGCCACGGTCCTGGCCCGATAAGCCGAGACGCCGGACACGGTCATGTGCACGACAGGGAAGAGCGTCATGCCTGCGGATAATATGACATCCCTGGAGTGCGCGTTCCCTGCCTTGTAATCCTGGTAGACGCTCCAGGTGCTCGCGCCCATGTACCCGAACATGAATGAGCCGACGCCGATGTTGGCGTATGTGAATCCTTTTGAGAGCGAGAGCAGCCTGCTCGTCCTAGCTGCGGTCCCTGCGAGGTTAGCCATGCGCGCGGTGGCGCTCGCGGCCACTCCAATACCCAACGTACCGACCGTGAGGCCGAGCATGAGCCATGCTTCGGTTGACGCATGCCCGTCGCGCCGGTATTCCGTCGCGATCCGGTCCACGGCCATCCCCGTGAATATGGAACCGGATATCCATACCCCTACGACAGGTATGAACGCGGTCCCCAATCCGACTCCGATGAGCGCTGCGTTCGCGACCCACCGGTTCGTCTCCGCGCGCTCCTGCATGGACTTGACTATCCGCTCCGCGCCAGCGAGATCGCCGTGCAGCACCCGGTTCCTGACCTCGCCCTGCTCCCGCCTGAAGCTGTCCAGGAACTGGCTCGGGGCGTTCGCAGGCACCCCGAATATTGAGCTCTCCACTAGCATTGAGCCCCTACCCGCGTCCCGCGCCTGCTTGGTGAGCTCTCCTCCGACCATCGAATCGAATACGCCCATCATCGATGAGAAATAGCCGCCGAACTCCGCCTCCTGCCGTTTGTACCAGAATGCCGGGAAGAAGCGCTCGTCTATCCCGCTCGGCCCGGGCCGCCTCCGGTGGGCCGTGGCCGTGACCTCCAGGTTCACAGCGTTCTCGGCGCTGTACGAGATGAGCGCGTTGGTGCGGTAATGCATCGCGGCCTCGTATTTCCCACGCGCCTCATCGGCTTTCCCTGCGATCAGCAGGCTCTTCGCCTGGAGCAGGCTCTCCATGGAGCGTGCCAGATGCGCCACGGTCTGGGGCTCGTTCTCGGACCTGGCATACTTGGAATATTCGTCTCCGACGCCTATCTGCTGGTTCAGCAGGCTGACCCCCATCGCGAGCTTCCGCTCTGTGCCGAGGTCGGATATCAGCGATGCCAATTCCGCTTCCGGGAATTTGCCTTTCGCCAGCTTGTCCCGTATCTCGATCGCCTTCAGCCCGAGCGCGACCAGGATATCGTCCCTTCCCTTGCCCGACCCGTACACCTCGCGCATCTGGCCGATGCCGAGCATCGCCTGGTCCACCTGCTTGGCCGCATCCGAGAACGCCCGCGCCCTCACGGCCCCGTTCGTGACGAGCCCGAAACGTTCGTTGAACGCCTTCACCGCGCGGCCGTACGCATCCGCATCTCCGCTCTGCGCGGCGGCGCGGCAATCGTCCAGGAGCTTCTCCAGCCGCGGGCCTTTCTTCATGGACGGATCCGCCTCGAACCGCTTCACCTGCTCCAATGGTATGACTTGGTAGGTGCCGTCCTTGCGAAGATTTCCGAGCGGGACCTCCCCTGCCGCCACTTTCGGCAGCATCGGGACCTTCCCCGAGTACATGTCCTTGAGGACGCCGAATCCGGCGACCATGTTCTGCGTGCTTGATATGAGCGATAACGAGCTGTCGAAAAGCCTCTCCGCTGAAGCATGCCCATCCTGTTTGGATGCTCTGAGCTCGGCAGCGATGGCCTGTACCATCCCGTCCCTGCCGCGGCTGAACCCGTCGACCTTGGAATTGAGCTGGTCGTATCTCCAGCCGGCTGCGGCCTTCGGAGTGCGCGGGCCGTAGAACTCCTCGACATAGGTCAGCAGGCTAATCGCGCCCGGGAAATCCCCGGCCGCACTCCTGGATCTCGATTCCTCGAGCGCTGCCTTGATCGTCTCCTGCCCCGCAGGACGGGTTCGCATGAGCGATGATAAAGAGCTCGCGCGCAGCGTGGCGTATGTCTGCATGCATGCCGAATACCCGGCCATGAAAGCGTCCTCGGCGCTTTTTCCCGCGACATCCCCGGATATGATAGCGGAGAGCGATGATTCCATGCCTACGAGGATGCCCGGAGGGACGTGCCCGTCTATCTCGGACGGGCTCCCACGCCCTACGTTGCTGAGGCGGACGACCGCATCGGCGTACATCACCGCGCATGAGAGCACGCGCCTCGCTTCAGCGGACCCCCCCGAACCTGCGAGCTCGTCCACTTTCGACAGCGCCTCGGAGACGGCTTCCTTCTCCGATGATAAGCCGTGCCCCCATTTCGAGATCTCGGCGCGGAACTCTTTGGTCTCGCCTGCGAAAGACGAAACCGCGAGCCCCGCCTCGAAAGCCGCCGTGCCATCATTTCCTTTGAGCTCTTCGCGCAGCCCCGCTGCCATCTCCGACGAGCCAGGCCACGCCTTCCAGCCATTCGCCTTGACGAGCCGGGAATAGCCATCTGCCATCTCTATCAGCCGCCTCGCGGATTCCAGATCCCCGTCCGATGCGCGCTCGCGGATTTCGGTCGCTGCCAGGCGGATCGTCTCGGCCATGGATCTGCGCTCCTGCGTGCCGACCAGCGGCGCCTCGCGCTCCAATCGCGCGCTCTCCACCAGTATGGTCGCGGAATGCACCTCGTCCAGATAGCGGCTCAGCTGCGGGCGGGGTATTGCCTCGCGCTTGATGATTTTCTCCGATATCTCCTTGCGAGTCCCCGGAACGAGATACTGTGAACCTGATGCGTTGCTGAGCATGCCCATGGAAAGCGCCAGCGACGCCATGCCGGAATCCCCGGAATCTAGCGCCTCGAGGGCTTTCGTCCCGTACCAGCCAGTATCGCCCGCCTTGTTCGAGAGCTCGAACGCGGAATCGCGCATGGACCCGAGCCTCGTCTCCGCGGTGAGCGGGGGGGCGATGCCCATGATGGCGCGGTAGCGCTGCGCGGATTCCTCGGCATTGATATCGTTCGATTTCAGGATCCTGGTCCAATGACTTGAGGGCGCCAGCCACCGAAGGGCTTTTCACAAGGGGCAATTGGCGCGAGATCTCCTTGCGCCAGGCGGCGACCAATTTCTTCTCGTTATCCTCCATGATGAGGGCGTTCGCCTGGAACGAGCGCAGGATGCCTTCATCCAGCCTGTTGTACGGGGAGCCGGCTGCGGCACCCTTATCTACCATGAAATCGAAAAGCGCGTCCCGCTCGGCGCGCTCTGCGTTGTACCTGCCCGCATGCGCAATGTACAGCGACGCGGCCTCGAGCACGGATTTCGCGCGGACGGGATCGCCGAGCGTGGAGTCTATCGCATCGATTATCTTTTCGAGCGTCAAGCGTCTGGGCAGCTCGGATGGGACGTTCCCCAGGATGCCGCTCTCGGCCTTGAAGAATCCGGAGAGGCGCTCGATCCTCTCCTTCGCTTTATCTAGGGAAACCGCGTCCTTGGATGCGTTCAGCAGCTCCCTGGTGCGTTCGAGCTCGGCCTTGAATCTCATTCCGAGGGCTGGTATGTCCATCTTGTCTAGGGCGGATGATGAGCGGGCGATATCGTTCTTGATATCGATTGGCCTGATCTGCGGCACTACGGAGAGGTCCCGCTTCTGGCCGGTCTGGTCCAGCAGCTGCTGAGAAGGCTCGATCTCCTTTTGCGCCATATATAAATTTGTGTCAGGGTGGGAATAAAAATACGTTCTTAGTCCTGTTCAAGAGGAAAAACACGAGCCCGACCAGCACGATTGCAGCTTCTATCAGCCACAGCACGGGCGGGAAATTCGTGAGTAGGAAAAGGGCGGAGATGAGTCCTAACCATGCGAGGGCGGGGATCCCGAGGATGCGCGGGCTCTCGAACCCGCGGCTGTATTTCGAGCCGGCCAGCGATATCAGCGAAGCGTTCACGAATAGATAGGCTATGAACACCGCGAGGTCGGCCAGCTGCGCCACGGTCTGGATGTCCAGGGCGTAAGCGATGACCGCGGCCACCAGCCCCACGGCCGCCACGGAGAGGTACGGCGTCCCGCGCGAGCCGGTCCTGGAGAAGAGCTTCTGGAGGGAGCCGCCCTCCGACATGCCGTAGAGTATGCGCGAGGAGACGATCAGGAACATGAGGACCGTGTTGGCGGTCGCGAAGAGCGCGATGTACGACAATACCGAGGCGTACGGGCCGAGCTCCTCTGTGACGACCAGAGTGAGCGGGGCCTTGGACTGGGAGAGCGCTTCCCACCCCACCGCGTGGATGGCGGCTATGGACACCAGCAGATATAGCAGCGTGGAGGCTACGAGGGAGATCACGAGGGCCAGCGGTATCACGCGCCTGCTGTCCTTGACTTCCTCGCTGATGTTGACCAGGTTCTCGAAGCCTATGTAGGCGAAGAACACCACGGACACCGCGGCCATTATGCCGGCCCATCCCCCTGCGGGCATCTGGAGGAAATCGACGCCGGATTTCTGCGGGCTCATGAACGCGATGATAACCACCAGTACGAGGCCTAGCACCTCCACCAGGGTGGAGAAGCTGTTGAATGCCGCGGATTCCTTTATCCCCCAGTAATTCAGGAGGCTCATGGCGAAGATGAGGCAGACGGCGCCGACGGCCGGAGTTATCCCGGTGAGGGTGGAGAGGTACGCGCCGAAGCCCAGGGCCACGGTCGCCGCGGCTATCACGGAACCTATGGCGAGCAGCCATCCGACAGAGAACGAGAGCGATTCCTTGCTGAAGGCCTTGCGGGTGTAGTTGTATTCGGCCGCCTCCTTCGGGAACACGCTTGAGAGCTCGGCATAGCTCAGCGCTGTGCAAACGGCTATCAGCGCTGATATCAAGAATGGCAGCCAGAGCATGTCCCCGGCGAGCCCTGCGCCGAGCGCCACCAAGGAATAGATGCCGGCGCCTAGAATCACACCGAGGCCGTTCAGGACTGTATTGACAAGACCTAGCTCCTTCTTCAATGCCATGTCATTCCCCAGTCAGACCAGGCCGCTGTTCGATAGTATCAGCACGGCCACGAGCAGGGCGTAGATGGCGATTGATTCCGGCAGGACGGCGATTATCAGCGATTGGGTGAACGCCCCTTCGTTGGTGAGCAGGGACTTCACAGCGCTGACGGCTATCCTCCCGATGAATATGGCCACCACCGCCGTGACAGATATTATCATGGTAACGATTGCGAGCGACCCGACCTGGTCCATAGTGGTAACCTTCACGACCCCGAAGGCGCCCGCTCCGAGAAGCACCAGGAGGGAGATTATCAGGCCGTAGATGGCTATCGCCTCAGGAAGCGCGCAGAGTATGAGCGTCTTCCCGAAAAGGGCCGGCTTCTCCTTGATCGCTATGAGCGAGGCCTGTGCGACCAGGCCTATCGCGTAGGCTGCGGCGATGCCGGGTATGGCCACCTGGATGGCGGATAATAGCAGAGCATAACTTTGCGGTTCTGTAAGGCCTTTGGGTATGGTGATCAAAATAAGTATGGCGACGAGCAGGCCGTAGATGGTCGGGGTCTCCGCGAGCACCGAGAAGACCAGGGAATTGGTGAAGAACCCGCTCACCTTCGTGTTGAGCAGCGTCTCCGATAGTTCGCCTATCCGTTGCATGGCGTATCCTGAGCCCACGCCAGGTACAATTATGGCTATCAGCGCGCCAATGACCGCAATGATTTCAGGTGACAGCAGCATCAGACGACCTCTTGATCATTTTTCCAACTGATCCCACATCCGAATATCTATTCATCACTTTATAAGGATTGAACCATTCGGTTCCGGTGGACATGAATTTCGTCCCGAACTCGAGTATGTGGAGCCTCAGCGTATGGACCAGGGCTATCAGCAGCTCGATGGTCAGGAGTATGAAATGCCCGCACATCAGGATTATGAGAGAGACGAGGATGCCCTCCGGGGTCGTCCATCCGAATTTCCCTGCCAGCGCGTCGAAGACCGCGGCGATGCTGTAATGCGAAATGCTTATGGCGAATATGCGCGCATAGGAGAAGAGATGCCCTATCGCATGGGGGATTTCGGATATGGATTTTACGCCTCCGCTGATTATCATCAGGACGCTTATAGCTATGCCCGCGTACGAAATGGGCGGTGAGAGCAGGAAAGCGAGCGCGGAGAACATGAGGAGTATGTAGCCGACATGGGCCACGGCCTCCTTCTTGTTCCCTTCAGAGAGGCAATTGGCGATGCCGAGCAGATGGCCGATCGTTATGTGGACGAACCCGATGCCGATGCTTATCTCGATCAGCAGTATCGGATTGCTGTAGACGTCTATGACCGGTCCCGTGCCGAAAAAGCTCGATTCGCCGAAAAGGAATCCGAAGAATATCGCCGACATCGCAAGTATCGCGAGCAGCTGGGGCATCTCGCCTCTGCTCCTCCAATACCAGAGTGCTGCGATAATCAGAAGGATGAGCCCGTCGAGAACGCTCGCGAACATCACGCCGAAGATTATCGGGAATGTGATGGCTATTATGGGCGTTATGTCAACCGAACCGTAACGGAACGGCGGGTACAGCTTGGACACGTATTCGAACAGCGAGAACGGCCATCGGTTCTTCAGGAGCGTCGGCCCATCTACGCCTTCGATGTATTCGAAGAGCGTGTTAGGACCGTCGCATTCCTTCTTCAGCACCGGCAGGCTGCCCTTGTCCACCCAACCCTCGATAATCACGAATCCATCAGCCATCTCGCTCGACTTGGAAAGCTCCGACACCGCTTTCTTGAAATCCAGGAGCTCTGACGCAGCCTTGAGCCTCAGAAGATCCGCGGAGACCGCCTTGTTGGCTTCGGCCTTCTGCTCGAGTGTCGCGAGGTCTTTTACTGCGGAATCCAGGAACTTGTCCCGGTCATCGATTTTCAGCCTTCCGCTGCAGGTCAATCCTGCGGCCTCCATCTTCGCTGTGATGTCCGCAATCTTCTTTTCGTAAGGGAGGAAGCGAGTGGCTGAACGGGAGGAGAACGGCCCGTCGAAGCTCTTCTCTACCTTTTTCGGATGGAAGACGCCCAGAGCGATCAGCTTCTCTATGGTACGCTCTGCATCGCTCTTGCGCACGAGCACCGCGAACCTATAGACGTTCCTTGTGGAGAACATTAGAACAACCAGACATACGCCATCATGATTAGCCCGATCAGGACGGCAATCGCTTCTATGAAAATCGCATACCGCTTGTACTCTTTCACGACGGGCGTATCAGCCGATACGAACCAAGATGCTCCCGAGAAGATGAAGAACCCGAGCACCGAGACGTACATTATGAATAGTTTCCCGGTGACCGGCCCGTAAAGGAACGTGTAGATGAAAGCGAGGAGCACTGCGTACTCAAGTATGTCGATGAGCTTCATTTTACACCTTTCTTCTTGAATCTCTTGACCTTTATGAGCTCTTCCCTTCTCCGCTCCTCGAACATGCGCTCGATTATTTTTATGTTCCCCTCAACCCTCGGGATGAGGATATTCTCTATGTAGCCCTGCTTCCTGCTCACGTTCTTGAGCTCGTCCTTCACCACCACGACTTTTTTCACGATGCTGTCGAGACGTATCCCGAGCGCGATCAGCGATTTGAACTCGGCCAGGAAAGCCCGCTTGAGGCCTTGCGACACGAACTGACCCTTGAGGTCCGGGAAATCCACGCTCCCACCTTCCACGAAGACGCCTTTCATGTACACTTGGTTCGAGACTGTGCATACGGCTTGCGGTTGTATGGATGCGTCATCCACGATTTCCATGTAATTGTGCTGGGCAGCTACGGTGAGAACCGAATCCTTGACCTTAGCCAGCTGCGAATTGTACTCGGCCTCCCGGATCGCAAGCTCCTTGAGCATCGAACGGAAAAGGCGGTAGAGCTCTTTCTTCCTCTCTTCCAGTAGCCTCTTCGAGTTCGTGAGGGTCTTGAGCTCCTTCCTGAGCTTAATCAGCTCACTCTTCGTATACTTCTCTACCATATTCGGGTATCCTCTTTTTTATGTACTCCTTGGCGTCATAGAGCGGGATGACCACGGTATTGGCGTCCTGCCATTTATCGGATTCGTTGTCCGAGATTACGAACCGGCTCTTACCTTCGGATATGCCGATCATGAGTAAGACTTGGCGCACGAAGTCGTCCTTTATCCGACAAACAGGTTTTTCTTCCATATCTCTTCCCTTATGAGCATGGTATGCAGGATACGCGAGAGGTGCTCGGTCTCATCGGTTTTCCGGTAAAGGAGATCCATGAGCGCCCATAGGCCATGGGCCCGCTTATCATCCGCGATCCTCATCCCCTGGTTATAGAGCACGAACGAAGATAACGTCCTGACCGCCAGGCGGTCCTCCTGCGATAGTTTCGAAGCCATTTCGGTGATCTTGTCCATCACGAACCTGGAGAATTCCTCCTTCCCGTAATTCACCGGATCATCCTTGTCGGCGCTTGTCGATGCGGGCCGGTTCGCCCGGGAGAGGTACTGGAACCACATGTCGTAGAGATAAGCGCATATCTTAGCGATGCCATCGGGCAGGTATAGCGATATACCATTCACGAACTTCAGCAGGCCGCGCCCGCAGGAGACATCGATAGCGGCATGGTCCCCGTTCCTTAGGGCCGCGACAATCTCGTCCTCGCCGAAAGTAATCAGCTGGGGCAGGATGTCCTGGAGCCTCTCGCCTTCCATCGCATCTAATGCCGCCTGGGGGATTATACGCGATCCATAGACCGCGCATGTCATGCCAATCAGCACTTCGCTGTATTCGTCCACAACCCTCAATGACAGCCAAACATATTAATTATTGCCGCCTATTAGAAATCCATGGAGATATACGATGTCGCAGCTCGCCTGAAAGAAGCCGAGGGGCGGATGCGGAAGAACATCACCGACTTCGAGGCCTCCGAGGCACGGGGATGGGCCGACAAGAAGAAGATGATAGATGACGAGTATTCGGCCGACATGGAAAAGACCCGGAAGGGCCTCTCCTCCAAAACGGAAGGGGCCATAGCAGCACTGAACGAATCACTGACGGAATCCATCAAGCGGTACAAATCCTCCAAGTCCAAAGTGTACCTGAAAAAGGCCGAGGAGACGATAGGCGAGGTGCTCGAATTATGATCGAAGGGAACGTGCAGGCCATCCTCAATGTGATAGACGCGGAGGAAAAAAAGGCCAAAGAGCGCATCGCCCAGCATTATAAGGAAAAGGAGAACGCCTATCTCGCCCTCATCGAGCAGAAAAGGAATGGGAAGAAGGCCATAATGAAAGAATATTACGATTCCATACTGAAGAACTCCGAAGCATACCTGAAAAGGGAGCACGATTACACCGAGCTCTATGAGGATTACAAGGTGCTCATCAGCTCGTTCAACCGGGCATGGGAAAAAACCGAGAAGAGGATAGGTGCTCACCCGAAAGACTACGCGCGATTCGCCCTGGCGAAGTTCCAACAGATGTTCGGGAAGCCGGAGAGCGCGATCGCGAGCGCTGAATTCTATCCTTACATGAAATCCGAGTCTCCCACGGAATTGAGCAAGAAGAAGCTGGAGCTCAAACTATACCGCGGCAACGCTTACGCGGATTTCTCGCCGACTTTCATCAAGGAGTTCATCCTGCCGCTGTACGCGGACAAGGCGATGGGTGAGAAATGATGGGGAAGATAACCACGATAAAGGGCATAATCATCCGCGCCAGCGGAATCTCGGCCAGGATGTACGAAACGGTCCGCATTGGCGAAGAGGGCTATGGGGAGATAATCGATATCCTCGGCAATGGCATCTGCTCGATCCAGGTGTTCACCAGCCCAGACGGCCTGTCGGTAGGCGACAAGGTAGAGGAACTCGGGCGGCCGATAACCGTGGAGGTCGGCCCCCACATACTCGGCCACTTCTTCGACGGCCTGGAGATGTCCCTCGAAGGGAGGCCGTTCTATACCGCTTCCATAGGCAACAAGCTCAAAACTAAATTCGATTTCAAGCCCGCAATCAAGAAAGGCGGGAAGCTCACGGGCGGCCAGGCGATAGGGACCGCGGAGGGCCAGGCGATACTGCTCCCTCCGGATATCTCCGGTGCCGTGGAGGATGTTAGCGAAGGCAAGTTCACGATCTACGAGCCGGTGTGCCATGTCGACGGAAAACCTGTGGCGATGTCCCACGAGTGGCCCATCCGGGAGCCGCGCCCGTTCAGGAAGCGCGTCTTCGAGAACGAGATGCTCACGACCGGCCAGCGGGTCATAGACGCGTTCCTCCAGGTGAAGAAAGGGGGGACCACCGCGATCCCGGGGGGGTTCGGGTCCGGCAAGACGACATTCCAGCACAATTTCGCCGAATACGCTGACACCAACCTGAAGGTCTTCGTGGGCTGCGGCGAGAGGGGGAACGAGATGGCGGATTTCATCAGCACCATGCGCGAAAGCGGGAAGCTGGATGACACCGCCGTCATAGCGAACACATCGAACATGCCTATCATCGCGCGCGAGAGCAGCATATATGCGGGGGCGACTATAGCGGAGTACTTCCGCGACACCGGGAAAAGCGTGCTCCTGATGGTCGATTCCATGAGCCGCTGGGCTGAGGCCCTGAGAGAGGTAGGAGGCATAATGGAAGTCATCCCGGCTGAGGAAGGCTACCCGCCTTACCTGCAGGAAAGGATAAAGGAATTCTACTCGAGGTCAGGTTGCGTGGAGACCTTGGGAGGGAAGAAAGGATGCCTCACCATGATCGCGTCCATCTCGCCGCCGAGCGGCGACTTCTCCGAGCCTATAACCCAGTACGCGGCCAGTTCTGCGGGGGTTGCCATCTTCATGAGCTCCGACCTCGCCCACGCGCGGATCTTCCCCGCCGTCGACCTGCGCATCAGCTTCTCGAAATATTTCACCGATCTGGTAGGGGGCTGGGATGATGTCCGCGGTAAAGCCGGAGCCAACATCAAGATGCTGAGAACCCTGATAGGGAAGGGGTTCGAGATCGAAGAGGTCGAGAAGATAGTCGGCTATGAAGCACTGTCCCCGGATCAGAAGATGACCCTGCATGTGACGCGAATCGCCCGGAATGATTTCCTCGTCCAGAACGCCTATGACGAAAACGATGTCTACAGCTCGCGATTGAAGACATCCGCGATGGTCGAGGCGGTCGTGGAGTACCATGCTTTCATCAGCTCCGTGTTCCGCAAATCCGGCCAGATCAAATTCGACAAGGAAATCGAATCTAGGATAAGCGGCATGAAGGGTAGCGATGAGAAAGGCGCAGAGAATCTTCTCAAGGAGATAAAGGAACGGTTGGCATATGTTTAACTGGAAAAGGATTGTCCGCTACACGAGCGTGAAGGAGATAAAGGACCCGATCCTGGTCGCCGAGGGGATCGAGGCGTCCTATGGCGACATAGTGTACATACTGACATCTAAAGGCGAGCGAAGGAAGGGCCGCGTCATAGCGATAGACGGGGATGTCTATTTCATCGAGGTCTTCGAAGGCACTTCGGGCCTGGGCCGGAAGGTCGGCATCCGGGGGACTTTCGAGACTGTCAAGCTTCCGGTCTCCGAGCTCATGCTTGGGCGGATTTTCGATGGCAAGGGCGAGAGCAGGGATGGCAAGCTGGAGATATTCTCCAACCGGAGGATGGACATAAACGGCTCGATCCTGAACCCTTACTACCGCAAAGTGCCGAGCAGGCTGATCGAGACCGGGATATCCTCCATAGACCTGCTCAACAGCATCGTGGTGGGACAGAAACTGGCGCTTTTCTCCCCTGTAGGCGCTCCGCTCCTGGAGATAATCATGCAGATCATGCGCCAGTCGATCCAGAACTCGAAGAACCATTTCGTCGTCGTCATGGCGGGCATCGGCCTGAGCCATGATGAGGAGAATTACATAACCACCAAGCTCGAGGAGTTCAGGATAACCAACAACTCCGTGCTGTTCCTGAATTCGGAGAGCGACCCGCCTGGGGAAGCCCTGCTGGCTCCGAAGAACGCGCTGACGGCCGCAGAATACTTCGCCTTCGAGAAGGGCTATGATGTATTCGCGATAATAGGGGATATGACTAATTACGCCGATACATTGAGGAACCTCTCATCTGCTAAAGAGGAGCTCACCGTGCGCCAGGGGTATCCGTCCTACCTTTTCAGCGACTTGGCCAGCATGTACGAGCGCTGCGGGCTACAGAAAGACGTGCCGGGGAGCATAACCCAGCTGCCGTTCCTGACCATGCCCAACGATGATATTACCCATCCTGTACCGGACACGACCGGGTACATCTCCGAAGGCCAGCTTATACTCAATATGGACATGCACAACCGCGGCGTCTACCCGCCGACGGACATCCTAACCTCGCTGTCCAGGATGATGCATTTCGCGATGAGCAAGGAGCACAAGGAAGTCTCCGATCGCATATACAAGATCTATGCCGAAGGGCAGAGATACGATGAGATAGCGACCATGATGGGGCTCGACGTCCTTAACGACGAGGCGAAATCGTTCGTATCGATGAAGAACCGGATAGATTCCGAGCTCATCGCCCAGGACGAGAGCGAGAACCGGACGCTGAAGCGGAGCATCGAGATAGCCCGAAGCATCATCGATAAGAAAGTTTGAAGCTTTCAGATGACCTCCAGGACGAGCAACTAGCGCATGTGGAAATTACATGGACATATCATCCGCTATCAGATATTTCTTCAGCAGGACCGCGGCCTTTGCGGGATCATCCACCTTGATGGATAGGACCGACTTTTCGCCGTTATTGGAGAGCGTGATCATCTTTTCGATATTTATCCTCCCTTTTGCCAATATGCGTGCGACTGTGTCCAGCTCGCCCGGCTTGTCATCCAGGGCTATCACGAGCTCATCGGTTTCCTCTACCGTATAACCAGCAGATTCAAGGACTTCCCTACCCCTGGCGGCATCCGAAATACCGATCGTGATTATGGCCTTGCCTGCCACCACATCAACATGGATCGAATTAATGTTTATCTTGGCGCTTCCCAATGCATGGGAGATGTCCGCCACGATGCCGACTTCGTCGTTTTCGACTATCCTGATTGTCTTCATAGTTTCACCTTTTGATCCTGTCTGAAAAATATATCTCCTGTTTATTGAAAAATATCTCAACGCTTAAATTATAATGGCTAAACCCGGAACCCCATTTTCTTGCCCCAGGTTCAAGAAATCAGGTTCTTCACAGATGCAGCAACGGTCAGTCATCATCCAGATGGAAGAACCGCCTCAGTTTTTCCTCCGCGAAGCCTATCCTGCCTTTTGACTTGAGCTGCGTCATAGGGTCTCCGATCTCATTGCCACCGACTTCAAGCGAATCCGATTTTGTCATCCTCAGCAGCTGCGAAGGATAGACGCTCCTGTGGCCGACTATCACGTAACTTACTATGCAAGCGACCGTCGCGAATGACGCTAAGGCCGGTCCGAAAAGCTCTATAGACATCACGATGGCCGCGATAGGAGCGTTCGTCGCTCCGGCTAGAAGGGCGACGAAGCCTATGGCCGCAAAGGTGGCTAGATTGAGCCCGAGAAGATGGGCATAGAGGGAACCGGCCGTAGATCCGATGAAGAAGATAGGTGTTACTATGCCGCCGCTCCCTCCGAAATTCAGCGTGATTGAAGTCGTCACAATCTTCAAGAATGAAGTTCCGGACGCGATATTGTCTCCGCGCAATGCCGAATAAATCGTTCCGAACCCTACTCCGAGGTAAGCGGTGGAGAATACCAAGCCAATCAGCGCCAGAGACGCGCCACCCACCACTGCCTTGACCGGTTTCGAGAGCTTAAGCCCCTCCGACAATTTATTGAAATATCCTAGGACTTCGATGAAGATGAACGCGATTATCCCTAAGAACAGCCCCGCCCCGATGACTTCAAGCAGTGACACTCCACCGAAATCCGGGGGGATAACCACCTGATACGAAGGGTACTGTATCCCGATCGCAAGAGCGGTTTGATACCCTATGAGGCCTGCGATAAGGGAGGGCAGGAGAGCGGAATAGAACATCCCTCCAACGACAAGAACCTCGACACCGAATATGGCTCCTGCGATTGGCGTTCCGAATACCGTTGCGAAGCCGGCACTGATGCCGCAGATGACTATCTTTTTACGATCGGCATCGCTGAAAGAGAAGATATCAGCGAAGACGGATGCGATGCCGGCCCCGATCTGGGCGCATGGCCCCTCTTTGCCCGCAGAGCCTCCGCTGGCAAGGGTGATGATGGTGGCGCAAAGTTTGACCGGTACGACCATGGGGGCAATCCTCCCGTTCCTCTTATGGATCGCCTCGATCACCTTCTCGGTGCCATGACCCTCGGCTTCGGGGGCCAGCCTAGTTACCAACAAAGTACTTGCCAGGAAAGCTAATGGAAGCGCGAGTAAGTAATATGGCTGGCCCTCCATCACCTGTGTGCTCACACCGAGGATTTCTGAGGAAAATTGCAGTCGATGCACCAACGAGGACCCCGATGATAGATGCAAGGAAAACCCATTTCAAGACGCTCAATACTAAAACAGACTCCTCGACAAGATCGTTCTTCATGTGACTCTACGCCCATATCGGCAGATTATTTTAAATTTTGTTGGATGACCCGTTATTATTGGCCTCTTTTCCGTCTCCTCTGATTGACAAAACTGCTATTGCTGCCAAGACTATGAGCGAAGCAGCAACTATCACTGCAAGGATATCCCCGAGAAAAAGTTCTATAGGTATGAAGCTAGCTAGATGCGTACTCTGGTAAGCTAGAGTGACTACGGATATCGCTATGTCCGCAACCAATGATATGTAAGCTATGCGCCCCAATTCTTTTTTTAGCTTCGGAAGCATATCCGCTTCCTTCATCCTTATTGCTTTCATTGTATTACCCTCAATATAGCTGAGCGTTTATAAAGTCAATTTGTTAGCACAGGTATAAGATAGAAAGAGAGGTTTCTTTACATTCATTCATGCAATCACCCAACACGACCGGAATAAGATTAAATGCTTGGATGCGGTAGCCCAACGCCTAATGTTATGGGATAGTATACCAGCCCCATGACAATGCCGATTCCGTAGAGCACCGTGTCCAATAGACCTAGCTCACGCTTAAGGGCCATTACATGACCTATTCATTCATTTTCTCTTCTTGGTCGTTTTAATCTCGGTCGCCTGCTTCACTGCGATAAAGAGCCCCAGGATCACGGACATGTATCCGAGCACGCGGAGCACCGCGAGAGGAGATGCGAGGGATGTGCCCATGCCTTCCAGGGTCATGAAATGCGCAACCGCGAAGAAACCGAACCCGACCGCGACGTAGAGGGCGATAGCGTTCTTGATCTTCATGAATACCCAGGCGCCCATGACCACGATCACGAGCGACAACGCCAGATTCACTAATGTCATCATATCGATTGCCATGAGGAGGCTGGGAAGGCAAGCTTAAAAAGCGCTCCCTTGGCCCCAAACCTTAAATTTTATGCTGCCGAATCGCTGCCATGGCACCAGGTGACGCTTATCGCGAGAACAGGACGGTCATAAATTTCGGCGGAAGCCTGACATGGATAGTCTGCATAGCATTGGCGATAGCGATAATCCATTTCAGCTGCGCCGACGGGACCGCGACCGGATACCTCGGGCAGGTCTGCATGAGGGGCCTGAACGTCTGGGATTACCTCGGCATCGTCTGCTGCGCGCCAGTCTACCTGCTGTTCCTCATATTGACGAGCGGCGGGATCAGGATCTGGTAATCCAAAGGGATAAAAACATCCATCCTGATTTCAAGCCATGGCTCTACTGGACCTCTTAACCAACCAGGATGTTCTGGCTTTCGGCGTGCTGGTGGTCTGCGTGGCGATAACGATCGTCAGCAGGCGCATCGCGGATAAGCGGGTATCGAAACCGGAAGAGAAGCGGGAAGAGCAGGATGAGACTAAATACAGTCACCTGTTTGTGCATTCCGCGAGGGTCAAGGAAGCCGAGACGTCGCATAGCGCGAAAAGCCTGCGAAGGGCCTACCGGAAGAACTGGGCCGAGAGGATACTCAACGCCAAGGCGTATCCCGAAGCCAGGGAGATCGTCAGAAACCTGATCATGACCAACGGAGCCCTGCTCTCCGCGGTCCTCATATCGTTCGGCCTCCTGCTGTCCGGTTTCTCGGTCCTCAGCAATGCCGGAGGGGAATTCGCCGCGCTGAAGATGGTTTCGATCAGCGCGCTGCTCGTCTATTCGCTGTTCATGCTGATATCGGAATGCAGGATACTGAACTACATCCCCATCCTGCTCTGGGTGGACGATGAGGTGATCGACACCATGCAGCATGACGACAAGGCGAATTACCTCGCGAGCCTCATGGACGACGTGTATGACCGCTTCTCGGACAGCCTGAGGGCGATATTCTACGCGGTAGTGTGCATATTCTGGTTCTTCTATACCCCGGCGTTCATGATCGCCACGGTGGTCCTGACCATCGTCATGGTGGCGAGCGACCTGGACCGGAGCCTGAGGATAACGATATTCTGAAATCGCCCCGCATATGCGTATTAATATGCATAGTATGAAAAGTATGAATATGACAGAAGTCATGAAAGGGAAGCACTTCTACGGGGCAGTAGCCGTCGGCGAGCGCGGCCAGATAGTCATCCCTGTGGAAGCTAGGAAGGAGTTCAGCATAGAGCCTGGCGACAAGCTCGTTGTTTTCGGAAGCGACGGGAAAGGAATCGTGCTCCTGAAATCGGATAAGCTGAAAGAGTTCGCTGAAAAGATACTCAAAAGCCTTTAATATATCACGTGATATCGCATTTGGACGGATTTGGATGGCTGCAGAATACGCTATAGATTGCTCTGGACTGACCATGAGATTCAAGAAGTTCACCGCTGTCGACAACTCCAACCTCAAGATAATGAAAGGTGAGATCTTCGGTTTCCTAGGCCCGAACGGCGCGGGGAAGACCACGACCATAAAGATGCTCACCACGCTCCTCGTCCCGAGCGCCGGGGAGGCCAGGGTCGCCTCCTTCGATGTCCGGACGCAGGCATCGCTCGTGCGGAGCAAGATAGGCGTCGTGCCCCAGGAATTCGCCCTGTTCGACGAGCTCACCGCCATGGAGAACCTCTGGTACATCGGAGCGCTTTTCGGCATGAAGAAGGAGGAGCTTGAGAAGAGGAGCCTCGAGCTGCTGAAGATAGTTAACCTCCTGGACAAGAAGGACGTCAAGGCGGGGGGCTTCTCCGGAGGCATGAAACAGAGGCTTTCGGTCGCGGCAGGCCTCCTCCACCGGCCCGAGATACTCTTCATGGACGAGCCCACGACCGGGTTGGACCCCCAGAGCAGGATAGCCATCAGGGAGCTGACGAAATCCCTCAACGAATCAGGTGTCACGATAGTCTATACCACGCACGACATGGAAGAGGCGGACAAGCTGTGCGAGCGGATCGCGATCATGGATCACGGCAAGATAATAGCGGAAGGCACCCCTAGCGAGCTCAAAACGAAATACGGGGGAGGGCACAAGATAATGCTGGAGCTGGACCGCACCGATGAGAAGCTCATCAAGGACGTATCGTCGCTGGTCAAAGCCACGGCAGTGGATACCCATAATCATACTATAGTGATGACCGTGGCGAGCGTCGAGGGCGGCGTGCTCCACAAGCTATCCAATTTCCTGGAGAAGAAAGGGGTCGAGGTCAAGGAGCTCAAATCCACGGAGCCGTCCCTAGAGGACGTCTTCCTCAACCTGACAAGCAAGGAGTTGAGGGACTGATGGCGAACAACGGCGACGTGGAGAAGCTCTTCGATCTTGGAAAGATATACGCCATCATCAAGAAGAACTGGATGGTGCTGCGGGCCGATAACACCAGGCTCATCATGATGCTGTTCTTCCCGCTGATCATGATCCTCATCTTCGGATACACATCAGGAGAGATCCCGAAGCATACCGCGGCCGCCATAGCCGATTATGACAACACCCAGACATCCCACATGGTCATCAACGAGCTGAACGGCAACCAGCTTTTCGCCATAACCAAGATAGTCGGCACCCAGGACGAAGGGAAGGCCATGATCGAGAGCGGGCAGATCAAGATACTATTCATCATCCCTCAGGGATTCGAGAGCGATATCAAGGCGGGCAAGACCGCCAAGATATCCGCGATAGTGGATGAATCCGACCCGAGCGTGGCTCAGATCACCATCTCATCCACCGAGGCGTTCATCCAGCAGCTTTCCACGGAGTTCACAACGCAGAGGATAGCCACGATGGCGCAGCAGATGCAATCGCTCAGCCAGCAGCTCGGCGCGGCGGAGCGGCCCTTGCCAGATACATCCGGCAGCGAATCGGCGATGGAAAGCATAGGCACCAATTACATGGATATCAGGTACACTGACGCGCAGACCAGGGGCATGGTATCCTCCACGACAGAGGCCATGAAGAACACGCTCGGGGAGATATTCGACCCGAACGAGCTGGTCTGGGAGTACGAGAACAACATCTCCACCCCCTGGGGCTTCTACGCGGCCATGACTGCCAGCGATGCGCAGCAGCCGACGCTGAACCAGATCTCGGTGTATGACGGCATGCAGGGTACCGCCGACAAGATGACTCTGGACGCCACGGAGATGTACGCATCCTCCAGGGAGATCTACGCGCAGGCGATCTCGGCCGCGCAGACCGACGCGGTCTCGGCGAACATAATAGCTTCGGCCGGAGCTCAGACAGGCCAGATCGCCTCGGCCGCGCAGAGCATACCCTCTCAGGCCATCCAGTTCGTGCAGATCGAGCCTTACGGTTTCGGCAGGCCGGGTCTGGATTTCCTGATACCGAGCATCCTCGCATTGATAGTGTTCCAGGGCGCCTCCATGGGCATGGGCCGCGCGATAGCAGGAGAGCGGCAGGACGGATCGCTCACGAGGGTCTTCCTCACGCCGACTTCCAACACGACCATAATCGCGGGGACCCTTGCGTTCTATATGATATTCGAGACCATCCGCTCGAGCCTGATCGTGTTCGCGGCGGTGCTCGTATTCGGAGTGACGATCAAGGGCAGCTTACTCGACATCTTCATCCTCATACTGATATACGCGTCAGGCGCAACAGGCATCGGCATGGTGCTCTCGGTGCTGACCAAATCCCAGGAGCAGTACCAGGCGACGGCGGCCATCATCACGATGCCGAGCATGTTCCTGGCTGGGGTCTTCATCCCGGTGGAGACCATGCCGCCAGCGCTCCAGGCGGTAACGAAGGTCCTCCCGATAACGTACGCGTCGGACGCCCTCCGCGGCATCATGATCAAGGGGTTCACGATCTCCATGGTCATGCCGGACGTCATATTCCTTGCAGTATTCGCTATATTCACGCTGGCGCTGAGCGTCATGCTATTCAAACGCGAACTTATATGAGAAGGTGTCAATGATGAAACTGGTGTATAGTCTTTTGGTGATGCTGATATTATCAGCCGTCGTATTCGCGGCAGTGGACCCTCAGCTCGAGATATACAATTACACGCTGAGCGAGAACCCGTCGAACCCGGGCGATACCGTCATCCTGACGGTCTATCTGAGGAACATCGAGTTCGGCGCATGCGCCGACACCATCTCGGTGCAATCCATGACGTCCTATCCGCTCTCGGTGAGCGGGCTGGACACGCAATACTATGATTCGCTATGCCTCGGGGACGCGCCCCTCACGGCGTCTTTCGTCATACCGGTGGATTCCCTCGCGCAATCAGGCACCTACCCCATCACGGTCGTGACCAATTACCAGAAGGACTTCGACAAGTTCTCCAGCTCCAACACGATAAACATCGTCGTGCTCGGTACGCCGTCCGTGTCCGCATCGGTGGCATCCTCGAACCCCGTCGACCTCTACCCTGGCGACACCGGCACGGTGACGGTGATGTTCCAGAACAACGGGACCGGCAAGATCCAATCCGGCCACGTGACTTTCAGCGCACCTCCAGGACTGGAGATCAAATGGGCGGGCGAGAGCCAGGACATCGGAGAGATACCGGCGCATGGCAGCGCCCCCGTGACATTCACCGTGGAAGCGCTGAAGAACGCCAGCTCCGGAGATTACCCGATATCCGCGGAGCTGCAGTACACGGGGGACAACACGCCTTCGGCCACGCAGGATTTCACATTCACGATGCCGCTCAAGGACAAAGCCGATTTCGTCGCCAGCTACACAGACGGAACGACCCTGGCCGCAGGCAGCGATTTCGAGGTCCAGATAACCCTCACGAACACAGGGACCCAGGACGCGAAGAAGGTCCGGGTACGGATAAGCCCGATCTACCCGTTCAGCACGGACGGCACGGAGCGGTACATCGAAGACCTCGCCCCGGGGCAATCCCAGAACTTGACTTACCTGATCCATGTGGACAAGGATGCCACCGCGGGCCAGCAGATATCCGGCCTGGTGATGGATTATCAGGACCCGCAGGGGAACTCGTTCACTGACACAGAGTATTACCCGATGACAGTGAAGAGCCTCACGATCATCGACACGCTGGTGAGCTACTGGTACGTGTTCGCCATCATAGTCATTATACTGGCGATAATCGTGGTCAGAAGGATAATCGGGTTCGTCTCCAAATCGATGAAGGGCAAGAAGTAAATTTTTTTCAATTTTTTAGCGGGTTTTCGTTAAAGCCGGAGATTGCCGTCAGAGCAAAATAGTAGCGATTCAGGGGGAGAGATCCATTTGCTTTCTGCCATGGAGCGAACGGCACTCCGTTCGCGACAGCCAAGAACAGTACGCCGTTCTTGCCAGCTCCCGAAATATTTCTACATCTGGGATTTACTTTCACAACCAAAACAACCCCAAAGAATGGACATTTATCCTGGCGTCGATAACGGCAAATAAATTATTGCCGAAGTGCCCTGGGAATCCTGGAAAGTGTAATATTTAAATAGTTATCCTACCATAGGATAATCCTGTGAGTGGATAAGATGAAGTTCTACAACCGGGAAAAGGAGTTGGAGCTGCTGCAACAAGCAGTACTGCAACAACGTTCGGCGATGGTAATAATAAGCGGGCGGAGAAGAGTTGGTAAGAGCAGACTGGTTGACGAATTCTTGAAAAAAAACAAAGGCCTGAAGGTAATAGTTGTCCCCAAAGAGGAAAAGCAAGCAGCAAAGGATCTAGCCGATGTTTTGGCAGAAGACTACAAGCCGTCATTTAATACTATAAAAGAGGCGTTTGAATATTTCTTTATGAAATCCAAGGAGAGAGTTTTGTATATCGATGAATTCCCCAATTTTCTTGAGATTAATCCGTCGGTACCTTATGAGCTGCAGAGGATTTGGGAGTTATATAAAGAGAAGACAAACAAGGTGCTCATCCTATCCGGATCTTATGTCAGTATGATGGATAAGATTTTTACAAGACAAAAGGCCCCGTTGTTCAATCGGGCAACCTTCAAACTCATATTGAATCCGCTAAGTCCGGATGTGGTTTGGCATATCCTGGGTGACATTAGTACCGAATCTTCAGAACAAAAAATAGCCGATTATTGCGTTTTTGGCGGGATTCCTTATTATTACGAACTTCTAGAGAGGTACGAAGGCGCTCCGTCCATTGAAGGGCTGTTTTTCGATACTGGGCAATTGCACGAAGAAGGCCAGGATATCCTAAGGCAGGAATTCGGATCGGCTTACAAAAAGTACTTTTCGATATTGGAAGCAATCGGTTATGGCCTAGTGTCAACTGGCGAGATCGCCAATAAAATGGGCATCCAGCAGACCACACTATCAAAATACATCATGGCCTTGCAGAATGATTTCAAGCTGATAGAACGGGTGGTGCCATTTGATCAAAACCAGTACCGGAGCAAGAAGGGCGTATATGTCATAAGAGATAATCTACTGGCATTTTGGTTCAGTTTTGTCTATGGGAAAGAACAGATGCCAGATAAAGGCCAGTTAAACGCATTTCTTGGTAAACGGTTCGAGTTCCTTTGTAGGAATCACTTAAGTCGTTTTTTACAAAATAAAGGTGAGCGTATTGAAAAGACCGGTATGTGGTGGGGAAGCGTTGAAATAGAAAGGGGAAAGTTCGAACAAAGAGAGATCGATCTGATTGTGGAAACTGACAAAGCACTTTATATCGGAGAATGTAAATGGACCGAAAAGAAGCAGGGCGAAAAAGAATTGGAACATCTCAAGCAATCTGCAAAATCGCTGAAAAGTAAAAAACCAATCAAATGGATTTTCTTCAACAAAAAAGGCTTTAACATCAAGGAAAGCCATGACGTTTGGCTGTTTGATGCTGATAGGATAGTGGCATCATCGCATCGATGAAGTGGGGCTTCCAGCACACGAGCGCGGCAGCGCACGTCACCATGGCAACCGTCTTCCTGAATTTGGAGCTGCGCATCGTAGTTTGCATCATTCCCACCATTTCAGGTATTATCATTAGCAACCATTAAAAATCAATGATACCGCTAGGATAGCGATTCTTCTAGGAGCTACGGATTCGTAGAAAAGGGGCGCACCAAGGACGCTAGCGTTGCCAGCTTTTCTTCTTCCAGCCGCCGTGCGCAGGACCAGCCTGCGCTCGCCGTCTTGTGTCTTCCCGAGCGATCGCGCTGTCCGCCTCGATTTCCGCGGGAATATCGTCTGAGAGAACAAATTCGGCCCTCTCATCCCATATTTGAAAATATGGGTTTTCCCGGGCCTAACACATATAAATCGTGCCGGGAATTGACAGTTGGTGATCGAATGAACTCCATAATATCGTTCGCAGACATCCCGGTCGAAGGGTTCTATCCGCTGCTGGAGCAGGCGAAAAAACTGAAGTTCTCGATAAAGGCCGGACAGGAGCTGCGCTCGCTCGACAACAGGATAATCGGCCTCCTTTTCGAGAAGCCCTCGACGCGCACGAGGACCTCGTTCGAGGCAGCTATCATCCGTCTCGGCGGAACCCCGATCTATCTCGCGGAGGCCGAGCTCCAGCTGAAGCGGGGCGAACCCATAAAGGACACCGCGCGGGTGCTCGGTGGCTACCTGGATGCGATAGTGGCGCGCGTCTTCGCCAATGACACGGTGGTGCAATTCTCCGGCTATTCCGGCATTCCCGTGATAAACGCGCTGAGCGATCTCGAGCATCCGACGCAGCTCGTGTCCGACATGCTCACCATATATGAGACGAAAGGCAGGGTGAAGGGGATAGAGATCGCCTACATAGGTGATGGGGACAATGTGGCCAACAGCCTGCTGCTTGCGGCCGCGAGCGGGGGGGCGAACGCGACCTTCGCATGCCCGAAGGGTTACGAACCCAACGCGGCGATCCTATCAAAGGCCCAGGAGATCGCAAAGGGGACAGGGTCCAAGCTCAGGGTCGTCACGGACCCCAAAGAGGCGGCTGCCGGCGCGGATGTGCTCTATACGGACGTATGGGTGAGCATGGGCGAAGAGAAAGAGGCGAAGAAGCGCATGAAAGCGTTCAAGGGCTACCAGATCAACGCGAAGCTGCTCAGCCTGGCCAAGAAAGACGCGGTGGTGATGCACTGCCTGCCCGCCCATCGCGGCCTCGAGATAACCGATGATGTGATAGAAGGGAAGCAATCCGTCGTATGGCAGCAGGCGGAGAACAAATTGTACGGGGCGGCAGCCATCCTTGACCTGCTGATGAAGTGATGCCATGAACATCCTGATCGCATTGGGCGGGAACGCGATACTGCGGGAAAGCGAGAAAGGCACGTTCGAGGAGCAGCGATCGAACATAAGGAACACCGCCAGGCACATCACGAAGATCATAAAGCGCGGCCATAACGTCGTGTTGACCCACGGCAACGGACCGCAGGTGGGCGACATCCTGCTGCGCTACGAGAGCGCGAGGGCCCACCTGCCTGTGATGCCCCTGCATGTGTGCGGCGGGGAGAGCCAGGGCATGATCGGATATATGATAGAGCAGGAGATGGCGAACGAGCTGTCCAAGGCCGGTATCAGGAAGGATGTCGCATGCGTGCTCACGCGGACCATTGTGGACAAGGACGACCCGCACTTCAAGAACCCGTCCAAGCCGGTCGGGCCGTTCTATCAGAAACGCGAAGCTGAGAAGCTGGCGAAGGTGTTCGGATGGGCATTGATACGGGAGGGCCGCAAGTACAGGCGGGTGGTTCCATCCCCGATGCCCCTTGAGATCCTCGAGCTGGATACCATACGGAAGCTCATGTCCGATGGCAAGGTAGTCATATGCGCAGGAGGCGGCGGAGTGCCCGTCATAAAAGAGAGATCCACGCTGAAGGGGGCCGATGCGGTGATCGACAAGGATTTCGCTTCATCGCTGCTGGCGAGAGAGCTGAAGGTCGACCTGTTCATGATACTCACGGATGTTGACCACGTCTTCCTGGATTACCGGAAAAAGAGCCAGAGGAAGCTCACCCGGGTCGGTGTGGAAGAATGCAAAGCGTACCTAGCAGACAATCAGTTCGAGGTCGGGAGCATGAAGCCCAAGATCGAGGCCGCGGTGCGTTTTGTCGAGTCCACCCATAGAAATGCAGTGATAACCGCATTGGAGAATGCGGACCGAACCATCGGCAACGGTTCAGGCACCATCATCGTGCCATGACCTGCGTCGCGCTATCCATAGCTCACGGCCGCTTCGGCCAATATGCCCAGCACGTCGAAGTTCATCACGAATTCATCCGATGGGTATCCATCGGACGGCGCTCTAAATGGGGGCGCTACTAGCCCAAATGGATCACGATTTCATCTGTGCGAATGTGACCATACCTACGATGTTCGCCACTATTATGAACAGCACCACGACAGCCGCGTCGGTGGCCGGAGCTATGTAATGGACACCAGTTAAGATGAAGCGGATCAGATCCACGATATACGTCACGGGATTGACCGTCGCGAGCAGGCCTAACGGCCCTGTGAGGTTGCTCACCGGGAAAAGCGCTCCGGACAGGAAGAACAGCGGGAACAGGACGAGGCTTGAAAGGAGCTGGAAGCCTTCGGGCGATTCCATCAGGCTCCCCACCGCGAGCCCTAATGCCGTGAGCCCTGCGGATGCGAAGAGCACGACGGCCAGCACCGAGACTATCATGATTGCGGTGTACTGGATGCCGAGGAAATATCCTACGATGAGGACTATGATCGCTTCCAGGACCGAGATCGTCACCCCTCCGAGCACCTTGCCGAGGAATATCGATTCACGGTTGAGCGGCGATACGAGGATAGCCTTGAGCAGGTCTATCTTCCTGTCCCATACGAGGTAAGCCCCGTAGAACAACGATGAGAAGAGGAACGTCTGGACGAGCACGCCGCCGAATATGAAGCTCTGGTAATTGATGCCCTGTATGTTGAGGCTCGCGCCGAGGCCCGCTCCGAAGACCACGAGCCAGATTATGGGGCTTATCACTGCCGAGACCGCCCTGGGCGTCTCGCGCATGAATACCGTGGTCTCGCGCCACCATATGGCGTATATGCCCTTCACATCCCGGGTCAACGTGTCGATGAGCGTCATGACTTGTTCACTTCCTCGTTCACTATTTTGTCGAACCAGCCGCCTTCGGCCTGCTCGAGCCCGCGCCCCGTGAATTTCATGAAGACGTCGTCTAACGTCGGGCTCCTCACCTCTACGCATTCTACCTTGCCGAGCTTCTTGAGGAGCTCCTGTAGATGCGCCGCCGCATCATCCACGGTGATGAGGTACTCCCCGTCCTTCTGCTCCACGCCCTTCACGAACTTGAGGTCCTTTATCTTGGCTATGGCCGGGGAATCAGCCGTGATCGTGATTATGTCCCCGCCGACCAGCTTCTTCAGGTTGTCCGGGGTGTCTATCGCTCCGGCCTTCCCCTGGTCGATTATGCATATCCTGTCCGCGAGCTCGTCCGCCTCCGCCATGTAGTGGGTGGTTAGCAGGATCGTCATGTGCTCCTCCTTCACGAGGCGCTTCACGTATTTCCACATGGTCTCCCTGCCGCGGGGGTCCAGGCCCAGCGTCGGCTCGTCGAGATACATGACTTTCGGCCTGTGAAGCAATCCACGCGCGATCTCCAGCCTCCTGCGCATCCCGCCGGAGTACGTCTTCACCAGGTCGTCCTTGCGCTCGGTGAGCTCCACGAGCTCGAGCGCGTCGTTGATCCTCTTCTCCGCATCGATGGACGGGATGTTGTATATCAGCGCGTGCAGCTTCAGGTTCTCCTTGCCGGTGAGCAGCTCATCGGTGCTTGGTTCCTGGAAGACTATGCCGATGCTCTCCCTCACCTTGGAGGGCTGCTTCATGATGTCGAAGCCGTTCACGGTCGCCGTGCCGGAGGTCGGCGCGAGTAAAGTCGCGAGCATCTTTATCGTTGTGGTCTTCCCAGCGCCGTTGGGACCAAGGAAACCGAACACCTCGCCATCCTCTATCTCGAGGCTGACGCCTTCAACAGCCTTGATGTGGCCGAAGTGCTTGGTCAATTTGTTGATCTCGATGATTGCCATGCTATCTCATCCTATGAGAGATATTTAAATCATCTCGCTCCGCCACCGCCGCCTCCGCCTCCTCCGCCGCCACCGAAGCCCCCGCCGCCTCCTCCGGATGTGTATGAGCGCATGGCCATCGACATGACCGGGATATAGATCGCGCTCCGGTAGAACATGGACCGGTTCGTATCGTAATCCGGCATCGCCACCTTTATCGCCTTCACGACCTTATCCGATATCCCGAATGCGGTCGCGTAGATCAGGTAGACCTCCCACACCGCGATATCCTTGACCGATTTGTCTTTCAATAAGGTATAATCATTGAGAAATTTCTTGAAGTTCTTGCATTTCGCCTCGGCAATCCGCCCTTCATCGGTCCACCGCCCGAGTATCTGCGGCTTCGCGTTCGTGATGAAGAGGAAGATGAACGATTCGATGATGAGCAGTATGAACCCCCAGAAGATGGTGCCCGATCCATTCACAAGTAAAACGACTACAAACGAAATCAAACAGATCAATCCGGAGAACGAGGACATAATCGTGTTGCCCGTGTTTACGAAATAGTTGTCCTGCTTGAACAGGTTCTTCACCCCCATCATGAACCCCAATAGCATGCTGGTGATAATGTACCTGTATTCGAATCTATTGAAATCGGCTGTGGAGAATTCCCCTCCGGGGCTGTGCCTGATGAAATCCAGAAGGATGGTCTGGTATATTCTCAGGTTCTCCGGGGCCTTCTCGGTCGCCTTGAACGACAACGCTTTTTTCTTCCCCCCGAGCAACGAGCTTATGCCACCCGCGGGAACCTCTTTCTCCTCCATGGTGAGGTAGCCATCATGCGCCAGCATGAGGAGCTCGGCGGATACAGAATTCGGATCATCCCTGATCTCCACCAGATATGCTGCCTCCGCAGGTGAGATTCCCGCCGGTGGGTCTCTTTCATACTCGGCCAGGTAATTCAGCGCTGCCAACGATTTCTCCCTGCCGAACATGATGTATAATGCGATGAACAGCACCGGGAATAAGGCTCCCAGAAGCACTATCAGCATCAAGAACAGACCCTGCGAATCCCTCTCGTTCTGCAGGTAGGTCACTTCTCCGTCGATTATATCCTGCTTCGACATGTAATTGCTAGCAGGAGTCATGTTCGTGAACCATTCCTTGGGCATGAGGAGGTTTATCTCCAGGTATGTCTTGGCCGGGTATGCGTTGGATGAGAGATCAATTTCCTGGCCTTGGGATTGATTCGCTATATCTAGGGTTCCAGGGTGGATGAAGAAGGTCGTGCTGCTCGCATCGCCCGGCAGGTGCACGGTAGCTTTCAAATTGCCTACTCCCTGGTCCCACTGGTCGCCCCACAGCTGATAGAAGAACTGCGCGGTGTCCTCCTGCTCCAGCACCTGGCCCTGCACTGTGTATGTGAACACCCCGGTCACGACTTCGTCCATGTAATTGCCGTTGAGGTCGAGCTCCTGGTAACCGTTGTACATCTGGGTGGAGAAGGTGCATTGCGTCTGCCCGCAGGATCCGCCCGCGTCGGTTATCTGCAGGTTGGGAGGCAGGTCCAGGTATAATTGCGTGAAGCTCCCGGACAGATCGTACGTCACCGTGTCCACGACAGTGACCGTCCCGTCGCTGTTGATGGTGTAGTCCAGGTTGGCGCTCGGTATGGTGTACGACTTCGCCGCCACGGCTCCGATAAGCAGGATCAGTATGAATGCCACGCAGAATTTCATAGTTTCACGATCACAGCCAATCTCTGGATCTCATCCGTCTCGAGCAGTTTGTTCTCCTTGAATCCCAGAGGCCCTGCGACCAGGTTCTGGGGGAATGTCATGATCAAAGTATTGTAGATGGTCACCACGTCGTTGTACACCATCCTTGCGTATGCGATGCTGTCCTCCAGCTGCGAGAGCTGCCTCTGCAGTTCGAGGAAATTCTCGTTGGCTTTGAGGTCAGGGTAATTCTCAGCCACCGCGAACACGCTTTTCAGGCTGGATGCCAGGCCGTTGCTCTCGGCTATGAGTTGTGAGGGATCCGACGAATTCATCACATTCGCCCTCCTTTGCGTTATGTCCGTGAGAAGTTTCTTCTCGTATTTGGAGTATCCTTTCACAACTTCGACCAGGTTGCCGACCAGGTCTGCCCTTTTTTTCAGCTGCACGTCTATCTGCGCCCACGCGTTCTTCACTTTCTGCCTTGCGGTGATCAAAGAGTTGAAGATTACTATGAAGCCGAGAATGATGACTAAGAGAATCGCGCCGACCGAGATTACAACGATATCCAATGCCATAGAGTTCCCCTTTCACCTGAATCTCATATTTCTTTTATAAATCAGGCTTTTTCAAGATAGGCATCAACGAGAAGTCCAGCCTAAAGGCCCCTGCGATCAGAAAGGTTTTGTCAACACGTTTATAAGACAGACTCAATGTTATCCGTGCAGGAAGAGGGTTTTGCATCAGTTAAAAAGCTTAACTATTCATAATTTTAACTAATAATCGAGATGACCAGCAGGGATGCTATGGATAACTCCGAGAAGATATCAGAGGACATAGTGCAGCTGGTGAGGGTTTTCCTCATCATGCGGTGCCGCGATTCGGAAGGGCCGAGACCGGCGCTCCTGGATCCGCAATACTGGGCATTGGGATTCCTGAAGCATGGCGACCTTACGATGTCCGAGCTCGGGAACAGATTGCACCGCTCCAAGCCGAACATGACATCCATAATCAACAACCTCATAGCGGAGGGGAAGGTCACGAGGCTCGCGGACAAGAGCGACCGCAGGGTTGTCCGGATAGCGATCACAGAAACAGGAAAGAAATTCCTGGCTAATAACGGTAAATCGATCAAGGAGAGCATAAAAAAGAATATCTCCACGCTGAACGATGCAGAGACAGAAGAGCTTTGCCAGTCACTGGAGAATGTCAGCAGGTTAATTTCGAAATTGAGTTGGTGAATATGAGCGACCATAAACAAGAGATTCCTCCCCCTCAGAAGGCGGAGCATGAACGGAAGGGGCTTTTCGACACGATAAAGAGCCACCCGCTGATCTTCGATGCGGCACTGATCATCATAATCGCGGTGATAGTCATCGGGGTATGGTACATCATAAGCACGGAGAACCAGGTCTACATAGAGAATTCGCAGATCGTGGCCCCGATAATCGCCCTGAGCCCCACGCAGCCAGGGCTGATCGAGAAGTTCTATGTGAATGTGGGCGACCAGGTATCGCAGGGCCAGAAGCTCGCGGTCGTGGGCAACGAGACCATAACGGCGCTGACATCCGGCATAATAGTCTCGATCACGGATACCCCGGGCCAGCTCGCGGCCCCGGGCACGCCAGTCGTGCAGATGGTGGACCCGCAGCAGTACCGGGTCGTCGGCACCCTGGAGGAGGACAAGGGACTCCAGTACATCAAGCCAGGGCAGAAGGTGGTCTTCACGGTGGACGCCTTCCCGGGCAAGCAGTACCAGGGCGTGGTAGAGACCGTCGGCCAGACATCGGTCCAATCCGACATAGTGTTCTCGATATCGGACGCAAGGCAGGAGCAGAATTTCGACGTGAACGTCCTGTTCGACACCAAGGCGTACCCTGAGCTCAAGAACGGCATGTCAGCCAAGATGTGGGTGTACCGCTAAGATGGTTTCGGACAACCTTCGCTGGTGGATACTCCTTACAGTCATAATAGGGACATTCCTCGGCAGGTTGGACCAGACCATAGTGAACCTGGCCATACCGAAGATCATGAGCGATTTCGGCATCACATTCACGGAGGCAGGTTGGATAGCGACAGCGTACATCCTGGCCAACGCGATTTTCGTGCCCATCTGGGGGAAATTAGGCGACACGATAGGCCGTAAGAAAGTATACATACTAGGATTCACGATTTTCATCATCGGCTCGGTGCTGGCCGGCATGGCGTGGAACTTGACATCGATGATCAGCTTCCGCATCATCCAGGCGATAGCCGGCTCGGCTGATTATCCGACGGCCATGGCCATACTCGCCGTCACTTTCAAGGGCAAGGAGAGAGCGGAAGCGCTGGGATTGTGGTCCGCGTCGTTCGCCGCCGCGAGCGTCTTCGGGCCGCTGATAGGCGGGCCGCTGATAGATACGTTCGGCTGGAGGTCGATATTCCTGGTCAATCTGCCCGTCGGGGTGCTGGGCCTCGCGATGGCGCTCATATTCGTGAAGGAATCGGTCTCCGAGAAGAAGACCGTGAAATTCGACTGGTGGGGGGCGATCACACTGGGCATCGCGTTGTCCGCCCTCGTGCTGGTTCTGGACCAGGGAGTCACGTGGGGATGGCTCTCGACCCCAGCCATCGCATGCTACGTGGTGTGCGCGCTGTTCGCTTACATATTCTACCGCATAGACGTCGACCACCCAGAACCAATAGTGGACTTCAAGTTCTTCAAGATAAGCGCGTTCAACGCGACGCTCGTGAACAACGTCATCATCTTCATGGGCATGATGGGCAGCGTCTTCCTCATACCGATATTCGCGACTACCTATCTCGGATACGACGCGACCCAGACGGGGTACCTCTTCATGCCCATGGCGTTCATGCTCATGCTGGCCGCCCCCATAGGGGTGATGTTCATAGGGAAGGTGGAACCCAGGTACGTGATAGCCGCGAGCACGCTCATAGCCGGGATCGGGGTATTCATGTTCTTGAGGCTGGACCCCAGGTCATCGGCATTGGACGTGATCATACCGGTGAGCATCATGGCTTTCGGCATGGGGTTCGGCATGTCGCAGAGGACCAACATCATAGCTTCAGCCGTGGATGAGAGCGAGATAGGCATAGCCTCGTCCATCCTCGCGCTCGCCAGGAACATATCCGGGGCGTTCGGCATAGCCCTGTTCACGACATTGCTCAACAATGCCACGAACTCCAGCCTGCTGAATGTGGCCCAGTACAGCGTGGTCCGGACCACGGACCCGTTGATGCTGGAGAAGATAGTGACTCTCATGATAATGAAGGCGCAGATGCTCGGATACCATTTCGTATTCCTCGTCGCCGGCTGCGTGCTGGTGGCGGGATCCGCGCTCGCGCTCCTCATCCACGTCAAGGAGACGAAGAGAGGCGTGGAGATAATGATCGACTAAGGAAGGTGCAAAAAATGAAACTGAAGGAATTGATGATATTGTTGATTGTGGCGGGAGTGTGCTTCGCCGGATTGTCCGTGAACGGGTTCACGATATCCAGCAACATCTACCAGCCTGGAGCCACTGGAGTGGCCACGGTGACGGTCACGAACCCAACCGGAGCAGAGCAGGCCTCGGCCATCACCATGAGCATAAACAATCCGCCGGAGATCATAGTTACGAGCGCGCCGAACATGGCTGACATCAGCGACGGCGGCTCCACGGTCGTGACCATACCGTTCACGATAAAGCCGGATGCGGCCCCGGGCGTCTACCTGATCAACGTATTCTTCACAGGATTCGTCGGCCAGGTGTCAAACGGCGAGCCCCACCAGACGGTCAACACGGCCTCTATCCCAGTCACAGTGGTGGACAGCCCGAAGATCTCGCTCTCTATATCGAACAACACCCTGAGCGGGATCGACAACGCCACCATGATGATATCCAACCACGGAGGCAAGGCGACGAACCTGAAGATCACCATCCCGATTAACGGCTCCGAGGTGCAGTTCTACGGCGTGGATCAGATATTCATACCTGAGATAGACGATAACCAGTCCATGCCGTTCAGCGTGATGCTCGATTCGCGCAACGCGCCGGACGGGCCCACGGACGTGCCGCTTCTGCTGCAGTACAACGACGAGCTCGGCAACCTGCAGACCGGAGCGTCGTCCATGAGGGTGACGATACGGAGCGAGAAGCTCGACCTCGTGATCACCCAGATGAGCGAGGTCATCACCAAGAAGGACAGCAACCTGACCATCGAGATACAGAACGACGGCCCTGACACATTGCAGGATTTCAGGCTCTCGTTCCCCTCCAGCATAAGCCTGAAGGACCAGAACGAGCTGAAGTTCGGAGACATATCGCCGGGCAGATCCTCGACCGTGTCGGTCGTAGTGAACACCGCGCTCGCACCGGGCGTCAACACGATCTCCTCACCGATATCCTGGGTGGAGAACGACGTGCAGAAGGAATCCGCGATGGACGTGCCGATAACCGTGACTTCGGACGCGGACGTCAGCGTGAACCTGGATGCCAAGCCGCTGCCCGTGACGACGGGTCAGGACCAGACGATATCAGTTGAGGTCTCCAACCTAGGCTCGTACAGCATCGACAACGTGGACGTCTCGGTCAGCTCGCCCGCCCTGCAGACCCTGGATGTATCCCCCACGCAGGACATAGGCGTCCTGCAGAGCGGCGATTTCTCCACGGTGCAGTTCTCGACAACGGTCAACGCTTCCGCGGGGACCTATCCGGTCGAGATAAATGTCGGGTACCGCGACCCGTCCGGGGAATGGAAGAACAAGACGTTCACGCAGGAGATGAACGTGTACCCTGAGGTCCAGAACCCCGTGAGCCTGCTCCCGATCCTCGTCGGAGCGGTGCTGATCGTGATCGCGGTCTGGTACTTCAAGTTCAGGAAGAAGAAGCCTGCCCCCGCGGCATGAATTGATGAAAGCGATGATGCCTTTCAGGTTGAGCTTTCGGAATTCTTCTCCATGAACTTTATGTTCGTCTCTATTTTCTCCAAGGTGTGGCTGAGCTCCATCTCCATGTCGCTGCGCCGGTTCTTCTTATCTTCGAAGAACCCCCTTATCTCTTCGAATGTCTTTTCGTCCGAGGCTGCCGCCAGGTCATCCACAAAACCCGCAAGCATGTGGGTCCCTGAGTCGTATTTCCCCATGAACGATTTCCACTTCTTCTTCGTCCAGCCCCAGATGAGCGGCTTCCCTATCGGGTTCCTCGATACCATGGCCGGAAGCAGGAAGGAATCCTGCAATCTCACCTCATCGGAATCGCTCAGCTCCAGCGTTTTGTATAGTAAAACCGAATCGCTGAACCTGCCTAAAGCCATGAGGTTCCTCCTCCTCTCGTCCGGAGCAGGCTCCTCCTTGTATCTTTTCAGGAACAGGTCGAAGAATTTCCCGTCCTGCCAGGCGTTGAGAGCGTAGATCGCTCCGCGGATATTGGCATCTATCTCTTTCCCGTCTTTGACGAAAGAATCGAATTCCTTTTTCGCCCTTGCCAGGGTATCCTTGTCCCCGGCTAACCCGAGGCTGCCTATGGCGCCGCTCCGAAGCTGGGTCTCTATGACGCCGTCTTCCTTTTTCCTCTCCCATCCGAGTTCGCTCAGCATCTTTTTGTGGAATCTTATGCTTGCTATTCTCGCCCTCTCACCGAATTTCTTCTCATATCCCATGAAGCAGAGCCAGGTGAAATGGGAGGAGATGCTGGAATTGGTCGGATAGCCCTTGTCCATGCAGTATTTCTCAACGAAATCTATGTAGTCATCCACGGTTATCCTGGCCGATCGGACGAAAGCGAACATGTCGTTCTCCACGCCCCAGGCGTCTATGTCGCTTATCCTGTCCTCTTTGATGAGCTTTCCGATTTTATCGAGTAAATCGCCTTCGTATTTCACTTTATAGAAACCTTTCTGCCCGTAGTTCAGCATCACCCAGTTTTTTCCTTTCAGCTTCTGGGTTTTCTCCTTCATTAACATTGTTGAAACTCCGCTCTCATCCAGGTAATGCAATGGGATCGGCCAATTATCTTTCTCGCTTCCCAGCAGCATGTATCGTTCTTGCTCCAGGGAGAACCCGCCAGGCACCTCTTTCACATGGATCAATGGATGGCCGGGCTTCATCACCCAGCTCTCTATGATATCCGAGACCCGGATCTTCTTCCCTGACGCTTCCTGGATGGCATCCCATAGGTCATGCTTGGTCGCGTTGGAATAGGCGTGCTTCTCCAGATAGCGGTGGAGCCCGTCCTTGAATATCTCTTTGCCTACGAAATCTTCTAGCATGCGCAGGATGCTCCCACCTTTCTGGTAGCTTATGGCATCGAAGACCGAATCCACGGCGCCCACGTCGGCCACATCCACGCTTATAGGATGCGTGCTTTTCAATGCGTCTGCCGCGAACGCGGTCCCGACTGTGTTCTCTATGTACTGTATGCCGAAATCCCAGTCTGGATGGAGCTCGTCCATGCACTTGTTGCTCATGAATTCGGCGAAGCTCTCGTTCAGCCATATGTCGTCCCACCATTTCATGGTCACCAGGTCCCCGAACCATTGGTGGACGGTCTCGTGCGCTATCACGCTCGCGATATACTGCCTGTTGGACAGGGCGGTCTTCTCTTCGCCCAGCAGCGCTATTTCTCTGAATGTGATCGCGCCCCAGTTCTCCATGGCCCCGGCCGCGAAATCTGGTATGGCTATGAAATCGAGCTTAGGGAGCGGATAGTCTATTCCGAAATACTCCTGCAGCCATTTGACCGACTCCTTGGCGTATTGCATCGGAAGCTCTGTGAATTTCCCCTTGCCCGGAGTGGTTATGACCCGGATGATTAGCTTTCCTACCTTATCTTCCCGGATCTCGAACTCGCCCACCGAGAGATAGAGCAGATAACTCGACATCTTCGGCGTCTCGTCGAACTCGATGAGCTTCTTGTTTTGAGAACTGATTTCCTTGAGGGCCGGCATGTTGGATATCGAACTGAGGTTCTTGTCGATCTTCATTGATAGTTTGAATACGGCCTTGAACTCCGGCTCGTCGAAGCAAGGGAAAGCGGCGCGCGCGTTGGCCGCCTCGAACTGCGAGCTGAGCAGGGTTTTCTGCTTTTTATCCACTTCATACGTGCTCCTGTAGAACCCGTACATTTTGTCGTTGTTGATGCAGGTGAAATCGATTTCTATCTCTATCGGGCCTTCGACCGGAGTGGCCAGGACGAGCTCGACCCTCTCCAGCTCCTTGTCCTCGTTAACGCATGCGGATTGCGTGGCGCCGTTCGATTTGACTGTGGCGCTTTTGATCTCTATCTCCTTTGAATTGAGGATTATTCTCGTGGTTTCCTTCCTGACAGTGCATTCGATGGTTTCGCTGCCTGTCGTCTTGAAGGTTTTGAGGTCCGGTTCGAAGACGAGGGTATATCTCGATGGGATGACGTTATCTCCGAGAGTCTGATGCTTTGCCATGTGATGCTATGGGCAGAAGACGTATATATGCTTTTTTCTGGATCAACCTCCAACTTTGCCTGGACAATCACTCGCTAATTCGACAACAAACCATGTCGAGGTGTCAATCGTAAAGGAGCAACCCATTGATGAATAGAACTGGGAGATATTTATGTTTGGCCCGGGGATTTCAGTCGTTGGGCAAGGCTGATATATCTCATATGATGGACCGTCAGCCATGTAATATCCATAATACGCATATTTTGGGTCTATGAGCCCTTGCCAGTGAAGTGGAGCTACAACCTGGAGATTATCGATATAGTCGCTAGGGGAAGAACCCGCAGGATACAGAACCTCTTCTTCGAACCAAGTATTGTAAACAGTTCCAAAAAAACTCTGCATATCTGTTTCTGAGCCGTAATGACTTATCTCAATATTATTCGACATTGTGGAAAATCTTAATTGCGCATACTCGCTAAGTGAAGGGCAATATTGGTATGCAGCGCCTCGGTCAGAAGCGACATCTGAGAAGAAATCATCCCCCCACGATTCGCAGTTATCTCCATGCGGAAGATAACCATTCGGACAACCACATGCGCTAGCGTTTTCAAAAAGAGTCCCATTATAGCAATAATTTGGCTGGTTGGAAGAACAACTAGAATCTTGAGTGCCATCGTTACAGTTAACTGCTATCCTGCAATCCTGACCACCAGGCAAATAGCCATTAGGGCATCCGCATAAGGAAGAGTTCTGAGTTAAAGTGCCATCGAAGCAAAAAAGTGGCTTGTCAGTAGAACATTGGCCATGTGAAGTGCCGTCAGAACAATTCTGGGGTGTTTTGCAAGTCGCATTAGCTATGATCTCGGAATTGGGGCATCCACAAACTTGTGCATTATTTGTTAGGCTTCCATTGTCGCAGAAAAACGGCAGAATTTGTGAACAATTACCATAAGCTGTTCCATCCGTACAAATTAGTAGTTTCTTGCATACTCCTGATTCTGCCGCGTATCCATCAGGGCATCCGCAACGTTCCGGAGAGTAGACCAATTCCCCGTCCATACAATAATATGGTTTGTTACTAGAGCATGAACCACCTCTCGTTTTATCCGAACAAGGTTGGAGATACTTGAGGACGCTTGACATCACAGAAATGAATAATGCTGCTCCAATTATGAGAACAAACAGGATCGCAATCCAGCGGTTCCTGGCGTTAATTTTCTCCTTCTCTATTTTCAAGTTCTTATTGATTTCTTCACTTTCTTTTCGCTGCCTCTTTAATTCTTCTATGAAGGCAGGGCATTTATGGCTTCTTTGATCGCGATGATACATACAAAACATTCGCCCACAAGACGAACATTCACTAAGCGAAACTGGAGAAGTTTTGCAATATTCACAAGCATTAAGATCGAAATCTATTTCCCGAGGTCTCTTAGCTGAAAATTCATATTCTGTCCCTCCTTCCTCTTTAAGGAGTTTAACTCGATGTTTTTCTTGTTCAACCAGAGTAGCTAATATTGGTTCTATTTCTTTTTGTTCTTCAACATCTAAATATGAGAGACGAATTTTGATTTCTTCATCTAACGACTTATGCCCTAAAATCGTCGCATATTTAGCTTCATTGAAAAGCTTCTCGGCTTTCAGTCTTCTACTATTGATAATTGTCCAGTTTGTACAGGGGTGGCCTCCTTTTTTTCTGTAATCAGCTTCATATTCTTGTTTGAGCCCTGTAGGGGTATTTTCTATTATCGACGGTCCGTGCCCAATCAAAACCAATCGTGGCTCGGCATGCTCTTTGCAAAACATCTCCTTGCAGTATGAACATTCAACTTCCGAAGATGCATTACACGAATGACGCTGGCACTTCTTAGTGTTATGGATTTTCCGATGCAAATTACTTTCTTCTGCTATTTTATCCCCTTCATCAATGTCGTCTAGCTTATGTTTAATTTGATTTTTTCTTATGACAGGCTGTGTCTACAATTCCACAGTATCCCCCAGCCTCGGAACATGGGTCTTGAATCCCATCTCGAAAAGCGAGGTGGAGAGGGCCTTGGACGATTCCTCTTCCCCGTGCACAACGAAAACCTTGCGCGGCTTGTTCTTGAAACCAGCGATCCATTCCTTCAGCTCCTTCGAATCCGCATGAGAGGAGAAGCTGTCGATCTGCCGTATCTTGGCCTTCACCGCGACCTCAATCCCCATCATGTGGACGGTTGTCGCGCCTTCGAGTATCACGCGCCCTAGAGTTCCCTCGGCCTGATAACCGACAAACAGCAACGTGTTCTGAGGTTTCCAGAGATGATGTTTCAAGTGATATCGAATCCGGCCAGCGCTGCACATGCCGTTGCCGGCCATAACGATGCAAGGGGCGAGGTATTCGTTCATCTTCTGGGATTCAAGAGAGCTCGCGAGCGGTTTCAATTGCTTGAACTCGAAGGGATCCTTGAACTCCGAGCGTAGACTATTAGAAAAATACTTCATGTTCTTAGAAAAAACGTCCGTGGCCTTTATCGCCAGCGGGCTATCCAAGAACACCATCTCGCGGGGAAACTTGCCGTCTTTCACCATCTTATTCAAATAGTAGAGCAGCTCCTGCGTCCGTTCCACCGCGAAAGAAGGAATCATGAGCATGCCGCCGCGATCGAAAGTCTCCTGGACGACTTCGGAGAATATGTCCCCTCGCGTCTTCGCGTCCTCGTGCAACCGATTCCCGTAGGTGGATTCCACGAGCACGTAATCAGCGTTCTCTATGATGGTGGGGTTATCTAAAAGTGGCGTCTCCTTCTGGCCTAGATCGCCAGAGAAGACGAGTTTGGTTTCCTTGTTGCCTTCCTTGACCCACATCTCGATTATGGCAGAGCCCAGGATGTGGCCTGCGTTCCTGAGTATGAATCTTATCCCCTCGATCGGCGAGGTCTCCTGGTCGTACACGGTCGGCCGCAAAAGCGGGAACACGTTGTTCGTATCCTCTATGGAATAGAGCGGCTCACGCGGAGGGAGCCCCAATCGCTGCCTCCTCTGGTTCTCGTGCTTGGTCTCGTCCAGGTTGACGTTGGCCGAATCTATGAGCATGACCTTGGTGAGTTCGGCTGTCGGCGGAGTCGTATAAATCCTGCCTTTGAATCCGCATTTCACGAGTTTCGGCAGCAATCCCGCGTGGTCTATGTGCGCGTGCGTGAGTATCAAACAGGATATCTCAGAAGCGTCGAAGGCGAACGGCTCGTAGTTGAGCCGGGTTATGTCCTTCGTGCCCTGGAACATGCCGCAGTCGACCAGTATTTTCTTCCCATTGACCTCAAGCAGATAACAAGAGCCAGTCACGATCCGGGCAGCTCCGTTGAACGTCAGTTTCATGGAATCACTACCGATATGATATTTATTAAGCTGCGGAAATGAACCTGGTTTCGGTTTATATACTTGAGATCAGTCAATAGTCTGGTGGTTTTGATGGTTGCTATCAGGATTTCAATCCCGCCCGAAATCCAGACGGAAATGGAAAAATACCCTAGAATTGATTGGTCGAAGGTCGTGGCAAAGGCGATTCAAAAGAAACTCGATGCAACGATAAGCTTTAATGAGATAAAGAAATCCCGGAAAGACCGGAAATTTTGACGGAAAACGATATTAATATTCAGATACAAGAATGTGCCATGCGTCTTACCGTATTGGCGTTGCTCCTGGTCCTGATGCTGGGATGCACGCAGCAAAACCCAATCATCAATCAAACAGTTCAGAATCAGACTGTGCAACCGATTGCTAATACCACTAATATCCCTGCGAATGCCAATCCTTTCGTCATCAGCGTGCCGATCACGAACCAGACTGTCAATGCAACTAACGCATCTGTTTCCAATCAGACGAATATCACTGCTTCTAACATTACAATTTCAAATCAGACTTCGAACCAGACAATGAACGTGACCGCGAATCCGCAGGGTCTCGTCTTCGATGACGGGCAGTATTCCCTGGTCCTGGATGACGTCTCGCTCGTCCAAACGGTTCCGTGCGGCATATTCAGCGTAAGGGACACGAACGATTCCATAGTGGACAGGTTCGTCATATGCCCCACCCAATCTCAGATATGGGTCGCTCCGGACGGCCATAAGTTCAGGATACGCGCGGATGACGTGGCGGCCGGCTACGAGAAGCAGGCGATGTGGGCCCAGGTCGAGATCTTCGGGTGAATCAAAGGATTATCTTCACGCCTAGCGCGATGATCATCAGGCCGCCTGCGATTTCCGCCCATTCGCCGAGGATGTGACCGTATCTTTTCCCTAAGAAGCAGCCGATGAGCGATACGACGAAGGTTATCGCCCCGACGCTGAGCGCCGCTTCGATGATAGATATGCCCAGGTAAGAGAGCGTCAGGCCGACCACGAACGCGTCTATGCTAGTGGCTATGGCCAGCATGAGAAGGGTTCTGTGGTCGAGTTCTGCTTCCTTCTCGCGCGTCCGTGACTCGTAGATCATCTTCCCGCCGATGATCATGAAGAGGCCGAAGGCTATCCAATTGCTGACCCCTGCAGCCAGGGAAAGGAATTGCAGGCCGAGGAACCAACCTAGGATAATCATACCTGCCTGGAAGACTCCGAAATAGGCTGAGATGACCAGGTATTTCTTCGTGGGCATTCTCTTATCTGCCATGCTTTTCACGATGGCTACGGCGAACGCATCGGCCGCAAGGCCCAGTCCGATCAAGGCTATGGTAAGGAAGTCCACGAGATTCTCCTTCTGAATTACAACTCCGTTTGGATGTAAAATCATATGTGCTTTCCAGATTCGGCTGCTGATTGGCATGAAGAGCGGGAATCTCAGCCCGTCAGCTTCAAAATCCCGGTGTCAAAAGCCAACGCCTTTGACTTCGATTTTTTTGATAGGTAAACAACAGATATATCCTGGAAACTCAGCTTCGTTTTCTGATCCAAGAACATCTCGGCCATCTCGTCTGATTCATTCTGGTTGAACCTGACGACTTCGACCTGTTTGTTATGCACCAAGCGATCATAGACTTCCCTGCATTTCTCGATTCCGTTCTTATAGAGGATGACCGTCAATGTCTCATGGAGTATGGGTTCGGGAAGCAATAACTGCTCATCCAGATTGTTCTGCGCAAGGTCTTCGGCGTTCTGATGGTTAGAATCCTGCGCCAGAAACAAAGAAACTATGAATGACGTATCAAGAACTTTCACGGGAAACACCATAGGCTATGAGATCGTAGTCTATCCGTTCTTTCTTACCTTTGAAAGATTTGTCCTGCTCCTTTATCTCGTTCAAAACATCCGTCAGCGTATATATCTTGGTTTCGTTTCTCCCTAGAAGCTCGGCTATGAGGCGGGTGTAGCTCTCGTTCTTGATTTTCTTGAGGGCCGTCAAGCGCTCGTAAATCTCGTCGGAAACGTTTATCAATTGGCTCATTATGTATATGTATATGTATACAATTAAATATGTTTCGGTTTTATCTATCAAGCAATTTAAAACTCTTGTCGCGTTAGCCTCTCCATGGACATATTCTCTATCATCATCCTCGGTCTCGTTCAAGGCATCACCGAAGCCATCCCGCTCAGCTCTAAGACTCAGGACACTTTAGCGTACCTCACGTTCCTCCATGGCGACCCGTCGCTGGTCGTGCCTATCCTGTTATACCTCAACATGGGGAGCGTGCTCGCTGCTCTGATATATTTCAGGAAGGACATCCTGCAAATCGCTAAGGACTTCATAAGCAAGCCGCTGGACATCAAGTCGCACGCGCAAGGAAGATTGGGTTTCCTGTTCACGGCTTTATTGCTAACAGGGGTAGTTGGCCTTCCCTTGCTATATCTCGAGAAGAAGTTCTTCCCTACATTCAATAACGCACTTTTATTCGGCATAATGGGCGCGGGTTTAGTCATAACCGGGCTTTTCCTGTATTTCCAGAAAGGCGCCAAGACAAGGAAATCCGAATCGGTGACATGGAAGGACGGGCTGATCTGCGGGGCGCTTCAGGGATTGAGCATCCTGCCGGGCATCTCGCGCTCCGGGACCAGCACCACGGGACTGATCTGGGACGGGTTCGAGAGCGAGAGCAGCTTCTACCTGAGCTTCCTGCTCAGTGTACCCACCATCCTATTGGCTGAGCTACTGCTCGCGGTAGGCGGAGGTTTATCCGCATTCCCCATAACCGACGGCATCATGCTCGCGATAGCGGCATTCGTCTTCGGCTATCTCACGATAGGCGCCGTTCTCGCATTGGTGCGCAAGGTGAACCTGGCTTATGTCGCATTGGGCTTCGGCGCGTTCATCATAATCGTCGCTGCGCTGGGTTTGGTGTAATGAATCAGCATAAGATTCCAGCGAAGATAACCGTTAAAAAATATTCTCCGCAACATAAGCCCCATGTTCAAAGCAAAACAGCTTACTAGAACGTGCAAAGCAACCATTGTCGGAGTTTCCCTCTCGGTTGCACTATCAGGATGTGCTCCTGCAATAGAACAGAGGATGGGTAGCACGGACCACCCGGGGTCGATTTCAGGCTACGGGGCTGGGTCGATTGGGAACCCACCATCTGGCAATGTAGTTGAAATTATTCCAATCGAAGATGTTCTTCCGGGAGAACAGTTGAATGATGCTGCAAGATCAGGGAATCGCCGGGCCATCAGACGCTATCTGGATAAAGGCGGAGATATCAATTCAAAGGACAGTGATGGCAATAGCCCTCTAATAATAGCGGTTCTTTGGCTCTGTAGAAATGCTTAATTGATAAGTATGCCAATGGGTTTCATCGTCGAGGCTTACCAGGGCCTTGACTCCTCCCAGCGGCGAAATCCATGCAAAAGAGAACGTCAAAGTTAATTAGAGTAGCGGTTAGGGCCCAGCAGGCAGCCAAGTACGTGCTGCCTGAATATGGAAACAAATTCTCAAGAAAAGACTTCACTCAGCATCAGCTCCTAGCGATAGCTGTCCTGAAACAGAAGACTGACGAGGATTACAGGGATACTGTTGACGGCATTGGCAGCGACTTGATGCAAGCGATGGGTCTCACGAAGATACCTCATTTCACTACCCTCCAGAAGTTCATCAAGAGGCTGGACTCACAGGTATTGGATACCCTTATCGCAGTGGTCGCAATCCTCATCATAGGGGATCAATTGATCAGGGGAGCCGTCGTAGGGATAGACTCTTCAGGATATCCTGCTTCGCATGCCAGCAGCTACTTCGTGAGGAGGATAAAACGCAAGCCTACGCATAAGACGTTCCTCAAAGGTTCATTCGTTGGGGACCTGACAAATCAGGTCATCGTCTGCTGCAGGCTAAGGAATTTCCCGTCTCATGATATCATTGATTTCAGGAGGCTGATGAAACGCGCCCTGATACTCTTGAAGAAGATTTCAGAGGTTCATGCTGACAAGGGGTACGATGGCAAGGATGAGATCCTTCTCGTGGAGAAGCTTCTGAAGGCCGTGCCGTACATCAAGATCAAGGAAACCGACAGGCACAAATGCAAAAGCCAGATAAGGCGCAGGGTTTTGAACAACTGGAATCGGCTCACCTTCGCTTTGAGGGGGCGGCAGCGCAACCTCATAGAAACAATCAACTCCGTTGTAAAGAGGGTCTTCGGAGACGCCCTCTATAGCAAGGGCATCTGGATGCGGCGCAAGGAATTGAAGCTGAAGTACTTTGCCTACAACATTTACCGGTCAGTCCAGCTAGAGGAGATTTTTTGTTGCCTCGTCTTAAGCTGGACTTAAGAGAGGGTTTCTA
>CAWDBH010000005.1:0-141360 GCA_963800555.1 uncultured Microcaldota archaeon | reverse complement strand
GGCTCTGTAGAAACCCTCTCTTAAGTCCAGCTTAAGACGAGGCAACAAAAAATCTCCTCTAGCTGGACTGACCGGTAAATGTTGTAGGCAAAGTACTTCAGCTTCAATTCCTTGCGCCGCATCCAGATGCCCTTGCTATAGAGGGCGTCTCCGAAGACCCTCTTTACAACGGAGTTGATTGTTTCTATGAGGTTGCGCTGCCGCCCCCTCAAAGCGAAGGTGAGCCGATTCCAGTTGTTCAAAACCCTGCGCCTTATCTGGCTTTTGCATTTGTGCCTGTCGGTTTCCTTGATCTTGATGTACGGCACGGCCTTCAGAAGCTTCTCCACGAGAAGGATCTCATCCTTGCCATCGTACCCCTTGTCAGCATGAACCTCTGAAATCTTCTTCAAGAGTATCAGGGCGCGTTTCATCAGCCTCCTGAAATCAATGATATCATGAGACGGGAAATTCCTTAGCCTGCAGCAGACGATGACCTGATTTGTCAGGTCCCCAACGAATGAACCTTTGAGGAACGTCTTATGCGTAGGCTTGCGTTTTATCCTCCTCACGAAGTAGCTGCTGGCATGCGAAGCAGGATATCCTGAAGAGTCTATCCCTACGACGGCTCCCCTGATCAATTGATCCCCTATGATGAGGATTGCGACCACTGCGATAAGGGTATCCAATACCTGTGAGTCCAGCCTCTTGATGAACTTCTGGAGGGTAGTGAAATGAGGTATCTTCGTGAGACCCATCGCTTGCATCAAGTCGCTGCCAATGCCGTCAACAGTATCCCTGTAATCCTCGTCAGTCTTCTGTTTCAGGACAGCTATCGCTAGGAGCTGATGCTGAGTGAAGTCTTTTCTTGAGAATTTGTTTCCATATTCAGGCAGCACGTACTTGGCTGCCTGCTGGGCCCTAACCGCTACTCTAATTAACTTTGACGTTCTCTTTTGCATGGATTTCGCCGCTGGGAGGAGTCAAGGCCCTGGTAAGCCTCGACGATGAAACCCATTGGCATACTTATCAATTAAGCATTTCTACAGAGCCAACATTATTTGAAATAGCGATGATAAATAACAAAACCAGCGCCTACAACGTAGGCTGCAATTTCCCAGACACTTAATAGACCAGCTTGAAAAACTATTCCCATACCACAAATCCAACCTACCAAATAGACTGTCGACCAGAGCGGAAAAGTTTCAAACATAGCAACTGTTGCAATTCCGCTTGCAATATTCCAAACAAGAAATAATGGTAATGACATTATACCTGAATTGAATAACACAATGAAGATTAACGAAACAACTGCACCTGCTGCACCTTCTCCAACAGCTTTACCAAATCCAGCTCCAAATCCACCCATAACAATCACCAAAACTGAGAGGATAAAACTAGTATTTAAATGTTGATGAAAGTCTTATAATGTCTATAAGGTCTATAACCTCGGGTATCTCTATTACCTACTTTTCATCCTCTATCAATCCGAAACTGATTATTTTCAATATATAAGAAAACGATCGTCTTACCAAATGAAAGAAAGTAAAATTATCTTCGCTTGTTTTTTGCTTTTGTCCAGAAAAACACTGCTTATAATGATGGCGAAAATGTCGATTGGTATAAAGATGAAAATATCTTTTTAACCCCGTACTTTGGTCGTATTTCGTTTGAGAGTTAATCCATATCACTGCTTGATTTTTAGCATGATGATATGAATTTCCAGGAACGAATAAGTTGAATCTGAGTAAATTTGTACGGGAAGGCCCGATTATTACCTCTGGAGGTATTTCTCCATACCTTGTACTTGCCCATCGATCTGCATCAAATGTATAGCGTACTCTAAGATTGAAACTATAAAATTTTTTATAAGGTCTAGAACTAAGGATTTTCAATTCATCTATGTATGGGCCATCCACGAACCTATCTTCACGAAACATACACTTCGTAAGTGAATAATCGTTTGGAGGAACTGTCCAACCTACGTCGAAATTGGTACTCATAGACAACCTTCTAGATAACGATGTCTATCGTAACAGAATTATTATTTAAAATTCTCTCTCTCCTCCTTTATTACGTTCGGACATATAGCAGGGTCTAGTAAACTCCATCGAAAATGACCGAAAGGTCTTAGGCACAAGAAATTATTTCAATAACTCTTCCAGGTCTATGGACTGCCCGCCCTCGCGGATGAGCTTCCTTTCAACCAAATCGATTATGACAGATGGAGCGCCGTATTTCGTCACGCCGGAGTCTATCGCGAGGCCGACCGATCCGAGCACTTCCCTGTCTATGTCCTCGAACCGCACCGGCGGTTTTTCCCCGGTCAGATTCGCGCTGGTCGTGACGATCGGCCGCCCGAGCTTGGCGCACAATGATTGGCAGAATTCGGAATCCGGTATCCTCACGCCCAGCCTGTCGTTCTTGGATGCCACGAGGTAGCCCTTGCTCTTTATCAGGAACGTGTACGGGCCGGGCAGGTATTTCCCGAGGATGGCATCATCCCCCATTCCGGTCTCGCAGTACTCCTGTATCATGTCGAAACCGGACATCATGACCGAGAGCGGCTTCTCCTTGGAGATGCCCTTTATCCTGTAGACTTTGGCGATCGCGTCCTTCGAGTTCGCGTCGCATCCGATACCATATACCGTGTCGGTGGGGTAGATTATGACTCCGCCCGACCGGAGGTACGCGTCCGCGGTGCCGATCGCGTTCTTGAGGTCGTCTTCGTCCTCTATCTTGAGTATGGACACCATCTTCTCCAGTTGTCATTCTTTACAATTATTAATGTTTGCCGCAGTTCTTATCTGATGCCTCAGCCGTCCCCAGACAAACCGCTCGGAGAGAAGGAGCGGTTCTGGCTCCAGAAATGCGTCGAAGCCTTCAGGGCCGAGGATTACGATTCCCTCCTGAAGAACGCGCTCGAGCTGGAGAACGCCTCCAAGGACCAGACCGACGCGATCATGTACATCGGAATTGCGTACTTCCACAAGCGGATGTTCATCGAAGCGAGGAAAGCGTTCTACTCCCTTTATCTCCCGAAGCTCACCAGGGAGAAGAAGACGGACCCGGACGTCGTCTTCTACCTCGCGATGTGCGACCTCTATCTCGGCCGCCTGGACAGCGCGATAGACATCCTCACCAAGCTGGAAGCCAAATTCCCCCAGAACACGGATTACAAGGTGATGCTCTATCTCGCTTACCATATGAAAGGGGACCCCGAGCGCGGCACTTCCGAGCTGGTCGAGGCCTTCGCTATGGATCCGAAGAGAGCCAGCGAGACCCTGGAGAACATGATGCTGAAAGCCATGGAGGAAGGGAAGCTGAGCGCCACCTCCAAAGTGATGATCATGGGGCTGCTGAAGAAGCTGAAGACCGGCTAGCGCTTTAGCAGCTGCGGCCCGGCCTCCCTGTTGATGGCCTGCTCGGTGATCCTGTATAATTTTTTCTCGTTGGGGTTGAGTCGCGGATCGTCCTGCAGCTTCTGCAGCAGGGGCACTAGCTCCCTGGCCTTCACCAGAGGGGCCATTATGGTGGAGAGCGTCACGCTATTATCCACATTCCCTTTTTTCGTCCTGAGGACAGTATCCATCCTCGCTATGAGCGATTTCCTGAACGCGGCATCCTCCTGCGCATATTTCACGAGCAGCTCCGAGCAGGTCTGCAGAATGCCCATCTCGAAGCGGCCCATGGTCGCGCGCTCGAAGAAATAGTCCTTGAACTGCTCCTTGAAATTCCCGAAGAACGCCTTGCCCGCCCTCATGTTCGACTTGTCGTCTTCGCTGAGGCCGATATGCGGATTGGTCCGAAACAGCTTCTCGGCCGTGATCGTGAAAACGATCCCCGCGGTTTTCGGGTCTTTGATCGCTTCCTGCTGGCTCTTCGCGAATCTGTCCGCGAGCGCGACCTTCTCTTCCCGCGTCTTCGCTTCTCGTATCCTGTCCAGCTGCGGCGCTATCTCCTTGTACTTGGCGTCCAATGAACCCGATTCAGCCGGAGTGTAATTGTCGTTTCCTGCCATAGCTATCAATCCCCGAACTTATCATCTACCGCTTTCTTCGCGACCTCGCTCGCCTTCTTATGGGCCTCCTCCATCTCCTCTTCGACTCCCACCCCGTGGGCCGCGGTCTTCGCCAGCTTCGCTCCCCTACCTACCATGCCGGCGCCCGATTCCACAGCGCGGGCCGCGGTCGTGATTTCCCTTACCGCCACCGCGCTCTCCTCCGCAGCTATCGCGGCGCGTCCTCCGAGCGTGACTGCCGCTCCTGCCGCGCCGACCGCACCTGCTTCGACCGCCATGCTCGCATTCTTGGCCCCGTGCGCGAGTTCCGCTATCTGCGTGATCGGGAGATGCGCGAGCGCGCCGAGGGCCGCCCCTTTCCAGGCGATGCTTCCCATCTCCCCCAACGTTATCAATCGTTTCTCTTTTATGCCGATCATGGCCGCGTCCGCTGCTATCCCCGTGACCGCGCCAGCCGCCGCGGAAGTGCCGACAGTCGCGCCGGCCGTGGCTAGAGAACTTGCCCCCGCATGCGCCATCGCGTGGCCGATTGCATGGGTAAGCACCCCTCCGGCTCCCATCCCTATCACTGTGAGCGCGATCCCGGCTGTCACCGCCGCTCCGGTCCTGAATTCCTGCTCCGCCCTCTGATTCGACCGACCGGCGGCGAGCGCCATCTCGTTGTATGCCGCCCGGTTCTCCAGGCTCAGGTCCACGATGGTTGAAAGGTTAGTGTAGAGCTTTTCCACGTATGCCACTTTCTTGCCTCCCAGCTGCTCGTCGCTCTGGGTGGCGAGCGCGCCCGCGAAAGAAGCCGCAGACCTGGTCGCCTCAAGCACGCTCTGGAAGTTGTCGGATACCTTGACCGCGTTCGCGCTTATCACATTCGCATCCGCCTCGCCGAGCTGCCTCACGGTAGAGCTGGCGATTGCCGGGCTCGCTATGGCATCGCGGGAGTACTTGGCCCTGTTGCTCTCCAGGTAACTCACCTGGGATTCGAGCGTCGCCGCGAGCGTCTTGGCCATCTGCTGCGTGAGCTCCGCGGGATTCTTCACCACGAAACCCTTCACCGCGTCGAGCGACTGCTGGGCCTTGGCTTCCCCGCTCAGCCTATGATCCTGCTGTATATGCATCAGGTCCGCGGTGAGCTGCTGCGTCTGTTTGACCGTCTCTATCGCAGCCGGCTGCTCCATTTCCTTGAATGGCATGGATTGATTCAGCTCGCATCTTATTATAAAAATACTCAGCGCACCAAGCGGTGGCGGACCTCATCGAATGCCCGGAATTCCGGTTTGAACTGCCTGAGGTTGTGCATCTTCGTGACATGGGGGAGGTTCGTGGGTAGGCTCATGACGACCGTTTCCAGCTCGCCTCCTTCAGTGGCCGAAAGACCGTGGGTCTCGATATTCTTCACCTTACCCATTCCCAAAACGCGTTTAGGATCCAGCATGCGCTTCCCCAGTTCGAACTCCTCTTGGGTGAGGTCGCAATGGTCGTAGACCGTGAGCACCCCCACCTCTTTCGCCTTGCAATCAGTCATCAAGTGCTTCGCTAGGTTGCTGGCGCTCTGGCCGGTCATCATGTCATTATCGAGCAGGAGCACCCGTTTGCCAAAGAGCGGCTCGTCAGGATCCAGGAATATGTTGATGCGGCGGTCATTGAAACCTCCCCTCACGACGAGGACGTCGTTGCCCTCCCATCCGGCGAGATCGAATATATGGCTCAGCCAGAGCCCCTTCCTCGCCATCCCGAGCTTCATGTCGTATTCGCCTCTCAGCTGCTCGGCCGCCACCCATCCGCTGTTCAATACGCCGATATGCGAACTGAAGGATGTGGTCGAGGTTATGCCCGCGATAATCCCCCGTATCTCCGCATTTAGTGCGGGCGGCACCCATCTTCCTTCCACGCTGCGCGTGATCCGCTCGAACCTCCTCTGCGCTCTCTCCATGGTCTTCCAGAGATAACGCATGAAGCTTTGCTCGAACGCTACAATAGCATCATTGACTTTCATCAGGTCAAGAAGTGGGGGTGTGAAATACGCTTCCGTACCAGGCAGCCCCTTCTGTCTCCTGGCTTTGGCTACCAGATCCATGATGAAATCCAGCATCTGCTCGGGCTGGAGCGGGATCAGGTGCTTCGCCTGGAGCGAATGCAAGTCGCAGTCTTCTGACATATAATAATATGTTGTATCACAATAAATTTAAATAATTACGCATGGAGGCTCTGGCACTCCCATATGGGTAAAAGATATATATCCAGGATGAGCGAGGATGATATGAAGATTTCGCTCCAGATGATCCTGGTCCGCTGGATCGTTTTAACTTTCCTATTCGCCATCCTGATATTCCTCCCTGCCGGCACCCTGAACTGGCCGGAAGGTTGGCTCCTTCTCGGGATGTATACTGCCGGCTCGCTCGTGATCGGCTCGTGGATGATGAAGAACGATCCGGACTGGCTCGCGGAACGTTTCGCATTCAAGACGTCCGGCATGGGTTGGGACCAGGCCTTATTATCGCTGATCGGGATCTCTTTCATATCTATTTTCATCATCTCGGGGATTTCGCACGCTGATGGGTATATATCGGGCTGGGGGTTCGAGGCGCTCGGTTTCCTTGGCTTAGTGCTCGCATTCGCTTTCGTGTTCCCGGTCCTGAAGGTGAACCCGTACATCACTCGGATGGTTAAGGTGTCGAAAGGCCAGAAGGTTATCTCAACAGGCCCGTATTCGGTGGTGCGCCATCCGATGTATGCCGGGGCGATCGTTTTCTATCTGAGCATCCCCCTCGCGCTCGGCTCGTTTTATGCGCTCATTCCGGCATTATGCGGCGCGGCGCTGTTCGTCCTGCGCACCTATATGGAGGACAGGACGCTGCGCAAAGGGCTCAAGGGTTACGAAGAATATTGCGATAGGACGAGATACCGACTGGTGCCGTATATCTGGTAATCAGTCAGTCACGTTCGCGTCCATGACGCAGTCCGCTTTCTTGGTCGCATCCGAGATGGAGTTGCATATGGTCGTGTTGTACTCGTACGTGGCGTAGTCGTAGTAGCAGTCGTCGCTGTCGCTCGATTTCGTGAGGGACTTGCACAACGTCAGGTTGCCCGTGTCATCCGCCACTTGTCCGTAGCAGTCCCCGACCGTATATTCTTCAGCGGAGACCTCCGGGAGCTTGTCGCAGTACTGCGTGCTCTCGAGCGTTGTCGCCGCTGTGTAATAGCAGTAATCCGCGTCCGGGCTGCCTGATGTCATGCTGTCGCAGATGCTCCAGTCCTCTATCGAATAGGAATTATCGGATATATAAGTGAAGAGGCATTTGTCCTTCTGCGCGCTGGAGTTTATCGACTCGCAGATGGTCGGGTCCTGGGCCGATGATGCGAGGTCGCTGTAGCAGTCCGAGCTGTATGAAAGGCCGAGCTGCCCGCAGACAGTCGGATCGTTCATGGCGCTCGCGATCTGGGCGCCGCATGTGGCCACCGAATAATCCGCGTAGTCCGGCTGGCTGGTATATATCATCTTGCAGATCGAGGCGTTGCTGCGCTCCACCGCCAGGCTGAACAGGCACGTGTTGCGGGGGCTGTTGCCGTTCGTATCCTCGGTGCTGGATTCCTTCTGGCATTGCAGCATCTCATTATCTACTTGCGGGCAGTTGCTCAGGTCCGTGACTATGGTCGTGCCGTCGCTGCACAGGTGCTGCGTCTGAGGCGCAGATGGGGAAGAAGATAGCTGAGTGCAGCCAGCCAGAAAAATCGCGATCAATCCGAAGACGATGAGGGCTCGCATGTTTTTTCCTTATATAATAGTGAATAAAATACCGAGTTACAGCAGATCCCTTCTTCACCCTCTCCACTCCGAGGGCTGCTATCAGCTTGCCTGCCCGTGGTCCGCGCTCTTTCCCGATCAACGCGCGGTAGAGCTCCGAGAACATGACTTTCGTCTCGATGCCTTTTCCGGATGCGTAATCATGGATCGCGTTGTGTATGGCGAGCGCATCCATGTCCGGCTTGAGCACTCCAAGCGCGCCCTTGACGTTCTCAGTTACAGGCAAAACTCCGGGCTGGTACTTGAAGCGGTAATCCTCTGGCATGAAGCTCCGGTCAATCCACTCCTGCACGAAGGGTTTCAGGTACTCGGTGCCCTCCGGGTCCTTGGTCATGCCCGCGACCTTTTCCCAGCTCCCGTATATCTGGTAATACAATAGCACATCGAGGAACGGGGTTTTCCAGTTTAATTTCTCAGCTGACAGTTCGAAGGCGATCGCCATCTTACGTTCGTGCCTGCTCTGCTCCGGTTTGTCCTTCAGCTGCGAAGCGAGCTGGAAATCCTCCATGGTCTTGAGCAAATTCTCTGGAGTAGGGTTGATATCCACATTCTCCTCGAGGTCCGGCTTGATGAGGATGTACTTGAGTATCTCCGGCGGGACGAGCATGACGAGGTCCGACACGCCCATGCCTATGCCCTTTGATTTCGAGTATTTCTTCCCCTGGAAGAGTATGAAACCGTATTTGAACGGGATATGATAATCCGCCTTCATTAGCTCCTGGGTTATGACCTTGCACGTGTCCTCGGAGCCGCCCTTGGTGTGGTGGTCCATGCCCGCGCCTTCGATGCTCGTGCGGAAGACCTGCTTCCATGCCGGCCAGTGGAGGCGCCAGACTATCTTGTAGCGGTGGTCGGACAACTTCGCCATGCCCCTGTGCCCGCAGCCCTTGGTGTATTTCACGTCCTTGTCGCAGACGTATTCGTAGGAATCGTCGGTGTGGCTGGTGACCCGCGTGGTCGCTATCCTGCCGCATTTCTCGCATATCGGCATGAGCGGGGACCAGTCCTTTTTTTCCTGCTTCCCGCTCGTCTCTTCGACTATCCGTTTCGCTTCCGCCTCGTTCTTCAGGTAGAACCTCGCCCAGTCGTCAAATTTCCCCGAGCTATAAAGGTCGTTCATGCGCCTGATCTCGGCCTTCACGCCGAACTTGCCCATGAGGGCGACGACCTCCTCCAGGAAATGGTCGCCGAAGCTCTTGGCCTTCCCGGTCGGGTCCGGGACGTCGCACAGCGGCTTTCCCAGATGGGGTTCCAACTGGGTCTTGTATTGCTCCATGGCGAGGGGCACGGAATCGAACGCGTCGAGTATATCCGCCAGGAAATAGAACGTGACTTTCTTCCCCCGTTTCTCGAGCTGCTTCCTTATGGAATCAGGGAATAAAAACTCGCATAACGTTCCAAGATGCGCCGGGCCGGAGGTGGTTATCCCGCTGGTGATGACGTACGGCTCCTTCTTCTCGGCTATCACGCGCTCGGCGAGCCATTCCGACCAGTGCATATGCGTTTCAGACATAAGAATCGTGCATCTACTCTCGTATGGAGTGTTTTTATTTGATGGGCATGGGCCTTGCGTCATCTTTAAAAACCCGATAGCCCATAATCATTTTGTCAGCGGTCACAGGAAGGAGGAAACACCTGATCCCGTTCCGAACTCAGAAGTTAAGCTCCTTCACGGCGATATTTGTACTGCCCTATGGGCGGGAAGATACGCTGCTGCTGACACCTATATTCCTCTAATCCTATCCATATCAAATACCGGCAGATTCTGCGCTGGAAATATTCATTCATTCTCTACTGCCGCATCGAATAACCTTTCTTTTTTATCTATGGCCTGTTCAGCGAATTCCGGCGGGCACACCACCCTGGCGATTTTCGGAAACATCAAATCGAACAATCGAGGTGGAAACCCGACGATGAAACTCCTCAGCGGATTTCTCGTGAACCCGTCAACCCCCGTTTTTAAGTCGAAGATGAGGAGCTCGGTGACAAACACGAAGCCCGCCGGTGAAATGTTGCCTTCCCCAAGCCTCTTTGAAAGCAAGGATGCGAACTCATATGTACTATCGTGCTGGTGGGGAAAATGCTCTCTCAGATTATCCAATCTGTCGCGGATGCCGGCCACTGGTATTGAAACGCCCTTAGAGTCCGGCCCAGATATCTGAGGACCATCCTTCATCGTAGATGGCAGCCCCATCGGCTTCTGGGCTGGTGATAATGAACCTTCAGTTCTTCCTTTCAAGATTGGATCTGCCATAATTACACCAATAGCTATAATATACGACATACACTTTATAAAACCCCGTTTTTCTTGCATGGACTGATAAATCGCGGGCATCGGAACCGAAAAAACCATTAGCCAGCATGTGAATGGCGATGATACGGTGAGTTGGCCCTGCCTGAGGGATCTCTGCGCAACCATCCGCGACCAGATGGCGAAAGCTTCCAGCGAAGTGGCATCCCCAACCTAATCATTCGATAGCCACGCAGGTCCCCTTGCCGAACAAGGTCCCGAAGAAACCCGTCTTGCATTTGTATCCCGAAGCGCAGCCCGAATCAGAAGAGCACTTCGGCGGTGCGATGCATTCGCCCGTGTTCGTGTTGCAGGTATCTCCGGGGGCGCAGTTCGCGTCGGTTTTGCAATAAAGGCAGATCCCATCTTCGCAGTTTTTGGAACTGCACTCATCATTTGATGCGCAGTGGGTGGGTGATACGCATTCCCCTGCGCTATCGTCGCAGACCTGGCCGGAATCGCAATCCCCGTCGCCTTTGCAATAGAGGCAGACTCCTCCCTGGCAGTGGTTGGTGGCGGCGCAGTCGTCGTTGGACGAGCATCGGGTCGGAAGCACGCACTCGCTCGAGCCCACGTTGCATACGTAGCCGGGAGCGCAATCCGAGTCGGCTGCGCATGAATACTTGCACTCGCCGCCCAGGATCGAGCTTAGCAATCCCAGGTTGCACGCGTAGCCTGCGGGGCATTCCTTGGTGGCCGAGCATGAGGCCGGAGAGGATACGCACGAGCCCGTGCCGATATCGCAGGCGTATCCCGCCTTGCATTCCTCGTTCGAGTAACAGAAGAGGCATGTGCCCGACTGGCAGTAGCCGGAGCTGCAGTCATCGTTGGTGGCGCAGGATACCGGGGCGACGCACTTGCCCGAAGGCACGTCGCAGTTGTAGCCCTGCCCGCAGTTCGCGTCCGAATAGCAGAAGACGCATTGGCCGGACTGGCAGAGGTCCGAGCTGCATTCGCTATTGGACGTGCATGCCACGGGAGTTACGCATTTACCCGAAGCAACATCGCATGTGTGGCCCGATCCGCAATCAGAATCCGACTTGCATACGGGCGGGGCCGAAGGCACGCACGCGCCCGTATCCTGGTCGCAGGCATAGCCCTCTATGCAATCCTCGTCGGAGGAGCAGGTCCAGCATGTGCCGGAATCGCAGTAGCCAGACGAGCAGTCAGCGTTGGCCGTGCACTCCGGGGTCGAAGCCTCGCATTGCGAGGTGTCCTCGTTGCAGTGCGAGCCCGCGGGGCAGTCCTTGTCTGTGGAGCACGATATCACATTGGTGCACTCGTAGTTGTCGCAGTGGTAGCTTTCGGGGCAATCCTTGTCGGATCTGCACTCGTTCTGGCCGAGAGGCTCGCACTCGTAATAATCTCCACAGGCGGAGCCGGATGGGCAATCCGTGTCGACCTTGCATCGTTTGAAATTCGGGCCCGACGCCTCGCATTCCCCGACCTGGTAATCGCAGTGCTGTCCAGATGGGCAGTTCGAGTCGGCGGTGCATAAGGTGGCATTGGTGCACTCATCATACATCGTATTGCAGTGCAAGCCCGGAGCGCAATCGGAATCGGACGAGCATGAGGTGGTCGGAGCTGGAGCCTCGCATTCTTTGATGTCCTGGTCGCATTTGGAGCCTGAGGGGCAGTCCGAATCGGATGAGCATAGGTGAGCGTTGGTGCATTGGGACGTGTAAGTATTGCATCTGTAGCCCGAAGCGCAATCGGTGTCGGACTTGCACTCGGTGCTGGGTTCGGTTTCCTGCTCGCACTTGCCCGTGTTGAACCATCCTCCGAAGATACCGAGGTTGCAGGTGTAGCCTACGTCGCAATCCTTATCTGATGAGCATGATTTCGAATTAGAGGCGCTGGTCTCGACCTCGCATTTGCCGGAGTGGAACAGCCCCATGAACAGGCCCAGGTTGCAGTAGTCGCCGTATTCGCAATCCGCATTGGACGAGCAGCTTGAGGGGGAGGGCAGGTTGTACACGCATTCGCCTTGGTCGCATAGGTAATCTGTGGGGCAGTCCGAGTCGGACGAGCACTGCGGTGACGCGGGAGCGGTGGTCGGAGCCACGCACGCGCCGACGCTCAGGTCGCAGTGGCCGCCCCAATTGGCGCAATCGGAATCGGATGCGCATTTGTTCTCGCATTGGCCCGTGTTCGGATCGCATAGCGCCGTGTAGACGCAATCCTCCGGTCTGCAGGAGCGGCAGGTTTTCGTGTTGGAATCGCAGAACCCGGAGGAGCAGTCATCTTCGCTCGTGCAGGGCTGGCCGTCTCCGCAGTTGGGAGCGCAGGTAGTCGTCGTAGGCTTCGAAACGCATGTGCCCGAATTGCAGGTGTCGCCGGATTCGCAATCGTCGCTGGTCGTGCAGGGCTCCCCCGCGCCACAGTTGGGCGAGCATGAAGCTGCGGTGCAAACGCCGACGCTCTGGTCGCATTTGAATCCCGATGAGCAATCCGCATCCGTGGAGCACATGCCGTTGGCATTTGTCGGTGCCGTGGCTGCCTTGCAGGTGGCCGTGTCCGGGTCGCAGGTGTAGCCCGAACCGCAGTCCGAGTCGGATCCGCAATTCGCGCAGGCGCCTGATTGGCAGAATTTGGAGGCGCAATCCTTGTCGGACCTGCACGATTCGCTTATGCCGCAATCGGATTCGGCGATGCATACGGACTCGCAGGTGGACGTCGCCTTCTCGCAGTAATCGGAAAAGCAATCATGGCCAGATGTGCAGGATTGGCCGTCGCTGCAGTCAGGAGCGCAGGATGGTGGTGTCTGCGTATTGGATTGCTGGCACGTGCCGGAATTGCAGTATCCGGAAGAGCAGTCACCGTTCGAAGTGCATGACTCGCCTTCCGCGCAATTCGGCGAGCAGGCGCTCCTTGTCGCTGTCGGCTGGCAGCCGCCGGTGCTCTGGTCGCAGTAGGAGCCCGAGGCGCACTCCGAGTCGGAGGAGCAGTACTGGCAGGTGCCGGAGCTGCAGAAGTTGGAAGCGCAATCATCGTTGGAGGAGCAGGACGCGCCGCTGCCGCAGGAAGGCGAGCAGGAGTTCGAAAGCTGATAGCATTTGTTCGTGCTCAGGTCGCATGTGTATCCCGAAGGGCAGTCGGCCACGGACTGGCACGATATGGAAGTCGAACTGGGCCAGCAGACGCTCGTGGACGGGTCGCAGGTGTATCCGGAGCTGCAGTCCGCGTCGGAGCTGCAGGCCTGGCACTCGCCGGAGTTGCAATAGCCAGATGAGCAGTCGCTGTTGCTAGTGCAAGATCCGCCGTTTTTGCTGTTGGAAGACCCGGAGCCGCTGGGAGCGCATTTCGCCAGGCAATCGGAATACGCCTGGGGGTCGTTAGGGTAAGCTCCGCGGCAGTCCCCGTACATGTCGAAGTCCCCGCCTCCGCTCACGCAGCAGTTCGAATAGCATTGGTCTATGGAAGATTCCGTGTTCGAACCGCCGGTCGTAGCCGTATATCCGCTCCCCTGTGCGAATGACATGCCTGCCAGCAACAAGAAAAAGACGCACAATCCGACAGACTGTGAAATTTTCATGCTTTTTCATTGAGCGGTTTTCCTTATAATTTGACGCTTTCAAGATGCGATTTATGCCCCCTTAGTGGGTTCAGCATCCTCTCCTGTATCGCCGCGATGTAGGCATGCTTGCCGATCATGTGGCCGAATTTCGTCTTTATCTCGAGGAGGAATCCGTCCAGCTCCGCCACGTCCTCCACTATGACGTCCACCTCAATGTCCCAGGAGCCGATCGTCTTGTTCAGGAATATGACGGAATCGTGCTCGAGGCAGAAATCCAGGAATTTCTTCTCCTTCTCGGCTGTCATCCCGCGGAAACCGAAGAGTATCTTGTAGTATTCCAGTCCGAGCTTCTTCGAATCGTACCAAGCGGTGTATCCGAGGATCAATCCTTTCTCGCTTAGCCTTCTCATCCTGTAGTTGACGGCATCCGGCGTAAGTCCTACTAAAGTTGCGAGCTCCACGGTGGTTGCGCGCGCGTCCCCGTACAGCGCCGCGAGTATCCGCATGTCGATGCCGTCCGGTCTCTCTATCTCGCCCGCGCGCTGGAGCGGGAACTCGGGCTTGCGCACCCCGCCGAACGCGCGGTTCCATGAAAGGTAGGTCTGGTATGTGGTGGTCGCGACCGCCTTCTCGATTATCCGCGTACCGAATCTTTCGGTGACGAGGTTCATGGTGTCCTCGACGTCGATCTCATCCCTCACGACGATCCTCCATATGACATCGTACTCTCCTTCGCATACCACGCCCCAGAGCGTGTTCGGGATTGTACTGAACAAAAAGAGCATCTCCTTCTCGGTCTTCGCGTCCATCACATCGAACCTGAAGTAGAGCCTGTAGGATTTCAGGCCGAGCTTGGCGAAATTCACATTGGCGAACAGCAATGTTATCACTCCGGACTCCTGCAGCCTGCGCATCCTTCTTTCCACAGTGCTGCTGCTCAGCCTAAGCTTCTTCCCCATCTCGGTGAAGCTGGCGCGCGAGTCGATGTATAATAGCGTGAGCAGGTCCCTGTCCTTCTTATCCAGCTTCATGATATCATTTATCCTAAATAACTTTAATAAAATTTCGGTTTTCTTGCAATTTTCTTCATGAGATTATATATATCCTGATTGAATGTTGTACTTGGTGATATTTGTGGAATTAAAAATAACCAGAGATAATGGAAAAATCATATCCACAAGATTAAGCAGGGCATTCGCAGGAGCAGTCTTGGCAGCCGGACTGATGATTGCAAAACCAGCCAAAGCGGACAACGTCGAGCTGATGGCCGGGGACAAGAGCGCCACCGTTGATTTGAAAGCTTCAGCCGATATCACGAACAAGCTCAACGTGCTCATAAGGGCGAGGCCGTCGATCGATTACACCGGCGCGATCAGCTCGTTCGCCCTCCTCGACCTGAACATAAAACTGGTCGGCGGATTGGATGTCATATGGGAGGTCCAGGCCTTCGGCGGGAAGGCGGTGCCCAGAGCAGGCGCGCAGTTCTTCGGGAAAAAGGGGGATCTCAGCCTGTATGCTGCCGCGACCATCGGCCTGGACAGCCAGCCATACCTCGAATCGGACACGGTCGTGAGATTCGTCCCAGAACTTCGCAATGACATGAGGCTGCTCACTCAGATCGAGGGCTTGAGCGACTTCGATAAGGGAGGCAACATCTTCAGCGCGCAGAGGCTGCGGCTCGGAGCGGAATGGAGAGGCTGGGGAGCCGGGCCTGCAGCTGACCTGTCGGAAACCGGACATAAATTCGGTTGGAACGCGGGAGGTTTCATCTCCAAGAGATTCTGAGGCGGTTTCATGAAGCAGAAGGATGCGTTGTTCCACGGAAAAAAAGCGCGGGAGTACGACGACTTTGGGAAAGCGATCCCGCACCATGACGCGTTCCAGCGGAAGGTGGCCGACCTCGTGCAGCGGGAGAAAGGCGACATCGCGGAGCTGGGCGTCGGCACCGGCATCACCCTGTCCTTCGTCTTGGAGAAAGAGCTCGATAGGAGTCTCCATGCGATCGACCGGAGCCCTGAGATGGCGGACATAGTCCGCGGTCGCTTCGCCCACCCGAAACTCACGGTCGAAGCTGCCGATGCGCGGGATTTCCTGCGCGGTCGGAGATTCGACACGGTCTATGCGGCATATGTCATCCATAATATGCCCAAAGACACGCAGGAGGAGATTTTTTCCCTCATATTCAGCAGCCTGGGCTCTGGCGGCGCATTCGTGGATGGCGACATATTCGCCTATAGCGACAAAATGGTGCAGGAGCGGGTCTTCGCATGGCAGCTTGAGCTATGCAAGAAACTTCCCAGTCCGCTCAGCGAGGAGTGGGTGGCGCATTATAATGCGGACGCGCCGAACTATTTCACTCTCCAGGAAGCGGTCTCGCTATTGATCAGGATCGGGTTCATCGCGGACGTGCATTTCCGTGAAGGGCTGGAGGCCGTGATACTCGCGAGGAAACCTGGAAACGCTAATAAATAGTCCGCGCGGAATGAAAACGATTGGAATGGACAACTCCCGCAAATTGGATACCCTCATATTGATCGGAGTGGTCGCCGGGTTTTTGCTGTTTGTCCTCTCCCTCCTCTTCCGGCCCCAGACCGTTTTCCCTGCCGATTGGTTCCCTTCAGGTGAGGCGGCATTCGCGTTCGAGGTAGTTTTCAGCGCGTGGTGCCTGTGCGAGATCGTCAATTCCTTCTGGAGCAGGAAGAATTCAGGGGCTGCGAGCCAGGACAAGGGATCCGTCTGGATAGTGACCGGAGCCGGATTCATCGTATTGCTCGTGGCGTTCGCGTTCCGCTACCCAGGAGGATTGGGATCGCTGCAATACGCGGGATTGGCCCTGGCAGTGGCCGGGATAGCGCTGCGCGAGTGGGCGATCGTCGTCCTCGGCGAGCATTTCACAGTGCAGGTCCAGATACGTGAGAAAGCCAGGCTCGTGACTGATGGGCCGTACAGGTATGTTCGGCATCCCGCATACACCGGTAGCCTGATGACCTACATCGGCCTTCCGTTCGCTGTCGGAAGCGTCCTGGGGGTCGTCATGGGGGTTGTGGTGTGCGTCGCGGCGTACGAATACCGCATACTGGTCGAAGAGAAGGCGCTCCAGGGTGCGTTCGGCTCGGAATATACCGAATACAAGAAAAGGACATGGAAGCTGTTTCCCGGGTTTTGATTTCCATCCGCTTCGTCCCCATTTTATTATTTTCCCTTCCATATCCCTCCATGGAATTCTCCAAACTCATACAGGCCCGGCACTCCGTCCGGGAGTTTAGCGATAAAAAAGTCGACGTGAAGGTCGTCAAGAGGATACTCGAGGCCGCGATGACCGCGCCTTCCGCCGGGAACCTCCAGGCATACAAGATGCACCTGGTCCGCAGCAAGGACAAGCGGGAAAGCCTCGCCATAGGATCCGACCAGCACAATCTGGCCAATGCCCCAGTGATAATCGTGTTCTGCGCGGACATCATGAGGTCGGAGGGGAAATACGGCGATCGCGGCGCCGAGCTCTACTCCTTCCAGGACCCGACGATAGCTTGCGCCTATGCCCAGCTCGCTGCAGCGGACGAGGGCCTCGGCTCTGTCTGGGTGGGCGGGTTCGAGCCGCTCGAAGTGGCGAGGATAGTCGGAGCAGTGGAATTCGAAGTCCCGGTCGCCATGCTCGCGATCGGATACCCGAACGAGAAGCCCCGCGCGACATCCAGGCGCCCGATGACCGAGATGGTGCAAGAGCACTGATTGCGATGGACCAGAAGGAGCGCGCGAAGAAGGACCTGGACAAGCTGGAGCGGATACTCGCTATTTTTCGTTCCCTTGGCTTCGACAAGAAATACCCCAAAGTGATGGAATACGCGGAGAACTATTCTAAAGACGCTAAGCATTTCTTCGAAGCTGGCGATTACTTCACTTCCTTCGGTGCTGCTAATTACGCGTACGGATTCATAGACGCGGTGCTGGTCATAGAAGGGAAGAAGGACGAGATGAACGTTTTCTAGCGAAAGCGCCGATTCGGTATTTCCTTTTTGCGCATCCTCAATGTCGCAACCCCATCCACGATGTTATGCGGCGGTCCGGTCTGCGGCTTGAACCTGGGCGGACTCATGAAGCCCTGGTCGATGGATGGCCGCCTATCCACTGGAGCGCTTCCGTATTTCGCTGAAACTGGTGCAGTCGTCTGCAATTCCAACCTGCTCTTTATCCTTGCGATGTCCCTCCCTTTCAAATCATCGCATAAGGCGTTTATACCGTCGAATCCTGAAACCCTATCGACCAGGTCTTTCGGGCCTTTTATCGTGATGACCTGCCTCCCCGCGGCGTCTTCGGCCGGCAGATTGCTTGGCTCGCCCACCTTGAAGCCTGATTCGAAACACGCTACTATCTTCCTGTCCCCCACGTTGAATTCCATTTCCCGTATGACGTTCCAATCGCTGAGCCTCGTCAATTCCGAGGGCACTCCGAAGCTTTTGATCCCAGCCGGGCTTTCCAGGACCCGTTTCTGGATTCTGCGGGCCCGTTCGACCGACATCTTGACGCTGTAGAATATCTCTCTCCCGAAGATTTTCCCCACGAGCATGGCCACGTCTCCGTGTGCGGCAGACTCGCCGATCCTGTTCCCGTCCAGGGGCTGGAACACTGGCCTTCCGAGGTCCACCCTGAATTCATGCGTCTTCGGCTTGTATTTCTCGGCCGGTGCGTTTCTGAGGGAATCGCATACGTATGCGAATTCCGGGTGCTCGATCATCCTGGTTATCACGTCATCCTTGGCGGTTATCGTGATTATCTGCCTTCCTTCCAAATCCTCTCTACTTGGACGGTCCCAAAGAGACATCCGTTTTTCAGTCTCGAATTCGACCCTGAGAGCGGCGCCCTCCGCTTCAAGGTGCAGAGTTACCAATGAATTTCCCATGCTTGTGGTCTTCCCCCAAAACTCCTGCCTATAAGCGATGCCACCTACCCTCACATCCGCGGTATCCAATGTCTTCTTGCCGAAAATCTCTTTGATGATAAGCGAGACATCATGCCCGTCGTGTAGCTTGTCTGCCATTTCGAGCCTTGTGGTGATGCCGTCCCCGATTGGCTTAAGTTCTATATACTGTTGGACTTGTCGCCCGAGGTCTATCCTGCAAACGGACTCCTTTTCCTTGCGTTTTATCTCGATGTAATGCGGTGTAGTAGTACTCATGATTTTATGATATTGGAAAGCATTTTTTAAAGTGTTGTTATTTCTCTAATTTTATATTGAAGATAGATTAACCGCGGTTTCAAATATGCAAAATGTGTTTCGCTTTCATAGACGCGATGCTGTTGATAGAAAAGAGCGCGTCCTCTGATTCAACCCGTTACCCCGCATTCCGAAGCGGGATGCAGATGCTCGTTCATGACCAGGGCCAGCTTCATGTACTCCTTGAGAGGACGGAAAGCCGGGGTGTCCGGGGTATTCATGAACGCCCATGCGTCGATCCACCCATCGATGTGATTCACATAGCCGATCGATCTGAAAAAGTCCGTCATGGCCTCTGTCTCTAGCATGGCACATGCCGCTGCCATCAAGTGGTGCCCGGGGCATGTCATGGCATACACGATGCTCTCCTCGATTTCCAGCCTGGCGCTCCGCTCCCCCGATCCGAAGAACCCTATCGAAGAGCGCGTGCTCTCCATCGCTTGATCCGTGGTCCAGAGAGTCGTGCCTTCGTGGAGCATGTGCCCGATATCCATGGCTGCGCGTTCCGCTGCCGGAGCGCCATTCGCAATGCCCTTCATGAGCCTCGTGGCGCGCAAGAAAGCGTTCTTGATCTTGATCAAGGAAATCAGCGCGTCCCCATCCAGCACCTCGAATGACAAGGGCGAGTCGATTAGGTTGAAGTGCATGACCGGGATCAACGTCCCCATCATAGGTTCGGAGGCTTCGGGCACGATCACGATGGGATCGTCTGGCCTACGAATCTCGCTCCCAAATCGGAAATGATTCGATCGAACGGGCAATTGAGGGAGTTGTATAGCGTGAAATAGCTTTCCACATCGAGCCTCCTGAGCACGGACACCGCGAGGGTGGTGAGATCGGCGATCTCGACCGGCCTCGCCCCTCCACCCCTGAACGCAATTGCCGGAGCGGATGCCACGGCTTCAGCGTTTTCCCGATACTCGCATGGCTTCTCATGCAGGACGAACGGGACTTCGAGCGTGGTTGTGAGATACCGTCCCGGGATCGCATTCTGGGGCAAGAGCGTACCCCTGGTCGTCGTCAGCAAATCCGATCCGGCAGTCTTCCGGACATGGTCCGCTATCCCCGTGACCGCCTGGCCGCTCGCGAACGGGCCTTCGAACTTCACCCCTTTCCCGAGCCGATCGGACACTTCCCTCAGATACGCATTCCCGATCTCTTTCCTGGATGGAGGCGCGAACAGAACAGAATTTCCCATGGAATCTTACTGTCTACAAAGTTATAAAAAGTTGACTGAAGTAGGTTCAATTCGAACCCTTGCCGGTCCTGCATTTCCCGGCCGGATGCAGATGGTCGCTCATCACGGAGTACGAATCGAGATACTCCCTGACCGGGCCCAACTGCGGGTATTCCGTGACGCGCTCAAGTATCCTCGCGGTGTTCTCATGGCCCGCCTCTCCGGCCTGCCTGCTGACCTCATTGCCGGTGTCCTCGGGCAGCATCAGCGTGGATGCAGCGACCGTGTGGCAGGCGGGGCATCTCATGGTGTGCACGACGCTCTCTTCCATCTCCAGCCTAACGCTCCTGGGCTCGTCGGATCCGAAGAACCCTCTCGATCGGAGTCCGCTCTCCATCGCCTCGTCCGCTGTCCAGGCAGACACGCCTTCATGGAAGCTGTGCCCGGTCTCCATCGGTCTGCGTATCGAGCTGACCATGCGCTCCGATCCGTCGCTGCGGCGGGCTATCTCGTTCATGAGCGAGACCGCCTGGTCGTACGCGTTCTGGATTTTTATCAGCGAGAGCAGTGCGTCAGGGTCCAGCGCCTCGTACGATTGAGGGGGGAACCGCAGGAACGATTTCAGATGGCTAGGCAGCAGCGCCTCGATCCGCGTCTGCGAAGCATCGGGCGCGATAACCACCGGCATGGTTTGGATGACGAAACCGATCCCGAGTTCGGAAAGCGTCTCATCGAACGGATGCGTCCCGAAATTATACAGCGCGAAATGGCACTCGACATCGAGCCTCCGCAGCACGGCCACGGCCAGCATCGTGAGGGCCGCGATCCCCGCAGGCCTCGCCTCGCCGCCCCTGAACGCAGCGGTCCTGGCCGATGCGGTATCGCCTGCGCTCTCCGGGCACTGAGACGGCCTTCCCGAGAGTATGAACGGGATTCCGAGATCCGAAGTCTGGCACGTGTTGGGGAGCAGGTCCTGGGGGATCAGGGTATGCACGGTCGTCACCAGCGGATCGCCCCCGACGGATCTTATCCTGCTTCGAACGTGGTTCGCGATACTATCGACCTGCCCATTTGCAGAGAACGGTCCCTCCAGCTTCGGGCCTGGCCCTAGCTGGTCCTTGAGCATGGACATCTGCGCGCTCCGAAGCTCTCTGCTCGAAGTCGGCGAGAGTAAGACTGACTTTCCCATGATATTATATTGGATACAACGTTATAAAAAGTTAACTAAAGTGTGATAATATCACGCGTTCGCCCTTTTTCCGGCCTTGCATTCCGAGACCGGGTGTATATGCTCGTTCATCGTGAACGTCGACCGGAAATACTCCCCGAGCAAAAGCGCGGCGGGGTGCTCAGCGATCGAGTTCAGGAACCCGAATATGTTGGAGCTACCTTCCAATTCGCGTATCTTCAGCTTGATCTCTTCCGGAAGCATCACAATGCCCGCCGCCATCGCATGCTGCTCCGGATTGGTCATCGTCCGCACCAGGCTCTGCACGACCCTCTCCCTGAAGCTCATGTCGAGATCCAGGTTGTCCGGCCCGAAAATCCCCTTCGCTCGCACGAGGTCCGCCTGCGCATCCATCATGCCCCAGAGCGACATGCCATCGTGTATCATATGCCCGATCTGGATGGACCTGAGCGCCCGCTTGCCTTCGAATTCGTTCTCATGATTCGCGATATCCTTCATCAGCGACTGGGCATGCCGCCATGCGTTCTTGACCTTGACGATTGAGAGGATCGCGTCATCATCCAGCACCTCTAGGGTAGTGGTCGTGGAAGCCGCGAGGATGCCCTTATGGTCAGGGACGACTGAAAACATCCTGGTCTCACGGCCTGAAGGCCAGATAATCGCAGGAACGATCACGCCGGTGGATATAGTCCCCGGCTTCGAAATCCTCTCCTCTATCTGTGGCACGGTGCAAGCGGCCATCGAGAGGTATCCTTCCACGCGGAGCGTCCTGAGCACGGACACCGCAAGCAGGCTGAGCTCTGTCGTCCTGGCTGGCCTTGCCATGCCACCCTCGTATTCCACAGGCTTGATCGATGCCACTTCCCCGGCGCTCTCCGGATATTCCCCCCAACCCCGTTCAGGGCCGGGACTCAGGATGAAAGGAACGCTTAGCAGCGATGGGTAGTCGCCCTTGGCAAGCTTGTTCTGCGGTGCGAGCATGATCCTCGTGGTGTTTAGGGGATCGAGTCCGATGCATCCGGAGGCCAACCGCACACGATCCGCTATCTCTGCGACCGCTCCGTCTTTGTCTGCGAAGGGGCCTTCGAGCCCCAAGCCATGCCCGAGGAAATCCCTCAGCATGCGCAGCTGGGCATTGGTCGACTTCGGGCCTGCTGGCGTGATGAGGTAAGTTGATTTTCCCATGGTACCGTGTTGCCTACAAAGTTATAAAAAGTTGACTAAGCAGTTTCGCACAAGCCCAGTGGAATTTATTAAGGTTCAATCCGATTTCCAATCATGGAGCTGAAGAAATCCCTGGGCCAATGCTTCCTGCAGGATAGGAACATCCTCGCGCTGGAAGCGAAGCTCGCAGGACCCCAGGGGAAAACGGTCCTCGAGATAGGGCCTGGCGATGGCAGGCTGACCGAAGCCGTGCTTGCATTGAAACCGAAAAAAGTGATCGCTGTGGAGAAGGATTCCCGTTTCGCATCCTTATTGAGGGAGAGATTCGCAGGGAAAGCAGAGATAATCGAAGGCGATTTCCTGGAAGCGGAACTGCCTTCCTGCGACATCATCATCGGGAACATCCCTTACTATATATCATCCGACATCGTCTTCACGATCGCTCCGTTGAAATTCGAGCGCGCCGTGCTCATGGTCCAGAAGGAGTTCGCGCAGAAGATGGTCGCGAAACCCGGTGAAAAGAATTATGGCCGTCTCAGCGTGACTGCGCAGCTCGCTTTCGATATCAAGCTCGAGCGTATCGTGCCGCGCCACCTCTTCCGCCCGGTCCCGAAAGTGGATTCGGCGATAATAGTCCTCACTCCGACAGGAGTGGAGCTCGATCGGTTCCAGGAGGATGTCATCCGCTCCCTCTTCTCTCACAGGAACAAATTGGTCCGCGGCGCTCTCCTGGATTCCAAGTTCGAGCCCGAGGAATTGGAGAAACTCGGGGCGTTCAAGGGTCGCCGCGTTCGGACGCTGACCAAGGAGGAATGCCTGGAGATCGCGCGACTGCTGAAAAGCCTTTAAAAGCAGCGATGGTAGTTATGTAATAGGTGGTCATAATGTCAAAAAGCACAGAGGATTTCAAGGAAGAGCTGAAGCAAATCCGCGACGAGCTCTATGCGGGCGCGGAGACAATGGACCTCCGCATCGTGGCGAGCTATATCGACAGGCTCATCATCTCCCTCGACTCCTTGGCGGACAATATCGAATCCATCGAGATCAGCGTGGAAGAGATTTCGAATGCGGATGAAGAGAAGCCGATGAAATGCGATTGCAGCTGCTGCAAGCCGCAGGCGAAGAAAGCCCCCAAGAAGAAAGCCAAGAAAGCCGCAAAACCGAAGAAGAGAAGGAAATGATGCGGTTTCTAGGATTAATCATCGGGTTGGTGCTGCTGTTCGGCTGCGTTTCGAACAGCGGCGCTTCCCAGAATATCTCCCAGAACGTGACTCCTCAGCAGCAGAACGTTTCCCAGAACACCACGCCCCCTTCTTCCGAGATATCCTACGATTCCGATGGCTGGATAATCTACGGCAGCCTCTACCCTAGCATCGGGACTCCGACAAAATTGATTATTCTCATCCCCGGCCTCGGCACGCCGAGGGACCAATATCCGCAGGATTTCGTCCTCGGCCTCCATGACGCGGTGCCGGACGCGCTGATACTCGCCATAGACCCGAAAGGCCATGGCAAGAGCACGAACCTCGGGACCTGGCAGGATTTCACATATCCTCTTTTCGTGGACCTGCATGACGACGTGACGGACGGCCAAGCGTACGTCTTCTCGAAATTCCCGACCGTGAACGAGACGTACGTGGTCGGGGCGAGCATGGGCTCCACGTCCGCGATCCTCGCGGCAGGTGTGGACAAGAACATAACCAAGGTCGCGATGGTCTCGCCCGGCATCGGATTCAATAACGTGGATACCACCGCGAGCGTAGGCAACTATTCGAACCCGCTCCTCGTTATCGCTTCATCCGGAGACACCTATTCATTGAACAGCGCCTATGAGATAAGCTCCATGAAGCCTCAGGCCAGCATGGTGATATACCCTGGTTCTTATCATGGGACCGCATTGTTCGCCGGAACGCAGGGGGAGAATGTGACGCTAAGCCAGCTGCTTATAGACTTCCTGAGCAAATAACCACTCTTTTTAATACCTACACAACACAACATCTAATCTAACAAAGAGAGGCGGTCATTTGCAATTGAAGAAGGATCATGCGTCCAAGAAAGGCGCTGCGTTCAAGAGTCTCCTGATATCCGCAGCATGCCTCTTGTCATACGGGGGCGCGATGCATGCATTGCCTCCAGATATAGCCAGCCCGGTCGTGGAAGAGAAGGCCAAGCCGGCTGATGACGTCATCTGGATCGGGGACAAGGTCGAGCTGTGGAAATCCGACCTCCGCTCGGGGCTGTGCGGCGAGAACCACGCCAAGGTCCTTTCAGAGATAAACACGGAGAAGATGCGCCTGATGGAATCGGCGCTGAAGTCGAAAGACGTCGATAATGATCTGATGAACCTCGTGGACCTGCTCATTAATTTCGAGGATTCGGTCCGTGCCAGCCTGCACGAGAAGAAGAAGATACCGGAGTGCGCATCGCGCTAGCGCATCTCCTCGGCTTCCTTAAGCCTCATTCTTCCAACCGCGATGGCGTTCGTCGCGTTATTGGCCAGTGTCTCTCCGAGACCCCTGTTCGCCGCGTTCTGGTTCATCCTCGCCAGGGCGTTGGATATATCCCTGTTCGATGAATATGGCGTGCTTCCCGTATCGACGACCTTCTTTATGGTCTCGATGTCGCTCTTGGCGAGGTCCGGGGCTTTGGCTATGGTGTCGATTGCCTTGCCGATGGCAGTCTCCTTCCCGCTCAGCTCTATCATGATATCCCGGTTATTCAGGAATGCGTCGAGGAACTTCCTGCAATCTTTCGCGTCGTTGAGCTTGAACACCGCTTCGAATGGTTTCTCCTGCGTCAGGGTATCCTGATGGAGCACGATGACTTTAGGGGAGCGTGGATCGAATGCGCTTAGCCCTTCAGTCTTGACACCGCTCACGAATCTCGCGATTTTGGAAACTTGGTCATCATCAGCCATTTGGTAAACCTCAATGATACATCCCAAGTCCTGTTAAAAAATGTTTTCGAAAGCGCGATCGGAATAATAGTTCGAGGTAACTCTTAAAAGTCGCTAGAAATGTATAGAAACGTATATTTAAAAAGGGTTTGCCATGCAATACCGCTAGGTGTGATTATGGATGCTAATATGATTCATGGAACCGGATTGCTCAATGTTGTTGCCCAGGGAAAACCGAAGAATCTCTTGGTTCTCAAGATGGATCGTACTACGGCTCTTTTCCATGCCCATCCATTGGTGGAAGATTTCAATTCAAGGAATGGCACGCACCTCAAGGTGATCTCCGTACCGGTAGCAGATGCCGCGCTCGATCCAGGTCCGTCACGGCTGAACCTCCCGCGCTTCGCGGTCGATGCCGCCATCGCGTATGAAAATCCCGGAACCAAGGTAGGCAAGCACATCGTTTTCTATGTAGAAGGCTTGCCGAAAGTCGTCATGCAAACCGGCATCGCCAGAGGGGAGAAAGGCGTCGCGCTCGTGGCCATGGGCCTGACCTCGGCGGATATCGCATATACATATCGTAATATGACTCGGACTCTGCGGGACATCTTGGACTCCCAAGGCATCACGTCCCTGCTGGCAGTGGATTTCAAATCGATAACCGAGATCCAGCTGCGCATCCCTGATGACCGGCTGGTGATTGTCCCGGATTTCCCGGCCAGGGACGGCTATTACATGCCGCACGGTGCATTCATGGTCCCGCAAGGAGTGGCAGTCAGGGATATTCCGCTCGCCAGAAAGCTCAACCGGCTAAGCATGCACTCATACGTGGGCCTTATGACCCGACCCGGAGGGCGCGCCATAGGCGCGTGTTTCTGGCCATCGGAACAGCTCGGCGTGGTAGCGGAAGTCCCGGACTCCGAGGTCGCCAAAATCAAGGAACTTATCAGCGTTCCGGAGCTGGCTACTGGCCGCACCGTGCTGGCGCAAGACCCCACTCCTGTGGCATCCCCCAAGACGATCCTCGAGCTTCCGGTCGCAGCGAACGGGTTGAGGGGCCTGCTGGATAAGTTCGGGCAGGACCTCAAGGCTCTCGAAACCATCGCGCCGGGAAATCTCTTGGATGCCGGAAGGACCCTGGAAGAGATTATCTCTAACGCGATGAAGAAATGATTTGAACTGATGATCGCATGGGTCCTGCTCAGATTTACGGAAAAGAGATATACACGGCGTACGTCCGTGGCCAGCCGAAGAACCTGGTCGTCCTCAAGGGCGCTGGCACGACGAGAACTTTCGACGTTCACCCTGTGGTGGAAGGCATCAACAATGAGCATGGGACGGGCCTTACGGTAATATCCGACGAAGTCGCACATGCCGCGCTAAAGGCCAGCAACGCCTCGCACAATGCCGGAGGGAAATTTTGGGACATTCCTCTATCGCTTGCAACAGACGCACTAGTCGCTTATGAGAAGCCGGACATCCCATTTAGATCAGAGATCATCCTTTCCGATTACGCGACGAGTTTCTCGCCGCCAGAAGGAGAACCGAAGATAATCCTGCCGACCGGAAAACACAGATGGAAACAAAACGTCGCTCTCGTGGCCATGGGGCTCACGTCAGGAGATTTCATAAGAAGCAAGAACGAGATCGTCGTGAACATCCACGAAGACCGGTTGATCGAGGTCCCGCATTTCCCGCGCTCGAATGGTCGTTACCTTCCCTATCTTGAAACTGGTGTTCCCTATGGCGAGAAATTAGAATGGGATGGAAGAAACGGTTTTTGGTATCTGCCGGGCAGAGGCGGAAGGTATTTCGAAGAAGTGAGGGACCTTAGTTTCAGATACACGAAACATTTCTCCCGTGATGGATCAATGCCGAACAATTTCTCTTTCGTGGGTCTTCTCGTCCGCTCCAGCCACATGGATGCCAATCTTGGATGCGCCGGGGGCTGGCTCTCGGTAGTCGCAGAAGTCCCGGATGCTGACGTCCCGAAAATCCAGGCGCTTATCGGCAAACGCGGCTAGAATACCCCGAATATCCCTTTCTTCTCGCCTTCCTTATCGAATTCGCGCAGCAAATCCTTCTGCTTCCCGCTCAGTTTTTTCGGCACGTCTATTATCGCGCGCACCATCAGGTCGCCTTTCCCGCCCCTTCCGATGCGCGGCATGCCTTCGCCTCGGAGCCTGAACACGGTGTGCGAAGCGGTCCCCGCAGGAATGTGCAGCTTGTCCTCGCCGAAAAGCGTCTTCACGGTGATGTCGCCGCCCAATGCCGCTTTAGCGAAACTCACCGGGACTTCCACCCAAAGGTCATCGCCCTGGCGCTCGAAGCGGTCGTGCTTCTTGATGTACACCGTGACGAACAAATCGCCTGGCCCGTCCCTCCCGTATTCTCCGAGCCCTTCGAGGCGCAGCTGCATGCCGCTCTGGATCCCAGCAGGTACGTTCACGTTTATGTGCTCGTACTCGCTGATCCTGCCCGAGCCTCCGCATGATCGGCACGGCTTCTCCATCGTGCTCCCCTCGCCGTGGCATTTCGCGCAGGTGTTGACCGTATAGAACTGCATCGGGCCCATGCGCCTCGCGGTCTGCACCTGCCCCCGGCCTCCGCACGCCGGGCACGTCTTCCTCTGGCTCCCGGGCTCGCTCCCGGTCCCGTCGCATTTGGGGCATCCCTTGCTGTGATGGTAGCCGAGCTCTTTCTTCGTTCCTTCGGCTGCCTCTTCAAGCGTGATATCCGTCCTGGTGGCGAGGTCCGCGCCGTAGTCCTGCCTTCTGCTGGCGCCCCTCCTTCCTCCGAACTGGGAGCCCCCCCCGAATATGTTGAACGGGTCGCCCCCGAACCCGAAGCCCTCGAACATGTCCTGGAAATCGCTGAAATCGGCCGAGCGGAATATGTCGTCCTGGGAATACATCTGGTCGAATCCGGCATGGCCGTACTGGTCGTACTGCGCCTTCTTCTTCTCATCGCTCAAGACCGCATACGCTTCGCTTATCTCCTTGAACTTGTCCGACGCGCCGGGGTCCTTGTTCCTGTCCGGGTGGTACTGCATCGCGAGCTTCCGGTACGCCTGCTTGATCTGGTCTGCCGTGGCGCTCTTGTCGATTCCCAGCACTTCGTAATAGTCGCGTTTCGCCATGTCGATTCCTTGCCGGATACGATTTATCTAAGCATATTATTGTGCTATCTTTCTATCTACCGTCTTATCCAGATACCATGCGATTCCCAAAGAAATCAATGCGAGAACGCCGAACCCTATCGCCATGGTGTCGTTCTTCTGAATATAAAGCACGCTTCCGGAGATGAGGATACCGCTCCCCAGGTCTATCATGTATCTGTTGAACGTATGGAATATGCCAAGGCGCCGCAGCGAATCCGGAAATTTTTTCTTCATATAGCTGCCTAACCTGGGTTCCTCCAGGATGACCCCCAGGATGAATAGCGCAATGCCGAAAACCATGGCCCACATGACATCTATGGCATTGGTCTGGTTCACATAGACCATCATGATCGCGGCGATTATCCCTACGCCTAGGTCGTAGAACCAACTGCTCAGCTCGTTGCGCGCGCCTTCTTTTCCAAACATGCCCATCACTAACGATACATATTACTGTGCGTTTCCTCTTGCAGGTCCCGCCAGATGCCCATCACTTCGCTCGCCCAGTCCGTCATCTCCCTGCCGGTTCGTCTAGTTCTAGGCGCTGCGACCGCCACGGGCTCGCTCTGCTTGCCGCTCAGTATGGCGTAGGCCTCGTTTATCTCCTTGAAGCGCGCCTCCGCTCCGGGCTCCTTGTTGCGGTCCGGATGGAACTGGAGGGCGAGCCTGCGGTAGGCCCGCTTGATCTCCTCCTCGCCCGCGTCCTGGGAGACTCCGAGGATTTTCCTGTAGTTTTTCACTTGTCAACCTTCTCGTAGTCGCCTTCGACGACATTATCGTCTTTGCCCTTCTTCTTTTTCTTGGCGTGCCCAGAACTTTGGCCCGAATCGCCACCGTTCTGTGCTTGCTCTCCCGCGTCCCCGGCATCGCCGCCCATATTCGGGTTTGGCTGCTGATACATCGAGCCGCCGATCTCCTCGATGACTTTCTTCAGGGAATCGGATTCGGCCCTTATCTTCCCGGCGTCGTTCGAGCTCATCATGTCCTCCAGCCTCTTCTGTGCGGCGCTCACCTTGTCGAACTGCTCCTTCGCGAGCTTGTCCTTGAACTCGTCCACCGTCTTCTTGGTCAGATAGATCAGGGATTCCGCCTCGTTCTTCGCGTTCGCGAGCTCCAGGGCCTCCTTGTCCTGCGCGGAATACTGTTCCGCATCCGCCATCTTCGCCTTGATCTCGTCGTCCTTCATCTTGAGCGGTGCTGTCACCCTCATGCTCTGCTCCTTGTTCGTGGCCTTGTCCTTGGCCCCGACATGGAGTATGCCGTTCGCATCGATGTCGAAAGTCACTTCCACCTGCGGGACTCCTCGTGGCGCCGGAGGTATCCCTGTCAAAGTGAACTTCCCCAGCGCGACATTGTCCCTGGCCATCGGGCGCTCGCCTTGCAGTATGTTTATGTCCACAGCGGTCTGCATATCCGATGCCGTGGAGAATATCTGCGATTTTTTCGTGGGTATGGTGGTGTTCCTGTCGATCAATTTGGTCATGACGCCGCCCATGGTCTCGAGACCGAGCGATAATGGCGTCACATCGAGCAGCAGTATGTCCTTCACTTCTCCGGAAAGCACTCCTGCCTGCACCGCCGCGCCCATCGCGACGCATTCCATAGGGTCTATCCCCCTCTCCACCTTCTTGCCCAAAGTATCCTCGACGAATTTCTGCACGATCGGCATGCGAGTAGGCCCGCCGACCATGATTATCTTGTCTATCTGGGCTGGCGTTAGCTTCGCATCGCGCAGCGCGTTCTCGACCGGAGCGCGGCATTTCTCGATGATTGGCCTTATCAGGTCCTCCAATTTGGCGCGCGTCAGCTTGTACACGAAATGCTTGGGCTGGTTGTCCACTGAAGCGAGGAAAGGAAGGTTCACTTCGCTCTCTATCGTTGTGGACAGCTCTATCTTGGCCTTCTCGGCCGCTTCCAGTATCCTCTGCTGCGCCTGCTTGTCCTTGTTCACGTCCACTCCGCTCTCTTTCCGGAACTGGTCGGCCAGGAATTCGGAGATTATCCTATCCATGTCCGTTCCGCCGAGCTGCGTGTCTCCGTTCGTGGATTTCACTTCGAAGACCCCGCCTCCGAAATCCATTATCGTGACGTCGAGCGTTCCTCCGCCGAGATCAAAAACCAGAATCTTCATGTCCTTGCCGGCCTTGTCCAGACCATAAGCCAAGCAAGCAGCCGTCGGCTCGTTCACCAGGCGCACGACCTCCAGGCCCGCGATCTCTCCCGCGTCCTTGGTGGCCTGCCTCTGGTTGTCGTTGAAATACGCAGGGACAGTGATGACCGCCTTGTCCACTTTTTCCCCTAAAAATTCCTCGGAGTCCTTCTTTATCTTCTGGAGAAGGAAAGCCGAGAGTTCCTGCGGGCGGTACTCCTTGCCGAATATCTTGTATTTGTAGTCCGTGCCCATCTTGCGCTTGAACGCCGTGACCGTGCCTTCGGGATTCGCGACCGCCTGGCGTCTTGCCGGCTCGCCTATTATCCTCTGCCCGTCACGCGTGAGAGCGACATAGCTCGGGAACGCCTTCCCGTACTGCGTTATCCCCTCCGTGCTCGGGACTATCTTCGGCCTCCCTCCTTCAAGAAAAGCCGCAGCGCTGTTAGATGTTCCTAAATCCACACCGATTATTTTTCCCATATTTTCCACCTCTATGATGCTATCCCTACCGGGACCTTCTGCCCCGGAGGTATGAGTATCTTCAGCTTGAATTCCTTCTTTTCCACAGGGACTACTTCCTTCTTCTCTTCGATCTCCATCTATTTCCCCTCCTTCTTGCCGACCACGATTTTCGCATGGCGCAGCACTCTTCCCTTGTATATATATCCTTTCTGCACTACCTCGATGATTTTCCCATCCTCGCCTTCGCCCTGTCGGATAGCGTCGTGCTTGTACGGGTCGAAGCTCTCACCTAGCGCGTTCATCGGCTCCACTCCTTCCTTCTTGAGGAAGTCGAGAATCTTGGCGAATATCAATTCCATCCCCTGCTTGAACTCCTTGTGGCTGGCCTTGTCCACGTGCGTCATGGCGATATCGAACTCGTCGAATATCGGCAGGAACCTCAACAATATCTCGGCCGATGCGTTCTCGCGCAGCGTGTCGTTCTCTTTCGCGGCCCTTTTCCTGTAGTTGTCGAAATCCGCCTGCAGCCTGAGCAATCTCTCCTCGAGCTCCTTCGCTTTGTCCTGAGTGCCCAGAAGCTTCTGCTCCTCATGCTGGACGAGCTTCTTCTCGGCAGGAGGCGCGATGCTCCCCGCCTTTTCAGGCTCGGCCAATTTCATGTTCGGTTCGGATTTTTTCTTGTCAGCCGTATAATCACCAGGTTGAAATATTTAACAAACTGTTTAATATATAGAAGTATTTTTAAATATTCATGTGGAAGTATTAATCATATGCAAAGGCGCTACTATCGTCAGATCGTCATCCGGTACATTTCCGTGCCTGCACAAGAGGAGAGCCAGGACAGCGAGATAGACTACGTCTACCAGTGCCTGGGCCTCGGAGACGAGCGAGACGATGTAGGGCGGATAGTATTCCGGGCGCTCGTCCGCGTGAGCATACGCGGCACCGGCATCTCATCGAGGGACCTGATGGCTCTCTCTGAAGTCAGCCAGGCCGCTGTTATATATCATCTCAATCTCTTCCAGCGATCCGGCCTGGTGGCCAAGGACGGCCGCATGTACTACCTGCGCGGCCGCACGCTCGAGCAGACGCTCAGCGAGATAGAAGGCGACATGCACCTCAAGTTCGAGAACCTCAAATCCATCGCGCGGAAGATCTCGGCCCCATAGAGCATTTATAATTCTTGGCGGATTTGACAACGTCAGTATATTAGAAAAAATAGGGGTGATATCTAAATGGGTTGTTGTGGACCGTGCGGAACTTGTAATATAATCAGCGGAATCGTCGTGGCCTTAGCAGGCCTCGGATTCGCAGGCATCCTCGGAGCTATGGGCGGCGTAATAGGCAGCTGGCTCCTCGTGCTGTACGGCTTGGTCTTGATCGTGCATGGGCTTTGCCTCTGTCCGATGTGCAAGAGCGAAATGAAGAAATAATCCTTTACAATTTTTCTAATTTTTTTCATAATGCCTGACACGATTCTCTTTTTGTAAAAGTCGCTAGAAATGGCAAAATATTATAAATGGTTTCCACCATTATGGGATGATGGTTTCCCGGGAAACGCTGGATCTGGCCAATCAATACCTTCAAAAGCACACTGTGCCAGAGGAGCGATTCGGCCTGACTTATACTATAGAGAACAGCGACTGGATGCTCGTCGGGGACCCTTTCATGCCCGGCAGGAGTATACAGCTCACGCTCCAGTATTCCGACGGATACTACGATTGCCTATCATTGTCGGAGAGGCTATGCCTGGACATATCCTCGGCCAATCCCGAATTGCGGCCCAGGATAGCTACGGGTTTCAAAAATGGGATACACAGCTGGGTGCAGATACGCGATCCAAAAAGCCATGAAGTGGTCCAGATCGATTGCACGCCGTGGTATGCTTGCCTGAACCCTGGCCATCAAGGCGTAGAAAGGGAATATCCACCTTCGTCTCGGTCAGTTCCGTTGACGGCTCCTCCGTTCACCGTCAGGAAAATAGACAAGGGGAAATTCATCACCGTGGCCTTGAGCGGGTCCTTGCCCAGGTGCAAAAGCGCTGAAGAGAAGATGAGGCAGTCGGTCGGGCGTTGGAGCGGCGGCAGACCTGTCATGGTGGATGATGCCGGGCCGGTCTACAGTTTCCTGTTCCAGATCCAGAAGGACCGGGGTTTCGGGACCGAGGTGGAGCAGTTCATGCACATCTTCATCGATATCCTGGATCTCGACAGGTTGCACAGGTCACTTGGGTTCGGAAGATCGATCGATGTCATGGCGGTGAACCGGTCGCTCAATATCGGTTTCGCGGTCAGTATGCCGGACAGGCAACTGGCCTTCATACCGGGCACTATCGGGAGCATGCGGCAGAGAGCAGAGAAAACGCATGAAGCGGACCTTTTCGCCGAATTCAACAGATCAATCCCGGCCATCCTGAAGCTTTTGTCAGGTACGCACCCGTCGCTCGGCATAATGGGCAGCAGCGATCGCGTCTTGAGCGTTGCGGACGGGCGTTTCCGCAAGGCCGAAGAATTCCCGGATTGTAAATACAAGGAATTCATCAGGGCCAATAAAACCCCTGCCCCCACGGCGCAGCCCGGAAAGAGGATGATTCGGACATGATCCCTGTCGCTCTTGCGGCATTGCCATTTCAATTACAATTATATTGATTTCGTAACACTGATTCATGAATGGAAAAGGTAAGGATCCGCCTCATCTACTCGCCGAATCTCGCGCGGGAGCACGTCGAGGCCGCGTGCGCAGGCCTGGAACCGTTCAAGCGGTTCAACGCCCTGGTGGAAGCCGCGTGCGCCAACGAACCCGGCGCGTTCAGAGATGTCAAGTTCTCGAGGCTGCTGCGCAGGATAGCGTCGGCGAAAGACGACATAACCCTCGATTCCGTGATGACCGGCCGCGCGGATGACGAACGTACAGTGTTCGGCATCGCGATCACGCCGCACCAGATGGTGCTGTCAACCGGTAGCACAGAAGCGACCTGCGGATTAGGAGGTTATATGAGCGGAGCGATGGTCTCCCTCTGTTGGCCGCTGCAGCTCGAAGAGCCGAAGCCGGTCATCGCCGCGATGGTCAGATACGAGGCAGGCCAGCTGCTGTTCCCGAGGGAGAAAGGGGCGAGCACCGCCTGCCCCAACCCGTGCGTGATGCAGGATAACCCGGATTTCCTCGAGTTCGCGGAGCGGGCCCTCGCCGGCGCCCTGGATTTCTGCGAAGGCTGCGCGTCCACCATACGATCCACGATTCTCCGGCTCAGCCGCGGCCTGAACTGATTTCAAAAACATTTAAATATAATTCCTATCACTATGAATCCATGAAAGCAGCTCTCCGTCTCATCCATCCGGCTTCTATCGCTCCAAGGCAGGTCGAGGCAGCGATGGCCGGGTTGGATCCGTTCAGGGGATTCGGCATCATGGTGGAAAGCGTCCCCGCATGCCATATAGCGTTCGAAGGCGTCAGGCATCCGGATTCGCTCCGCCAGGTGGCATTCGCGGAGAGCGACGTGCGCATCGATAGCATCCGGACATCCCCGGGTGATCTTGGGCGCGTCTTCGGAATCGCGGTCACTCCTCATCGGATATTGTGCTCTTCGGATAGCGATATCATGGTTATCGCCGGCATGGGCGGATACCTGGAAAGCGGGGTCCTGTCCTTCAACACCCCGTTGAAGCAGCTGGAGACTTTACGGAACCTCATGATTACCATGCTGCTGACCTACGAGGCTGGCCATTTGCTGATCCCGAAGAAGGAAGCCCCGGATTGCCCTGACGAGCATTGCCTGATGCGGAGGAATTCGGGCTTCCCCCAGACTCTCCAGCGTATGACCGCGAAGATGGATTTCTGCGCGGAGTGCAGCGGCGCGATAATGGAGACTGTGAGGCAGCTTACTAATCCATTTATATATATTTAGTAACACTATATATTGCATGGTCATACTCCGTCTCATCTATCCTCCTTCCGTCTCGCAGCACGTCAAAGCGGCGAACTTCGGCCTGGAGCCGTTCACGCGCCTCGGCGTCATGGCGGAAAGCGAATGCGCCAGAGACCGGACCGCGTTCGATGGCGTCAAATATTCGACCCTGCTGCGGGAAGCGGCATCCGCGGACCGCGAGATAACAATCAGCCCGGTGCTGAAAACGCAGCTCAACGATCTTTACAATATCCTCGGCATCGTGATAACGCCGCATGGCATGGTGCGCTCAGATAACAATGATCCTATCTTCAGCATCGGCGGATACCTGAAATGCGGTGTGGTTTCGCTCAAGGAGATGCTGAAGCTTCCGGAGCAGCTGCGGGACGGCATCATCGCCGCGGCGGTCAGATACGAAGCGGCTCACGTGCTGATCCCCGGGTCGCCGGGCGTGAATCCCAATTGCCCTAACAGGTGCCTGATGCAGGGGTTCGTGGATTCCATGCATTTCATGGACCGCATCATCTCCCAGGGAATGGACTTCTGCAGTGCATGCAGTTCGATGATATCCGGGAATGTGAGGCGTTTGGCGCATTCCGGAACGCGTTCCTGATTCATTTATATATATTTCATAACACCATACGTGCATGAATCAAGTGAGGCTCCGTCTCATCCATCCCGCTTCCATATCGCTCAAGCACATCGAGGTCGCTAGATCCGGGCTCCGGTCGCTGGGCGAGTTCGGCGTCCTGGTGGAATGCGCTCGCGCGAGCGAGAAGGCGTTCGATGACGTCAGGTTTTCGGACACGCTGCGCAAAGTGGCATACGCGGACAGCGATGTGGTCCTTGAAAAGGCATTGGTCCGGTATGATTCCAGGAGCGTCTTCGGCATCGCGTTCACTCCGCATTACATGACGTACATATCTGAAGGCAAGGCCGAGCTGCTCGCCGGTCTTGGCGGATACCTGAAATGCGCTGCCGTTTCGCTCCCCTGGCCGCTACGTTTCGAGGATTCGCTACGGGAGGATGCGATCGCATCGGCGGTCAAGTACGAAGCCGGCCATCTCCTGATCCCGGGCCGGGCAGGTGCGGCCCCAGACTGCCCTAACGATTGCATCATGCAGAGGAACCCACATTTCTCGGATTTCGTCAAGAACATCGTGGGGCGGGGCATCGACTTCTGCGACGACTGCCGACATGCCATCGAAGAGACGATACGGCGGCGCTGCAGGAGCCTGAATTAACACAATTTATATTTATTTCACAACACCATCCAAGCATGAAGCAGGTGAGGATCCGCCTTCTTTCTCCAGCATCCGTTTCCGATGACCACGTCCGGGCAGCGGAAGTCGGACTGAAGCCATTCATCAAATTCGGCGCTTTGCTGGAGAGCGTGAACTGCGATGAGTGGGGGGCGTTCAGGGGTGTCCGGCACAGGAAATCGCTGCGCGCGATAGTGAGCGGCGACGTAAGGATGGACCTGCTCACCAAAGGCATATTGGACGGTTTCGGAACCACCTTCGGAATAGCGCTCACACCATACCGTATGCTGGAGCCCGAAGGCGAGCGCATGGTTGTGGTTTCCAGCGCTGCCAGCTATCTGACATGCGCCGCGGTCTCGCTGGATCGGATGGAGCACCCCGGATTCCCCCGCATACTCACGGCGATGGTGAGACGCAAGGCGGCCCGCCTGTTCATCAAAGGGGAATGCACGGGGAACTGCCTCATGCAGGCTACCACGGATTTCCAGAGCTTCGTCGACCGCTTCGTGATCCCAGGCCTGGACCTATGCGATTTCTGCAAAGACAAGATAGGGGACAGGATCCTGCGTCTTGGCTATTGAGTACATTTATTACGGATTTCCTAACATAATAGTAGCATGAAGAACGTGACGCTCCGGCTCCTCTACTCCTCTTACGCTCCGCTGACGCATGTCGTGGTGGCGCAAGGGAGCCTGGATTCGTTCAAATGCTTCGGAGCATTGGCTGAGAGCGCATGCACCGAAGAGAATCATGCGCTCGACGGCGTGAAGCATCCGAGGCTGCTGCGCAGGATCGCGTCGGCGAGGGGCGACATACGCCTCGACCGGATGCCCAGGAGCCTTCTGGACCAGATGGGGAGCGACCTAGGCATCACGAGCGTCTTCGGCATCGCCATGACTCCCTTCCCCATGATGAGGTTCATAGGAGATGAATTGGTCAGCCTACCCGGCTCCTCGCAGTACATGAAATGCGCCGCGGTCTCGCTCGCAATGATGTCGCGGCCGATCGATCTCGACATCCTGACCGCGATTGTGAAGCGCGAAGCGGGCCACATCTTCGTGAAGAAGAAGCATTGCCCTGATGAAAGGTGCATGCTGCAGGGGTATTTCGATTTCTCGGAATTCGTCAGGCGCATCGTGATACCCGGCCTGGATTTCTGCGAAGACTGCCGCGATGAGATCGAAGGGCGGGTGCACCGGCTCATTCTCCATTAAGCTCCATTTATATAAACTTCATAACATTACTCATACATGAATCCAACTACTCTAAGGGAAGTCAAGCTGAGGATCCTCTATCCTGCCACCGCTAAGGAGCATATCGCCACGGTCAAATCAGGCCTGGAGACATTCGGGCGCTTGGGCGTCCTGGTGGAGAGCGCCTGCGTAGATGACAAGGACGCGTTCAGGCACGTCAAGTACAAAAAAACGCTGCGTTCGGTAGCGTCCGCGCAGCGACCAATACACGTGGAGAGGATCAAGAGTTCGATCATCGACCAATTCAACAGCGACATGGGATTCGCAACCGTTTTCGGTCTCGCGATCACGACGCAACCCTTGATGAGCCTGAGGAGCGAGAGTAAGGCGGGATCCAGGGAGATCCTCAAGGACCTTTACGCCGGATTCGGGGTGTATATGGGGTATGCGGCCCTCTCGCTCGAGCCGCTCTCGCATGTGGAATCCTTCCGACGCGAGATGCTCATCTCCCTGACGATGCGCAAAGCGGGCAAGCTGTTCATCAAGGACAATGGGGATTGCACTCGTGTGAGATGCATCATGCACGAGGCCTCTAGCTTCGAGAACTTCGTCGCCAGGCACTCGAATCCACGGCTGGATTTCTGCGTAGACTGCAGCCACAGCATGATAGAGACGATCGACCTGCTGAGATACTCTGTCATAGGCGATATGTTCGGTTCATTGCGGAGATAAAAAAAATCATTTGGACGTGGTCAGGAACATGTCGTATTCCTTGTCGTACGGGAGTGGCTGCCATGTCGACTGGGTCGCCGCGCCTGTGTTCTCGTCCACGCTGAGGGCCATCTGCCTGGTGTAGTCGTTGCCCGCAGCTGTCTTGTCGACCGTCACATAATGCAGCTGGAGTATGTCGGTGACGAGGCTCGGGGTCGTTCCCTGCACCGCCTTGACGACCATCCAGTACCTGCCCGGAGGCAAGGTGAGCGCCGGAGAGAAATCGAACGTTATCCAATTGTCCGATTGCGTCACGGTCTTCATCGGGTCGCTCGCAGATCCTACGAGATCGCCCGGGGCTCCGTTAGCGTCCTTCCTGACCTCCAAGACCACTGTGCTTTTCGGCTGCATCGAGGACTGCTCGGTGCTGATGACCGCTTCCGCGCGCGGAACGCTTATCTGGTTGCCCACATCCACCGCTTCAGCGAGCCATTGCTTGTATGTCACCGCGTCCGTCTCCAATCCCTCGATCTTCTGAACTCCCAGGGGAGTGACGTTCCATGATTCCGAGAGCACGTTCTGGCCGCCTATCTGGACCGTGACCGTGTGGCTGCCATCCGTGGTAGCCGGTATATCCAGCTTGACCTCCTGCGAGTCGTTGGTCTGCACCTGCTTCGTGGTCACGGGGTTCCCGTCGACATCGACCTCTATGCTCTGGCCGCCCGCGCATGCCACGGTCGCGGTCAGCTCGCTGGTCTCGGAGAGTATGCCCGGGGCCAGGGCCGAGAACGTCTGCGATTGCGTGCAGGCTTCGGGTGGAGCTCCGGGTATGTTCGCCGTTATCGAGGAAATATTCGGCGCTCCGGCTTTGGGCCCGCTCACGCATCCGAAAATCAGTACCGCTGCCAGCAATATCAGGATGATGTTTCTCATAATAATCTCCCGCAGGAGATAATACCGGGAAACTTAAAAAAGTTGCTTCTTCGATGATTTGACGCCGTCGATCCAGCCGCGGACGAATTGCGTCCATTCTATGTCGCTCTCGGCGTTCAGGATATGGTAGTGCATCTCCTCGTCTCCCGGCAGCGCGACGTTCCGGTAGTCCGAGCCCCCGAAATCGCTCCACTCCCTGATCTCGAGGTAATCCCCGTCATCCTCTGCCCAGGTCTTGCCCCTCTCTAGGCCTATGAAATATGATTTGGACTGGCTCGGCGCCTTCATCTTCAGGAGCTGCTCGATCAGTTCGGACATAATATAATTATGCACGGAAGTATTTAAATAGCTTACGAAAATACATCATTTGACACAAAAATACAGAAACGTTCCGGGTTCATCGCGTGTGTTTCCGTAACGCCCTATCAGGATCGATGAACTGGACCAGCCCGTTTTCATCGTGCGTGTCGGGCCTATCCATGGCTTTTAGTTCCTCCCTCGCCTTCTTCCCGACATCGCTGAAGGGGTGGGTGCGAGAGATCATCTTCAAGGATAAGACATTGTGTCCCGTGGCGGCCAGCGCCATAGCCCGTATATCCGGGTCTTTCGAAGAGGCGAGCCGCTCCACGGCGAATTTGAACCTGTCGAACTCATCGTTCGTGGTCGGTGTAGGCTTCGATCCGCATCCTTCGAGGGTGCGTTTGTATGCGTTCCTCTGCCTGATGATAGCATCCGCGGCCCTCTTGCGCTTCGCCGGATCGCTGCCGTATTTGGCTGTCTTTTCCAGCTCGGCGAGCCGCAGTGAGACCGTGATGGATGCGCCTGTCAACTGCGTGAGCCGTCTGTTTTCCCCTCTTCTCATAAGTTGTCATTGTTGTATCGAAATGGTTAAAAAGACCATCGTAGCCCTCGGCGCCTGGCCTCCCAGCAAGAAAAAGATTCCGATGTCGGATCGCTCGGGTGAAATTGTCCGAATGATACGGGACCAGGAAGCGTTTAATAGATTTTTATGATATATCCAATCATGCCCGCTCCTGTCGAGGCCGCTGCGGAAACGCAGAAGGCGCCTAAATACCCGCTGGCGCATGAACCGGTGAACGATCCAGCGAGGGTCCAGACCGGCCGGAACATCCAGCAGGTCTTGGGCCACAATGAAGCCAAGCCGCTCGCGAACGTGGATGGCGTCCCTATACAGAAAAGGGAGTATGTGGGCGCCCAGCTGGACCTCATCGGTCCGCAGGAGGAGAAGGAAAGGAAAGCCGGCAAGTATTTTTTAATCGCCGAGCAGACCCAGGGAGGCCATACGGCCCAGATCGCATATCCCGCGGTCTTGCCCCAGGACCTGGTAGCCAGGCTGGATGCCAACAAGGCGACCGCAGTTGACCGGGAAACGCTTAGGGCGGCGATCGAAGTAATAAGGACGGTGGCAGCCGAGAACAGTGCCGAGCTGACAGGTCCGATCACCATAGGGAGACCTCAGGACTGCCTGCAGTTCGTGAACGGGGCTATCTCCGGCAACAGCATAAGGGAAGTCAATCCCAACACCGGAGTCGAACTCAACGCGGCCCTAGCCGCAGGCCAGGCGACGGTCGAGCTGAAGCCGCATCTGGGCAAGCCGAACGCCTTCATGCGCCCACCCGTCTCGTATACCGAAGGGGTGGAGGAATTCACCAGGCAGGCCAGGCAAGGGGACGTCGTCATCTTCCTGGACGAGAAGCATTTCGGCAGCCTGAAGGACGCCCGGGAGTGGGAGACCCAGGCGCATGACAAGGTCATCTGGCTGGATAAGGACAACCACATGATCGACACCTCAGCGATGAAGGGCAAGGACCGTCCCGAAGGGACCCCTTACGTGGTAGGCCATACTTCCGTCTATTCAGGTAGCGTCAACGGGAAACCAACGATCGCGCAGTCGCATATAGGCGACGGCAAGATATCCTCCCAGCCGATATCCGATTACCTCCACGGCTGGGTCAATTCCGCCATCGCCATAATCCCGCTCGACTATTTCAAGAAAACGAATCCCTGAAGGATCATTTCTGCGCTTCCACGTGGAACGGCGGCAGCGGAGGCGGGAGGTCCAGTATCTTCGTCGCGAGCAGCGCGTTCACCATGCCGACGCGCGGGATGGTCGTCGCGAGCAGGGTAGCGTATTCCTGCGGCAGTTTCTTCTCTTTCGCCCAATCTTCCTGGAGCTTCTGCAACTGCTTCTTCTCGTCCTTTATCACGAGCGTCCCCCTCAATAGAATCACCCCGGCGTCGTTCCCGTAGGTCACCAGGTAGCCGTAATCGACCTCGGCGTTCGCGCCGACCCTCAGGCCGTCTATGCTTATGCTCATGGCGAAATTGCTTATCGCGTTCTGGCCTCTTCTCGCTTCCACAGAGTTTATCCTTCCGCTTACGATTTCCATCAAAATCACTTCCTTCTCCTGGTCATGGATTTTTTGAGCAGATCATCGCCGGTACCCAGAGCCGTCTCCATCAGCCTGCCTTCCGGCCCTTCATAGTATCCGATATACCTGTTCCCTGCGCCATACACGCTCACGCCCAGCAGGTTGAAGCCGTTGGTCGCGGCGTACATCTGGATGACGGGCCATATCCCGGGCCCCTGCGTGGAATAGATCCCCCCGTAATCGACTATGTCTGATTTGTTCGATGTGGGATCCCTCGCCGCCGCGATGGAGTGCAGCCCCGCGCCGGTGCCGATCTTGAGCACGTAGGCGTCCACCCCCGCCTCGCGCAGGAACTCGGCGGCGAGACCGTTTATGTTCGCGCATATGCCTGCAGGGAGCTGCGCGCCTGCCATGTAATTAACCTTCACGATCCCGAATTCCGCATCCGGATCCAGGCCCGACACCCCGGAGCGACCTCCAAGGAGGCTGCCGCTCGTCCCGAGCTTGCTGTTGTACGTCTCGAGGCCGAGGGCGGAGAGCATGGCCGCCGCCTTTATCTTGTCGTCGAAGGACGCGTTCTTGAAATAGGCGGCGAACTGCTTCAGGTTCGAGCTCCCGAATACCGCCGAAGAGAACAACCCGTTCTGCGGGCCGAACGCGCCTTCGTATATGCCGACCAGCCCGGATATCTGGTCGCTCATGAAGAACTCGAGCGTATTCCCGTTCTTGTCCTTGAAGTAGTAGCCGTCGCTGCCCGGGGACACCGGCCCGACGTAAGTGAACCCGGTCAGCTTGGCAAAAAGCTGCGCTTCGCTGATTGTGCCCGCGGAGTATTGCTGCAGGAGCGAGTTTATCTGGACCGGATCCGTGATCTCCGTCCCGCCAACCATCTTCATCCACTTGGCGATGTCGGGCAGGTCCGGTGGCATGACCGTGCTCGTGGAACCTATCTGGCGATTCGGCTCTCCGGATTCCTGCACGAGCCGTGTCCTGACAGCGCCGAGCGGGATGGACAACGATACGGTCACCGCGTTTCCGCCCCCGAACAGGCTGAACGTTTTTGTATAAGCGATCGAAAGCTCAGGAGGGAAGGCCAGCGAGGCGAATGCGACCCTTCCGGTGGCATCGAACCTGCCCAATTCGAATTCCCCGCTGAATCTCGCGTTCTCGTTATGACCGATTATGCCCGCTTTCAGGCTGGATGCGAACAGCCTCGTGTCGGTCCAGCTCTGCTGGATCGGAGTCGTGCTCTCGATGGAGAACCTCCCGAGCGTGTACACCGTCACCGGATCGTAATGGAAGGACAGGCCGATGCCCGCGAAGGTGAACGACTGGTCCATGCCGTGCCCCGGAGTGGAGATGCCGATCGCCTGGTCAAGCCCCTGGCCGATATCAGCCAATCGCGCATCCAGCTCCGCGCCTATCCTGAAGTACGCCTTCTGATATTTATTGGCCGTGACATCCCAGGACGTGCCCACCTTGTACTCGTGGAAATACTGCCCTACCGTCATCGACGTCTTCGGGACATAGGCAATCGCAGCGGTGGCGTACACGTTCCCGATGCCATGGACGACGTCCAGATCGAAGGACGCGTTGAGCAGGACATACGGCTGCGGCTTGAAGTAATTGAAATTTATCACGCCGCCGCCCATGCCGACGGTGAACGGATCCAGGTTCAGCCTCGGCACCAAACGCAGCACTTCTCCCGCGCTGTTGCCCCTATAATCGAAGTCCACCCCCCAGTTGAGCTTGACCGGAGTCGCATTCGCGAGCAGGTCCTTCTTCTTCTCGGGGAGTTTCTCGGCTTCGCCCATGACTAGTATATCGAGTGAGATAATAAATGCCTTCTCGCAAAACCTTTAATTCCCAATCCGCCAATAATAAGATGGGGGGTTGATGGCGGATAAGGACGATATCTCTGTTGTTAAGCCGAAAGCCCAGAAGAAATTATCGCGGATGGCAGTCCAGGTGAAGATGGATTCCAGCGACGCCATCAGAGATCTGCACGGCAGGGTCGAGCCCGAGACCGCGCGATGGCACAAAAGCCCTCAGTTCAGGATGCATCTTATCTATACTTTACTGATACTCATAGTCTTCGCAGGATTGGCCGCTATCCCCTATCTTATATTCTCCATATTATTCGGGATAGTTTCCGGAGTCACGATATTCTTCTTCTTGGCATGCGTCGTCGTAGGTTTTTCTCTCTTCTTATTCAGGCACCATTACTACAGCGGCCTGAAGACCAAGAAAGACAAGGCACCTGGTATACATCTAGGTACGGCGTTCAAGCACTATCTCGACACCCGCGAGTATACCCTCTCAGGAGAGCGGCAGGACGGGTATAACAAGCCACTCATGGTCGGAGAGACGAAAGAGTATGTCTTAGATTATCTCGCCGAGCCGAATCCCCACGCTATCATACTTGGCGGTTCAGGCTCAGGGAAGACCACGACCTTGCGGGCGTTTTTGATCCGTTCAGCCATAGCGTATGATACGAAATTCCTCATACTGGATTGGAACGGGGAGAGCGAAGGCTGGGCCGCCAAGATCAACGCGACCGTCTGGAAGGCAGGCAAGCACTTCAAGATCAATCCTTTCTTATTGCGCGGGGCGTCTGTCGCTGACAGGGTCTCAAGCATATCCGAATTGTTCCAGTTCGGCGCTAAACTCACGCCCTTGCAGTCCAACATGCTGCGCACGATCGCGATATCTTACTATCAGAAGAACCAGACGCCTTCCATACTGGACATCTGGCAGGACGTGGACCGCAGATCCAAGGACAGGAAACTGAGCCCTGAGCAGCGGCAGTACGCCAACTGGATAGACCAACGCTTGCGAACCGTTCAGCGGGTCTTCGGCACTGAACCGGAAGAGTTCTGGGACGGGATACTCAGCAGGAATAATATCGTCAGTCTGGCTGGATTGAACCAGGTCGAGAAATCCATTGTTTCTTATTCTATTTTCCAGCGGATAGTCGAATACTTCGACGGCCAGCCAGAGAAGATGAGATTATTGGTAGTGTTCGATGACGCATGGGCAGTCCTACAGAACCAGAGGGACGATATCCAGGTCTACGAGCCTCTGCCCAGCCGCATCGTTCGCTTGGGAAGGAAATACGGATTCGGCATGATCGTCAGCACGCAGCAATTGGAGGATTTGCCCAAATCATTCACCAATTCCAGCTCCATCCGCGTCGTGCATAGCTACAAGGATGCTGATTTCCTGGACAGCGCCAAGAAGATTTTCGGGTTCAAGGACCTGGAGAGCGCCTATCTCGGGACCGCAGGGATCGGAGAGGCATTCGTGTTCGACCAGGTCCGGGCAGCCAAAGGCCAGAGCTTTGGAGACTACGTCAAGATAAAACCGCTCGAAGATTCCGAACTAGGGAAACTAAATGAAACCGCGTTCTTCCCTGTCGAGATACAGGAACCTGCATTGCCGATAGACATGGGTGTTTCTGTCGAGGTTCCGACATTGCCCTGGCCGCCGCCTGATGATAGACCGACACCGCTATTGTATATCGGGCTTTTGACAATATACAATAATCCTGGGAAGCCGCGGGCGGAATTGGCTAAGATTATTTTCGATACCGGACTCGTGAAAAACAGGTTGACGGTCTATGGCATCAAGGCCCGTCCGGGGATATTCGATACGGTGGTGAAGATGGGGCTGGCGGTCGAAGCAGGCGACAAGTACACCTTGACCGATAAGGGGCGTAAATGGGTCGATCCGGCCAGGATTCTTGATAGCGACAGGGCTAGGATCGGTTCGACCTTGCATGAGCGCATGCTGATGCAGACGATAAAAGAGCTCCAGAGGAAGTTCCTTCTCGTAATCGTCCCTGTATCCGGTAAAGGGCAGCTGAGCGACTCGGTAGACCTTATATCCTATCCCATGAATCCAGAGAAGAACTACTTATGGAACGATCTCGGAAGGAGAGGCTACGAGATACAGACCAACGGAATCAGGCGGGTCGTGCTCGACCACGCCGAGAGGGCCGAGAAGAACGGACTGCCGCTCACCTGGGTCTCGTGGGACTCTGACGTATTGGAGGCTATAAGGAAGATAAGAAAGGAAAAAGACGAATATATGAAAGTGGAGATATGATTAGAAGAAGCGCCTCAGCCGGTGTAGAAAGCTGCTATTGTTTTCCTTCGTCGGACAAACAACATCAAGCACTTATAGAAAAGATATTGCAGGGAAAATTATTATATGTTTTGGAAAACTCTTCACATCATACCCCGAATCACATATTAGACTGATAGATGAACATTATACCGAGTAACGCAATTAGTTGGGCTGTCCTCTTCATAAGACAACATTTATATATTTTGTCTTGCCAGTAAAACAACATGGAAAAAGACTTAGTAAAGAAAATACTGCTTGAGTTTGAAGAAAAAGCATTGCCAAAGATAGTAGAACGAGAACTTGAATTACCAAACGAACTCTTTACTTCTGTAATCAGGAAAGCGGTAATAATCACCGGACCCAGAAGAGCAGGAAAGACCTTCTATCTTTATCAGATATCAGGTAGGCTGAAAGGGAAGAATATACTGTATTTCAATTTCGAAGATGAGCGCGTTGTCCGTCCCACAGCCGAAGACCTTACTTTAGTGCTTGAATCCTATAGGGAATTGCATCCCGAGGCAAAAATGGATGAACTATTCGTTTTCCTTGATGAAATCGAGAACGTTGATAGTTGGGATAAATTCGTAAGACGAGCCCTTGACCAAGGCGCAAGAGTATTCATTACCGGTTCCAATTCAAAACTGCTTGCTGCAGAAATTTCTACCGCCCTAAGAGGGAGATCGGTTTCTTTCGAGCTTCATCCATTCTCTTTCAGGGAATTCCTGAAATTGAACGGCATAACAGATAGAAAAGATAAGATACTTTATGGAAACTCCAGGTTCAAGGCTCTTGAGCTATTAGAGGAATACATGAAATGGGGCGGTTTTCCAGAAGTTGCATTAGTTGAAGATGAAAGGCTGAAGGTCTCAATACTCCAAGAATACCTACTAACTATGATGCATAAAGATATTGTCGAACGCTATAAAGTCGATAATCTCCTTGCATTAGAGAATTTGATAAAATTCCTCGTCTCAAATATCTCCACGCAGGTGAGTTTCAATAAAATTGAAGGATGGATGAAATCTATTGGAATTCCAGTATCAAGAACAACCTTGATTGAATACGCCAATTACCTAGAAAACGCGCTAGCTTTCTATTTTGTTGACAAATTCGACTATTCATTGAAAAAGCAATCGAGAAATCTCCCGAAAGTTTATGTTACAGATATCGGTTTGCATACAGCCAACTCATTCAAAACATCCCCCGATTTTGGCAAGATAGCCGAGAATGTGGTGCGCAGTCATCTGAAAGGTACTGAAATCTATTATGATGCTAACGGTTACGAATGCGATTTCCTTTTGAAGAAGGGAGAAAAAATCTACGATGCTATCCAGGTTTGCTGGAAGCTTGACAAAGAAACAAAACCGAGAGAAGTGAAGGGACTGGTCTCCGCAATGAAAAAATACCGGCTAAAGAAAGGGAAAATCATCAATTGGGATTACAAAGGAAACGAAAGCGTAGGGGGCTGCAAAATAGAGTATATCACGCTTCTTGAGTTCCTTCTTTCTTAAGCTCGTTCAATGCTTGCGGATCCCCCTATTCGATTTTCCTTCCTGCTCGGCCAGAAAAAGACTTAATGGTCAGGCCGCCTTAGGTTCTGTCTATACCATGCAATATATTGATGTCCAAGACTAGAAAATCACTATTATTCTTCTGCGTTTGGGGGAGTCGAACCTGCACTATGGCGCCCTCATTTTTCAGAATAAAATTCATCGACGTTAGAAAAAGCGCCTCAGCCGGGATTCGAACCCGGGTCGCGAGAGTGACAGTCTCGTATGCTGAACCATCGTGCGCACTGAAAAGTGCTCTACACTACTGAGGCAAAAGCAAAACGATTCTACTGACTAAATATTATAAACGGATTGGATAGCTTTATTTATCTTGCACGGGATGTGATTCCGATGATAGACCTCCATACGCACACCACGGCATCCGACGGCTCGCTATCATTCGAGGAGCTGGTGGCGGAAGCGAAGTCAGCAGGCCTCAAGGCGATAGCAATCACCGATCACGACACAATTATGAGCGCAGCCAAGATAACCGGCAAAGAGCCCATAGAAGCGATTCCCGGCATCGAATTATCCATATTCGACAAAAACTACATGGACATCCACATCCTCGGATTGTATATCGATCCGAAGGACAAGGACCTGAACAAGAAGCTGAAATCCATCAAGACAGAGCGTGAGAACCAGAAGAAAGCGATAATCGCCAAACTCAAAGAACTGATGTACGAGATCCCATTCGAAGAAGTGAAAGCGAAGGCCAAGGGCAGCATAGGGCGGCCGCATATAGCGCAGGTGCTGGTGGAGAAATATCCGAATGATTTCCCGACCGTCCAGTCAGCGTTCGACAAGGTGCTCGGCAACGGCAAGCCCGCATATGTGGACCGGCCGATAGGTTTCTCCTTGGAGGAAGCCATCTCCTTGATACATTCGGCGGGTGGATTGGCGTTCCTGGCCCACCCGTTCATCTACAAATACGATCTGGACCAATTGGTCGCTGATTTCGAGCATGCGGATGGCGATGGGCTGGAAGTCTTCTACGATTACATCACCAACATGCCCGAAGCCAACCTCAACGAAGCGCAGAACGAGGAGCATATAGCGCACGTGAGAGCCCTCGCTTCGGTCGGCGGCTTCCTGATGAGCGGCGGCTCGGATTTCCACGGAGCGGTCAAAGGCCAGAAACTCGGCGCGTTCGGTGCGCCGGACGAGATCCTGGATAAGATAAAGGCGGCGGTTGAATAGCCAAGAAAATCTCATTTCTTTACGTCGTCTATCCGTCCCAAACCATAAGCCTTTATAACCCAAGGACACCATATCAGTTAACTGTTTCTTAGCGATAATCGAGCAAACCAGTCAGAGGCGCTTTATGCAGGTGAGGCGGGCACTAATAAGCGTTCACAACAAGGAAGGCATAGTCGAATTAGGCCGTGCCTTATCTGATCTTGGGATAGAGATAATCTCCAGCGGAGGGACAGCCAAGATCCTCTCACAGGACCACGTGAAGGTCAAGGAAGTCTCAGCAGTGACAGGCTCCCCGGAAATCCTGGACGGGCGCGTGAAAACCCTCCACCCGAAAATCCACGGCGGCATCCTGGCAGACCGCATGAACCACAAGCACATGATGGAGATAAAAGAATTGGGCATAGATCCGATTGATTTAGTCATAGTCAACCTCTACCCATTCGAGCAGACGGTGATGAAGGGCGCGCAAATCGAAGAGATAATCGAGAACATAGACATCGGCGGCCCGACATTGATCCGTGCCGCAGCGAAGAACTACCGCAACGTCGCGGTCGTCTGCGACCCGAGGGACTACGACTCGGTGCTCGATGAGCTGCAGAGGAGCTCCCGCACCCTCTCGCACAAGACCCTGGAGCGCCTGGCGGTGCAGGCATGGAACCACGTTTCCCATTATGACGTCTCGATAGAGCAGTATTTCAGGCGGGAGTTCGGCTACGGGGACGAGTTCCCGGAATACCTGAACCTCACCTTCAGGAAGAAGCAGGAATTGCGGTACGGAGAGAACCCGCACCAGCGAGCCAGTGTCTACCGCGACGATTTCTTCAAGAACCCATCCATCCTCGACGCCAAGCAATTGCAGGGGAAAGAATTGTCCTACAACAACATCCTGGACTGCAACGCGGCGTTCAAGCTCATCCGCGAATTCGACGCCCCGACCGGGGTGATAGTCAAGCACAACAATCCCTGCGGGGTGGCCTCGGACGACGACATCGTCGAGGCTTTCAAGAAGGCCAAATCCGTGGACCCCGAGGCCTCTTTCGGGGGCGTCGTGGCTTTGAACCGGGTCGTGGATGAGAGGCTGGCCCGCGAGATAACGAGCAAGTTCGTGGACATCGTGATAGCGCCGGGATTCGAAGACGCGGCATTGAACGTGCTCAAGCAGAAGAAGAACATGCGCGTGATGGACACGCCCGGCCTGGACGTCCCGAGAAAACCATACAGGAAGTACCGCAGCATTCTCGGAGGTCTGCTCACCCAGGACGCCAATGTCAGGATGCTCGAGGACCTGAAAGTCGTGACCAAGCGCCAGCCGACCGACAAGGAGAAGGCGGCAATGCTCTATGCCTGGAAGATAGTGAAATACGTGAAATCCAACTCAATAGTGTACGCGAGGGAGAGCCGCGCCGTAGGCATCGGGGCGGGGCAGATGAAGAGGATAGACGCGGCGAAGCTCGCGGCCATGATAGCGCAGGACCACGGCGAGGAGCTGCGAGGCTGCGCGATGGCGAGCGACGCCTTCTTCCCGTTCCGGGACGGGATAGATTTCGCTGCGAAGCTAGGGATAACCGCTGTCATCCAGCCCGGGGGCTCGATAAAGGACGCTGACGTGATAAAAGCAGCGGACGAGCACAACATGGCCATGATATTCACTGGTATACGGCATTTCAGGCACTGAGTGTATTGCCGAGTTTCCGAAGGGAATTATCGTCTTCTCATAGGTCACTTCTGCCTTCTCTTCGATTATCGTATCTACAAGATTTTGCCGTGAACTAGCATCCGCATTCATCGATCAGATTTCCAGCCGCTTGCGAATTGGCGGACCTTATCGGATGCTTTGGGCATCAGGGGCTGGCCGTGGCCGCTGAGCATGATATCGTAATCCAGCTTGGCCAACTTCTTGATCGAATCGTCTATCTGGCCGGCATCCATGGTGATGGGAGGGCCGATTATCTTCCCGTCCATGAACCGGATGAGATCGCCTACGAAAAGTACATTCCTTTTCGGATCAATGAGGCAGATGCTCCCTGGGGTATGGCCGGGGGTATGGAGCACCTGGAGACCTGCGATGGTATCCCCGTCTTTGAGTAGGATATCTGTCTGCACGGGTTGTGCCTTGAAAAATGGCATGATGAACCGCATCAGCATGAACCGCAGCTTCATTCCTTTGGCAGGCATATCGAGCTTCTTCTTCCCCGAGATATAGTCCGCATCGTCAGCGTGGGATGCGATTTTAGCCCCGGTCTCTGATTTGAGCTGCGCAGCGCTCCCTATATGGTCGATATGCGCATGAGTTATGATTATGGTCTTGATATCCTTTGGCGCTAGATGCAAGTTTTTCTCCGCATAAGAGAGGATCTTCTTGGAATTGTTGGGCATGCCTGTGTCGATGAGCACCCATCCATCGCTTTGGTCTAACAGATAGCAGTTGCCGTTAACCTCGTCCACATTATGGACTCCTTTGGTGATTTCCATGTCGAGTTTTCTCATGCATGCTTATAAAACAAGTTTCATTCGCCGTCTTTGAGCTACTCAGACTTATCGAAGGCGGTGCAAAAGCGATACTGATCTTTCAGGCTAGTGAGCGTGTTTCCTCTTCCTGTGCGCGAGCATGTCGCATCTTCCTTTGTTCTCGCATGAGCAGCCGACCGGCTCGAACTGGATCGTCGCGTGCGTGATTCCGAAGGAATGGTTCAGCGCATCCTCGATTTCAGCTGAAATAAGCCGCGTCTCTATCAGTTTTACATTCTCGGTCTCCACATGCATCATCGCGAATATCATATCAGAGCACGTGCGCCAGACGTGGACGTCGTGCACGCCCTTCACGCCCTCGACCTTCATCACCGCTGCGGTTATCTTGTCCTCTCCGGCCTCGTACGGCGCGGATTCCAATAGGATAGAGAACGAGCCCCGCAGGATGGTGTACGCGCTGAAGAGTATCAATACCGAGATCAGCAGGCTGACCGCGACATCAACAACGAAAAGCCCTGTGAACATGATGATTATCGCACCGAAAAGCACGCCTAGGGATGATAGCGCGTCTCCGGCCGCATGTATGAACGCGCTCCGGACATTCAGGTTCTCCTCATGCTGGAGGTTATACGCCACATATACATTACCGGCGAGACCTACAAGCGAGGTTATGATCATCGGAAGGCTGCTGACCGGATACACTCCGCCGAGCCTCTGCAACGCCTCGTAAGCTATGAAGAACGCCATCACGACCAGGAGCAAACCGTTGAATAGCGCGGCGAAGACCTCCACACGATGGAACCCGAACGTCCTCCTCGGGGTCGCTGCCTGGTAGGCGAGCCACATGGCGGCCAGCGATGCGCCGAGCGCGAGCAGATCAGAAAAAACGTGCGCCGTGTCCCCCAATAACGCGAGGCTGTTGGAATAGTAGAAACCGATTATCTGGACGATGAAGACGACCACGGTGACGCCGAACGCCTTCCCGAGTTCCTTGATCGATTCGTCCATGGCTCGAATGTTCGGTTCAGAGATATAAACCATATAGTATAGAAAAGTGAACCATATAGTTCAGAAAAGTATACTATCTCCCGAACGGCTCGAGTATCTCGTCGTAGGTGAGGCCGCACCCCTTCTTGTACGCTTTATTGAGGAGGCCCATAGCGTGCACCCCTGCCTTGTCAGGATCCAGGCTCCTGAGGGGCGGATCCGGGGACGCCACCACATCCATCATTCCTGCCATATCGGGGTCCATGTGCGCGAGCTCTCTCCACGCCCTCGCCTTGGCGTCGAAATGCGATTTGCTGTTGGGCTTGGCACCTAGAATCGCCACTAGCAATATCTGATCCGGTATTTCCATCAGCATGTCGAGTGTGGGCCGCTTGTCCCTGCAGAATGCCAGCTCGGCCAGCGTCGCCCGGTATTCCCTCTCCATCTTGTCCCCGCCGATCGCTATCATGTTGTCGAACGCATGCTGCAGCTCGTGCTGGACGTATTGCCCATCCTCTTTCCTAAATAGCATGTCCAAGCCGAATGCGATGGCCATCGTGTCCTTCTTGAATATCTCCTCGGGGTGGCTCAGGACGTACCCTTTCATCATGCAGATGTCGGACCTCTTCGAGAACCTGTGGAACCCGAGCTTATCCAATATGGTGTAGATGCCGTGCTCGAGAAGGAGCGGCTTCACTATGGATCCCAGGTACCCCGGCTCGAGTTCCTGCTGCAGGATAGGTGATACGAATTCCTGATCCTCGAAAAGCCTCTTCTGCATGGAATATAATCTCGGATGATCCTTGCGCATGAGCGCCGCGGCGCGTTCGACGTTCCCGGTGATGCACGCCGCGCACTCGTAAGCCGTCCATGTCGCTGCGGACCTCTCGAGAGCGTCCTCCGCGTCACTTGAAAGATACTCATTCAGCAGGGCCGCGAGGCTCCGGAACGACTCGTCCGAATCCTCCTTGGCCAGCGCGCATATGCGCTCGGCTTTTCCGGCGGTTTCCTCGCAGACCTCCGTGAACGCAACATCCCTGCTTTCCTTCAATCCCGCGGCCATCTTCTCGAACAAGATAAGGCGGAAGCCGGGCCTCGCGAGGAACCGGACATATGCCTCGCTGTCCGAGCTTTGAGTTGCGAGCCTCAGCAAACGTGCGACCATCTTGAGGCGCCTCTCCGAGAACTCGATCGCCCCTTTCACTCCGATGATGTCCCCATCGTACTTTTCCGGCAATCCGGGTATCTCGACAGGGAAGACGTTCTCGGCTATGCTTGCCACAGCATCCAGGTATTTCTCCTTATCCCCGGGAATCATTATCCCTTCGAGCTGGGCCTGGAGCCCCTTCCTGAATTTTTCCGGCAGGGTCCGAAGCGGCAGTGTGGCTTTTGGACGCGTGGCGGCTAGGAATAATTCTGGGGAAGTCATCGTATTATTAGTGTATAGAAGTGTATAAAAAGGTATTATCCTAATTCCGTAGCGTACTTCTCCGCGAGCGCCAGGTATTTCTTCATATTCTCGACGTGCTCCGGGTTCGGGCCCTGCATCCATCCGATCGCCGCGACTTTGGCCCGGACGTTCGCGCGGTAGCATTTGTAGAATCTCAGGACACCCAAAACCCCGCTGTCTTTGGTCCTGGCCACGTATTCCTCCACGAACACGTCCGATAAGCTCGATCTGCCCAATGCGTCCAGGTCCATGGCCATGAAAGCGATGTCGCTCGCGACGTCTATGCAGCGGAAGTCCCGGTTGAACTCGATGCAGTCCATGATGGTTATCCCGTTGTCCAGGAATATGTTCCCGGAGTGCAGATCCCCGTGGCAGTCCCTTATCATCCCATCCGCCATGCGCTTGGAGAACTGCTCCGCATTCCTGTCCATGAAAGCCTTGGAGCGGCCCAGGATGAATTCCACCGAAGCGCCCATCCTGCACGCCTTCTGTATCGTCTCCCTGAATTCCCCGAGGTCCGACACCTGCCTCCATATTATGTCCGGCGAACCGTAATCATCCTTCGCCTTCTCGGCTTTCTCATGGAAATCCGCAATCATCCCGGCCAAAGCCTTCATCTCGCTTTCGCCGACCTTCCCCTCCGCGAGGAGCTTGTCCATCCTCCTGCCCTCGTCGAGCGCCTTCATCCTGACGGCGTAATCGATGTCAGAGCCTTCGGGGACGGTCTCGGAGTCATCCAGTATCCTCATCTTCCCGCCGTTTTCGATTATTCGGACCACTCCGATATACGCGTCCTTGGCGAGCCTTCGGTTCAGCCTGACCTCCTCGCCGCAGAAGAACCTCCTGCGGGACGGCGTGGAGAAATCCAGGAACGAGAACTTTACCGGCTTCTTGATCTTGTACGCCTCCTTGCCGATCAGCAGCCATGATATGTGCGTCTCGACTATCTTGTATCCGTTCTCAGCCGCGAACCTCCTGATTATCTCCGCATCCATTCAGCCACCTATATATCTCTCGACTATGGCGAGCATCTCTTTCCTTGGAAGCGAGCAGTCCACTTCGACATGCTCCTCGTCCATCCTCTCGAATATACCCTTCACCTTCACATATACCGCGTAATCCGCATCGCTCAGGCCCATCCTCCTCCGGTCCAGCCTGCGCTTTACCTCCTCCTCGGGCAAAGTGCAAAGTATTGTGTAGCTTTTGGCTCCGGCATCTTTGGCCAGTCCTCTCATATTCTCCCGATGCGCTTTCTTGTAGCAGGTGGAATCGATGACTACGTTTTTCCCTTCCTTGAGCGCAGCCCGAGCCCGTTTCGAGACCTCTCCGTAAACCATCTCCTTCTCTTCCTCGGAATAAGTCGGCTTGGCGATGAGTTCTTTCCTCACCGCATCGCTGCTGATATGCATCGCATTGTAGCGTTTGGACACCAGCATGGAGAGCGTCGTCTTCCCGCTGCCCGGGAGTCCGCAAACAATAAAAAGCATATATTCCATACATCAATATCATTTATTCCCTTTTCGGTGGTCCCATGGAAACATTCGATGTCATCGTCGCAGGCGCAGGGCCTGCCGGATGCTCTTGCACGCTGTTCCTAGCGAAAGCAGGGAAGAAGGTCCTGCTGCTCGATAGGGCGAGATTCCCGCGCGAGAAAATCTGCGGAGACGGCATCAGCGGACGCTCGGTCGGAGTGCTCGACGAGCTCGGCATCAGCTTCGAGGGCGTGGAGCACTATGATATGTATGGAGTGACATTCTCATCCCCGGACGGGACGATCGCGCCGATCATGGCCGGGAAACCTGGAGACAAGCCACCTGGATTCGTGTGCAGGCGCGAGGTCTTCGACAACGTGCTGTTCCAGAACGCGAAGAAAGCCGCCGCCAAGACTATCGAAGGGTTCTTCGTCAAGGGGTTGGTGATGGAAGGGAGCCGCATCGTCGGAGTCCGGGGCGATTTCGAGGGCAAGGAGATGGAATTCCGGGCCAATGTCGTGGTCGGAGGCTGACGGCGCAGCAGGCGTGATAGCCACCGAGCTGAACGCGCGGCAGGAGGACGACCTCCACCGGTGTGCGGGGCTCAGGTGCTACTACGAAGGGGTCGCGGGCATGGGCGACACCATCGAATTGCACTTCGTGAAAGAGGCGCTGCCCGGATATTTCTGGATATTCCCTATGCCCAACAACCGGGCTAATGTGGGAATCGGCATGATTGTCAGCGACGTGAAGAAGAACAATGTCAATCTCCAGAAGGTCATGCTCGACACCATAGACAAGAACCCTGCGTTCAAGGAGCGCTTCAAGGGCGCGAAACGCGTCACCGAGATGAAGAGCTGGATGCTCCCTTTCGCATCGAAGCGCGTGAAGATGGCGTACGAGGGCTGCGTGCTGGTCGGCGACGCGGCATCGCTGATCGATCCGTTCACCGGGGAAGGCATCGGCAACGCGCTGACAAGCGGGAAATACGCCGCGCGGACGATAATCAAGGCGCTCGACGAGAACGATTTCTCCGAGAAATCTTTATCGCGGTATCCCGAGGAGCTTTTCAGCAACATAGGAAATGAAATCGACACCAACTACAGCATACAGAAGCTGAGCCGCCACCCCATACTGCTCAATCTCGTGATGGGCAAGGCGAAGCGGAGCAAGGACGTGCAGGCTGTGATCAGCGACGCGATGCTCCATCCGCATAACCACAAGGTGCTGATCAGCCCGATGTTCCTGCTGAAGACGCTCTTCGCTTGAGCGCTTTTTTGAAAGATTCACCGCCAGATATGTGTCAATAGCTAAGTTTTTAAGTATGTTGATGCATGATACACTCATAATGATAAGGTGTAAATATGAATACTGCAACTACTCAAAAAGCGAATAACCGGTTGTCTGATGGCAGGCCGATGAGGTCGATGGAGGGTTCAGCGACCCAAATGCAAATGTTCAACCTCCGCGGAAGATTCAACCCGGAGGTCGAAGGCATAGCTAAAGTAAAAGATGTTGATGATGCATTGAACGTAAGCAGAATCTATCGATCTGCCATGGGCACCTGTTGGATCAGGGCCGATGAATATGGCATTGTTCATAGAGACCCGACCGCACCATTGGGCAAGGAATTGCTTTGGGTTGAAGGTGGGGTCCGCTACAAGAATATAATTCCAGATGTTCCGGTGCAGTTCGGTGGGAAAGAGATTAGTCTGCAAAAAGTAGTTGGCATGGGCGTCTATCCTTCCATAAGCTTATTGAAGATAGAATCAACCGATGAAAAAGAGTTTACGGTTTCACCGGCGCTTGACCTTTCTGCTCTTGCAGGAATAGTGAGGGCAATGAACTTCATGAGGAATGGCTGGGCTGAACCTGATGAGTATGGTCTCCCGAATGGCAATAGACCCACTTCATCTGATACTGCTAGGCATGGCTGGGTCAGAACCAATTTTGATGAAAAAACAACAGGATGGCACGGCTCTCTGGCCCGTAACTTCTACCTCTACCTCGACGACTGCGGGCGCTACGTCTATGCCGGCGTCAGCTGGTCCGGGGATTCTGGGGTGGCGTTGGTTGGCAGCAAAGCGCAGATCGATGCGGCTGCGAGACTGATCGGGCAGATGGAGGTCTAATCATGGATGCTGCAAAACCAAACCGGCTGTCTGACGGCAGGCCGATGCGCGTTATGGAGAATCCAGCGACCCAGGTGCAGCTGTTCGACCTTTGCAGAAGATTTAACCCTCAAGTCGAAGGCATAGCGAAAGTGAAAGATGTCGATGACGCATTGATTGTAAGCAAGATTTACAAGGCCGTCATGGGCGACCGCAAGGTCAGGACCGACGAATACAGTGTCTATCATAGAGACCCGACTGCCGAATTGGGCAAAGAAATATTCTGGGTCGAAGGCAGGGTCCGCTACAAGATGGTAATCCCGGATGTCCCGGTGAAGTTCGATGGAAAAGAGATCAGCCTGCAACATGTGGTCGGGATGGGCATCTATCCTTCCATAGATTTGTTGAAGATAGAAGCGACTGGCGAAAACGAGGTCACAGTCTCGCCGATCAGCCTGGACGCCATCGCAGGCAAAGTGAGGGCGATGAACTTCATGCGGAGTGGCTGGGCGTTTCCTGACGAATACGGTTTCCCGGATGGGAGTAAACCGAGCACGACTTTTATTGTCGCTGCCAGGTACGGCTGGGCCAGGACCGATTTCGACAAGGGCGCGACAGGATGCCACGGCTCTGTTGTCCGAGGTATCATGGACACCGACAATGGCTGGGGGCGCGGCGTCTATGCAGGGGTCAAATGGTCCTCGGCAATTGGAGTCGCGCTTGTCGGCAGTCCGGAAAATCCGCAGGCTGAAACCGGAAAATAATTATCAAAGCCACGCTTTTTTCGTTTCATATCCGATAACCTACTCGATCGTCTATTTCCTAACGATTCATCGGCGAAGATGTGTCAATACTTAGACTTTTAAGTATTTTGATTCATGATATACCTGCCGATAATGAGGTGTATTCATGGTTGCAGTAGTCGATGCCAGAGTGAAATACGAAAGAACAAATAATCCGAATAGGATGATAACTCACGCGGTTCTTAACGAAGTCATTCGTACTGATTGGGAAAGCATCAAAGGTTTCATACCATGCAGAACGGCGACCTATGTCGGATACAAAGCAGGTGCAAGAACGGCAAGGGCCTGGAACGAAGGAGAGGACCCAATAGGTATAGACCTGCCTCGTAAAGACGGCTACTACGTGCCCGACGGGAATCCGTTTGCTATTCCAAACGGCAGGCCAAGTACTAGTGACGATCCCGAAGCCCTTTATCTTGTGCGTCATCAGGACAGCGAATATAGCGGCCCTGTTGGGCGCGGCATCTATCACCATGTTGGCGACGATGAGCGCGACCGCGTTGCCTGCGGCATCTGGTCCGTTGTTTCGGGGCTGGCGTTGGTTGGGATTCAAGATCCGAAAGCACCAAAAGCCTTGTTACAAAAGGCAGCGCAACTACGGACCACAGCATTCGAACTGGCAAATAGCATAGGGCTTGTGTCTTCCGAAGACGATTATGCAAGGCTGGTCAAACCAGGTCTCGATGAAGCAGCTTTCCTGACAGAACTTGCAGGAAGAATAGCAATTCCAAGATAAGCCCTCCTTTTTTTCTTGGCAACCCTGAAGCCACGCTTTTTATCCTTATTCTGAGATTCTGCTCTTATGTCAAAATTCGATCTCATAGTCATCGGTTCGGGTTCAGGGTTGGATGTCGCTGCGACAACAGCTGCCAATGGAATGAAAGTCGCCATCGTGGAGGAAGGCCCGCTCGGAGGGACGTGCCTCAACCGGGGCTGCATACCGACTAAAGTATTGATACATTCCGCCGACGTCATGCAGACCATAAAGCATGCTGAGGTATTCGGCATCACGGTCGGCTCGGTCAAGGTCGATTTCAAGAAAGCGATGGCCCGCGCCCGCACGGTGGACGAGGATTCGAAGAACATCGAGGCGAGCCTAAGGAAAGCCGATAACCCGACGCTCTTCAAGGCGCGCGCCAAATTCCTCGGGCCGAAGGCGATCGATGTGGGCGGCAAGACCATAACCGCGGAAAAGATACTCGTGGCCGCAGGCACGCGCCCGTCCGTCCCGCCTATCGAAGGGCTGGACAAAGTCAAATATATGACTAGCGATGGCGCGCTCAGGCTCGAGCAGCTGCCTAAGGAGCTCATCATCATAGGCGGCGGTTACATCGCCTGCGAGCTCGCGCATTTTTTTGGGTCGATGGGCTCGAAGGTGACGATTCTCCAGCGCAACGTGCGATTGCTTCCTGACGAGGACGAAGAGGTCTCAGAGCGTTTCGCGGAGCTCTTCTCCAAGCAATATGATGTGCACCGGAAATTCACTGCGAAAAAAGTCGAGATGAAAGGCTCCCGCATCGTGGTCTACGGTGTGGACGGCACTCCCGTGGAAGGCACGGACCTCCTGATCGCTACGGGGAGGGTCCCGAACACGGACGTGCTGGACGTCGCGAAAGCGGGCATCAAGACCAACAAGGAAGGTTTCATCGAGACGAACGAATTCATGGAGACCAACGTCCCGGGCATCTGGGCCCTCGGGGACATAGCGGGGAAATTCCAGTTCAAGCATTCCGCGAACCTGGAGGCCGAATACGTGACGATCGCCCTGATAACCCCGGGGCACAGGCACCCGGTCGATTACACCGCGATGCCTCACGCCGTCTTCACCTTCCCCCAGGTGGCCGGGGTCGGAGCGACAGAGCAGGAGCTCAAGGGGAAGAAAATAGAATACATGGTCGGCCGCTACAAGTACGCCGATACGGGGATGGGCGAGGCGATGGCCGAAAAAGACGGGTTCGTGAAGTTCCTGGCCGATTATGATGGCAAGATATTGGGATGCCACATCATGGGGCCCGAGGCTTCGATACTGATACACGAGGTGCTCGTCTCGATGAAGGCCGGCAAATGCAGCATCAACGACATTCTCCGCACGATACACATCCATCCCGCCCTGAACGAAGTGGTGCAGCGGGCAGCCGGAAATGTCTGATTTCCGGTGTCCCCAGAACGGACCGCCGTTCTGATGGGCAGCCGGAAACGTTTAACCGAGCAAGGGCTCGTCTCTCGGATGGCCGAATATGCTGCCGTTTCTGATGCGCCGGAGCTGGAACCTGCTCGTATCATGCCCGTTCTTGAATTCCACCACGAGCGGGTCAGTGGACCGATGCTCCGTGAGCCTGTGCTCCAAAGTGCTCCACTCTATCCTGGTCTCGACTTTCCCATGCTCTTCGCTGCCGGTCCTGTCCCTGTTGCTGAGATACATCGTGAACGCAGCGCCGTTGTCGGGACAGAACACCGTCATCTCCACGCTGCCGTGGCTGGACACGTCCCTCTCAGGGCGCACCATCAGCCTGATCAACGGTTCGATCGTTTTGGCCTTCTTCAGACTCCGGGTCATATGATAATCACTATGTTGCACACTATTTATAATAATTAGTCACACGTATCAGTTGATTGTCTGCTCGTCGGGATGCCAGTCCAGCACCCACTTGTCCTTCCTGATGCGCTCCAGCGAGAATTCCGCCATCCCGTACCGGTTCTTGAACGAGATATCAAGCTTCTCCGTCAGCATATACGCAAGGTCCTTCCAGTCCATCCGCATACTGACGACCTCTGCCCCTTCCCGGTGGCCCTTATCGACGTTCTTCAGATCCAATACGAAAGCGGCATTGTTCTCGGTGCAGGATACCCTCAGCCTCACAGCGCCGACCTGGGTGTTGATCCCCTCTGCCAACGGGACGATCATCCTGCGGGCCGTATCGGCCGCATCACAGGCTTTCATCTGCTTCTGGACCATGACATCAGCTCAGCTTCGGCTCCTCGAGTGGAGTTTCTGAAATCAGGTTATCCCTCACGATGCGTTCGAGCAGGAATCCGGTCGTGCCGAAGCCGTTCGTGCAGAACACCTCGAGCTTCTCCGTCAGCAGGCTCGTCAGGCTCTCCCAGCTCATCACCGAAGCGATGGTGAACTCCCCTTCCCGCCTGCTCTCATCCATATTCCTCAGTTCCAATAGGAACGCCGCTTTTTTATCGGAACAGACGACCTTCAGCTTCATCAGGTTGATCCGGGTCACGTCGATGCCTTCCGACAGGGCCACGGCTATGCGGTACGGATTGGCAACCCTGGATTCCTCGACCTTCCCATGTCTTCGTTCCATGCTTTCATGATTATGATGCACACTCTTTATAATATTTAGCCACACCAACCCGAGGCGTCTGGAACCTAGAAGGGTTAATAAGAATAATTCTGATTCCAGTTCATGAAGACGTTCTTCGTTGCCCTGATGATCTTCTCGTTGCTGATATATGGCTGCACAAACCCTCCACCAGCCAATAATTCCACTTCCAACACGACCAATATCCCGCCTGGATACGAGGTCAAAGACTACTGCCAGAAAGACAGCGACTGCGTCCGCATGAACAGCTGCTGCGATTGCGGCTCCGGGACCTACGTCAATGCATACAACCAAGTCCCTCAATGCAATAGTACGAGGTGCATGTGCGCTACCAGGCTATCGACAGGCGCGTGCCAGTCCAACAAGTGCGTCGCCGTATTAGAGAACATCACACCACCACAGATGGCGAGCATGTCCTTCAATTCCAGCCAGGGCGCATGCGGTGATGAAATCGCCCCGGTGCGGACTGATACCGGAAACGGGATAGGATTAAGAGGATCGGTCGGAGGCGGGAGCGTCTGCAGGAGCGCCGAGGCCGAGCTTGTGCGCATGGATGATCATTATATACTGAACATCTCCACCCGGGCAATACCCGGAATCGCGGCTTGCATAAACTGCATGGGCGCCATACCATGGGAAGCGAACGTCACTGGTTACAACGGTTCTGTGGCTGTATATTACGATGGGAGGCTGGTTTTCCCGACCGCGTTCTGCGGCATCTCAACGAACGGGACGTGCTCGCAGGATTCGGATTGCGCGACCGGAGGCTGCTCCGGGCAGGTCTGCCAGTCCACTTCAGAACAGCCGGTGATAACGAATTGCATGTACAGCGATTGCTATGATGCGAAGACTTACGGCGTGAGCTGCGGCTGCGTTTCGGGCAAATGCCAGTGGGAGTAAATTTATAATGCCTTCCCACTGTCTTTCTATGCAATCCCGACGTAGCTCAACGGTAGAGCGGCCGGCTGTAGCTTTGGTCGATGCTCGGTTTTTGCGAGCTAATCTACTTCACGTAGACACCGGCAGGTTGCTTGTTCAAATCAGGCCGTCGGGATTCATCCTTACACTGGTAATCTCATGTCGCAGAAACTGAGGAAGGGGGGGCTGCCCCAGCCGCAGAAAGGCCCTCCAGTTGTCATCGAATTGCCTTTGACCGAAGGGATCGCCCCATCAAGCCTCAGCAGGGTGAAGCTGGATATCATCTGTCCGGACACTGGAGCGAAGGTCACTTTGGGCATGAAGAACCTGATCAACGATAGCGGAGAGGAGAGGCACGCCGTGATGAGATTGGACTGGAGGCATGTCCAGGTGGTGCTGAGGTACGATATCACGATGGTACTCAGGAATAGCTCAGGGGAGGCACGTTTCTCGCTCGAAGAGGAGGATATCAGGTCCCCCGGCAACTAGGACCATATGATATTATTAGTGCCAAAAAAAAACGTTTATAAATTACATATAAGTTAGTACAGGTATGAGAATCAATTATTTTGTCGTTCTGATCCTGGTTTTAGCCAATCTCGGGTTCGCGATCTCTTGCGTTAACCTCTCGAACAATCTCACCCGGTACGGCAATTATAGCGGATCCTATCCGGATTGCGAATCCTCACCCTCATCCCCTCCAGACTGCTCCTTACTGGACGACTGCTCAGGCCACGGCTCATGCATCGCGGATAACACGTGCTCGTGCGATTCCGGTTGGGAAGGCGATCCCTCTTGCAGCACAGCGACGTGCTCGGACCTGAACTCTTGCTCAGGCCACGGCTCCTGCGATTCTGGCAGCGACACCTGCAGCTGCGATTTGGGTTGGGACGGCGATCCCTCTTGCAGCACAGCGACGTGCTCGGACCTGAACTCTTGCTCAGGCCACGGCTCCTGCGATTCTGGCAGCGACACCTGCAGCTGCGATTCCGGTTGGGAAGGCGATCCCTCTTGCAGCACAGCGACGTGCTCGGACCTGAACTCTTGCTCAGGCCACGGCTCCTGCGATTCTGGCAGCGACACCTGCAGCTGCGATTTGGGTTGGGACGGCGATCCCTCTTGCGGAACCGCCACCTGCTCTGATAATAATTACTGCTCCGGAGAGGGCACCTGCGATACCTCAACAGACACCTGCGATTGCAATCCTGGTTGGGAAGGTGATTCGGCCTGCAGCACAGCGACATGTTCCGATAATAATTACTGCTCAAGCCACGGCTCCTGCGATTCCGGAAGCGACACCTGCTCCTGCTCCGCGGGCTGGACCGGAGATTCCTGCGACACTCCGACCCTCAGCGGATGCGTCGATCTCACCAATCCGTCTACCTACGGGACCAACATCACCGGTAACATGTCAACCGGCTTCAACGTCACCGGCTCGATCACGCTGTGCAATGACAGCTATCCCTTCAGCGGAGTCACCGCGCTGACTGTCATTGAGGCGAATGTCACGATCGACTGCGCGGGGAGCTCGATAATCGGGGACGGCACACCGGATACGTACGGCGTCTACACGGACCAGTCCAACACCACGGTGGAGAACTGCAGCATATCCACCTTCGATAAAGACGTCTACTTCAATGACGCGACTGGCGGCGCGATACTCGGCAATGACCTGAGCCTCGCCCAATACGGCAGCTCCGATTGGCCTTACGCCCTGGGAGTGTACATTAACGGATCCACGGGCATCAATATCTCGCTCAACAAAGTGCATGATAACAACGATTTCGGGATCTATCTGGACCAGGGTTCGGATTACAACTCTATCACTTACAACAATATGACCGACAATGGGCAAGGGATGTACCTGTACTACGCGGACGACAACCAGATCGGGTACAATTACATGAGCGGGCAATTCGTCTCTTACGGCTCCTGCCCGTTCCTCTATCTCAAGAACGGATCGGATTACAGCTATTACACGGACCTGGGCGGGGAGCCGCTGGGGACAGCATGGTTCAGGCCGCAGAAATACACCTCAGGGATGTACGAGCTGGGAGATTTCCAGCCAACGAACGGGACCTATGACCTCAAGGTGAGGGAAGTGATCCCGGAATCGGACTATTTCGATTTGGCGAAGCTCGCGCTCGTAGATGTGCCGACCGGATACGGCGTCCTGAACACCTGGAGCTACACCTATCCGTTCAACCAGGCACCTACGGAGAACTTCATGACGATACAGGATCCGATAGCGCCGATAAGCGCTACCGATAATTACGGCAACGACGTGCTGCCGCAGGTATCGGCCAAAGACGGGGTGCCTGTCCCGATATACGACAAAGTGCAGAATCCGATAACGCTGGACTTCGGCCCTATCGCGAATCCGCAATACGCCAAACTCATCATCACAGGTTGGGCCGCATACGACGTGAACGCCGCGCTCAAGCCTCAGAACTACCTGCTCGTGCAGACGCAGGCTCCGAACGGGACGTGGATCACCCGCGAGTCGTTCGGAAGCTTCATCGGGGACTCCAAGACAATAGTCTTCAACGTCTCAGGCATCCTCCAACCGGATGATGCGAAGGTGAGGATAATCGCGCCTTCATCTTCTTCGACCATCCACCTGATAGATCAGGTGCTGCTGGACGATTCGGCTCCAGTCCCTTTCAATGTCACATACGTGGATCCGAGCACCGCGACCCTGCAATGGGGCGGCTCAACTAATTACGTCTACGCTACCATAGATCATCGGCACGTCAATGTCACGGACGATCACAACGCGAACATACCTGATGACCTGATGTACGGCAACTTCACCAAGTACGGAGATGTGCTGCCACTGCTCGCGAGCGCGGACGACAAGTTCGTGGTCATGAGGAGCGGCGACGAGCTGCATCTCCAGTTCAACGACATAGCGAGGGCGGACGGCACGGACAGGTACGCCTTCCTGCTGGCGGACGACATGTACACCATAAAATCCAGCATCAACGGGTTCGTCAGGGATTCCATAGATCCCATGCCGTTCCATGGCATGAGCTCATACCCGTACAACGGGAGCTACGCCAATGAATCCGAGCGGCAGTCTTATCGGTCGGAATGGAACACCAGGGATTACGCCGAACCGGCGCCCAACTCGACCGAGGTGGACCTCCCCTACTCGTACAACAACACCGTGTTCGATAACACGATAATCGGAGGATATCCTTACTCCAGCGGAATCAATCTGCAGGATGAGAATTCCACGAGCATACTCTACAACAACATCTCCAGCGTAGAGACCGGCATATACTCAGATTATTCGGTCAGCACGCAGATAATAGGCAATAACATAACTGCGGGCAACAGCGGCACGGGGATAGACCTGTATGGCGAGAACGATGGCTACCCGACCGACAGCGTCATCTCGAACAACAGCATCCTGAGCGATAATGTCGGCATCCAGCTGGATGGCAGCTCCACGAACACGCTGGTCTTCGGCAATATCATGAACACCTCTGGCACGTCCATCTATCTGACTGACGGGTCTGCAGGGAACACGATCCTCCGCAACAACATCACGAGCGGCTCCTGGGTGGATGACGAGGTCAGCGGCAACTATTACAGCGACGCGACCAGCGGCAACATATATTACGAACCCGACGGCACACCTTCCTGGGAGGAATACGATATCGCGGACGCCAACGGAGACGGCTGGGCGGATATCGGCAGCAATCTACCCTTCAGCGCATCGCTCTCCGGTGGCGAATGGATCGGCAGCGGGCAGGACTGGCATCCATACACAACGAATACCGCATCCTGCGTCAACCTGACCGACCCATCAACATACCAGAACGACGTCCAGGGGGACATGGCGGACGGATTCTCGGTCAACAGCTCGATCCTCCTGTGCACGGACAACTATTCGTTCGATGGCGATATCATCGCGCTCGCGGTCACGAATCCGGGGGTCATCATCGACTGCAACGGCGCGGAGATCATCGGGGAGAACGGGTCGAGAAACCTGGGCGTCCTCTCAGATCAGCCCGGCACCATGATAACTGATTGCGATATCATGAATTTCTCCACAGGCATCATGCTCAACCAGACCGCATACGACTCCACGGTGAGCTGGGACAACATCTCGAGCACGAACGCCGCAGGGTTCGGAGAGGATGAGTTCTCGATTCCATGCGGGATCGCGTCTTTCAGCTCGTATGGCACCATAAGGGCTGATGACATCAACACTATCGTGTCCGGCATCTTATTTTATTCCGACTCCAACAACACCGCATCCGACGACGATCTCAACTCGACATTCCCGCTCATCCTCTTCGGGAGCGCGCAGGACAACGTCTCCGGTGTCGATGCGGCATCGATCGATCAATTCGGCATCGGGGAATCCGCAGGCCTCTACATGATTGAGGGCTACGACAATGATTTCTCCGGCAATACCTTCAACGCCACGGAAGGGCCTGCGATAATTGCAGCCGAATCGGAATCCAACACTTTCCTCGGCAACACCATGCAGGGATTGGCGTGGGTCTACGATGACTACGGAGACAATACGTACAACGATTCGACATCCGGCAACATCTACTATCTCGTGGACGGCACGCCGGCTTGGGAAGTCTACGATATCGCGGACACCAACCACGACGGATGGGCGGATGTCGGCAGCGACGTGCCTTTCAGTTCCACGACCCAGCCGGGCATCGACGGCTATTGGCCCTACGCTGGAGCGGATTATCATCCTTACACCCCGAACAGCTGCGTCGACCTCACCGACAATTCAACCTACCAGAACAAGGTGCAAGGCAGCATGGGTTCAGGCTTCACGGTCAATGGCTCCATCGTGCTTTGCCCCGCGACCTATGGATTCTCAGGGGTCAGCGCTCTCACGGTCACCCAACCGGACGTGGCGGTCGACTGCGCGGGCAGCTCGTTGGTATCCACCAGCGATTCCAACACGAGCGTCTATTCCAATCAGCCCAACACGACCATCGAGAGCTGCAACGTAAGCGGCTTCGATACCGGCATAGACATCGAATCTGGCGGCGATTACGCAGCCATCCAGAATGACGCGGTGAACGCGAGTTCGGATGCGATTTATCTGGATTCCGTTACCGGAGCCATTGTGTCCGATTCCAACGCGAACTCTTCATCCGAATCCGCTATAGAGCTGTACGGAACGACTGACAGCGATGTCACCGGCTCTCAGGCCACCTCGAAGGAAGGCGTCGGCATACTCGTCCACAATTACGCCAACCAGAACGTGATCGAGAACGATACGGCAACCTATTTGGGTGATGACTGCAGCTACGAGATATGCGGCGCGATCTTCATAGGTTCGAGCACCGACAATATCGTCGACAACAATACCGTGCTGTCCATAAACGGGCATGGCATAAGGGTCGGCGCGGGCAATGACAACAGCAATGACAACAACATCACCAACAACAATGTCAACTCCACCAGCGGCGTCGGGATAACGCTGAATTCAGGCGCTTCCTATGACCTGATCGCAAACAACACCGTGGATGCTAATAGCGTAGACTCCTGCCCGTATACCGAATGCGGCGGGATATTCTTCGCCAGCAATGCTAACGGCAACATCATCGAAGGCAACAACATCACGTCGCACTACTGGTATGGCGCGAGGCTCAGCGGCTCTAGCGGGAACGCATTTCACTAACAACAGCATAACCTCCGATAGCCGGTATGCGCTTTACGTGAAGTCCGGCTCGCATACGAACACCTTCCTGGGTAATATAATACAAGGCGATTCGTGGGTGGATGATCTCGGTTCGGGCAACGTATACAACGACTCGACCACCGGGAACGTCTACTATCTCGGAAACGGCACCGGAGCATGGGAAGTATACAATATAACGAGCAGCACCGGCTCAGGCTGGGCGGATGCCGGCAGCGACCTGCCTTTCAGCTCTTCCCTTTCGGGAGACCAATGGAGCGGCAACGGAGCTGATTGGCACCCGTACACATTGAACACATTATCCACATGCGTCAACCTCTCCGACTCGTTCACCTACGGAGCCAACGTCTCAGGGAACATGAGCAGCGGCTTGAGCGTCACCGGCTCGATTACCATGTGTCCCGGCAGCTATGTCTTCCCCGGGGTCACAGCGCTCAGCGTCACGGAACCCAATGTCACAATAGACTGCGCGGGCAGCTCGATAAACGACAGCAACCCCGGGACCGGCAACGGTGTGAATGTCCAGGCAGACTGGGCGACTATCGAGAATTGCTCGATCTCAAACTTCGAAGACGGCATAAGCATGGCTAGCCAGAACAATATAACGATAGAGGGCAACACGATATCTAACTCATCATCCGCGGCCATACTCGGCTACGGCGCGCCGGGGTGGGTGCATGCCACGGACAACCTGATGTACGACAACAACGTCGGCATCATGTTCGGGGCCGTTTACCAATACGACATCATCTCGGGCAACCAGATATACGACAGCACGATAAACGCCATGCAGATCATGATAATCAACAGCTCCGTGATCAGCGATAACGTCATCTACAACGTGAGCGGCGGACCGGACTCATGCGGGTGCAGCGGCCCTTATTGTTCGGATAAGACCTGCGGCGAGGGCATAAGCGCGAATAGGGTGACAGATTCGAATTTCACCAACAACACCATCACATACACCTTCGCGAGCGGCATCGGATTCGTGGATTCCCAGCAGAACCTGATCTCCGGAGGCGAGATCGGCGAAGCGAACGACTACTACGCCGCTAACTGGGACTGGATACAATTCGGCGGAGGCATCTGGTACGATAATGTTTCTTCGAACAACACTGCCACCGGCATCTACATGCATAACGACACGGGCGGCGCATTCGATGTGCTGGGCGATTACAACACCATCCAATCGAACAACCTGGTCCATAACTGCGGAGGCGTGCAGCAGATAGACTGCCTAGACGCGAGCAACCTGACAATAATAAACAACAATATAACCGACGGGACTGGCAGCGGCATAAACGCCTATAGCTGCCAGAACCTGAACATAAGCGGGAACCACATAGACCGGAACGCGCTGTACGGAATCCAGCTATATGCCAATAGCTTTGACTGGGTCCAGGGCAACACTTTCGAGAATAACACTGAAGATGCCATATATCTTATTGACTCCGACTACGATACCTTCCTCGGCAATACAATCCAAGGCTCCTATTGGGTCACGGACGATGGGACTGGCAATGCTTACAACGACTCGACCACCGGGAACATCTACTACCTCGCGAACGGCACAGGAGCATGGGATGTCTACAACATCACGAGCAGTACCAACTCAAGTTGGGCCGACTCCGGAAGCGACCTGCCTTTCAACTCATCGACGCAAGTAGGCATCGATGGATACTGGTCCGGTAACGGGGCCGACTGGCATCCTGCCACAACCAGCGGCGGAAACACGGGGATCACTCTATCAGTCCAAAACCCGGTCGGAAGCGTCATCCAGAATGAATCGTTCTCCGTGGATTTGAACGTCTCGTGCGCAGGGCCGGAATGCGGACCGATGAACGTCAGCCTGAAGGGTTCCGGCGGCAACAGAAACATATACGTGCTGCAAGGCGGAGACACTGAATGCGCGGACGACATACAACCCATCCTCGAATCCGCAGGGTATTCGGTCACATGCGGGATGCAGACGCCGGATTATGACGGGAGCCTTGATCTCAGTCCGTATGCGGCCGTGATAGTGCTGGATGAAAGTTCCTACCTCAGCGTTATGCCCGAGGCGGGACAGGATGCCCTCAACGGTTACGTCGCGAACGGCGGCGGGCTCATCATATTCGAGTGGAGCGCTTTCAACGACTACAATTTCACTATTGCGAATCGGATAGAAGGATATACTAAGGCCGTGAACTACTCGTTGCTCGGGTCGAGCCCGGTCACCAGCGGCCTCCCGGATTCATGGATAGCTCCGACATGCGGATACAGCACCCTCAGCCCGACCGGTAGCGCGACCGCCATAGTGCAGGACACCACCGATGGTACGCCGATCGTGGTGGTCAACGACACGGGCACCGGGAAAGTGGTGCAATTCGGGATGGCGCCAGGATACATCTCTGGATGCTGGAACAGCAGTTCCGGCTGGGACACCAACATGACCGCCCTCCTCAAGAACGCGGTCGGATGGGTTGCCCGTGTCGGCTTGGTCCCGGTAGGTTCAGGGACTCCATTCTATGCAGACAGCAACCCGCAGCAGATCACAGTGGGGGATGGCGAATCGCAGATGGTGGTCTTCCAGCTCAATGCTGCCGGCAATCCAGGCACATATGGCTTGGAAGCGGATGCGGTCCTCCTCTCGGATAATAACGTGAACAGCACTTCGGCACCTTGGGATGTGACGATCGAAGCATACTCCCCACCAAATCCGGAGACCGGCCACTCGACCTCCAAATCATCAGTGCAACTCTCGGAATCATTCAACTGCTCAAGCGGGCAATTGACGGTTTCCTCTGGAGTACCTGGCCTGATGGTATCATTGATCCCATTAGCCAATGCCGGCTCCCAGCAGGCGCAGACCGATTCCTCAGGCGAAGCCGTGTTCACAGTGGCTTCAAGCGGCAGTTATGAGCTCTATTCCCAAGGCACTTCGGACTACCTCTCAGCGACGGCCAATGCAGAGCTGGACCTCTGCCCTGTTCCTGTGGTCCAGCCACAGAACCAGACCCCGATAACCCAAACACCCCAGTGCACCGAAGATTCAATGTGCGACCAGGGCCAGCAGTGCGTGGACCAGAGCTGCGCTCCGATAGAATGCAGCTGCGGCCAGATAGAGAACCACGCATGCGTCCCATATGCCTGCTGCTACGACAGCGACTGCGCATCCGGGCAATCCTGCCAGGACCACTCGTGCGTGGCTCAGCAGATCACCCAGAACCAGACCCCCCCGGCTAATGTCACCACAGGTCCGACCCAGGCTGACGCATCCGCCGCGATAGCCGCTGCGACCGCAGCGATAGATTCAGCCAGCTCCTCGGGTAAGGATGTCTCAGCCGCTCAATCCGAACTGGCGCAGGCGCAGGCTGCCCTATCCTCAGGCAACTTCGCGCTCGCGGTCCAGATGGCGGACCAGGCCAAGCAATCCGCGAACGCCGCAGCGGCCCCGGCATCGAATCCCAGCCAGACTGTCACTGTCGAGCTCGCAGCCCTTCAGCTGGACCTGGCTGCTCTGGATTGTCATAATCGTGGTCGTCGCAGGAGTGGGCTACTATCTGATCAGCAGGAAGCCGCCCAAACCCAGGTGATTTCCTTTTTTTATCGATCATGCAGCGCGAGCCTTAATCAGGCCGCGTCAAAAGGCGATTTTTTTCTTAGAAAAACGCTTATAAATAAATGCATAAGTAATCCATTCATGAGAATCTACTATCTTGCTGTTCTGATGCTGGTTTTAGCCAATCTCGGGTTCGCCTACTCATGCGTGAATCTTTCCGACTCGTCCACCTACCAAGGTATCGTCTCAGGCGATAACGTCACGACCGGTTTCAGCATCAACGGCTCGATCATCTTATGCTACGGGACCTATACATTCGGCAATGTTATGGCGCTCCAGGTCACAGAACCCAACGTCACGATAGATTGCAAAGGCTCTTCGATAGTCGGTTCCGGTACTACTTATGCCGTCTACTCGGACCAGAACAATACGGTCATCGAAAACTGCAATCTCTCTCATTTCGCGAGGGCGATATTTTTCACAAGCAATACCAACGGGACGATAAAGAACATAACCGCGAGCGCGACCGTGGCAGCGGACACGATATTACTCTACCAAAGCTCCAACAACACGATAGCCAACTCCACCGTGATCGCACCCGGAGATAATCTCGTGTTCTATATCTCCAGCAACAATACGATCGTAAACACGACCTTCGAATCATCGAGCGCGGGGGGGCCTCTGGTCTCCATAGACTCCGCCTCTGGAGGCAACGTATTCTACTGGGACAACTTCACGGGCCCGGCGACCCAGTACGTGAATGACGTGAATGGCAGCAATATCTGGAACGGTTCGTCATATGGCATCGAAGAGGGCAACATCTGGGGCAACGTGATAAACTATTCAGTTAGCATCACAAGCAACCCCTCCATCCCATCCGGCTATGGATCCGGATTGTTCGTCGGGAACAACGGCAACGGCTACCCGTATAACAACGCTCATTCACTCGGTATGGTCTCAGCGGGGGTGATAGATTACGCTCCGCTCGTTCCATATATATACGCTACACCCGTGGATCTAGGAGCAGCGAGCAATTTTGCGATTCTAGCCTATTCGGGGATTACAAACACCGGTAACTCTATTGTCATAGGAGATATCGGATCCTATCCGACGTCTACGATAATCGGATTTCCTCCTGGGACATTGATCGGGACAGATCATTCGAATGATTCTGTTTCGAACGAATCCAAGGTTGATCTGGCAACGGCTTACAACAATATCACAGGCCGAACATGCAATACCGTGCTGACTGGTGAAGATCTAGGCAGTCTCAGTCCTCTCACGCCGGGAGTTTATTGTTTTAGTTCATCGGCCGGATTGACCGGAACACTGACGCTCAACGGCGAGGGCGATCCTGATTCAGTTTTCATATTTCAAATCGGCTCCACGCTAACCACGGCATCATCTAGCAAAGTGGTCCTCGTAAACGGTGCCAATGCCAGCAATGTCTTTTGGCAACTCGGCAGTTCCGCGACACTCGGGACAGGCACCAATTTCAGCGGTAATATCCTGGCCGCCGCATCTATCGCTGCCACCACTGGCGCAAATGTAGGCGGCAGGTTGTTGGCACAAAATGGTGCGGTTACGTTAGATGATAATAATGTCTCATTACCAATACCCGCTTATTCCGGATGCGTCAACCTTTCGGACCCATCCACCTACCAAGGCAATGTCACCGGGAGCATGGGATCCGGCTTCATGGTCAGCGGCTCGATAGTCCTGTGCAACGACAGCTATCCGTTCAGCGGAGTCACCGCGCTCACGGTCATAGAGCCGAACGTCACGATAGACTGCAACGGGAGCCAGATAATCAACGGCGAGGACTCGGGCACATACGGCGTCTACTCGGAACAGGTCAACACGAATGTGGAGAACTGCAGCATCTCGGACTTCTACGACGACATCTACCTGGACGAGATGTCAGGCGGAGCGATAGTCAACGACGACCTGGGGTTCGCCCAAACTGGAGAGGGTCCCTCCGGCTACGGGATATACTTGTACGCGGCCACCGGAGTCAATATCTCGGAAGATCATATCCATGACAACAGCGCCTTCGGGGTCTATCTGGACCAGGATTCGGATAGCAACTGGGTCATGTACAACAATATATCAAACAACAACGAAGGCATCTACCTCTACTACGCGGACGACAACCAGATCGGGTACAATTACATGAGCGGGCAGTACACGACCTACGGCTCCTGCCCGTTCCTCTATCTCAAGAACGGATCGGATTACAGCTATTACACGGATTTGGCGGGCGAGATGCTGGGGCTTTCGGTATTCAACCCTCAGAAATACCAGGCAGGGATCTACGAGCTCGGCAATTTCACCCCCACGGACGGAGTCTACGATATGAAAGTCAGGGAAGTAATCCCCGAGTCTGACTATTTCGACCAGGCGAAGCTGGTCCTCGTGGATGTCCCGCAGGGTTATGGCGTGCTGAACCAGTGGAGCTGGACCTATGCGTTCAACCAGGTTCCAGACGAGGATTTCATGACGATACATGATCCGATGGCGCCGATAAGCGCCACGGACAATTACGGCAACGATGTCCTGCCGCAGGTATCTGCAAAGGACGGCGTGCCTGTTCCGGTATACAACAGAATGCAGAATCCGATAACGCTGGACTTCGGTTCGATAGAGAACCCGCAGTACGCGAAGCTGATAGTCACAGGCTGGGGCGAGTACTCGGCATACCCGAAACTCACCCCGCAGCATTACCTGCTGGTGCAAACCAAGAATGCGAACGGGACCTGGGTCACCCGCAAGGCGTTCGGAGGTTTCATCGGGGATTCCAGGACGATCGTATACAACCTATCAGGCATCCTTGAGGCGAACGATACCTTGATGAGGATCATCGCGCCTTCCGCGCCCACCACCATAAACATGGTCGACCAGGTGTTGCTCGACGACTCGCCTCCGGTGAATTACACGGTCACCTACGTGGATCCGAGCGATGCGACATTGCAATGGGGAGGCTCCACGAGCTACGACTACCCGACCGTAGACCACCGGAACACCAACGTCACCGATGACCATGGCCCGGCCATACCGAACGACCTGATGTACGGCAACTTCACCAAGTACGGCGATGTGCTTCCGCTGCTGAGCTCCAGCGACGACCAATTCGTGGTCATGCGCAGCGGCGACGAGCTGCATCTCCAGTTCAACGATGCTCCGAAGATCGATGGCACGGACAGGTACGTCTTCCTGCTGGCCGATGACATGTACAGCATCAAGTCCAGCATAAACGGGTTCATCCGCGACTCCGTAGACCCCTTGCCGTTCCACGGCATGAGTGCATACCCGTATCCTGCCAACGAGAGCTATCCGGATGATTCTGCCCACCAGGATTACATGGCGGAATGGAACACCAGGGATTACGCCGAACCGGCGTCCAACACGACTTCGGTCGATTTGCCCTACTCGTTCAACAACACGGTATTCAATAATACGATAATCGGGGGGTATCCCTTCTCAATCGGCCTGATGCTGCAGTCCGAAACCGACACGCAATTGCTCGACAACTACATCACGGGAGTCGGAACCGGCATCTCTTCGGATTCTTCCGTCGGCACGCTGATAAGCGGCAACATCATAAACGCGAGCAATGAAGGCACGGGGACGGGGATATACTTGGGAGGTGAGAACTACGCAGAGTACGCGCAGGCCGCCTCTCATGGCGCCATGAAAACCGAAGACGACAGTGAGAGCGAATTCCAGAGCACTATCTCCAACAACGTCATAATTAGCGACGATCAAGGCATCCAACTGGTTTCGGGTTCCACCAGTACGCTGGTCTTCGGCAATATCATGAACACCTCTGGCACGTCCATCTATCTGGCTGACGGATCCGTAGGGAACATGTTCCTGCACAACAACATCACGAGCGATTACTGGGTCGATGACGAAGCGGGTGGCAATGCCTACAACGACTCGACCTCAGGCAACATATACTATGACTCCGACGGCACACCATCCTGGCAAGTCTACAACATATCAGACACCAATGACGATAGCTGGGCTGACACCGGAAGCGACCTGCCTTTCAACGCTTCCCTATACGGCGGCGAATGGACCGGCAACGGAGCGGACTGGCACCCCTTCGTGGGTCCGGCAATAACGGTGAACCCAGATACTGGCCACCAGACCACCAAGTCTCCAGTGAGGCTATCGGAATCTTTCAACTGCTCCAGCGGGCAGCTCACTGTCTCCTCGGGAGTTCCCGGACTGACGATCAGCCTCATACCCGTATCCGCCTCAGGATCGCAGCAGGCCCAGACGGACTCTTCCGGTGACGCGATTTTCACCGTTACAAACAACGACAGCTATGAGCTCTATACCCCGGGCAGCTCGGACTACCTCTCAGCTTCTACCGACCCGTTCGAGCTCGACCTCTGCCCAGCGATTACGCCACAGTGCACCGAAGATTCCATGTGTAATCAGGACCAGCGATGCGTAAACCAGAGCTGCGTTCCCATCATATGCAGCTGCGGCTATGTGCAGGGTCACGCATGCGTCCCCTACGCGTGCTGCTTGGACAGCGACTGTGCATCAGGAGAGTCATGCAAGGACCATGTTTGCCAATCACCGACTCCCCAGAACACGCACGAGTGCGCCTCTGATTCTGACTGCGCCGGAGACCAATCATGCAGCAGAGCAGCAGGAGCGCAACAAGGCAGCTGCGAGGCTATCACGGGTTGCGGCGCGGTGGCCAACCATGTCCTGACCCCGTACCAATGCGGCTCAGGTCCGGGTTGCCCATCCTGCGGCCTTGGCCAGATCTGCATGGACAACGCATGCAAGAGCTTCGATCTCAAGGGTCCGGACTCCGGTTTCGTAGGAAACAACGCGAGCGTGCAGGCGCTGGAAGACAACACGACCTGCGCGGGCTGCGACCTCAAGATAACCGATCCGAGCGGGAAGACGCTAACAGGAAAGACGGATGCATCGGGCGACTTCTCAGTGCCTCTTGATATGATCGGCACCTATACCGTCGCGTATCTGAGAAACGGCACCGTGGTGAAGACGGTGGAGATACACTCCATGCCAGGGGCATCCCCCCTGCAGCAGACCCCGCCGACGCTCACGATCATGCAGGTGGTGGAAGGCACGTTCACAGTGCTCATCGTCATAGTCATAATCGGCGGGGTGACGATCATTATACGCAGGCCCAAGCGTAGATTCGGAAAGCCCTAGGCCGAGAAAAACCTGCGATGCAGATTTACAGGAAGCATCCCAAGGCCTAGGCAATTATAAATTGTCTATATCAGTGGTAATAGTATGGTGCTGACGCGAAAGATAGTCACTGGCAACCCGGCGCCTGTCAAGAATACCAGTTCCATGATCCTGGTGATCCCTATGGCGGAAGGTATCATCACATCCGACATCGGCAGAGTCAAACTGAACATCTTCTGCCCGGACACCCAGAGGACCGAGAAATTGAACCTGAGGAACGCGGACAACCGGAATGGGGAAGAGACTGCCGTGGAATGTTCATTGGACTGGGGCTATCTAGTGACCGTTATGACCAATAAATTCATCGTGGTCCTCACGAACCGTCTCGGAGGGGCCAGGTTCCACGTGGAACGCGAAGCTAACGACAATCAGATCTCTCTCCCCCTGCTCCATTGAGGAATCCCCTGAGCACCATCGCGATGTTCAGGCAGCTCTTTTTCGATACCCACTCCCCGGCGGAATGCATGTTGGCTCCGCGCGGCCCGTACGTGATCACGGGGATGCCGCTCAATGCGAGGACGTTCTCGTCCGCGACCGAGTCGCCGTATGCGATGCGCGGCCTTCCGAGCTCGGCGTTTATGATGCCCTCCAGCCTCCTCACGCTGGGGTCGTTCCTGTCAGTGAGCTGCGGGAGGAGATATGGGGTCTTGCGCTCTTTCAGTCGTGCGCTCCCGATCCCGTTAAGCTCAGCGAGGACGCTCTCCGGAGTCTCGGGGGGCGTCAGGTGCCATTCGATCTCATTGCCGTGCACGGATGGCGGGGCCGATGGGAAGATGCCCCGTTTCTTCATATTAATTCTCTCGATGGGCATTTCTCCGCTGAATTCATAGACCGCCCTGCCGAGCCGGCCGAGGGTGATTTGCCTTTCGCCAGAATGCTTTCCGTCATCCGCTCCGGTATCGGTGCTCACTATGCATCCGCAGGTATCGAAGAAGCCGGATTTCACTATCGCGTACGCGCCTTCGGAGACGTTCTCCTCGTCAACCCCGAACGCGGCCTTGATTGGCCTTTCCGTCCGCTTTCCGACCGCATCGATGATCGCCGCGAGACCTCCTTTCATGTCCCAGGCCCCGAGGCCTATCAACCTGTCCCCTGATTCGGTCAGGCGGAAAGGGTCGACCCAGCCGTCTGCCGGTTCCACGGTGTCCATGTGCCCGTAGAGTCCGATTGGTTTCCCGGAGCCGCTCCGCTCCGCGAGGATGTTGAACCTTCCGGGCGCTATCGCGAGTCGACGGGTGGAGAACCCGCGTTCGGTCATGAGAGCATCGATCCGCTCCGCTATCCTCCGCTCCTCTCCGCTCATGGACGGTATCGAAACGAGCTCTGCGAGCAGATCCATGACGGGATTACCATCTGGCCACATAAATACCGCGTGCCTGGGCCTCGCGTATCATTTCCGGGACGTCCAGCTTCCTGCGGAAATCCATGATCGTGGTGAACGGATAGTGCTGCATGGAGAGTGTGCTCTCGAATATCTGCAGGGGGGTCATGCCGTGGCGATAGAGCGCGGTTATGCTCGAGTTGGTAGTACCCGCATCCGTCTCCTGGCCCATCTTCCTCTGCTTGATGAGTGGGTCCATGATCTGCCTGTGCTGGGACATCATGAGGGGGAGCGCGCTCACTATGCTCTCCGCAGGCAGGTTACCCATCCTGCCGCACGCGACCGCGAGCTGCGTCGCCATCACGCTCATTATCATATCCGGGTTGTCCCCGGTAGGATAATCCGGCACCTTCTCCAGGCCGTTGCCGTTGTAGATCCATCCCGGGTCCTCGAACAGCGATCCCACTATGGGCAGGCCGCTCCTCATGAGCATGATCGACATGTTGATCGGGAAATGCATGCCGACCGCGCGCGATTTCAGGAACGCGGCCATCTCTTTAGGGTCATGCGGCATATCCTCGTGCCATTCATGTCCGCAGCCCTTGAGCTTCCCGGTCTCCCATCCGATCTCGTTTCTCAGCGTGACCTCGCGGGTCTGGCACACGCTCCTGAATGATTTCATATCGTCCGTGAGCCTCGTCTTGATTATGTACTTGGACTGTATCCCGCAGTTCGGGCAGGGCGTCTTGATTATCCACGGCTTGTCCTCGTGGACCAGGCTGGCGTACAGCCGCCGGTTCTCGTGAGGTTTGCCACCCCTGAGCTCAGCGTTCCTGAGCGTGGCGCTCAGCATGGAAAAAAACTCGTGCGACTCGTCCAGGGCCTGCAGGTGCAGGTTCGGAGTGGAGCTGAAGAACAGCGGTATGCCGGATATGTCGACCCCGATCTCCGACAGGAACGATCGTATGGAGAAATGCATCTGGAGCGCTTTCGCCTTGAAGAGGTCGTCTGCCTTCGAGAGCACCATCTGCGCCAGCGCTATGTCATGCTCGGTGAACAGCTCGGTCGGAGTGAAATGGTTCCTCCTGCTCAGGTCCCCGGCGCGGATATTCTGCACGAACCTCCGCGAGCTTTCCTGTTCCATGCCCCAGAGATGCGCCTTCGCATAGCGGTCCGCCTCGATATCATCCACGAACTGGGAGAGTATCCCGTAGGCGGGCCTTTGGAAAGCTGCGAAGAGCTCCGATTCATCGAGGGAGCGGAGGTCATGTTTTATCAACTCTCTCCTCACGGTGTAATCGGCGGATCTATATGATTTGAAATTGGCCCTCAGCGCGGTCGCGGCCGCCGCGAGCATGGCGCCTGCCATGAAGGTGTGGAGCTCGTAGTTGGTGGTCCAGGAATTGCACATCTCCCCACCGACATGTATGAGGCCCTTTACATCCCCGTACGCATCCGAGATCCTGGGTTCGTCTATCGGGCCGCTCACGGTGAAGGCCTTGCCCCTGAGGCATCCGGGAGAGAAGCTCTTTTCGGCGAAAGCGGCGTTCTCCACGAACGCAGCGATGCCTTTCAGGTTGCGTCGCACGCCCTCCTTCAGTATGGACTGGGGGACGGTTTTCGATGTGAGCGATTCCATGTTTTTATGATTAGTATGATAATATATATAAATTTCAACCCAGAATTTCCGGAAAATTTCCGAATCCAACCCATTTTATAAACCCATTTCCGGATATTATCCGATATGAAAGACATAAAGCTGGATGAAAAAGACCTCACGATACTAGACGCGCTCCATAAAGACGCAAGGCAGACCATAGCCGAGCTCTCGAACGAGCTCGGGATCCCCCGTGCGACAGTGCATGAACGCATCGTCGGGCTAAGGAAATCCGGCGTGATCCGGCGCTTCACCATAGAGCAGGATTACAAGATGATCGGCCTTCCGACCCTCGCGTTCGTGTTCGCCGAATACGGGCATATCGACGAGGCGGACCAGCACGAGGTGGCCCGGAGCATAGGGAAGATCCCGGGGGTGCTCGGCGTCTACATAGTGTCGGGGGAATGGGACCTGCTCATCAAGATACGGGGGAAGAGCATAGAGGATATCGGCACCACGATATTGGACCGGATCCGCGCCGTGCCCGGCGTGTTCAAGACCTACACCATATCATGCTTCGAGATAGCCAAAGACGAGATATGACTAATCGTAGTATAGTCGCGCTTCATCAAGTTCCGATATACCCCCGGAACGCGTTCTTTTAGGGGGTTCAGGAGCCTCCACCGCAAGCCCCAGCTTGTCCGAAGGCGAATTGCTGATGCCGACCATCTTCAGCTCCGGGACATTGAAGGGTCCGTGGAAGTAATGGTCCGCGCGGGCGATGAGGCCCACCCTCTGCCTGATCCTGAAAAGGAACCTGACGCCGTGCTCATCGTATCTGACTTCCTTCCCGCTCGGGATGCCGTATCTAGGATCGACAAGATACCAATGATAAGAGCCTGTCTTTTCCATGTCAGGGAACTCCGGCACCATACCGACCTCTTTGGCATGCACGACCCGGTCGTTTTTGTCCTTCTCAAGCGTGAAGTCGGGATGTTCGACGGCAAGGGCGATGTCCTTCTCCCCGATATACTCTTTCGGGACCGGGAAGATGTATCTTATGCCGGATTTTTTATCCACATATTCGATCGTCTTTCCAAGCGGTTTGCCGGGTTCGTCGTAACCGACCATCGTCCCGCCCCAGCAGGTCAATACCAGGTGGACCATCCCCCCGTTCCAATACTTGTTTACCAGCTCCGCATCCAATCTTTTGTTGGATAGAATTACGTGGTCATTCGCATCGGCCCTTCGGATCGCCTCTTCCATAGGGACGCCTTCGCGGCCTTTAACGAAAACGCCGAGATCTGGGCCCCGCATCCGTTGAATCTCCTTTTGTGCTGCCATGGCGACACCGTATGTAAGTTATAGAATACGCGGCAAAATGATTATAAAACCAGCATCCCGCGGATTGGAATGATAGGCCGAAACAACAAGCTTTATACGCCCTCACTTCCCACTAACTCCGATGAAGACCAGCGAGTTCCTTATCTTCGTAGCTCTGCTCGCCATCGCCACCGCGTATGTCCTGGGAGCCCAGGCTCTCTTCATGCCATACCTGATGCTCCGCACGTTCATCAGGATGCTCGGCGCGTATATCCTCTCGCTCATATTCTCAGTCTCTATCGGGCTGTTCATAGTCCATAACCGGAGGGCGTTCGGCCTCATATTCCCGGTGCTGGACATCCTCCAGTCAGTGCCTATTCTGGGCTATCTCCCCCTGGCCGTGCTCTTCATCATCCAGGTCGTTCCGGTGATCGGGAGCGAGGTGGCATCCATGCTCCTCATCTTCACGAGCATGACCTGGGCGGTCGTGTTCAATGTCATCGAAGGCGCCCGTTCGATTCCCGGAGACCTCCGCGACGCCTCCCGCCTGGTGCGCATGACGGGCTCGTCCTATCTGTTCGATGTGCTGCTCCCCGCGATATACGCTCCGGTCGTCTCGGGCAGCATCGCGGCCTGGGGCGGAGGATGGTACTTCCTCGTAGCGGGCGAGTTCGTCACGTTCGGGAAAGGCAACCCATACATCCTGCCGGGGGTCGGCTCTTTCATCGCGGAATCGGCCTACAGCGGCAACATACTCCATTCGCTGATAGGTATGGGGGTCCTCGCCGCGATGGTCCTGTTCATGAACATCTTCGTCTGGGGTCCCCTGCTCGCGAGGGCGAATCGGTTCAGCTACAGCCAGACGAGCGGCGAAACCTCATCCATAAGGAGCAACGTGATAACCCGGGGCCTGCAGAGCCTGTATACGATGGGCAAGACATCCGTCCTCAAGCACCTCCAGGTTCCTGTATCATGGGTCATAGATTCGCTCGGGATCAATCCGACGGTCACAATGGAGGAGAGCAAGAAATTCAATGTGGGCGACTTCGCTATAATATTCATTGTGGCCGCCGCGTTCATATTCATCTATTTCTTCTCAGGGACGCACTTCGATATCGGCACCATAGCCCTATTCTCCGGACTGACCTTGGGGAGGATCTTGATAGCGTATGTAATCGCCCTCTCCCTCGCGATCGTGGTCGCCATCTACATAGGCCGCAACCAGAAGCTCACGGACTCGCTGATGCCTTTCTTCGATGTCGCGCAATCCGTGCCTGCTATCGCAGTGTTCCCGATAATCGTGGTCTTCGTCATCCACGAGATCGGCGGCGGGATAGGCATCCAGATCGCCTCATTGCTCCTGCTACTCACCGGCATGATATGGTATCTCCTCTTCAATCTCCTCCGCGCAGTGCAGACCATACCGAACGATCTCATCGACGCGTCGAAGCTCCTGCGCATGGGCGTGCTGGACAAGGTGCAGCATGTTTTCCTCCCGGCGATTTTCCCGACGCTGATAGTGGCGAGCATGCAGGCCTTCGGCGGCGGATGGAACGCGAGCATAGTGAGCGAATACATCACTTACGGCGGCCAGGTCTTCCACGCCGATGGCCTCGGCTACATGCTGGACATGGGAGCTGCGAACGGCGACGTCTCGAGCATAATGCTCGCGGTGCTCGCGATGATCGCCATAATCATCGTACTGAACAAGACCGTGTGGCGCACAGCGCTGAAGAAAGCGGAGCTTTTCAAGATCTGAGAACGCAATTCCTAATTCGCGAACAATGGTTAGATTATAAAATCGGGCCCGCATCTTCCTGTCCATGTTGCTGAAAGTCCCATCCATAAGAAGGCTTTACGAGGATTCTTCTAACGAAAAGCACAAGAGAGTCATCGATGAAGGCATCAAAGTCCAGACGCCTCTGATCGAGCGTCTATTGGGCCAGCATCCCCCGGGATTCTTCATGTATTGCGAGGCGGATCGGTTCGTCTTGCCGGTCGATCCCACCATAGCTTTCATGGCGTTTGCATTCTCCGTCGCCGAGTCATGGGACTCGACCACCAGGGTCCAACGCGCCGGGTTTGGGCTCCCCGAGTTGTTCTTGCAGTCCGGGTGCTCTACCGAATTTTGCCTGTTCTCGTACAATCAAAAGAACAATCCGAGCCTCAGGCATCTGATCAACAGGACGAGATCCGTGCAGAGGAGGATAATGACCCTGGAGCATCTGAAGCGGCTGCGCGACCGCACGGCCGATATGACCGCGATAAGAGAGGAACTTTGGAAGGACGGGGTGAAAACCGATTCCATATCTTTCGAAGGCGATTCCTTATCCTATGAAACGGGCAGGGGTATGAAGTCCACGGTTTCGGACATCGATGCCGAGCTGAGGATATCCTATCCGCAGATGCATGGCATCCTCGGGACGATGGCGAGACGCTTCTGCTTCGGTTTCAGCCCCTTGCTCTAGGTTATAAGCGAGGTTATCTGATCCACGTATCCGTAGAATTTGGGGTCCCTCTTGTCGCGCGGGAAAGGCAGATCTATCTTTATGTCATCCACGATCTGCCCCGGACGTCTCGAGAACACGATGACCCTGCTCGACATGTACACCGCCTCCTCGATGGAATGCGTGACCATGAGCAGGACGTCCGGCTTGTGCTTCTTGCTCAAATAAAACTTGAGGACTTCGTTTCGCAGGTTGTTGGCTGTCAGCGCGTCGAGAGCGGAGAACGGCTCGTCAAGAACCAGTATCTCCGGTTCGCTCGATATCGCCCGCGCGATGCCGACCCGCTGCTTCATCCCACCCGAGAGCTCCCTCGGGTAGCTGTTCTCGAATCCGTCCAGGCCCACAAGGTCTATGAACTGCGTCGCGACCTTCTTCCTTTCAGCTGCCGGCTTGTCCATGATCGCGAGCTCGACGTTCTCCTGGACCGTCTTCCACGGGAAGATTGCGAACGACTGGAAGACCATCATGATGCGGCTTGTCGGCTCCTTGACCTCATTGCCGTTGAACGTGATGCTCCCCGATGACGGCTGCTCCAATCCGCAGATCATCCTGATCAGGGTGGTCTTGCCGCATCCGCTCGGACCCACCAGGGCTATGGACTCCCTTTTCCGCACGGAGAAGGAGATATTCTGCAGTGCGACGATATCGTTCCCTTCGACCGCGTATTTCTTGCAGACGTCTTTGAGCGTGAGCCCGTAAACCATGTGCCGACCTCTTATTGATGGTTCGCCGGCATGGTGAAGACCCGCTTGGAGCCGTTGTACTCGAATATCTCTGCATAGCCGCCCCATGCCAGGAGCAGCTTGTGGAATCTCATCTCATCTTCTATCACGACGTTCCTCTCGCGGAGGTCGCTTATGATATCCTCCAGGTGCGCATGCCCGTCCTTCTTGAGGATCGCGAGTATGGTCTTGAAAGGCTCTATCTTCACGAGGTTCTTGCGCAGCACGCGTTTCTTGTCGTCGATGGTCCCCAGGTTGAGCGATTCTCCGAAAAGCGTGAGCTCCACGGTCCCCTCCTTCACGCGGACTAGGTTAAGGAGCTTGGCCATCTCGATGACGTCGTTCAGCTCATCCAGGTCCATCCTGAGCTCCTCGGCCAGGAAGGACACCCTGACCTTGCCCTTGTAGGCGTACACTATCTCGACTAGCCCCAGGACCTCCCCGACATTCGCGTCCGGGAATGGGAGCATCTTATGTTTCGCCATATCATTCAACGCTTCCGAGGAGCATCTTCCTCATCTCTATGGGCTCGAGGTCTTTCAGCGCTTTGAGAGCGAAATCCAGCTGCGCCTCGCTCTCGGCGTATATCGTGAAAAGAGAATCCCCTTTCTCGACCCGGTCTCCGCGAACGCGGTGGAGCAGCACGCCGGCCCCGTTGTCCCTAGGCGCTCCGGCTATGCGCGCGATCTTCGACATCGCCTTATTGTCGATGTGGAATATGTTCCCGCTGACCTCGGAATTGACCACCTGGCTGTACTGGCCTATCTTGATGTCGGATTCCTTCACTTTGGGGTTCCCGCACTGGAGCTCGATGATCTCCCTGAATTTCTTCTCGGCTTTCCCCGAATTCAGCAGGTCCTCCGCCACGCCGTAGCCTTTCCCGCTATCGACCTTGCCGCACAGCTCGAGGAGCTTGCCTGCCATCAATAGGCTCTTGTGCCGCAGATCATCCGGACCCTTGCCGCCCAGGACCTGCAGAACGTCGACGCATTCCAATCCCGGCCCTATGCCGTTGCCGACAGGTTCCGCGCCATCGGTTATCAGAGCCTCGATCTTCATCCCGAGCCTCTCCCCGACCCGCAGGAAATGCCTGGCCAGGTCGTTGCCTTTCTCGATGTACGGCACCTTCACGCCCCTGCCGACCGGGATGTCGATTAGGACATATTCGGCCCCGACGCTCTTCTTCTTGCCGAGGATGCTCGCGAGCAGCATGCCTTCCGGGTCGAGGCTGAGCGGGTGGCGTATCTTGATCAGCTTGTCATCTACGGGAGCGAGCTTCATCCCGCCTCCCCAGACTATCGCGCCCTTGGCCTTGAGGACGATGGAGCGCAGCTCGTCGATGTTGAACGTCACTTTGCAGAGCACCTCCATGGTGTCCGCGGTCCCCGATGCAGATGTGATGGAACGCGAGGATGTCTTGGGCATGTACATGCCGGCAGCGGCGATTATCGGCACGACGACCATGGTGGTCCTGTTCCCGGCCACGCCGCCTATGCAGTGCTTGTCCAGTATCGGTTTCTTCCCGAGGTCCAGCGTCTCGCCGGATTCCACAGTGGCGTTGGCCAGCGATATCACTTCTTCGTCCGTGAAACCGTTTATGTAAGCGGCTGTTATGTACGACGAGGTCTCTATCTCGCTGAGACGGTCTTGCATTATCTCCTTGACTATGGTCTTGATCTCGGAGTCGGAAAGCGCGCCCTTGTCCAGCTTCTTCTTGATGTATTTTATCGACTCGGGCTGGTTCATGTGGACTATCTCCACCTCGTCCCCTCTCTTCAGCTTGTTGGACTCCGCGACGTCCCTGAAGACGCCTATCTCGCCCGGCTTCACTATCTCGTCGCTGACATCCACTATCGCTATGAAGCATTTGTTGCCAGCGCATAGCTCCGTGCGGTATCCCCAGTAGATATCGTGGTCCTGGGCGTCGTTCTTGTTGAGCACAACGACGTTCTTCCCAGTGTATATGTCTATGGGCTTGACTTTGCACACGAACTTCTTGAATTTCCAGACATCGACCTTCTTGATTTCCTTCTCGACGTATTCGACCATAATATTCACATCGTATCCAATGTTTTTCAATCTATCCTGATGAGGAGTTTTTTGCTCGCCATGGAGAAGAACGATTCAGGGGGTATCACTCCAGATTCTGTGACGTACCCGTTTATGTATTTGGCCGCCGTGGCCTCGAACGCCGGGTTCCTTATCTTCAGCCCCCTGGGCGGCTTGTCCCAGACCTCCTTCGGGTCCCGTTCCTCTATCTTTTCCCTCTCGCCATGCATGGTCATGGGGCTGTACTTGGAGAGCTCGGCCGCGCTGTAGAACGAGACGTCGTTCATGCGCGCTATGTGCGCGAGAGTGGAGGTGCCGATTTTGTTGATCAGGTCGCCACGCGATGTGACGGAATCCGCGCCCACGAAGACGATATCCGCCTTCTTCATGAACATGTTCATGGCCCCGTCCACGGTGAGCGTGACGTCTATGCCTGCCTTCGCGAGCTCCGTAGCCGTGGTGCGGCCCTGGAACCTCGGCCTCGTCTCGAAGCAGACGACCGAGAATCTTTTCTTCATCCTTTTCGCTTCTATGAGTATCTTCGTGCTGCTCGATGAATGGCAGTGCGTGAGGACGAGCGCGTCGTCGGGTATGAGCTTCGCGCCATAGGACGCGAGTTTTTTCGCATCGCTATCCATATCAGCCAACATGCCGCGCACGTGCTGCACATACGCGTCTTTGAGCTGCAAGGCCTTGGCTCCACGGGCGTGCTCTTCCTTGAGGAAGACCATGCTCGCTCCTATGAGGTTCCTCATCATAGGTTCGGTGGGCCTGCTTTTGGATAATGACTCCGCGGCGAGCGATACGTTCTTGACAAGACACGAGGGTTTCTTCACATACCCCTCTTCAGCTTCGATGATGAGGGCGTTGAGCGATTCCTTGGCGACGTTCCTCGCGCCCTGGATCTTGAGGGATTTGATGTCCGCGATTATCCGCCTGACCTTCTTGTCCATGGCGTACTAAGCTTTGGCTAGGAATAAATAGGTTGCTCTGCCTCGCTTATGATCGCAGAAAATCTTCGTCATTCTGGGCAAGAACTCCATTCTATTCCCCCTGCCCCAATATACCTGAATTTTAACTTACTATAACATATATTTATAAATACTTGTGGTAATAATATAATATATATGACAAATACTCGCATGTTGCAATCCCATCCGGCCGGGCAGAAGCCCGATGCCAAGCTCCGGCAGTTCACCCCAGCAGTAGACGCGCTCACAAATGCGTTCAAGTCGTTCAAGCTCGCCGGCCGCGATAACCTGCCAAATTCCATCATACCTTCATACAATGCCGCGCTTTCTCTCGCATCCTCCTTGAGATATACAACTGATGATCTGGAGCAGTTCTGCATAGCGATCACTGATCTCCAGCACGACATGGATTTCTCGGCCCGCGCGGGATTCTTCCTCAGCGCCCTGGTGAACTTCGGCAGCGAGCAGGATTACACCCTCGATATCTCCCATCTCATCGTCAAACTGGATTTTATGGCCGCCCGCTGCTCGAAATCCCTCACCATACACGGTGATGTGGGGGACTATTTCGCCGCCAACTCAGTAGGCGCGGAACTGGCTCTTTACGGGAGCGCCAAGGATTTCATCGCATACAATGCGCGGGCGGACCTGTTCGTCTCTGAAAGCGTGGGCGATCACGCCGCCCAGCACTTCCTCTCCGGGGATATACGAATAAAGAAGAACGCGGGTTTCGGCCTCGGAGGCTGGATGGGGGAGCCCAGCAAATTCGATGACTCTCACAGGGCCATAATCGTGGTCGACGGCAATGCCAGCGACAATGTAGGCCAATACATGAAAAGCGGCTACATAGTGGTCCGGGGCGATGCCGGTTATCTCGTCGGGTACAGGAAGACCGGCGGAGAGATCAACGTCGACGGGAAGAAGAAGTCCGTATGCCGCACGCAGACAAGCCCAGCTATAGATTTTCCTTCCGATTTCTGATAGAAATAGAATAAAAAAATAATAAAGAAAAGAAGATTTAGCCGAACAGCGAAGCGAGACCTTCAGCGGCCTGCTCCTCTTTCTTGCCTTCGTCTTCCTTCTTCTCCTCCTTCTTCGATTCCGCAGCTGCAGGCGCAGCGGCGGCCGGAGCCGCAGCCACCATCATGGACTGCTTGAGCAGGTCATCGAAGTTCACTCCCTTCACCGCTTCTGCGAGCACTTTCGCGCGGGCCTCATCGACCTCTGCGCCGCTCGCCTTGATGACGGCTACTATGCCCTCTTTGCTGACTTCCTTGCCAGCGCCATGCAGAACGAGCACGGCATGCAAATATGGATCCACTTTCGTCATAATTCACACCTCATTTAACCAAGTTTCGAAAGAGCCGTCCCCTGCCTTATGGCAGAGGTGAGAAGCTGCTCGACCGAGCTTGATGAATATAAATCCCCGTTCAATGACATGTTGATCGACTGCCTCAGCGCATCGCCGAGGAGCAGGTTTATGTTCTGCTGCGTCGGGTAGGACACGTTGAGGGAGAGGTTCATCGCCTGCGAGAGGCCTGATGCCACGTCCGAGCTGATCGTATCCCCGATGTCGAGGAGCTCTTTAGTGTATATGTACTCCCCGTCGAAACCGAACAGCATGCTGGCCATTATCTCGAACGGCTTCACGCCGAGGGTCTGGAGCGCCTTCACCTTCTGCTCCGTAAGCTTGTCCCCGGACTTCGCCACCGTGCTGTCTTTCGCGACCACTATCTTTCCGGCCTTTATCTGGACGTTCAATCCAGCGGTCTTGAGCTCGGACAGTGCCGGTCCCGGAGGGAGATCGGTGTCCCCTTCTGGCACGATTATGTCGGCGATCGCTATGTCGCCGGTCTTGGCCGCCCTCTTCTTCCTGTTCTGCTTGAAGAACGAGTTGACCTCGTAAGCCGACTTGTTGGTATATATGAGCGCAACCGGGTTGTCGCAAGCGCTCAGCTTCGTGGCGAGCTTCTTGTTGGATGCGAGCACCCTGGATATGACCGGTTTCTTGAGCACGAACACCCGTCCGCCGTCCTGCCTTATCTTTTTCCTCAAGTTCTGGAACAATGCGTCCGGGAGTTTCCGCAGATCGAGGAGCGCGACAGTCTTGTATTTCTTCATCTCGGATATCGCTTCCTTCACCTGCTCCATCTTAATCTTCACTGCTTTCCGGTTAGTGTCAATCTTGTATGCCATTGCAATCGCCTCACATGACCCTCGCAGGCTTGCCCATCGTCAGCTTCACGTAGACGGACTTGATGTTGCCTTCATTCACCTTGTTCTTCACCGTCTCGTAGACCGCGTCTGCGTTCTCCGCGAGGTCTTCCACGCTCATTATCTCGGTGCCTATCAATGCCTGCGCCACCGGCAGGTATTTGCCCTTCGAGACTATCCTCACGGAGTTCTTGGAGCGTTTTATGAGGTCGGCTATCCCGCCGGTGACCGGCTTGGGGAGCTTCCCTTTCTTACCCAGGTACTGACCCAGGGATTTCGCGACCGGGGCCATCAGGCTCGGCTGCGCGAGGAGGAAATAGTTGCTCGAGAGGTCCTTGATCTTGGCCGCTGCGGTCCAGTTCGGGATGTCGTTCGGCATGATCACGAGGTCTGCTCCCGCTTTCTTCGCTTCGTCCGCCATCTGGCCGTCCGCGAAGACTGCGGATTTCAGCTCTTTGCCTCCCTTACCTTTCGGCAGGAGTATGTCCAGGTTGAGCCTGTTCTCGGATTTCGAGAAGTCGACGCTCCTCACGTTGACGATGAGCTCGACGCTCTGCTTGAACTTCTTCTTGCCTTTGTCTTCCAGCGCCTTGTTTAAGGCGTCAGCGAGTTTCTTCTTGTCCATAAGTAAGCCCTCCCAAGCTGGAGCCATGCCCCTGATTGGTAAAATGGGTAAGTCAGTTATATCCGAGAAGGGTTTTTAAAGTTACCGTCGAAGCCCATGCTATGGCTTCCAAGAGGATAACCTTCTGCCCCAGATGCCTCAAGCCGGTGGAGGCCAAGGAGTATTTCTCGACGCGGGGGTTGAGCGACTGGCGCTCGGACACCCCCGGGACGACCATACGCTGCATGAAATGCGGCTACTCAGGGCTACCCATACAGGCTCCTTTGGATGATTACCGGAAATTGCTGAAGAAGAAATGAGATTCAGAACGGCATCATGCCGCCGATCAGCTGCGCCTTGAGTTCCAAACCTGATGTTCCGTTCAGCGACACGCTGAGTATGCAGAAATCGGCGATGAAGGCGCCAGGCACGCTACCTTTCCATACCTCCTTGCTGTCCCCGGGCGTCAGTTTGTGTTCCACGGGGTTCGCGCCCTCTTCTCGCGCGAGTACGGTCATGCCCTGAGCATCGATGCTTTTCACATCCAGGGCCATCGGCTCCCTGCCAGATATGAGGATAACATCCCCTCTGCGCACCCTCTTGACGAATGGCTCAGAGGATAGGATCGTTCCAGGGTTCACGGTAGCGACGACATTCCCCCTGCTCACATTGCAGCCTCTCGCTATGTCCTCTATCATCGCCTCATGCCTTTGCTTGCGGCGGGTTTCCATGCCGCTCTTTATGCGCGCGCAGATTCCCGAGAACGATAATGTTTTTTCCATTTCTTACGATTAGTGTGTGAAATTATTTAAAACTAGGTTTTGAAAGAAAAATGATAAAGATGAGATATCCTCATCCGTTCAGAGTTCGCCTACGCGTCTCTTCATGCGTCTCTTCAAGCGCTTGCGCCTCTTCTTCACCCACTTCCAGCGCATGCGGTTTTTCTTCTTCCATTTTCGCGGTTTCGCACCCATGAGTTCACCTAATCTGTAAATATATAGTCAATTCGTGAGTTTCATAATCATCGGATGGGCTTAAATAACTTTTCTTTGCATGCCGCACGTACGGGTGCAGTTTTAATCCTTGCGAAAGAACGCTATGTATGAAAATCACTCTTGAGAACCCCTCCAGGATGGTGCTAATAGACCACAACTACATGATGTACATCTTCGGAGCCGCGTTTTTCTTAATCGGAGCATATTTTGGATACTCATATATGAGCACTAGTCTGATGACCGCAGGCGCAGGAGGTCTGTTCGCACTGATCGGGATCGCCATCGTCGCCACGAGCAAGATGCTCACGATAACCCTGGATAAGGCAACCGGAAAGGGGACAATCGCGCTGAAGGGGATAATCGGCGGCGGATCGAGGGACATCGAACTGAGCAAAGTCAAGAAGCTCACACTAAGGAAACAGACCAGGACCACTTATACTAGCTCCCGGTCGTCTTCAGGCGTGTCCTTTGGCTCTGGCATGAGCTCTGGGATGCGCATCGAGTTCGATTACACGATCGGTTTCGTCATGGATACGGGCGAAGAGCTGCCCTTCAAGCTGGCGAACATCTCATCCGGTGTGAACAACGTTTTAATATCTCCGGACGAGAAGGAGATGAACTTCGCCAAGCAGATCGCGGATTTCCTGGGCGTCCAGCTGGAGTTCGTGGCGCCGCCTTCGATGGGCCAACCGATTTCTTCCATAACGCAAGGGATATCCTAAGGGATGCAGGGGACTAGCCCGTAGCCATTATAGCTTTCGCTTTTTCGTATATCCTGGTTATGTTCTTCCAGTGCCCGCCTTCCCAATATACTCTCTTGCAGGATGAGCATCTCCAGAACTTGCTGTGCGTCTTGATGACAGCTTCCGGGACGTCTTTCACGTCATCGGCCGTCGCATCCACGAGCTCGCCGTTGCATTTGGCGCATCTCGTTTTCTCCGGGAAAGTCACGGTCGCGCCGCTCTCTTTAAGCAGTTGGGCGAGCTGCTCCTCGATGACATCGCTCTTTATGAGTATGGATTTCACGCCCGCGGTCTGGCAGCGGATGTGCAGCCTCACGTCCCGCGTCACCATGATGAGCCCGTCCTTCCTCGCTATTGCTAGGAGCTCGCTGTCGCTCTTGGAGGAGTAGAATTCTGAATAGATGCCGAGTATCCTGGCCCAAGAGGACAGGGATTTCAGCATCTCGTCGAAAAGAAGTTTCATCAGCTCAGCGAGATCTTCACGAACACGTTGGTGGGGACCTTTATCCTGAGGATCTGCTTTATCATCTTCTCGTCCCCTTCGACGTCGCAAAGCCTGTTGTGCACGCGTTTCTCCCAGTGCTCGTACGTGTCGGTCCCGTCTCCGCACGGGGTGCGCCTGCACGATATCTCGAGCTTCCTTCTCGGCAGCCTGACCGGGCCTATGAACCTCATGCTGAGGGTGTCCGACAGGTTCTTTATCTGCGAGACCACGTTATCGAGGGCCGTCGGGTCCTCGCCGCTTAGCTTAATCCTGACTTTAGTCATGAATATACCTCTTGAACTCAACCACTGAAGGTAAAAGCGAAGTCTATATTGCTTGCAAAAGCTATTTAAACCAATTCTTCGGCCCTGAAAAGCCTTTCGCAGTACTGGCAGCGGAAGCCCTTGCCGTCGCGGACGAACCTTCTGGCCGTGTTCTCCGTGTTCGTTATGCAGTTCGGGTTCGCGCATCTCGCGTAACCCGCGACCTCGGAGGGGAGCTCGACCTCGAATTTCTTCTGCACCTTGCCGTCCTTTATTATATTGATGGTCGCCTCGGGGCATATCAGCGCTATCACGTTCGCCTCTTCCTGGGAGACCAGCTTGCCCTCTATCTTCACTATGTCCTTGGTCTTCATCCTCTTGCTCGGCACGTTCATCATTATCGCGACCCGGTGCCCGTAATCCTCGCCTATATGCAGCAGCTTCAGGATCTTCGCGGCCTTGCCCGCGGATATGTGGTCCACCACGGTCCCGATCTCTATGTTGTCGACCTGCATATGCTCATCTCAATGCGTATTCGAGTACCGCCTGCCTAACCGGCACCCCGTTGTGCGCCTGCTGGAAGTATTTCGCCTGCTTCATGGAATCTATGTCCGGATCGATCTCGTTCAGCCTGGGGAGAGGGTGGAGTATCACGAGGTCCTCCTTCGCGCCTTCTAGGTCGGATTTCTTTATCGAGAATTTTTCTGTCACCATCTTGGCTTCGTACGGGTCGTCGAACCTCTCCTGCTGGATGCGGCATATGTAAAGGACGTCCGCGTCCGAGAACTTCGGTTCGTTCCTGATCGTGGCCTTCATCCCGAACTTGGTCTCCAGCTCTTTGACATATGCAGGATCCATCTCCAGCCCTTTCGGAGATACCAATGTGACTTTTGCCTCGAACATCGCAAGGGCGTAAGCGAGCGACCGCATGGCTCGTGCGTGCTTGAGGTCCCCGAACAGCGTGACATTGAGGCCCTTTATCCGGCCCCTGTTCTTCTTTATAGTATATAAGTCTATGAGCGTCTGCGTCGGGTGCTGGTTCCCTCCATCGCCCCCGTTGATGACCGGCTTCTTTATGGTGTCCGCAGCGAGCCTTGCCGCCCCCTCTTTCGGGTGCCTTATCACCAATGCGTCCGCGTAGCCTGATACGACCCGGACCGTGTCCTCGAAGGATTCGCCTTTCTTGAGCGAGCTGGTGTCGGGCAGGAAATCTATGTAACCCATGCCGGACCGGAGCGCGGCTGATTGGAATGATAGCTTCGTCCTCGTGGACGGCTCGAAGAAAAGCGTCGCTATTATCTTGCCCTTGACCGCCGGAGAAGCGCCCCTGGCCTCTATCTCGGCAGCCCGCTCCAGTATCGCTTCTATCGTCTTCTTGTCCATCTCACGGATGGAAATGAGATCCATACATCCGCCTCAAACCAATTTGGGGAAATAGAATTTATAACCTACCATGGTATTCAAGATTATGCTTGTTGTAATAGAGGGCATAGACGGATGCGGGAAGGAGACGCAGATAAAACTGCTAAGGGAGAAGTACCCCGATCTGTTGGTTTTCAAATACCCGACAAAGCATTTCCAGATGCTCAATGATTACCTGGAGAAAAGGATAGATCTAGCTCCCAAATCCCTTTTCCTGCTTTTCCTATCAGACATCGCGAACGAGCAGATGAAAGTGAAGGAAGCAACCGATTCAGGGAAGCTCGTGATCCTGGACCGCTACGTTTTCTCGACCATCGCATACGAAAGCACGGATTTCCATTACCCCCAAGCCAAGAAGATAGTGGAAGGCATGGGGTTCCTGAAGCCCGACCGGGTGATTCTGCTCGACATAACCCCGGAGGTCTCGCAAGAGCGGAAAAGCAAGCAGAAGGAGCTCGACCGTTACGAGGCGGACCGGGAATTCCTGCGCATAGTCCGGGGCAACTATCTGCGGCTCGATGAGGAGCGCTTCCTCTGCAACGACTGGAAGAACATAGACGCTTCGAAATCGGTCGAGAGCGTGCACAAGGAGATAATGAAAGCCTTGTCTTAATGTATTAAAATTGGTTGTAAAGAATTGATTTATATTTCTTTAGACCCGAGAAAACCCATATTTTCAAATATGGGATGAAAGGGCCGATTTTGTTCTATCAGATGATATTTCCGCGGAAATGAACCCTGTCTTTGATTATATATGACCTTTCTGGTAAATATATCATGAAAGTAATGCGGGCCTGGAAATACCGTATCTATCCTTCGAAAAGCGAGGAGAAGTCGCTGGACCAGCATCTATACGAATGCAAGTCGCTCTGGAATTCCCTGCTTGAGTACACAAAAGGATACTACGAGAAAACAAAGAAATTTCCAACCAAAGGGCAGCTTTTTCTTTTGACAAAGGATACCAAGCTCTATTCTCAGGTCGCCCAGAACGTTGCTGATCGGCTTGTGAAATCCTTATACGGAGTGATTGTAAGAAAGAAAGCAGGCAAGACGGCTGGATTTCCCAGGTTCAAATCGATTGAACGGGTGAAATCATTCACATACCCTCAATTCGGTTTCAAACTCAAAGATCGGCTAGAACTATCTGGCATCGGAAGCGTGGCAATCAGAAAACACCGAGAATTGCAAGGAACGATCAAGACCCTGACCGTAAAGAAATCCCATTCTGGAAAGTGGCATGCAATTTTTACGACTGAATTCGAGAAAAAGATGCCCAAGAGAAACAAGAAACCCAAAGTAGGAATCGATCTTGGGATAGAAAATTTCTCCTATCTGAGCGATGGCTCGAAGATAGAGAACCCACGGAATCTCAGATTGGCGCAAGAGCGGTTGGCGCTTGCCCAAAGGAGGATGTCGAAGAAACAGAGGGGCGGCTCAAACAGAGTCAAATGCAGGAAAGCGGTTGCGATTGCCTATGAGAGACTCACAAACAAGAGAAGAGATTTCTTGCACAAAACAAGTCGAACTCTTGTGAAAAATCATTCGTTCATAGCCATGGAAGACCTGAATAACGAAGGATTGGCACAATGTTTCCTGGCGAAAGAAGTATTGGATTGCAGTTGGGCAGAGTTTGCCAGCATGATCAGCTACAAAGCGGAAGAAGCTGGTTGCGAAGTCGTGCTGGTGAATCCTGCCTACACATCGCAGATGTGCAGCAACTGCGGTCTGATCCGGAAAAAATCGCTTGCTGAGAGGTGGCATGATTGCCCATGCGGTGCATCAATGCATAGGGATCTCAATGCTGCGATAAACATACTTGCAAAGGCTACCGGTGGAATGCCGGAACGTCAAGCCTGCGGAGAAGGGACCACTACCCGTTATAAACATAACCGGCAAGTATCTTCAAGGAAGCAGGAAGCCCAGCGCTTTAGCGCCGGGTAATTCACCCTTATTCGCTCCGTTCGTCTAGACCGGTCAAGGATTATGGACTTTCAGAAACTTTTTGGGAAAAAGTTTCATCAAAAACCAAAAAGTTTGAAGTCCTCCATCGACCTGGGTTCAAATCCCAGACGGAGCATTTTTTTGCACGAGGTAAACCCAGGGTTCAAAAACACAGATTCGGTTGTTGAAGGCCGATAAAAGCTTTAATTGTTGCGTCTCAAATACGGATGCGTATGACACACTTTAGGACAATGAAAGTGCTGGCGCTTGTGGCGGGCATGTCAGCGTTTCCGGTCTACATGCCGCATGGAGAAACTCTCGCCAAGGAAGCCTCTGCGAAAGATCCTCGGCAGAAGGAAATAAGCACGCTTGTGAGCAAACTCCTTCACGGAAAACAAGATGCGCGAGCGCAGGCCGCAGAAAAGCTTCTCGGTTATGGCTCGGAAGCCGTGCCGGCGCTTTGCAAGACCCTGGAGAAGTCGGTGGGGTATGACAATCTGATGCCAGCAAGATACGAGATCGTCGAGCTACTCGGCCAGATAGGCGATCCCAAGGCAGTGAAGTCGATCCTGCTTTTCAGGGAGGAAGTGCAGCCGTGGGGCCCCTACAACCATGATATCCAAGTGGCGGTCATACGAGCTCTCAACGCCCTCGGAGATAAGGTCGGGTCGGAAGTAGCCTCCATCGCGCTCCATGATAAGGACTGGAAACTGAGGCTGTTCGCGACCGATAAGCTTTTACCGAACCAGGAGGACGTCATGATCGCCGCCACCAAGGACGAGAGATGGAGCATAAGGGCGACAGCCGTCAAAAAGCTGATGCAATTCAGCGACCAGAATGCCATCAACGCCCTGAAGGCGCTGGCGAACGACCCGAGTCCGGAAGTGAGCGGCCCGGTCAGGGGAAGGCTCGATGAACTGAGTGTGAAGTACTGAATTTTCATAATCATATAATAAAAATAATAAAAAAAATTATTCCTTGAAAATCTCCATCATCGTTTCCCCGAGGTCGAATTCTTCCTGCTCCATCATTTCCTTCTTCATCTTCAGGTGCTTCTCGAATGCCTCGAAGACCTTGTCGGCTACGGCATCCATCTTCTTGCCGTATTTCTTCTCGAGCTTGTCTTTGATGCGCCCAACCAGCATCTTCTTCATCGCCTTCATGACGAGGAATTTCACTTTGTGCCCGCTACTGGCGCAATCCTCGCACATCTCCGCCTCATGGCATCGGCAGGGACAGCTTTCTTCCTCTTCGCACGGGCCGCAAGGGCCTCTTTCCTGGCCGCAACTGCCTTCGCAGGAGTGTCCTCCGCACTTGCCTTCCATATCGCAGCTACCAGTTCTTTCATCACAATTTCTGCACATACAATCTCACCATACGGATTAGCCAGCGAACGTTTAAATAGCTGATAGATAAATAATGGACTATTATACATATAATATTCATCGAGCTATTTTTAACTTCAATGAATTACATCGAAATCGCTGATAGCATAAGAATGAGGTGAAATCATGGGAGACGACGAAGACGAAGATCCGGACGAGGATGAAGAGAACGAGGATGAGGACGAGCACGATCTGGACGAAGATAAATGAGATTCGGATAATGATATGAAATCTCAAATATCGTTCCAAAACAGCATATTTATCCTGCCCGTCGTTTCGGGCGTCTTATTTCCCCTCCGATGTTGTTTTCGATGCATATTTAATGTCATCTTACCACTGATTATAACGTGAAAACACCCGAACCGAAGATGACGGGCAAGGTGGATTCGAATCCACCAGCCCTTGGTGCGGCCTTAGGTCAGCCCTTAGCAGAACATCTAGCGCAGAAAGCGATCGTCGCAGAAAAAGTCGGAGCGATGAAGAAAGCCTGGTCGGAGTGCCGCGCCAGCGGTGCCGTGGGCCATTTTGAAACCCACTATTCCGAGATGCTCGGCAAAATAGAAGGGCTGGGGCATTCGGCAGAAGACGTCGAAAAGTTCATGATTGCGCTCGTCGGATTCCAGAATGAAGGCAATTTCTCATTCAAAGCCGGTCTTTTCCTCAGCGCATTGATTAATGGCAGCCCGGATACCGGATTCGTCATCAATACATATCATCTCTCCGAGCCCATCCATCTCCTGGGATACCGCAACACGAAGGATGTCGTCGTGAACGGCGGCGCCGGGGACGGCCTCGGTTGCCTGATGGACGGCGGCACTATGATAGTGAACGGGCATGTCGGCGATGTCCTCGCGGATCGGATGAAACGCGGATCCATAACCGTGAACGGGAATACTGGCAATTGGGCCGCGGATGAGATGGAAGGCGGCGAACTCCATATCCATGGCGTCTGCACGGACATATCCGCGCTTTTCAAGGGCGGGAAGATCTACCTGGGTGGCGTCCTGTTCCTCTTCCGTTGATCCAATCGATATGATTAATTTGATTCGCCACATATCCTTTTCATGCGGATTTTCCCCATTTTGATCCTTATGATCGCGATAGCCTTTGCATCCGACGGCGCACGCTATCTCAACCTCACAACTTCCACATCCTGCCCTGGGGACGTGCTCACCGTGCATGCGCAGACATCGGACAACAGCAGCCCGGCCGGCTTCCAGCTCCGCCTCCTGCTCTATAATCCATATAACGGTCTCCGCAATGTTCTATTCACTGATGCGAACGGGTCAGCCTCGGTGAATCTCTCGCGGACCGGATACTATCGTTTATACTTCAATACAACCGCCTACATCCATCCGGATTATGTCGATTTCAACTACACATTGTGCCCGCAGCCTCCGGCAAACCAGATCAACCTCTCGATCTCAGCCGATTGCGCCCGAGATATCCTGAGAGTCAACGCCACATCGCAAGGTTTTCCGCTCGGAGACGTCTTCATCTCGGTCGATTCATGGTCCTCCATGACTGGCCAAAGCGGCAGGGCGGCCATCCCATTCCAGGGTGACGGTTATGTCTTCATGAGCGCGCAGAAGGGTTCCTTGGCGCCATGGAGCGGATGGTTCGAGACCGGCTGCGGATAAACCAGAACGCTCCGGGCATCAGCTCATAGGTACTTGAGGAGATACTCCTTCTTGCCCGGGTATCTTCACCCCGCTCGTCTTCTCCAATTCAGTGACCATGGCTTTCCAGTCGTCGAAAAGTCGGATGTCCAATGTCACGGCGTCGGGCCCTTCGTTGACCTCTAGAATCGGGGAGACCGTCCATATGTATTTGACATCTCCGAAAGCCATGCTCTTTATCGGTATGGTCCGTTTCCTATTGAGGAGGTAGGTCAATTCCACAGAGCCTTTATCCACGCTCGCGGACGTTATGGTGGAATTGAATGTGGACACACCGACCATAATAGCTAGCAGCCCGGCAATCCCTATTATGATGAACCAGAGCAAGGTATCCAGGTTCCGGAGAGCCAGGAGCAAAAGCAACAACCCCGTCGCGATGGAAGCGATTATCGTGTCGATCTGGAAGAACAGGGACCATCCTTTGACTTTGAAAATCATGCGCTCACCTGGATCATGGGTGGGCTTCCCGGTTTGCACTGCAATACATGCAAGGAGCCTTCGCATCTACACTCGACCCTGTATCTCACAAGCACGGCTCAAAACGTTTATGGCTGCTCCTTTCGGCCTGACCAGATTCACGCATCGCGCCGCCACATAAGGCAGGGCGTCAACGCTTGAAACGAAGGGCATGCATGCACTGCAGAACGCCCCGGGCATTCGAGCCGCTTAAAGGGGATGCGCGGTGCTGGGACCCCTGGCCCCACTCTAGCCCATTGTATATTCCACCGACGTTCTTTTTAAGACTAATACATAGTTTCCGAGTCCCTTTTTATATACGATTTTCCATAAAAGATAACTTTATAAGCACTTTCAGCCATAATACATCTATGGCCAAGCCCCTTATCGCGACGATAGAATACAACCACGATTGCATCTGCTCCGACGTCCCGGAGCGCTTCCCCGATACCTCGATAAAGTATCTAGCCGAACTGGGAGAGCAGGGCAAGGCGATCAGGCATTTCTTCAACGTCTCGGGCCCGGACATCCAGGGGTTCATAAAATCCGTCCGCACGCACTCGACCACTTTCGACGTGAAGGTCGTCCGGAAAGGCAAGGATTCATCCGAGATAATAACGATAACCAAGAAAGACGCGTCGACGAAATTCGCATTGAAGAAATCAGGCAGCGCGTTCATCTCGAACCCGGTCTATTGCGGGGGGATCGAGAAAGCCCACCTGTTCGCACCATCCTTCGACGCCCTCAAGATATTCCTCGATTCACTGAAGAACAGCTATAACGTGAAGGTCGCATCGAGGCACTTCCTGAAAGAGGACGAGCGGGTCCGTCCGGACAGCCTGGTGAAGAGCGGATTCATGGAATTCGTATCCGCCGCAGACCTCCTCACCAAGAGGCAGGTGGAAGCCCTCCGCCTTGCCGGGGATATGAACTATTACGAAATACCAAAGCGCGCTTCGCTCGAGCAGATCGGGCAGAAGATGGGCATCAGCGAAGCCGCGGCAGGAGAGCTGCTGCGGAAAGCCGAGCGCAAGCTCATGCCCGCGATAGCGAAAATAATAGAGCTACAGAACTGATTCTCTCCATCGTTTAATCTTTCCATTTCCAGCGTCAGCCACGTCGGAGAAAATGAAAAACGCTTGTCTGGACAAGGACTAGGGTAATGTCGGGTCTGAAGCACTAATTACTTCATGCAAACACAAAAGAAGCTGAAGTTCCCGGAAATACCAGAGAAGTTCTCAGGCAAGTTCCCTGCGGACCATGTGAACGATGTGAAGGGTTGGAATTTTCCCCAATCCGTGCTCACCGAGTCCGCGCAGAAAGGGCGGATGCTATCCATGGACCTGGATATGACAGGAAGGCCTAGCTGCAGCCTCAGGTGCGCTCATTGCTTCAATCCCACATCGAGACTGCTGCAGGTCCGCAAAAAGCTCCTTGATTCCGAAAGCTTATATGCTTGGTATACGCCGCTAAGCATGCAGCCGCAGATCTGCAATGAGCTCCTCACCGATTCCGAAGTCCTGCGCGTCGTGGACGAAGGGAAGGCTCTTGGGCTGCGTTCGGTGAAGATAATCGGACCTGGAGAGCCCCTGGAAACGAAGACGCTGCTCCATTTCCTGGATTACCTAGCGGCGCGCGACATCACGCCTATGATATTCACGAAAGCTACGGCATTGGGCGACGGGCGCATCTCTAGAAGTGTCCACGGGCTGACCCCAGAGGAGCTGGCGATCCGGCTTCGCGATTTCGGCGCCACTATACTCATGGGCGCGAATTCGTTCCATCCAAAGACCCAGGCGGAGATAGTAGGGCGCAGCAATTACCCTGACGTCCGGAACCGCGCTATGGAGCTTCTCGCAGCCTCGGGTTTCAATGATTTCATCCCGGGCGAGCCTACACGGCTATCGCTCATTCTTAACCCGATACTTAAGAGCAACATTGATGAGATCTTCGACATCCACGTCTGGGCGAGGCGGAGGCACATGTACGCCATCTCTTCCCCCTCAATGGTTTCCGGTTCCTGCAAAGACGCCTCCACCTATAATTCCATCAATCCATCCGAGGCCGAACTCGTCAGCCTGTATTTGAAGATAAATCTCTGGGCGATCCAGAACGGCATCTACACGCTCGAAGATGTGGAGCGCGACGGTGTCAGCCCGTACGTGGGCGTGCGCCCCTGCCAGCAGCTAGGGCACGGCATGTTCGTCCGCCGCGATGGGTTGGCTTTCAGGTGCCCCGGAGATGACGTGAGCATACAAGGTAACCTGAAGAATCAAAGCCTCGCGGAAATCTGGGCCGGAAGCGAGAACCTTCGCAGGTTCGGCGGCATGATGAACGCCGGCTGCCCGCCTAAGCTGGGCAAGACCATACCAGAAGGCTTTTTTGAAAAAGTGCTCGAAGGGTTGAGAGCGGCTTTGACGTGAACCTATATCGAATGCTTTCTCTCAGGGCCGGCCGATTCCCAATTTCTCTCCCAGCCGTCTATACCATGGCTTTTCTGGTGTGCCCGGTTCTATGGCTTCAATCGCCACCCTGAGAGGATCGTCGGCCCGGTTATCCGCCAAGATGGTCAGTCTGAAGTCCCCATGCGGATCATAGATGCGGGCAAGAGGGACCACTCCGTTGCCTTTCCACCTGTGAAGTACCCTTTTCTCCAGTTCTGTCCGGCACTCGCGATCAAGCGGGATCCCGGTCTCTTCATCCACCTTTCCAGAAGACGCTTCTTTCTGAATGAAAGGGTACAGTACCGAGATCGAAGCCGGGATGACCACGATCCGGCCGCCTTCTTCTCTGAGATCTTCCGGATCGACTATCAGACCCATATTGCTTTCGCTGAACATCCCCCTACCGAAAAGATCCCTCTTGAGATATTTCTTTTCCAGATATTCGGCCGGCAGACACCATTGCGTATTAGAATCGAAGACATCCTTCCCCTTTATGAACTCCAATCCTGGCGCCGGATAAACGAGCACTTCCCTTGCCCATGCCCAATGCGGCATCCGATCATAGGGCGAATATGGCCATGCCATCCTCCATCTGTTCGTCCTGACAAGATAATCGTCATGCAAAACATTGGAGGCCAGTTTCATGCCTTTATCTGCCGCTAATTTCCGCGCATCCAGATAACCTGCCCGGTGGTTCAAAAACACGATCTTTTTCGAATTAACCATTCACAACACCCTCCCAATCAATTCAAGCAGCTGCTCATGGAGACCCGGTCTGGCCGCCACGATATTCGGAGACTCAGCATCGAGATCCTTTCCTTTGCTGTCAGTCACTATTATGCCCGCCTCCTGCATCACCAGATAGCCGCCGATATGCGACGGATCCATGCAAGGGGAGACGTAACCCTCCACTTTCCCAGTGACCAACGCCGTGAACGCCTCCGCGGGAGAATCGAAATTCTGCCATCTTACCCTATTTTCTGTCAAAGTGTCGACAATCCAGCCGACTCTCTCATCCTGATCGAAACAGTCGCAGCGGATGATGGCATCGGGCAGCTCCGTCCGCCCGATCACCTTTATCTTCGAATCATTGTAATATGTCCCCCTGCCTCTCTCAGCGACCATAGTCTCTCCATGTTTGGGCAGGAAAAGCGTTCCGAGCTGCGGTTCGCCTTCATAGAGATATGCGGTCATCAATCCATACGGACCGTGCTGCCTGGAGAGATTGAACATGGAATCTATCGGGCACAGCATGACGCTTTGACCGGATCGTTCGCCGCCCCATTCGCTTATCTGCGGCATGACCCTCTGGATAGGCGCCATCATCCTGGCGCGGCATCTCTTCTCGATCTGATCAATGCCTTTCTTCATGGATATGAGGCAGTCTCCGCCTTCATGCACCGAATCCGTCATGGCGGCCCGTATGCGTCTGTCAACTTCAGTCACACCATGATATTAAATAAAACAATTTATAAAACATGAAATCAGACTGCCGTGATGTCGACAACGACGCTCGCGCCATCCATATAGATGTTGCGGATGGACATTTTCCCTTCGTATAGATATTTGTATGCTGCCGCAGCTTTGTCTGCGCAGGGATGCTCCTCCTTGACGAAAGAGTTTATCATCTGGTCAAAACCCAGCCGCTCGAATTGCCTGAAAAGCGTCGCTGCGAGGAATGAGCAGTATGGTGCGCCGTTCGGGTTCGTGATGGTGATTGCAATGGGCGAAAGCTGCGGCTGCCTGCTGAACGTGTCGACTATAGCCGAAGGTATGATCGCCTTTCTTCTGCCCGAAGGCTCGATTTCTATATCTTCGACGTGCTTCACCTTCCCTCTCCCGATATCTCTCGTGGCGAGATTCTGGGCGAAGCTTTCGAACAGCACGATCAATTTTTCGGCCCCTTCGGAGATGCGTTTCCGGATGCTAGCGAACTCTCTCGCTGTCTCCTGCTCCGCCCTTTCGAAATCCCGGTTGAAGAAATATACGGGCTCCTGGGATATGCCTGTCGCAGCCAGAATGGCACGTATCTCATCAGGGATACTATATGCGCTTTTGAAAGCTCGCTCTTCCTCGAAGCTTGCGAAAGTTTCTGGTACCAAGTCGTTCGGCACCAGTAGCAGTGTCGGTGGTTCTATTCCGGTGCCGACGCACTTCCTGTACGTCCGCGCGCAAAGCTCGACTGTCAGGAGCATTCCTTCCCCAAGAAGGCGTGGGTCTTCCTGTTCGATGTTCGGGCCTTCGCGCACCACGTAATTACCGGTCAGCATGACGCTCCGCTTTCCGCGGCAACTCTGCGCAATACTATCCAGCATAGCTTCCTCGCTTTCGAAACCTTTTGGCGATATCCGTGAAGCCTGAACTTTTGCGACCGACGCCTTTTTGTCTTGAGACAATACACACATGGTCATTAATTGACATTATTTCATATATTAAATATTCCAAATAATTTCCAGCGAAAAATGAATTTATTTATCAATATTTCGGCTCTGTAGAAATGCTTAATTGATAAGTATGCCAATGGGTTTCATCGTCGAGGCTTACCAGGGCCTTGACTCCTCCCAGCGGCGAAATCCATGCAAAAGAGAACGTCAAAGTTAATTAGAGTAGCGGTTAGGGCCCAGCAGGCAGCCAAGTACGTGCTGCCTGAATATGGAAACAAATTCTCAAGAAAAGACTTCACTCAGCATCAGCTCCTAGCGATAGCTGTCCTGAAACAGAAGACTGACGAGGATTACAGGGATACTGTTGACGGCATTGGCAGCGACTTGATGCAAGCGATGGGTCTCACGAAGATACCTCATTTCACTACCCTCCAGAAGTTCATCAAGAGGCTGGACTCACAGGTATTGGATACCCTTATCGCAGTGGTCGCAATCCTCATCATAGGGGATCAATTGATCAGGGGAGCCGTCGTAGGGATAGACTCTTCAGGATATCCTGCTTCGCATGCCAGCAGCTACTTCGTGAGGAGGATAAAACGCAAGCCTACGCATAAGACGTTCCTCAAAGGTTCATTCGTTGGGGACCTGACAAATCAGGTCATCGTCTGCTGCAGGCTAAGGAATTTCCCGTCTCATGATATCATTGATTTCAGGAGGCTGATGAAACGCGCCCTGATACTCTTGAAGAAGATTTCAGAGGTTCATGCTGACAAGGGGTACGATGGCAAGGATGAGATCCTTCTCGTGGAGAAGCTTCTGAAGGCCGTGCCGTACATCAAGATCAAGGAAACCGACAGGCACAAATGCAAAAGCCAGATAAGGCGCAGGGTTTTGAACAACTGGAATCGGCTCACCTTCGCTTTGAGGGGGCGGCAGCGCAACCTCATAGAAACAATCAACTCCGTTGTAAAGAGGGTCTTCGGAGACGCCCTCTATAGCAAGGGCATCTGGATGCGGCGCAAGGAATTGAAGCTGAAGTACTTTGCCTACAACATTTACCGGTCAGTCCAGCTAGAGGAGATTTTTTGTTGCCTCGTCTTAAGCTGGACTTAAGAGAGGGTTTCTACAGAGCCAATATTTCCATATATTGTATAATAATGAAGGAAAAGCTCGACAAAATAGATTTGCGCTTACACTTCCATAGGGCAGAAAGCCCACGACTTTTAATCGTGGGATGAATGCCCAGATATTAGATGAATGCAACAGTATATGAATTAGATGGAGTATAATCTATCTATGGAGTATAAACACAATACAACGTCTGTCGTCATGATAAACTATCATCTTGTGTTCTGCCCAAAATACAGGAGAAAGTTATTGGTAGGCGACATCAAGAATCGTCTATCAGAGCTATGTGATGAGGTAGCGCAGGAGAATCAATGGAAGATAATAGCAAAGGAAATCATGCCAGACCACGTTCATTTATTCGTCTATGCAGATGTGAGAACCAGACCTGAGATAGTCGTCAAGAGATTCAAGGGCAGAAGCTCAAGGTATCTACGCAGGGAGTTTCCAATGCTTATGAAGATGCCGACGTTATGGACACGTTCATATTTCCTTTCAACTGCTGGCAACGTCTCTTCGGCAGCAATCCAGAAATACATAGAACGACAGTGGGATAAGATATGATACTGACATACAAAGTCAAACACGGCAGGGATTTCAGCCATGAACTCAGTCTTGCCAAGAAGGTTGCCGACTTTGCTATCTCAGAAAGGAAAATATCCAGCAAGGACGTGAAGCACATCGGTTTGAAATCCATGATAGCAAACCAAATCCTCAGAAAGTATGCGAGAAACAGACGAGCAAAGGCAGTCAAGTCTGTGAATCTGGCGATACCGAATCAAGGCATAAAGATTGTAGGAAAGGAGATTCATCTACCATGCCTGAAGCTGATTCTGTCGATAACCTTCCCTGCCTCCTTTGAGAAGATAAATCAGATAGAGCTTGATGATACCTATGCTTATATCTCCTGCTCATACAAAGAACAGCCTTGCTACGCTCCTGCGCAGGTAATCGGCGTTGATAGGAACACGACTGGTCATGTCTTGGTCGCATCTAATATCAACACAGGGAAAGTGCTGAAGCTCGGAAAGGAATGCAACCACATCCATGCGAAATACAAGAGCATCAGGAAAGACTTGCAGAAGAAAAGCAAATATGCTCTCGTAAAGAAAATCAAGAATAGAGAAAGCAGAATCGTCAGGAACATCAATCATCAGATAAGCAAGAGGCTTGTTGTGGAAGCACAGAGCAACAAGGCTATCATAGTCCTTGAAGGATTGAAAAACATAAGAAGGACAGCTAAAACGAGAAAGAAGCAGAGGTATTCCCTAAACTCTTGGAGTTTCTATCAGTTGCAAAGCATGATAGAATACAAGTCCAAAAAGTATGGAGTGCCTGTTGCCTATGTCGAACCGCAGTATACGTCGCAGAGATGTAGCAGATGCGGTCATATAGATAGCAACAGTAGGAAAGCAAAAGAGTTCCACTGCACAAGTTGTGGAGTGGTTGAGAATGCTGATGCAAATGCAGGTTTCAATATAGCGCATCTGTATCATGAAGGCATCTCTCGATTCAACGTAGAAAGAGATGCGTTGAAGGGCAGCACTGATACGCCCAGAGGGGAAATGCTATGAAGCCAGTAACCCCGAACCAAGGAACCCCACGTCATTTAGAAGTGGGAGGATGTCAGTATATGAACTCGACTGGAACGCACGCCAGCCGGAGACCGCCCTCGCGAAAAAAATCGGGCGCTCGCGCGAGACCGTGCGCTATCGCATCATGCAACTCGAGAAGCGCGGCGTCATCACTGGATATGCTACATGGTTGAACGTCTCGAAGCTCGGCTACCAGGCATACAAGATATATATCAAGATGGGCGGCAACGAGAAAGAGAGGGAAGGATTCCTAGAAGACCTCAAGAAGCGGGTGGACCTGTTCTGGCTCGGCACAGCGGACGGGGCGTGGGACGTTGGCCTGACATTCTTCGCGAAAGACAATGGTGAATTCTTCGAAAGGAAGAACGAGATTTTTTCTAAGTATAGCCGCATAATCCTCCAGAAATTCACCGGCATAACCGTGGTCGCATATGCATACCCCAAAAAGATTTTCTATCAGGAGCCGAAAGACTACTATTACATGTTCGGCAGAATCGAGGAGAATGGGCTAGATGAAATCGACAGGGGGATATTGTCAGCGCTTCTGCATGATTCACGGATGAGTCTGGTGGGACTCGCCGCCGGATCAGGGACTACCGTAGATATCGTGCGGGGCAGGATGAAGAAGCTGGAATCCAAGGGGATAATCGTGAGCTACAAGGCCATAATCGATTACCAGAAGCTCGGTCTGGAGTTCTACAAGGCGTTCCTCTATTTCGATTCCTTCTCAGAAGATGACGAGAAGAGGCTGTTCGAGATGGCGAAGCAGGATCCGAATATCCTGCACATCGTGACAGTCATCGCTCCGTGGGACATCGAGCTGGAGATAATGGTGGAGGATTACCAGAAGTTCAATTCCATAACGCGGCGGCTCAAGGCGGAATTCCCTTCCTTGCGCAACATCGAGACCGCGACCATGTGGGGAGATTTCGTCTTCCCGGCCAAAGGGACGATAATGAAATTGTGATCACTGCGCGTATCTCACTCTCTTCTCCACGTCCTTCACGCGCTTCAGCACGCTTGGCGCCTTGGAATACCTGCTATAGCCTTTGATGAATTTCTCTTTATTATCAGGTATCATCCTGAGCATGGTGAAGACATCCACCGCCTTGTCTTCGATATCATTCGAGATGAAGCCCAGGCCGAAGTCTATGACATAGAATGTTTTCCCGTCGCTGAGCAGGTTCGCGGGAGTGAAATCCCCGTGTATTATGTCCGCACCATGGAGCTTGGCGAGCAGTGCGCCAGCCTTCTCGCAATCAGTTGCATCCATTTTCGGCCTCTCGCCGTCTATCCTCTCCATCACTATGTCGAATTCGTCCACTTCGAGCACTGTCGGGCATGGGACTCCGGCGAGTTTCGCTTTGTTCAATAGCCGCGCCTCCATTTTTGTCCTTTCAGAACGCAGCCTGGCATCCAGTTCCTTGATGCGATAGCCTTTGGCTATGCGGCTCTTGATCAGTGCATCCCGGCCTATGACCGTAGTCCTTGTCAGCACAGCTTCAGCGCCTTTCACTGATTCAGCCTCCGGCTCATGTCCCCGAAGAGAAGCAACGAGAGCACGCTGAAGAACACGAGCATGATCGCCCACCCTATGACCAGCTCCCAGCCTATCACCAATATCCCGATGTAGAACAGGAGAAGGACGAATGCCAGCCAGATGAGCTTGCTCCAAGCGAAGACCTTGCTCCCGTCTAGGGGGAACGCGGGTATCATGTTGAAGAGCGCGAGCACGATGTTCATGGCCGCTCCGAACCACCATACCTGGAGCACGCCGTTGGACATGCCGTAGCCCGCGAAGTCCGTCCCGATGGGGACCAAGAAGCTGTAGAACTGGCTTATCGGAGCCAGGAACTGCAAGCCGATGAAGACTCCGGCCAATATTACGTTGAGCATCGGGCCTGCCAGGGAGATTATCCCGTTCTGGCGCTTGTTGATGTTGTTCGAGTAGATATAGACCGCTCCAGGGGCCGCGAACAGCACCCCGAAGACCGCTCCGACCAGCATGACCACGAGGCCCTGGATCCACATCCTGAACCTGGCCTGCGCGCCGTAATACATGGCCACGAGCTTGTGGGACATCTCATGCAGGATGAATCCGCTCCCGACCGTCACGAGCAGCGGGACTATGAAGACGAGGAATTCCAGAGGGTGGCCCACCATCCCCTGGACGCCCGCGAAAACGAGCGCGAACGCGAACGATATGGAGATGACGCAGATGGTTATCTGAGCGATCTCATCTCTCCCAAGGTTGATGCCGTACAATATCCCAACTCCGTTTTATTCGATTAATCTCTCTTGTCCTGGCACTAGCTTCTCCTCGTATATGAGCTTGATCTTCGGAGGGCTTATCAGCCCGGTGTAGCTCTCGATCAGCCCGAGCACCTCGGCGCCGTTGTCGAGCCTCACCTTTATCTTCTGGTTTTTCCTTCCGTCCGCTGCCGCCGTGCCCATCTTCCCGATGATGCTCGGGATCCCGGAATCGGGCACGACGGATACCGCGTCACCGTTCCTTATGCCGCGTATCTCGGGATAGAACGCCGCTATGCAGACCGAAGCCACGCCGCCGACCGCTATCAGTTTCACCGTCTCGAGCAAGCCTACCGCTGGCGCGAGCCCGAAGTAGAGCAGCGGCGCGCATATGGCGATCAGCATCAGCTTCCCGAAAAGCATTATCCTCATGTTTTCACCGATACATCGTGGCGGCGCTCATCTTGAATTTCTGGACGCTCTCAACATCCTCTCTCTTCATGCTCGGCACGATTGATTTGTACGCGAGCTCGAAATGCTTGAGGGACACCTTCTTCGCGCCTTCCCTTATCGCGGCCATCCCCGCTTCGCGGACGAGATTGTCGATGTCCGCTCCTGTATATCCATCAGTATTCTTGGAAAGGTCTTTTAGAATGACATCCTTCTCAAGCGGCATCTTGGACGTGCACACCTTGAATATCTCGGCCCGTGCGTTCTCGTCTGGAGCCGGGATCTCTATGAGCCTATCGAACCTTCCCGAGCGGATGAGCGCTGCATCCAGCATGTCCGGCCTGTTCGTCGCCGCTATCACGATGACGTTCTTCAGGCTGCGGAGGCCGTCCATCTCCACAAGTATCCCGTTCACGATGTCCTCGTGGATTATCGAAGGGCTGTTGGACGAGCGGGACCTGGCTATGGTGTCTATCTCGTCTATGAAGACTATGCTCGGGGCAGCGGTCCTCGCTTTCCTGAAAAGCTCGCGCGTGCGTTTCGCGGATTCGCCCACATGCGCGTGCATCAGGTCGGAGCCTTTGGTGGCGATGAAATTGACCTCGCTCTCGTTCGCGACCGCCTTCGCGAGCAATGTCTTCCCTGTCCCTGGCGGGCCGTAGAGCAGTATGCCTTTTATCGGCCGGATGCCCATCCTCTCGAAAAGTTCCGGCTTCTTGAGCGGCATCTCCACCGCTTCCTGGAGCTCGCTCTTAACCTGGACGAGGCCGCCGATGTCCTCCCATTTCACGGACGGCCGCTCCACATAGAACTCACGGAGGGCAGACGGCTGTATCTCGTGCATGGCATTGAAGAAGTCCTCGCGCGTGACGCTAAGGCGCTCCAATATCTCCGATGATATCGTCTCTTCCTGGATGTTGATCGCGGGGAGCACCCTTCTCAGGGATTTTATCGCCGCTTCTTTGGATAAGAGGGATAGGTCCGCGCCGGTGTACCCGTGGGTGACCGCGGCTATCTCCGCGATATTCACGTCCTTGTCCAATGGCATGTTCCTGACCTGTATGTTCATTATCTCGTTCCTGCCCTGCTTGTCAGGCACCCCTATCTCTATCTCGCGGTCGAACCTTCCGGGCCTGCGCAATGCGGGGTCGATCGTGTCCGGCCGGTTGGTGGCTCCTATGACTATGACCTCGCCCCTGGCTTTGAGGCCGTCCATTATCGTTAACATTTGGGAGACCATGCGCTTTTCTACTTCTCCGACAACGTCTTCCCTTTTCGGCGCGATGGCGTCTATCTCGTCTATGAATATTATCGAAGGCGCGTTCTCCTGCGCTTCAGCAAATAATTTCCTGAGCCTCTCTTCGCTCTCTCCTACGTATTTGCTGATGATTTCCGGTCCGCCGACGTAGTAGAAGTTGGCATCGCTCTCGTTCGCGACCGCCTTCGCGAGCAGAGTCTTCCCGGTGCCCGGAGGCCCGTAGAGCAGGATCCCTTTCGGCGGGTCTATCCCCAACCGCTCGAATATCTCGGGATGGCGCAGCGGGAGCTCGATCATCTCGCGGACCTTCTGTATGGTGTCCTTGAGTCCGCCGACATCGTCGTATGTTATGTTCGGGACGTTCTTGATGTCCTTCATCGGCTCGCGGTTTATCTTGATCTCCGTCTCCTCGCTTATCATGACCGGGCCCTGCGGGAACACCTGCGTGACTATGAGCGGGATGGATGTGCCGAAGATGCCGACCGGGAGGAGGTTGCCTTTGAGAATCGGTTTTCCGATGAGCCTTTTCTTCACATACTGGTCGAATCCGACCGAATAGCGGACCGCTTCCTGCGGGGCGAGCACTATCTTCTTCGCGACCTTGGTCTGCACCTGCTCTATCCGGACCTTCTCGCCGAGCCCGACGCCGACGTTCTGCCTAAGGATGCCGTCCATCCTGATCATATCGAGGCCCTCGTCGTCCGGATGCGCCTGCCATACGATGGCGAGGGCGGACTTCTTCCCGACGAGCTTGATTATGTCCCCTGTTGATACTCCCAGCTCGCTCTTGGCCTTGGAGTCTATCCTGGCGATTCCCCGCCCGATATCGTTCTGGAACGCTTCCGCAACCTTGAGATTTGCAGCCATATCAACCACCGATCACTATCTGCCCATCCTTCTCCTGCGCTTTCAATGCTATTTTCGTGTTTATCAGCGCATGCTTTTTAAGGCTCACAATCGTCGAGAGCGCGATATCGTCCGCTGCATCGACCTGTATGAGCCGCAGCGCGTTCTGCCTATCGAGGCTGAGCGTCCTGTCGCCCACTTTCGCGATCAGCTTCTCCCCGTCGCATTCGAGCATCTTTATCTCCCCGATAAGCATCTCTTTCGTCCTGCGCATGTGCATGCGCGATGAATCGTCTACGAGCAATTTCCCTTCGCCGACCTGCGCTCCTTCAAGTATCATTTCATCCCCTTCGCGTAGATTCGCAGCCCGCTCCGGCCCTTCCAATACGATGCACTGCGTTTCTGCCTTTCCGTCGCTGAGGGTGAACATGAAAGCGCGCGAGTTCCGATAAGCTCCGTAACCTGAAACCTTCGATACGAAGCCCCGCACATGCGCTCTCTCGCCTTCGATCAAGTTATCTAGCTCCGAGAATGTAGCATGCTTCGATACTTCTATCCTCCCGCTATACCCCAGATGCATCTCGCCGTTGCTCTCATACGCTCCTTTCACTACAATCTCGTCTTTCAGCCGTATGCCTTTGCCGAGGTCGGTGTCCTGGTTCCAGAGGACCAGCGGCATCGTCGTTCCATCCGCTGAGACTTCGACCACTCTCGAGCGCTTTCCTGAAGCATAGTCCGCGACCGGCCATATCCTGGAGACAGATGCCCTGAAAGTTACTTTCTTCGCACCGCGCGGTATCTGCCCGAGCGCGTACTCTTTCTCTTCCTCGGCTTTTAGCAATCCTTTCTCCTTTGCGATGAGGCGGAGCGCAACATCCCGCGTGAGCAGTCCCTGGAAGGATCTGATTTTTTCTGTAATTTCCGATTCCAGCTCCTCTTTTGAGATGGTTTTGAGCAGCTCTGCCTCCAGGTCCATGTATTGGATAATCAGATTAGAGCTAAAATGCTGCTCCTTCTTGGTATGAGTTTGTGTATCTCAATCAATGAGTAATTGGCATGATTAACCACTAAAATTAACATTTAAAAAGCCTTTGGGGCATAATATAAGTATGGCAAGCGACTCAGCAGAATCCTTGGCCCAATTCTATCTCGATAAGCATAAAACACCAGACCACTTAGTCGGACTTGGGCCTGTTTTATGCAATGGCATCAGTTTATACGCCGGAGCTTCTGCGATGTTTGACGGGTCGCTTCATTTGATGTTCGATGAAACAAAATATGTGGATTGCAGAGTCATCGCAGAAAGGATGTACTCTGATATACTAGCTCATAACCCTGAGCTGAAACCAAGGATAGTGATGCAGGACGAAAGGTTTCAGAACTGGGTCGAGATCACTAATCCGTAGGATGGCAGGACAATCCAGATTGATGCGACCCCATGGTACGGCAGTCTGAACCCCGGGCTGGTAGGGAAAGAAAGCAACAGTCTCCATTCGATTGATGGCAGCGAGCTGAAAAAAGACATGGGCCCGATATTATCCGTGAAAAGGACAGATGCCGGTGTGATCACAGTTACTCTCGCCGGATATTTGCCTAAGGTAGCGGTTACAGAGAAACTCGCTCAAATAAGAAAGCTTCAATCAGAAGCAAAAACCGATGATGAGCCCCAACCAGAATACTCATTCGTTCTTAGCGCGATTTTCAGGCGCGGTTTCATGCCAGCAGACCCCGAATTCGGAATCAACGTCTACATCGATGTCATAGACTCCGCGAAATTGCAGGGATGCATCCAAAATGCTCATTGCATCGAGGATTTCGTAAACGCTGGTGCGGTCGAGGTCGGCACCATGTTCTCAATGGAATTTAAGTTGCCCATGCCGGTTGGAGCGATAGGTCTTATGAACGAATCTTCTGAAGGGAGAGAAGTGATGGCCGAGATAGAACGGAATCTTCCTGGAATAATGATGCTGCTTAAACAAGCGACCCCTGTTTTGCAGGTTCACGGGAAAGGAGATCAGGTGGATGTGAAGGGCGGCCTGCAGCGTATTGGATTTGATCGCGGTGTCTTCAAACCTCCCGCGGAGCTTTCCTTCAGCAAGGACATCTCAGCTTTCAGCGGCTTGATCCTCCCGGAAACAGGCATGAAATCGGATTACGCAACCTTCCTAAAGGATTTGAAATTCAAAAAACCCGTCATCGATCCAGTGCCTCTTGGCGCACCTATGAAAAATAAGCAGCAGGGATAGCGAACTTGTGCGCCAAGGTCAACTATCTTTAACCTCTCCAGCCATAGTTAATCCATGCATAAGATGAACAATCTCGAATACTCAACAATGGTGAAGGAGCTTTCGGGCTTGGTAGGGAAGCATTTCAACCGCATGCGCAAGATCGGCCAGAATATTTACCGGCTCAAGATAGGGACCACCGAGATTCTCTGCGAGCTCGGCATCCGCATCCACCAGACAATGATAATAGAATCCAGCGAGTTGACAGACAAGTTCGTGGAGAAAGTCGGAAAGGAGCTCGACAACGCCCGGCTCATCTCGCTGGAGCAGGTGAACAAGGACCGCATCGTGGCATTCAATTTCGACAAGGGCAGCCTTATTTTCGAGATGTTCGGCGAGGGCAACGCCATCCTGGTGCGGGATGGGAAGACTGTCAGCGCCACGAGATTCGAATCCTGGTCCGACCGCGAGGTCAAAGCCGGAGCCGCGTATTCCCTTCCGAAGAACGTCCCTGTAGAAAGAGTCGAGCCATCGGACAGATACATCATAGTCTCGCTCATGAAGCTCCCGATGGGGAAAGAATACGTGGTGGAAGCATTGCACCGGGCGAAAATAGATGAGAAGGCCGCAGGCAACTCTCTTTCAAAAGAAGACATTTCGCGCCTCGAGCATGAGATCGAGAATATAAAGAATAACCCGAAGCCCTGCATGTTCGTGGATTCGGGTAAGGTAATTGACATCTCTCTCACCCAGCTCTCGAAATATGAAGGTCAGGAGATGCGAGAATTCCCGACCCTGAGCGCTGCCGCAGACGCGTATTATCCGGTCGTCGAGCGGCCGAATCCCAAACTGGAGAAACTCATTAACCGCCTAGAGAAGCAGCAGGAGCGCCTCATCGAATTGAAAGATGAGGAGAAGAAATACAAAGAGGCCGGCGATCTCATCTACAACAAATACCAGGAAGTGGAGAGCGTGCTGGCGCTCGCCAAAGAAGGGAAATTCGGTGAGATGAAAGCGGACAAGAAAGAGAAATCGGTGGAACTGGACCTTCAGTAGGCCGGATCGTTCGTTATCAGGTATCCGCGCAGGATCATCGCGGCCTTCTTCGGTTTGTCAGTGGATATGCCCAAGACAGTGGTCTTGTCGTCTTTGGCTATGACATTGACGTTCTGGACGCTCAGGCCCTCTTTTGAGAGCATGGCGGTGAGCCTCTCGAGCTCTCCCGGCTTCTCGATGAACTTGACTATCGTGGTGCTCTGGTCCTCGACCTTGTATCCAGCGCCCTGCACTACGTCCTTCCCTTTCATGACATCGGATACGGTCATGCTGATTATGGCCTTGCCGCCTATGACGTCCACGCTGAGCGCTTCTATGTTTATCTTGGATTTCGCGAGCACGTAAGATATGTCAGCCAGGAGCCCGACTTTGTCATCGGCTACGATTGAAAGGTTTTTCACAGTTCCACCACTCAAATATTGTAAATCTGGATATATGGCGTCTTATTTATATACATAATGTCCTGTTTCCCGGCAACGCCCGCGCCTATCGCGGAGCCTACCGCGTCTTTTCCCACGAGGTTCGCGGATACGAAGCCATGCAGGGCATTCCTGACGGCATCCGCGTCCGCTTTCTCCCCTACATAGAACGAGCGGTAGCGGTCGAGGTCCATGTACGCTTTCCCGTCGTCGAGCACCTTCCCCACGAGATCCTCGTCGCAAACGGCAACCACTTTGCCCGCCTGCGTCTGGTGTATCCTGAGGTACATGAAGAATCATTTGAACGCATCGGTTTAATTGCGTTGGTATCAAAAATCTGGAAAAATCACTACATGAGGCCGGCGATCGAGTTCAAAATCAACGTGCCGAACATGCACATGACCGCGATGAAGAACAGGATGTTCGCGATCTCCATAAGGCCGAAGATATTATCTATGGCGGTTTTCGTGCCCTCAAGATCCGTGATCTGGCTGGAGATGTCCCCCTTTATCCCGGCGACGGTGTCCTGCATGCCGGACATGTTCCCTTCCACGGCCGAGAACCCGCTGATCGCCTGCCGCAGCTTCGTGGCCGAGTCCTGCATGGACGAGGCGGCATCATTCAACCCCCCCATCATGCTTGAGCTGAGCATCGGTATGGAGGAAGCGGCCTGAGCTATCGAGCTGATGGAGCTGCTGGTGCTGTCCAATCCGTCGGCGAGCGGGGTCATGGAACCCTGCAGTTCCCAGATAGTCTCATTGGCGCTGCCCAGAGCGTCCTCGGCATCCCCGGCCACGCCCTGGAGGCCGGTCAAATCGTTCTCGACCGCGTTTATATTGGTTGTGAGTGCGCTCTGCGTGCTGTCCAGCGCGTCGTTCACCATGAACGTGAATATCAGCAGGCCGAATATCCCGATGAACGCGACGACTATCGATGCACCGTAGAGATACCGCTTCGATCCGGCCGATTCGCCTGGCTTGTCAGCAGATTTGCCTCCATCCTTTTCTTCCTTGGCCATTCATCTCCCCTTCTTCTTCCCCTCGAATTCGTCCAGAACCTCGTTACCGCTTTCGGTCAGCTCGAGGAAAAGGGGTTTCCCTCCCGGGTTGATGACCCGGATATAGCCCTCTTCTATGAGGATGTCTATATGCTTCTTGATGCCCACATGGCTGAGCTTCATGTTGGCGGCGATAGTGTTGAGGTAGCAGGGCTCGTTGCCTTTGGCGCACTTGCGGATTTCCTTGAGTATCCGCACGCGGGTATCCGCTCCCTTGCTCCAGTAGAATAGTACGGTTTTCATTCGACCCTCTTTCGGATGTCTTTCATGGTCTTATATATGCCATAGCATGATAATGCGAAAAGGAACGTGGCCACGATCTCGCTTGTGTCGCGCAATATGCCCAGCGCCTCGGCGCTTCTCAGCAGCGGGAAGATGATTACGATCCATTGCGACAGGGCCATGAAGAACGCCGAGAGCAGGAGGGAGAGCCAGTACCAGCCCCGGTCCGTCTCGGAGTATAGTTTATACGCGACTACGACCGCGGCGGCGACGCTCACGGCAGCGACCACGCGCAAAATCGGAAGAACAAGATCTAATTCATAAGCCATCGTTTCACCTGGACGAATAAGGCAGGGATAGGTTTTTAAATACAATTACCTTAAGGTTACATTAACATTACAAAAGTCAAAGCTAAAAATGCAGCTAAATATATCTAACGAGAGGCTCCCCATGTCTGAATTCATACTCGCCATTGAGAACGCTACGAAAGACTATCGTACCGATCACACAGTCTTCCAGGCGCTCCGTGGCATAAGCCTGAAGATTCGCAAAGGGGAATTCGTATCCATAGTGGGCCCTTCGGGGAGCGGAAAGAGCACCCTCTTGCACCTGCTCGGATGCCTCGACGTGCCGACCTCAGGAGAGGTCTATCTGGACGGAAAGCCGATCTCCAAGATGAGCGGGGACGAGCTGGCCGAGGACCGCAACAAGAAGATCGGCTTCGTGTTCCAGGCGTTCAACCTTTCGTCCACGCTCACTGTGTTCAGGAATGTGGAGCTTCCGCTCATAATATGCGAGATGGAAGAGAAGGCGAGGGCGAAGATTGTCGATGACCGCCTCAACGTCGTCGGGCTGCTTCCGAAGAGGGACAACCTCCCTTCCCAGCTGAGTGGCGGGGAGCGCCAGCGCGCCGCCATCGCGAGGGCGATCGCGAACAACCCGGAGATGATCCTCGCGGACGAGCCGACAGGCAACCTTGACTCCAAATCCGGCAAGGTCGTCATGGATTTCCTCTACAACCTGTGGAAGGAGAAAGGCATCACCATAGTCATAGTCACTCACGAGCCCGTGGTCGCTGCGTACAGCGAGCGGACGATCTACATCCGTGATGGGAAGGTCGAGAAGGAGACCACCCAAAAACCGAAGATCGCGACCCATGATGACCTAAAAGTCAAAGCATAAAGGTGGATACACGATGAAGTTGAATGTTTGGTTCGGAATATTGATTTTGGCGCTCATGTGCTCTGTTGGCTTTTGCACCAACAACGCTGCATTGCAGCTGACTGGGCACACCACGCTTCCAGGAACAATCTATCCTGGCACTGTCGCGCAGCTCGAGATCAGCCTCACGAATTCCGGGACTGATACGGCGGCCGGGGCGGTTGTCGAATACAAGACTCCGTTGGAGAGCCAGTATTCCCAAATCGCCTTGGGTGATGTCGGAACCGGAGCCACAGCAACCACCACGATCCCGTTCACCGTGCCTGCCAATGTGAGCAGCGGATTCTTCAATATCGATATCAACGTGGTCTATTTCAGCGATGCATCCAAGACAGCCATCAAGAACAGTCCGATATCAATCCCGATACAGATATCACAGCACCAGATACTCAGTGTCAAAACCCTTTCCGTTGACCCCCTTTCCATACAGGCCGGGGATCCGGTGACGGTGCAGCTTGTGATCGAGAACACCGGAGGTGTCATGAACGATGTGACCATAACGACCCCGGATACTTCCACATTCCTGATCCAAGGCGTCACGCAGCAGGTCGTGGGCGCGGTGCCATCCGGAGGCAGCACCAATGTCTCGGTGGTACTATCTAGTTCATCTTTGACACCGAGCGGCAAATCCACCATACCGCTCATAGTAAGCTACCAGGACGAGCTATCGAACGTCGTGAATCAGACAATATACGTGGGTCCAGTGACGGTGTCCGCGTCTTCGGGCCAGTTCGCCGTTACGATGCAATCCCTGAACCCTGTGGAGGTCGGTTCCGAGGCGCAGTTCGCGCTTACGCTCGAGAATCTCGGAGGCAGCGGCGCTTCCCCGATAGTGGACATCAACCAGACCAGCCAGTTCACACCGATAGGCTCCACGCTCATCTATTTCGACAGCATACCTCCGGGGCAGAACGAGACCAAGATAGTGACCTTGGGTGTGGGATCCAGCATAGCCTCGGGATATTACAACCTGCCCATGTCGATCATGGTGAATGGAGGGAGCTATGTGGAGGACATCGGCATCGCGGTGACAGCCACTCCGGACGTGATCGTGACTGCGACGACACAACCATCATTCATCTCCGGCGGTACAAGCGGGGCGAAGGTGATCGCCCAGATATCGAACACGGGAAATAGCGCCATAAGGAGCGTATATATCACCACGGAGCCGGAGACTGTCATGCCTGTAATCGGAGCTACCGACCAGTTCATCGGGACCCTGAACGTGGATGACTTCGCTACATTCCAGGTGACGGTCAACGTCCCCCAGAACCTCACACCCGGGCAATACAACCTGCCGATAAGGGTGGAATTCAAGGATGCGAACAACATCCAGTACAATCTGAGCAAGGAGATTCCCATAACCGTCTATTCGCCCATGGACGCGGCGAGGCTGAACGGGGCGAATGGAGCGACAACCACCGGAACCACAACGAGGGGCAGGCCCGGAGATCTCTTCGGCTTCAGCTATCTGGAGATCGGCATAGCGCTGGTCGTGATAGTGGTAGCGTATTTCGGTTATAAGAGATGGAAGGCGAGCAAGAAATGAAGATGAAGGACATCTTCGCTCTGGCGGCGACCAACATACAGCACCGCCACCTGCGGAGCTGGCTGACGATTTTGGGTATCGTCATCGGTGTCGCATCCATCATCAGCTTGATCAGCATAAGCCTCGGTTTGAGCGATGCCATCAACAGCAGGATAAACACGCTCGGGACAAACATCATAACGATAAGCCCCGGAGGCCAGCAGTCATCACGATTGGGCGGCGGGTTCGGGGCCGGCGCAGGGCCTGCCAGGGCCACGACCGGAGGCGGGGGAGGCAGCGGAGGATTCGGGGTCCAGACCAGCCAGGCGACCCTCACCTTCGAGGAAGCGAATGTGCTCAGAGGCCTGCCCGGAGTCTATAAGCTCGACGCCCGTGTCTCCAAACGGGGAGAGGTGCAATACAAGGAGAGCAACGCCACGCTGAGCATAGTGGGCACCGAGCCCAGTGCGTTCGCGGACGATGTCGGAGTCAATCTGACCTACGGCCGTTACCTCAGCTCGAGCGATCAGTACTCCGCTGTGATAGGGTACAACATCGCCAACGAGACATTCAACGATTTCAGCATGCTGAACAAGCAGATTAAGATCGACGGCGTGCCCTTCCACGTGGTGGGCATACTCCAGCAATCCGGCCTGGGGACATCCGACAGCACGGTCTTCATCCCGCAGAAGACGGCGCAGAACTTGTTCAACCAGACAACGGATGCGAGCCAGATCGTGGTGGTCGTCTCACCGGATCATGATACCGATACGGTCGCATCCGAGATCGAGAATGAGCTGATAACCCTCCATCACGTCACCACGACGACTGAGGACTTCACGATTACGACAGCTGCCACGCTGCAGTCCACTATCTCAAGCATAACCGACACGCTCACATTATTCCTCGGCGGCATCGCTTCCATCTCCCTCCTGGTAGGAGGCATAGGGGTCGCGAACACCATGTTCATGAGCGTCCTGGAGCAGACCAAGGATATCGGCGTCTTCAAATCCATCGGGGCGAAAAACAAGGACATAATCTACCTGTTCCTCTGCGAAGCGGCCACCATCGGCTTCATAGGGGGCGCGCTCGGGGTGGCCTTGAGCTTCGTGGTTTCCTACATACTCGCTTCGCTCGGGATACCCAGCGTCATGAGCCTGACCCTTGTCGCCGCCGGTCTAATATTCTCGGTCCTGATCGGCATAATCGCCGGTATAGCCCCGGCGAGGAATGCGGCGTCCATACCTCCGGTCGAAGCGCTGAAGTATGAATGAATCAGAATGGGCGATTAAGCTAACCTGCGGCTTCGAGATAGAGATCCAATGCCCGCCCCACATCCCGCGCGATAAGTCCCGCCAGAGGCTTCAGATCCCCGCCGTCTCCGGTTTCAAGGGCGCGATAATAAGTCATCCTGATTTTCTTTTGCAGAACTATCGGCGGGAACGTCGCACGCATCAGGCGCAAATTAGTGAGGAGCCTAGCAACCCTTCCATTCCCGTCGACAAACGGGTGTATCCAAACGAGAAGATGATGCAATCTTGTGGCGGATTCTACGGCTTTCCTTCCATCTCCCTTGGAATTCAGCTCATCCAGAACCTTTTTCATCAATGTCGGCACTTCTTTGAATGATGGTGGGCGGTGCGTAGACTGGGTTATGTAGACTTGTTCCTGCCGATAGAATCCTGCATTCTGCGGGTCTATCTTGCTCAGGATGATAGAATGGAGCTGGAGTATGTCCGCTTCCTTTATCTCATTCTTCCTGTCCGCTAATCTTTCAAGAAACAGGATTGCTTCTTTGTGATTCACCGCTTCAAGATGCTCTTTCACCGATTTCCCGCCGATCGTCATCCCTTTCTCGAGCACCAGGAAGGTTTCCTTGAGGGACAGCCGGTTCCCTTCTATGGCATTGGAGTTGTACGTCATCTCGACTTCGAACTTTTTCCTCAGGCTTTCCAGCGTGTTCTGGGAAAGGGGCCGCATCTTGTTCAAGCGGGCCAGCTTCTTCTCGAGGATAGTCGCGGTATGCTTATCCAATAATTCGGATTCGTTTGGAGGTTTCATCCCATGCCGTTTGCAGTAATCCAGCATCTTTTTCCTGGTTCCAAGGTACTGGAGGGTTCTTTGGCTGACCTTTCCATTCTCACGTACCGTTTCTACTGCCTCGTAATACGTCGTGACGCCTTTTTTCCTCTCTCTTATGAACACCATGCTGTTTTGTAGTGGGGAACAGTTTTTAATATTTCCTATTTTGGGTAGCCACTACAGAGTGTTGCGCGCCCTGGTAAATCAAAATGAGCGGTAGGCGACTCTTTTGGCCTTGAAGAATCCCTTCACCATGCTGACCGCTTTCTTATCGTCGAAACGCTTGCACGTATATATCACGGTGGAGAAGAATTTCGCGTTGCCCCAGACATAATGCGCGATGCCCGAATCGTGATTTTCTCTAACCTATCTTGCCCAACTCGAATACCGCGAATATCGGCAGCCCTACCCGTTTCTCGTGCTTCTCGCAGATGCCTTCGAATCTCGAGAGGATAACCTCATCGAAAGATTTTATGCAGAAACCGCCATCGGTGAACGCCTTGGCGTACCAGCCTAGTGGTCTCCGGTATTCGGCGAAATCCCCGAACCCTGCCACGGTGTCCACACGTATCTCTTCGTTGAGTCCATAACGTCTGACCTGCCCGGTCTCCTTTCCGGCGAACCCGTTGCCGAATAGCGAATATAGCGGGTGTATTATCGTGGCGATGACCCGTCCGTGAGGGGCGAGCACTCTCCACCATTCCACAATCCCTCCCCTCATCTCATCTTCCGAAGAGTTCATCAGCACATTGCAGCACAATATCAGATCGAAACTGGAAGGCAAAAAAGGCAGCTCATTTATGTTCGCGACCAGAAAAGTCGCTCCCTTGATATCTCCAGCAGCGAATCCGACCGAATATTGATTGACATCCGCCCCGATAACATCTGCTCCTCTGTTGACCAAGAGCTTGGTCGAAAATCCCTCACCGCACCCGATATCCAACGCTCTACTGCCTTCGATGTCCCCGATGAGGCTATCCAGCTTCGGATTGAGGAGTTTCATCCTTATCATGCTGCCATCGCCCTGCACATGCTCCCGCCATCGCTTGGCGAATTCCCTGCCCCTGATCATCGGCCCACGACCCTCTTGATGGCTTTTGTGGATACTGCCCTGAGATAGCCGTCATCCTTTGTCCGCTTGTGGAGCAGCACGAGCCGGAAATCCTCGAGCAGCTCATCCTTGAGCTCGCGACCATCGCTCCCGCTGCGGATGAGGGGTTCTTGCCGCTTCAGCTCCTCGAGTTCATCCAAGCGCTCAAGCGGAGCCATCGGAGTGCTGATCTCCTTGGGGCTCTGCCGTATCATCCCGGCCTTCTCGTAATGCCTCTCATAGAGGTTGAATACTCCCGCCACGTGCCGATAGCTTCCAAGTTGCACACCTGTCTCCAGCGCTATCATCTCCTGCAGGAACGTGAAGAAGAAAACGTCGTGCTGGAGGCCCCAGAAAACATCGCATGATCGCATATATCCTATCATATCAAGCCCGCTGCCGCGGTTGAGGAACTGCACTCCAAGAGTGCACGGGAAATCTTTCGTATCCGGAAGCGATTCCAAATCGCTGGCAGAGAGGACTGGGTAGCATGCCCGTTTCGTGTCCGGGTCCAGTCGCAGCTGTTCCGTGATTCTTTTCATGCGCACGAGCCGTTTGCCATATGCACTGTTTATCGTGGCTCCGTCATCGCTATACTCTCTCATCCGCGGCAGATAATACGTGATTTCATCCAAAGAGTCGCTCCCCCTAAGATACCAGAGCGTCTCGCCGATTATCGCAGCCAGGTCCACATTCCTTATATGGTTGGATATGAGCCTATCACGCGGGTTCTCCATGATGAACTGGCAATTCGCGAGGTCCTTGCTCTTCTGTCCCCGTGGGGAAACCTCATGCGCATCTCCGGATGCGAATCCTTCGAGCAATGAATAGAACGCTATCTCCAGGGAACTCGTCACTATCTCCATGACAAGTTAGCTTCTATCACTAGGTATTTATCTCTCTGTTGCAACAACCTATGACAGCAATTTAATTACCTTCCTTACACGATATATGCATGCACTCATCCGACCTGGAACGGATCGGCCTCAACAGGAACGAGGCCAAGGTCCTCCTGGCGCTCCTTAAGAACGGCCCTTCCATAGCCAGCGAGCTGGTGAAGATAACTGGCTTCCACCGCAATATAATATACGATAACCTGGACAAACTCTCAGAGCGGGGTCTTGTCACATACATCAACGAAGGCGGGAAGCGCAAGTTCGCGGTCGCCCCGCCAGAATCCATAAACAGCATGCTCGAGCGCGAATCCGTCGAGCTTGAGGGGAGGAGAAGCATCGCGCGTTCCATCATGCCGGAGATATCCGCCGAGCTCGCGAAATCGAAGCAGAAGCAGTCGGCCATGATATACAGCGGCAGGAAAGCGTTCAAGGGTCTTTTGCGGGAGGTGTTGGGTTCCGGCTCTTACCTCGGCATGGGCGTCTCGAACGCATCCGTGGAGATACTCGGCGCCGAGTTCTGGGAAAGTTTCATCATGCAGGTCAAGAAGACCAGGGTCAAGGAAAAGCTGCTGCTGAACAGCGATTTCCGGATGTCCATACCTCTCGCCAGTCCGAGATACACGGAGCTCCGTCTCCTTCCTTCAGCCGCGGACATGATAACCGAGATACTGATATACTCGGATAAAGTAGCCATCATGGTCTATAGCGATCCGCCTGTCGCAACCGTGATAGCGGATAAGTTCGTCCGCGATTCATTCACGAAATATTTCGAGCATCTGTGGTCTGCTTCCAGGCCGATGAAATAATCCACGCATGCGGCCTAACCGGTCATATAAAGTGTTAGCTTGTGTCTTTTTAAAGAGTCCATCACATAGGATATGCCGTCAGGGTCGCATCTTCATGACTATACAACGCTCATTCAAAGCCGTGGGGGAAGACATCACCATCCTAGGAAAGACCCAGCCTTGGTCGTACAGCGACAATAAGTTCAGGCGCTCGATCACGCTCGAATTCCATCCGTCTTCCAAGTGTAATTTCGCATGCCCGCACTGCCAGGGGCTGCCGTTTCGGAAAAGCTGGGGGAGCGAGCCTCCAGAGATGTCTGCCGGCCTGGTCGATCGGGTCTTTTCCGCCTATGACGACCGGGCAGACCCCACCATCGGGATGTGGAGGGTGATCATCTCCGGCATGACCGGGGAGCCGACATTGAATCCGGAAGTGACGCGTTCATTGATCCATAAGGCGAAAGAGCGGGGGATCGCCGCAGGGCTGTCCACGAGCGGCATCCTGCTCAAGAGCGAGGACATCGATCTCCTGACCTCGGATAATACCCCGAACGACTGGCTGAATCTCAGCATCGATTCTCCCCTCGGGGCCGATCCCCGCCTGGGTGAAGTATATCGCCGGGTGCATGGTTGCCGGGAAACCGGGAACCTCGGATTGCTCATGGGGAAACTCGAGGAAGCGGCTGAAATGAAATCCAGGAAAGGGTCCTCCATGCAGATCAATGTGGACTGGATAATCTCCGATCTGTCATTGGATGCGGGCCACATCCCCCATGATCTGATATGGACTATCGAATACCTGAATTCGCTCCGCGGCGTCTCTCTCCTGCGTCTCCAATTCCCGTTTTACCTTCATCCCGGGGTCCCGAAGTTGGACGATGGGAACAGTTCTGATCTGGCCCAGGCATTGGAAACACTGCTGGCCGGTGACATCTCCTTCAAGGAGTTTCGCCCTGATTTCGTAGTCAAGCTGAGGAACAACTGGTACAATCGGCTTCCGGCGATCAGCGAGTGCACCGCCGCGAGGGATTACGGGGTGGTGATCGGTCCGGATGAGCGGGTCTATTTCTGCCCGTATCTCGCTTCTTCGGCATTCGAAGGGTCGAGGACACCGCTCTCCGATGTGACTCCGGACAATCTCTGGGAGACGCTCGAGAATATCGGCCCGTTGAAGACGCTCAGCCGGTGCAATGCGGTCTGCATCCTGAAGGATTGCTTCGTGGATCTCGGGATCATCAGGTGAGGATATGCTTGCGCAGAAAAACATCGTGATGAATGCGCGGAAAGAGATATTCCGCATGGCAGAGCCTGACCGGCTGGTCAAAGCCGCCGAGCTTTCTCCGGAGGAAAAGAAAATCCAGGGATTGAGCTCGGTAGGATATTATTTCAGGCCTTTCTCCGGCATCATCGCGGCGGTGGATGGCAATATCCGCGCACGGAGGGACGCCCACCCGAACGACTTCTATCCGCTATCCCCTCTGGATTACGCTTCCGCAGTCGAGCGGTTCCTGAAAGGCGAGCGGATCATGCCATTGCAGATATTCACCACCCTCACCAATCGTTGCAATTTCGCATGCACCCTCTGTTTCAGCCGGAAAGACCACGAAACAAAGGAATCACGGATCTCTCTGCCGGCACCTATCTGCAGACCCTGGATTATCTCCTCAGTTTCGGCGGGCCGCTCGCGCAGAATATATCCTCCGGGGCATCCGGAGAGGCCATCTTCCACCCGGAGTTCGACCGCATCATGGAATTCTCAGGGGGGAAAGGCATCTTGACTTTCCTGACCACCAACGGCAGCAGGGCAGATCAGGGATTCGTCGATTGCGTGGCCAGGAACTCCTCCATCCTGACGTTCAGCATCCATGGGATCCACGAAGAGGCGTTCAGGAATCTGGAATCCCCTCCGAAAGGCATCACGCTCGAGCGGATATTGAAGACTATCCAGTCTATCGCCTCCAAACGGAAGGATCTCGGGCGCTCGAAAGACATGCTGCTCGGTGTGACCTCCCTCGTCCATCCGGAGAATGGCGGGCACTATATGGAATTCGTCTCAAGGCTCGTTGATACGGGAGTGGATTATGTCCATTTCAATCCGATCCTCCCGAACCTCAAATCCCACGGCATCCGGTTCTCACCAGGCGCGTGCCGAAGTACCGAAGAGGAGCTCGCCTCGCTGCAAAACGCCTTCTCGGGATCAGGGACATATGTGCGGTCGCCCCTGAAGATAAACCAGAGAGTCGATGATGCGAAATACTATTTCGATCCAAGAAAAAGGAAAGCGCGGGAGACATGCCTGATCGCGTTGCTCCAGCCGAGCATCCATCCGATGTATGGAAGCGAGGACGCCGCGAAAATGACGGCCTGCCGCTTCTATCCGGACGTCACTGAGAACCCGGACTTCTGGTACACTTCAGAACTGGGGCCCCGCAGCTTCGAATCCGTCTGGACCCCGGATAATATACGGCGCATCCAACAGCAAACGATGAAATGCCATGCCTGCTCTTCCGAGAGGCAGATCCTGGACCTGGACTGGATGCTCGACATCAAGAGAACATACCCAGAAGTCGAATTCCACTTATCGTTCCCGGAATTCATCTGAAGTGCCTTAACTGGTCCATGAAAAAGGAAGTCTTGAAACGTCTTATCCCCGCTTCTTCGAGCAGATAGGATACGTGTCCATTGGATCTGAACTCACCTCCGGGGCCTATCACCAGGTCCGCGTCCGACAGCCGGTCTACGATATGCCTGGCATATGCGGCATCGTAAACCTCCAATTGCTCTTTCGATGGGAGCAATGCGTCAATCTCCTTTCCTCTGAATAATATCTGCCTGAACCATAACGAAGGCGTCCAGACCTGCCTGGGGAAATCGAATGCCAGCGACAGGTCCCATCTCTTTCCGAAATTGAATTCGGGTGCCAGTACCCAGGTCCCTTCGTACAATAACCGTTCTCCGGAAGTCTCTTCAAGGCCCCTCTCGATCCCAGGCATATCATAGCTCGTTTCGACCTGGGCGATCCCAAGCATCATCTGGCTGCCTTGCACCTGCCGGTATCTGTCCAGATGGACCAGCTTGAGATCCATGCCGCGGGCTATCAGCTGGTTGCGCAGCATGGTTTTCCCGGTCGCGGGATATCCAGCCATGCGTATCCTCAGCGGCCTTCCCAGATCCCGCTCCATCTTCCCTATCACAACGGATAAATCGTTCGCAAGGGAACCGATGTCGATGACCGGCTTCAACGGATCCATCTTCAGGTCCCCGGGTTCGACCCCGGAAACAGCGAATCTCCCGGGGTTCGCGCCGACCAGCTCTTCCAGATGCTCGTTATACGCTTGTATCGCTTCACCGTAGATGCCGTCTATGAAAGCATAGCGCATCTTCCTCTGCAGGACCGAAGGGATCTTCGGATAAGGGTGGACGTTCCTAGATTGCGCGCACATGTGGTCGTCAATCAGCCATTCGGCCTTCTCAGCGAGCTCGTCCTCACCAGAGACGTGCGCGACCGCCCAGAACAAGGCGAGGGCCTTCACATGAGTGGAGAATGTCTCGAACGGATATCTGTATCCGATGAATTTCAGGATGCTCTCGCATTCGGCTGCCGCCTTGTCCGCGAAAGCTTCCAGCTCCGCGTTCGTGTACACCATACTCAGCATCTTATACGGCGCCCTCATGCCCGGTCTATCAAGAGTTTCGAAACCGATCCTTTCCGGATGCTTGCGCAGCGCCCTCTCTGAAGCATACATGCGTCCCACCACATTCGCCGTTGCTCCCTTCTCGATGAAATGGAGCGCCCTCCTCACAGTATGGAGCGCATCCGCGGGGCGGTCATGTAGCCCTCCGAAGAGTATCAGGTTCATGCCCGGGATGATGCCTGCATCGATGACCGCCTGCAGGACGTTCTCGTTCTGCTCCACGGTTATCCCCTTGTCCATGCTGTCCAGCGCGCCCTGCACGAAACTCTCGTTGCCGAAGTATATCCGTTTGAACCCTGCGCGCGCCATCAGGCCTATGAATTCCCTGTCTGGCACCGGAGACTCCCGGCTGACGCAGAACTCGTCTACCCTCCCCTTGCAGGATTTCTTGATGCCTTGGATCCCCTGCCTTATCACCTCATGGCAGAATTCCTCCACCACCTTCCGATGGGTCGTGAAGTTGTTATCCAGTATCTGGACCGCATCATGCGGCTCATGGCCTTCCGATGTGTCCTCCTTCAATTCCTTCTTTATCCTCTCCACGGCGGCTCGCGCAGCCGCGATCCTGCCCTCCTTCCCCATCCGCATGGTGTTCCTGGGGGTTTCGCAGAATAAGCATCTCCCCCGGCAATGGTCGGTGATCTGGATAGGGATGGGTTTCGAGCCGATATGGTCTCCCTGGACCGTGGATTTCTTTTTGCGCGCCTTGAGATATGTGACGCCATGGTAGACATCCTCTATCCTGACGGGCACATCCTCCGGATGGTTCTCCAATGCCGCTTCAGCCAGGAGTTTCAAATCGCCCGTGTGCGTGATCCTCCCGTTCTCATATGACCAGAGCCCTTTCAAATCCGAGATCGGTTCTTTCCTGAACAGCGTTTGCGCGATGCGCGCCAATGCCTCCTCGCCCGGGCCTCTGACGACCACGTCTATCGGGAATGAGCGGAGGAAATCTTCCGGGGGGCTGGCGAAGAACAGCGGCCCTCCAGCCACCTTCAACGCGTCCGGATTGAGGCGGCTGACCAATGCCATTATCTCCACGTCGTTCTCAACGACTATCGGGCACACGCCGACCAGGTCGAATCTTTCGCTGGATAATATTTTCTCCAGCCTCTCAAGCCCTCCGAGGTTCGGATTGTACACCCTCGAATCCGCGAAATCCGTTTCCCTCAGCAGATAGTGGCTGAGATTCTCGATGCCGAACTCGGGATCGATGACCCTGAGATCCCCTTCGAATGCGCCGTAAGATGCGATGAGCAGTATCTTCACGAACTCATGCCTGGCGGTGATCCCGTGCCTGGCGAAAGCGTCATCTGCCCTGTCGTTCATTTCCAGGAAAGCTTCGGCGATGTCCGATTGGGTATGGTGCGGCCTGAGCGATAGGAGCACTTCCTTACCTACCCATCCTTTATCCAAAAGGGCGTTCACGAAATCCCGCGGAACAGGGACCGGCATCGTCCCCCTCCGGAAGCCGTATGCCATGCCTTGGCTCTCGACCTCGCCATCGTGCTTATGCCCGTAGAAAGTCGCCCTTTTGTAGAACAGGACGTTCGCTTTCTGTGAAGCCAGGACCTCCGAGGCGGATTTGATTCCGTGTAGCTTCATGATTTTTTCTCCGTGAAGATGAACGCAGAGGTTATGCCGTATTCCTCCCTGCCACGATAGAGCAGGTCCGGGCAATTCAGCGTTCTATCGATGAGCGTAACCTTCCCGGCCCCGTCGATCTGACCCAGCCGAAGGTCCCCGCCGTTCGACATCAGCAACCCGTCCCTGATATTCAGTCCGAATGCCCTGGCGATCCTGAGCATAAGCGCAGCGACCTGCTCCAGCATCAGCCCTTTCCTGGAGAAATCGGTGTATATCTTGAGCATCGACATGGTTTTCCCGTCATAATCCATCCCGACCATGGAATGGCCGAAGGTCGAGCGTTTGAGCGCAATCCGCAATTTTCCGCTGGTAAGATCGTACTCCTCCCTGGAATATCCGGCGTTGCCGAGCTTCTCGTTCACGACGTCTTCCGGCTCCCGGACATCGAACGCCACGCGTTCTCCCAAAATTATGCTCCTAATCAACGGATCCAACTTCCCTGTCTTGGCGACGAGATTCTTGCGATCCTGCTCGAAGGCCAGTCTCGAAAGCTCGCTCATCCCGGACATATCCACCGCCGTAGGCAATAGCCGGATATTGGCCTCGAAAATCCTCCTGTTGACCGAGGCCAGATAAGGCAGCTTTACTATATGGCTGAAATCGCCAGCGAATTCCGCAGCGAGCGGCCTTTTCGTATCCTTGTCCGAGCATAGCAGGCTGACCCGGTCGCCGCCGTTTATCAGCCGCTGGCCGTATACCGCGTGCGCCACCCCTTCGGGTATGTTATCGAGATCCAAAACCCCTATCTTCGGGCAACCTTCCTCCGGAATTATCAACGAGGTCTGGGCGCCAAGGAACCTCTCGCGGTAATGCTGGTGCAATTCCCCGTTGGTGTATATCCAGGGTCCGAGATTCCAGAACAGGTTGCCGTTCCCATCGGTTACCATCGCGATCTTTTCCCCGGGAAACCGAGCCAGATGGGCAATCGCATAATCCTGGGGCGTGGAACAGCGGAACACGGATGCGACCTGCCTGAAATACTCGCCTATCCTGCCTCCGAGATCGCCATCGATGCAGCCCCTCACCGTCGCATCCCCCCACGCATAACCGCTGCCACGGGAATTGACTGCCGGGGCGATCCTGGTGCTCTCCGTGTCGATCATGGAGAAATGGAATCCCATCGGGGTATCCTTCATAATCTCCCCTTCGAAGAGGCTGATGCCGCTCCAAGCGTTCTCCTTGTTTCTGATGCTCACCGTGCCGAACGGCATCTCGAATGCGGCCGGAGGCTTGTACGTGAGCCGCTTCATATGAAAGAGGTCCCTCCCGGATCCCCGCTTCTCCTTATGATGTCCAGGAACGCCTGGAATTCCTGGATCTCTTCTTCCTCAAGTTTCCCCTCCGAGGTCAGCGCTCCGAGAAGCGTGTTCGTCCTGTGGATCTTGCAGGTCGGGGGGCATACGCCGAGCCTGCCTATGACCGCTTTCCTTTCTATGGATCCCCATATCTCGTCCAATGATTGCGATCCCAGGTCCCCCAGCAGGAAATCCGGATTGCCATCCCGTTCAGAGCAAAGATAGACCTTACCGTCGTATGCGATGCTCGCGGCCCAAGGGTGGCCCAGGCATGATCTGCAGCCCTTCCCGCCGATAAGTTGGCCCTTCGCGGCATCCATGAAATAATCGTCGGCGATGATGGGGGCGATCGGGTATCCGGACAGTATCGTCTGTACTTCCCGGAAATTCTCTATAGCCATCTGCGCGATCTCCGGGCTTATCTGTTTCGTCAGGTCGCACCCTACCTGCCCATAGTTGAGGACAGGCCTGTACGCGATGTAGCCGATTTTCGCTTTGGCATCATCATCCAGCACTTGCTTCGCGAACATCGCTACGCTGCGCATGAATCCCACGTTGATGCCGTTCACGATCATTCCCAGTCCGAAACTCGTATCGGTGTCAGCGAGCGCTCTCGCCAGCAGAACGATGTTCTCCTTGGCCCGATCAAAGATGCGCGGATTCCTGATCCTATGAAAACGAAGGTAGTTTCCCTGGTCCGCGCTATTGAAGCTGACCCTCACGAAGCTGATGTTCGCAGCCGCCAGACCCGCGATTTTTTCTTCGTTAAACAGCGTGCCGTTGGTGAAGAAACCGGTCTCGAATCTCTTCTTGCCAGCATAATTCAATCCGTCTATCGTGCGCGGATTGACCAGCGGTTCTCCGCCTCCGGTGAATATCACTCCGTTGACCCCGGCATCCTCGATCTTGTCGAGCAAATCGGTCATGACCCCGTATGGCATGATCCTTTTCCCGGCATCAGCGATCGTGCGCTCTTTCCAAAGCCTGTAGGTGCAATCGCCGCATCCGAGGTTGCAGTCCAGGGACGGCACGATTTCCACTGTGGTCGGAGTTACCCTCTCCGGTTCTCCGCGCAACACGTGTTCAATCCGTTCGGAGTGCCACAGCGCTTTGATGTGGTGCTGCATCTCAATCGGGAATTCCGGCTTCAGCAGGGAGATGACCCCCCGCTCCAAGCGGGCTAGGCGCTGGTTCTCGCTGATCCTTGACTCTAATATAGGAATGAGCGTCTTCATCTGCTTTCGACCCCCCGGATCTGTTGAAAATTATAGTAGAAAGTAGCAAAAAGTGTTTATATTCTTTCCTATCGGGCCGGGTCTATCCCAAAACGCTGGAAAACGGCTTCTTGAGGCCTTCCGCCGCTTTCTCCCATGCGATTCCCAGCACAAGATAGCCCGCGACCCCGATGATAATCCCGCCGAAGACTTCGAAGAACGTATGTATGTCAAGACAGACGATCACGAGTGCCGATATGAGGCGGTTCCTTCTCTTGCCCTGCTCAGCGATGATCAGGACGATTGCAAGGAAAAGAAAGTCGTAGTGGATGAGCTGGGTGTAAGCGGAGGGACGTTCAGTTAAGCTGGCCCGCACAGGGTTATGATGGCGCGCATCATTTTCCAATGTAAGGCTGGTCCTGTATCCCGAGGGTCTTCATGTAGTACTGGTCCTGCATCCTGAAGATCTTCACTTTCGGCGAATCATAGACCAAGTCGAAGCCCGGGATAGAGCCGAGCATGAACCCCTGGTACAATGTCGAGCTGTAGAACGGGGTGGTCCGGTAGGCGTAGCTGCTTATGGGATTGCCATTCGCGTCCGTCCAGAGCTGCTCGTTGTCGTATATGGCCACGAACTGGTATAAGTTGTTGTTGTTTCCAGTGAGGACCCATCTGGCCGGGTGCAGCTGGAGGCTCCCATCCGCTGTCTTGTTGTTGAGGTCGTATGTTATCAGCGCCTGCTGGCCGTTGATGGACCCGACCGCTGCGCAGTATACGGGCGGAGTGCTGTTGCTGGAGTAATCCTCGCTATAGGCCACGAACCCTGTCGTGTTGCCGGATATCGTGCATGGGGTCCCTCCCTGCGAAGGGACCAGGATGGTCTCCCATAGGTGGTCGAACTCGCAGGTCGATTGGCCCGGCTCCTGGTTCACATCCGTCTGGTTCGCGTAGGCGCATGCGAGGTAATTGAGCGCGCTGTATTTCCCTCCGAAGCTGACGTCCTGGTTGCTGGTTCCGCTCCCGATTATCTCGATGTCCATCAGGGCGTATTGGGAACCGTAGGCGTTCATCGTGTCGCGTAGGTCGGTTGCGGTGCCGTCCAGATATGCGTACGCGGTCCTGCCGATCATGTCCGAGCTCGCATGCTCGTTGCGGAGCACGGTGTCGTGCATCCCGAAGAAGTTGATCCAGTGCCCGTAGTCCCACCACGATATGATGCGGGCGTCGGCGGGAACGTTGTCCTTTATCCATTCCATGGAGCTCATCCAGTAATCCGGTATGAACGAGCAGCGGTACTGGATGCCTGCCATGAGCGCAGGCTGGATGCCGGCGGAAGCGTTCTGGTCCAGGCTGTAGATGCATATGTCCTGGCTGAAGAACTGGACCGGATCCGCGGTTATGTTGGCCAGGTTCTGCGACACCGCGCAGAGCGCTGGGTTGGTGGAGCAGGATTCGGCGAATCTCGCGGCGGTCGCCTGCGGCGCCTGCGTGAATGTCGGAGTGAATGACGTGAGCAGTATGCTGCCGCCCATCGCCGGCGCAGGGGAGACCGGGAAACCAAGCTCCATGAGCAGGACGAGTATGACCAGCACCCACATGATGACGCCCAGGTCCGGTATCCTGCCTTTGAGCAGATCCGCGACCTCTCCGAAAACCGCCACGGTGGAGAATATCAGCGTTATGCCAAGGTATGTTATCAGCTTCTCCTTCTCCAGGCCCATGAATGTTATGGGCAGGATGAAGGCCAGGAGCAGCAGCGTGTATATCGGCCACCGGCGATTGTCCTTTGCCGCCCTTACGAATGAAACGAGCAGGAGCAGCATGCCCCAGAAGAAAAAGAACGTCATCAGGGTGTCCGAGCGCTGTATTATCGGGAAATTCGCCGGGGCGCCGTTCGAGAATGTCAGCACGGAGTTGAGCAGGGACGCGGTGGTGTTGAAAACGAAGTTGAATATTATGGTCGGTATCGCGTTGAAGAGCCCGATCGCGGAGGTCACGATGCCAAGCGATCCGGTGCCTGTCAGCTGCATGGCGATGAACCCGAGGGTGTCGTCATATGTCGCGAGTCCCGGCGCCTGTTCCGCGATTGTCCTCTCGAGCGGCTGGGTGTATGCGCCCCACGCCTCATACGCGCTCATGAACTGCGAGAAGAACGGCAGGTAAGTGGAGATGAGGATCAGCACGATCACGGCGCCGATGACGGCCCCTATGCGTTCCATCGCCTTGATCTTCGGTGCGAAGCGGTCGAAGCACATATCCATCGCGAGCGGGAACACGAACGCGATCGCAGGCAACCCCACATTCTCGAGTATTCCCTCCAGGTTCATTTTCCAATCGTTCTGCGTGGAGTACACGGCTATGATGACCTGGAAGAGGAGCATGCCCGCAAGGATTATCGCGAGCTGCTTGTTCCCCTTGTCGTCCTTCTCCTGGATGTGGCGCAGTCCCATGCAGAAGAAGAACAGCGAGAGGCAGAAAGTGATGAGTATGTCGACGTTGGAGCCGAGCACCACGGCGCCGTACGCGAGCACGCAGAGGAAGGTCAGCTTCATGGATTCCCGCTTCAGCGCCATGTAAAGCATGGACAAGAAGAAGAACAGCGCGAAGATGCTGTACGGGACTATCTGCGCATCGCCTCCCTGGAACTTGAGTAGGAAGAACGGCAGGAAAGCCGTGAGCCCCGCGGCGAGTATGCCCGCCCGCTCGTCATACATCTCCCTGAAGAATAGGTAGATGAAGAACACCGCCAGCCCGGCCGCGAGTGGCGGATAGGCCGAACCGACGCCGGCGAGCGTATATGGCGAGTATGGCGCCTGGCCGTTGTACAAGGAGAACCACGGGGCGATAAGGTATTTGTAGAGAGGCTGGCCCAGGTGGTTCGACACGGTGAGCGGGTACCAGCCGGTCTGGTCGTTGGCGAAGTTATGGCCCACCGTGATGATCTGATGCACGCCATCCAGGTAGAAATACGGGTCCAGCTCGTAGAGCAATCCGCCCGACGCGGTGAGCGTCAGCCATATGGAGAGCGCTAGTATGAACAGCATCCCGATGGCAGGGGCGTTGGATTTCAGGGTTTCGAGGTTCAGCCCCTTCATGCGCTCCTGGATATTCGGGAACACCTTGTCCTTGAAGAGGAGCGCGACGCCTGCTATGAATACCACGAGCCAGTTGACGAATATCCATGGCGGGGAATACAATATGCCTACGAGGCTTTCTAGCGTGAAAATCAATGGGACCCCCACCCAGCCAAGCGTATAGCCTATGAGGGTCTTGTCTATCACGGAGAGCTTCTCCTGGCGCAGGAACCAGAACGCGAGGGGTATGCCTGAGGCACCGAACGCCAAGGCGATAAAGATGACTAGTGGGATGTCTGTGAAAAGCATCGTAGCCCTCCAAACGGTGTTATCCGGAAAGTATATTATAGTGTGCGGATTCCCGCCAACTGCTTATTGCACCGAAAGGATTAAATATAAGTAACAGTAAGGTTACATTAGCATTACAATAATCGAGGGTGAAAACATGGATATGAAAATAATCGGCGTGGTATTCGTAGTCGCGATACTCGCATTCGTAGGGATAGGATACGCGACCAATTGGTACCACGGAAATATGAATGGCACGAACCAGACCTGGAGCGGTCATATGAACCAGACCTGGTCAAGGGTGCCTCGGGGTAATATCTCCAGAGCCAACTCGACCACGATCCAGCAGTTCGAGCTGTCTATCAAGGATGGCGACTTCCAGACCGCGACGGAGCTCCATACGGCCTACGGGCTCGGCGGACCGATGTTCGATAAGCTGAATTCGACCACGTTCTCCCAGTACTCGCAGATAGTGAATCTGGAGACGCAACTGGGCCAGGAGCTCGGGATGAACCGATCCATCGGAGGCTTCATGGGTGGTGCGCCGCACATGGGTTGCGGAATGCACCGGGGAGGTTTCAGGCCGCAGATGAACCAGACAAATTGATCCAGATCAGCGGGGTGCATCCTATGGATTCCGAGGAACTATCCGGCATACTTGGCAAGGAACTGAAGTTCCACGATTATCGGATAGAATCCCCCGCCAATCTTTTCCACAAACTGGCCAACAGCAACAAACTGGTGGAAGAGGATCCGGACCAATCCGATCCGGCGTTCGAGGTCGGGATGCTGATAAGCAAGGTGATGCGGGAGACGCCCATCCCGCGGGAGCTGGTGATGCCCAGGGTCGCCATCGAAGTCACGGACGGACTCAGCACCGAAGACATCATCCTCTACAGCGACAAGGCGCTGAGGCACAAGGACATATACCCCTACATCCGATGCGGGATAATCCTCTCGGGCGAGGATGCAATACCGAACAAATTCTTCAATTACGGCAGGGGCATGGATTTCGCGTTGGCGATAACCGACGCCGACGATGAATTCATAAACGAGGTCAAAAGGCAGGTATTGATCGCGGATAAGTTCGAGAGCAACCTTTTCGGAGATTCACCGCTGAAATTCTACTCCAATGAACCGATGTTCAGGAAAATCTAGAAGCCGAGGCTGTCGAGTATCTTCGACGTCTTGAATTTCTTGTCATCTATTCTATTATCCAGTTTGACTATCTCCACGCCCTTGGGCCTGAGGAAGTCCTTCTGGTCGTATCCGTATACTATGACGTCCGGAGAGACGAATTCGACCATCTTCTCCGCATCGTCGAAACCCGAGACCGACACGTCAACCATCTTCAATGACTCCACCATCATCCTGCGGTATTCCTGAGGATGTATCGGCTCCCTGCCCTTCTTCTTGATGTGCTCGTCTTTCGCGACGGCCACGACCAGCACGTCGCCGTGCTTCTTCGCCTCGCTCAGGGTGAACACGTGGCCGATGTGCAGGATGTCGAACACACCGCCTGTGAGAACGACGCGTATCTTTTTTCTTTCCTCGTCGTTGATGTAGAATCTGCCCTTCCTCTCGATCAGCATCTTCTTCTCGTTCTCCGGGAGGCAGTGATACGCCTCCTCTGGTATGCCTGCGTACTGGATCTGCATGATGAATAGCTTCTTGGCTGTCATATCTTCACTTCGTGTCGATCTGCGCCCTCTGCAGCTTCCCGGAATAATCAACATAGACGCTCTTCACGTTCGAGAACTCGTCTATCCCAAGTATGCCCGCTTCCCTCGTATGGCCGGTCCCCTTCACTCCCCCGAACGGGAGATGCACTTCCGCTCCGATGGTGCTGGAATTCACGTAGGTTATCCCGCTATCTATGCCTTCTATGGCTCGGAACGCGTTGTTGACGTCCTTAGTATATATAGAGGAGCTGAGCCCGTACTCCACGGAGTTCGCGATGTCTATCGCCTCGTCCAGCTCGTCGAATTCAAGAACGGACAGAACTGGGCCGAATATCTCCTCCCGCGCTATCCTCATCTCTTTTTCTACCGAATCGAATACCGTCGGTTGGAAGAAGAACCCCTTGCCAGGGCCGCGCTTGCCTCCGCAGCGCAGCCTCGCGCCTTCGTCTTGGCCGATTCTCACGTACTTCTCGGTCTTCTCCAGCGCCGCCTTGTTGATGAGGGGGCCCACATCCGTCGTCTTCAGCAATCCGCTGCCCAACCGAAGCTTCGATGCGCGCGCCACGACCTCGTTGACGAGCTTCTCCTTTATGCAGCTGTCCGCTATCACCCTGCTCGCGGAAGTGCATCTCTGGCCCGTGGTCCCGAACGCGCCCCAGATTATGCCGTCCACCGCGAGCTCGAGGTCTGCATCATCCATGACGATGATCGCGTTTTTCCCTCCCAATTCCAGCCCGACTTTTTTCAATCCGGCATTCTTGGTTATCCATTCACCTGTGGCTTTGGAATCCCGTGAACGATATCCCGTCTATCTCCGGGTGCTTCACCATCGCTTCGCCGACCGATGATGCCGGCCCTGTAACCAGATTGAGCACTCCCGGAGGCAATCCGGCCTTCTCGAAAAGCCTCACCATCTCGTACGCGCAGAGCGGCGTGTCCGAGCTAGGCTTGAGGACCATCGTGTTCCCGCACACCAGTGCGGCCCCGAGCTTCCATGCAGGTATCGCGAAGGGGAAATTCCACGGCGTGATCAGCCCCATCACTCCGACCGGCCGTCGCACTGTCATGCAGAACTTGCTTCTCAGCTCGCTCGTCGTGGTGTTGCCTAACAGGCGCCTGCCTTCTCCGGAGAAATATTCGAGCATGTCTATGGCTTCCTGGATATCTCCCAGGGCTTCGGGGAGCACCTTCCCCATCTCGCTGGACACCAATCTGCCGAGCCTCTCCTTGTCGGCTTTCAGCATCGTGGAGACTTTCAGGATTATGCGCGCGCGGGTTGGCGGAGGCGTCTTTGACCATGCATCGAGGCTCTCATGAGCCGCGAAAACGGCCTCGTCCACGTCGTCCTCGTCCCCGACCGGGAACCTGGCGATCACCTTCCCAGTCGCAGGGTCGTGGTCATCGAAATATCTGTTCTTGCCGATCCATTTCCCGTTGATATACATCTTCTGCTTCCCAATGAACATGACGATTCCCCCCGGTTCTTCCCGGGCAGTTCCATGAGCCCTCCAATCATTATAAATCTTTGGCGACCTTTTCTATACATATGATTCTTCCGAAGCAGCATCTCGAGTCAGCCAATCTCATGGACAACGTGCATGCCAGCCAGTTCCAGCCATGCGGCATAGACGTCACGCTGAAGGAGGCATACCATTTCAGATCGTCGGGCAAGATAGATTTCGACAACAAGGAGAGGAGGATCAGCGACGTGGAGCCGATACCGTTCCAGTCCGATGACATCCATCTCCAGCCAGGCGCGTACAAGGTCATGTTCAACGAGTACGTCCGCATCCCGAAGGACGCGGCGGCGTTCTGCTTCCCGCGTTCGTCTCTTTTACGATGCGGGGTGAGCCTGGAATGCGCGGTCTGGGACCCAGGCTATGAAGGCAGGAGCGAGGCGCTGCTCATAGTGCGGAACGAGCACGGCGTCACGCTCAAGCGGAACGCGAAGATCGGCCAGATGGTCTTCATCAAGCTCGCGGCCGCCGCGAGCTCGCTCTACGAGGGGAAGTACAAGGGGGAGAACAAATGAAGCAACCAGTACACCAATACAGGAGGGGGGGCAAGCTGATAATCGTCTACGATGACGACAGCATCGAGGAGTGCGACTACGAAACGCGCGATATCGTCTCGTCCATATGCCCAGAGTGCCTGAAAATCGAGTGCATCTGCGATAAGAAATGAATTTTTCAGGATCAGGATCATAAGGGTTCGTCGGAAAATATATAAACGTGATTCCAGTAGCTTGGTCATGTCAAAGAAACTGATTTTAGCCCTGATATCGATGCTCCTATCGATTCATTTCGCATCTGCGATTTTCTTTACTTATTCTGGTACTTCATGCATAACGGAATCTTATCAAAACTATTGCACATACACCTATATCGTCAATGCATCGAGCACTTCCCCCGTCGCGATAATGATCAGTTCGGGGTACTGGGGCCTCGATAACATCTCACTTCCGGCAGGGTGCACGCAGAAACTGCGGGCCGACGATATATACAACTATTCGACAGCATACTTCGCCAGCTGCATGCAGGCCCCCGGGCTTTATACCGTCACGGCGTTCAGTCATCATCCATCCACCTACATCGCGATGGCCGACTTCGTATTCGCTCCTGGTACGCGCACTTTCACAGCGAATGCGGTCACGACCACCACTGGCGGAGCAACCTCACTTACCCACAAGAACGTCCTCTCATTATGCGCTGGCGCATCCGGCAATGGCGTCCTGCAGGTCAACAATGACTCTGTAAACGGTATTCCCGGTGTCGATTCAGATGTCTGGTTCAAATCGGGGAGTTCTCCGACAACCTGTTCCGAATCGACGCCATCACCGCCATTGACATTGATTGCGGTAGGCGTATCCTAGAGGCGTTTGATTTCATTCTGAAATCCGGTATCGATTGCCGATACCTTGGGTCTACCCGGCGCCAAGGATTTCTTATTGGTCTCCGTCGTGACACCGACGATACCATTATAATCTATCCCGACGAATCGACTTCGGATAAAGCTCCCAGCGGGGGGCGATTAGAAGGTGAACACATGGGACAAAAAATAGGAAACGAGAAAATCTCAAGGGAAGACGGATATCTGTACTACGTCGGCAAGGATGGTTTCGTTTGGGCCGCCCCGATGAAGCACAACACAAGGGGAAAGAAGAAGAAAGTTGGTAGCGTGAAGATCAGCAAAGAGAGCGGATTCATGTACTACCTCGGCAAAGACGGTTTCGTCTGCAAGGCGAAGCTGAAGAACGCATAAATTCATTCCCCGCCGTTCCAACGGCGGTTTATTCTCATTTTATCGGGCAATCACATGAAGAAATTCATCGAAGAGCTCAAACCCGGCGAATTGGTCGACTCGCTATTCAGCGTAAAATACAAGCGGGCAGTGTCGCTCTACGCCAACGGCTGGCGCTTCTCTTTCGGCGTTTCTGACCGGACCGGAGAACTGGAAGTGAGCTACTGGGGCGGAGAAGAGCAGAAGAAAGCCCAGGACATTTTCGATTCTTTCAAGGAGGATGATGTCGTCCGGGTCCAGGGATTGATCGGCCTCTGGAAAGACCGTAAGAAGATAGACATCAACGAGGGCCGGGGCGCAGTAGCTCGGGTATCGGAATTCGATCCAGAGGATTTTCTGCACAAAAGCGACAAGGACATGGCCGAGCTCGAATCGCAGCTGCTGGAACTGGTGGACGGCGTGAAGCACGAAGGCCTGCACGCTCTGTTATGCGCCTTCTTCAAAGACGAGGAATTCATGGCGAGGTTCAGGCGGGCCCCTGGTGCCATGTACCTGCATCACGCTTGGCTGGGGGGCCTGATGGAGCATTCCCTCTCGGTCGCGCTAATCTCCCGCGAAGCCGCGAAGCGTTATTCCCTGGACATGGACCTGCTGACCGCAGGGGCGCTGCTGCATGATATCGGCAAGATCAAGGAATTCGAAGTGACGACCAACATAAAGGTAGGGGAGGAGGGGATGCTGCGCGGCCACGTCGTGATGGGCGAGGAGATGGTCCGCGGGAAGTCCGCTGGATTGGATCCGAGGATGCGCATGAAGCTGTCGCACATGATACTCTCGCATCATGGGGAGCTGGAGAACGGGGCTCCAAAGGAACCTATGTTCCCAGAGGCGATCCTGGTGCATTACGCCGACCAGATGGATGCGAAGGCAAGCCAGTTCGAGCGGATAAGGAACGAGACGACGTCCGAGGATTTCCATGTCTATGACAAGAACCTCGGGCAGATATACCTGAAATGAAGCAGCCTCAGTAGAGAAAGCCCAGCGTCAATCCATAGAATTCTCGATCGGGGGTTCTGCAATTTGGATTCAGTTCACATCCCGGGAAAACTCAGTCCGGTCCCTGGTAGAGCACCACGCAATTCCCGCCATCGAGTCCGCAGTAGACTGTTCCTGCCAGGAAGAACTCCGGGCATATGCGGTGCGTGAACATGCCATCGTATTGCGAAGAGACGTTCCCGGCGTATTGCTGGTTCACGCAGATGAACTGGCCTGGCGCGTTGTTGTCGCACCCGCTTATCAGCTCCTTGGTGCATT
>CAWDBH010000004.1:0-46194 GCA_963800555.1 uncultured Microcaldota archaeon | reverse complement strand
CAGATTCCGGATGCGCTTCCACGAGTTCCTTGCCATCTTGTGAGAACTCCAGCCTGAGCCTTTCCATGCTCGAACTCGCTGCCGCCTGCTCGCTCCAGTCCCGTTCCATCAGCGCCTCGAATCTCCTGCCCGCGAACGCGCGGACCTTGTTGGCCGCGACCGGGCGCACGGTCGCGTACGCGAGCGGCACGAAAAGCATGGCTGCCTCGAACGAGACGTCTTTGAGGCTCTTGCCCGACGCGAGCTGGTCGTAGATGCTTTTCGCTCCAACACCGCTCAGCGTGATCCCGATCCCGATCTCAGCGCCGCGCAGCGCCTTCCCTGCAACGGTAGCTTCTATCCCTTCGAGCGCGCCTTTGAGCATGCTCGCATGCCCTAGCGCGAGCGCGGATGCGACCAGCATGAGGCCGGTCGACCACTGCATATCCCCGGACATGCGATACTCCTTGGAAAGATTCTTTATCGTGACCGCCACCAGTGCCGCAGGATGCACGAAGCTCACACCGAACTCCACGACTTGGCTGATCTTCCTGCTGCGCTCGACGGTCTTGTTGAGCTGCGCCGTCTCCGCTTCCAGGGATCTCTCTAATACGACCGCATCTGTAGCAGGAATCGCGGATTTCGCTCCTCCGAGCATATTCGTGTAATTGATTATGAGCTTCTGGGCATCGGAGACCGCCTTCCTCTGTATCTCGCCCGCGCCGCGGGCGAAAGCGAATCCTCGGATATCGCGAGGACGTTCTCGAGCCGGAATATGGCCTCGGAAAGCTTCGCGCGGGATTCGAAATCCGACTTCTTTACCGAAGCGTCGAAAAGGGCGTTGAGGGCCTGGGAATAGAACGCGAACTGCTTCGTGGGTTCGTATCTGTTGTCCAGCCCGTGCTCGATATGCTCGTACATGCTCAGCCCGCTTAGGTAAAGGAACGGGAGCGCGCCCAGCTTCTCGTCCACCGCCTGACGGAATTCGCGTTTAGCGACCTGCGTGTCGCCTTCATACACGAGTCTGCGCAATGATTCCTGCAGATGATCGTTGGCGTCGGAAAGGTGCGTCAACGCGGCAGACTTGTTTATCGAATGGTCCATGTTCTCGGAGTTCCTGACATACGCCTCGAATCTCCGGGTCTTCGCCAGCTCATCCAGCACGAGCTTCGATACTGAATAGAAAGATGAGAATTCGTCCCAGCGGGCGGAGAATGTTTTGAGTTTCGTCTCGAGCTCTGCCGCGCTTCCGGTGCCTTTCCTGACACCTGCGACCAGGTCGCGCAGGCCTGAAACCTCGGAATCGATGTCTTCGAGCCGTTTCAGCACCGCGCCGGAGTGCGGCGTATCGCTTGGGACCAGGGCAAGCTGCTTGCGGAACTGCTCGAGCAGGTTGTGAACTTCCAGGAGCCTATCTTCTGCCCTGCCTAGGGCCATATCGGCCTTCATGGAGTTCATGCCTGCCACGAACTCGTTCATTTTCTTCACAGCTGAATCAGGATCCCTGCGACCTATGCTCGTCTCCGCATCGTTGAGCAGGTCGCGCAGCTTTGCTTGCTTGCCTTCCTTGTCGATAGAGAGCAGTTCGTCGCGGTACTCTGAGAGCTTTGCCCCCACCTGCACGCATATCTTGCCAAGGGTGTAGCTCGCGACGGCGTCCTGGAACTTCTTCTCGGCGCCCGCATCACCGCGTATCGCCATCTCCACGGCCGCTCGCGTGTCAGCGGCCCCATCTGAGATCGCATCCTTTCGGTTGTATGCGGAATTGTATCGGGATAGGAAGGCGAGCGCCATGTCGGCGTCCTTATCGCGGCCCTCTGAGAACATGCCCCGGATATCATCGAGTTCTTTCTTCACGAACTGGTTATTGCTCTTGGAGAGCGAATCCATGGCATCCGAGCGCCTGGCGTTCGAGATGCTGGAATCCGCGTCATGGAGAGCTGTGAGCGCATCTGCGGCGCGTTCCTTGGGTACCCCGCCATTCATGGAATCCGCGAACTCCACGAAGGTTTTCGCCCAATCCTGTGACCGGTAAGCCTTGCTGATGCCATTGAGCCTTGTGAGCACCTCTGCGAACGAAAGCGCGAGCTCCGCCTCCTTTTGGTTGCCCGCACCCATCGATGATTGTGCAGCCTCAGCGAAAGACTTCACCCTCCCATCCCTGCTGGCCGAGAACTGTTTTATCGCGTTGTTGAAATCGCGGTCATAATACGGCGTGCGGATGTTCGCGGCATCGCCGAGCTTCTCCGCGTACCGCGCAAGGCCGTGCGCCGAATTCTCGGCCGGAGAGATGGCTCCATTGAGCAATGCGGTGGGATCCCTGAGCGTGGGGACCATCGAGAGAATCCTGCTCGGCTGGTTCGTCACAAGATCGTGCACTGCATTCTCGGCAGCAACAGCAGGGATTTCTTTTTCGACCAAGGCCAGCACCTAAGAGTTCTCGTAAGAATAGCAGATCTCGATGAACTTCCCGAGATTCTCGAGCCGCTTTTCCTTGCTGGCCGACTTCACCCGCGAGAACTCCCTAGTCCATAAGTTCAGCGAGCTCTGGAAATTCCTGAGCCTCTCGATGCGCTCGCTCATGTCCTCGGGTTTCATCCTGGACGCGTTCCATGCTGAGACCGCTTTGTCTATGGCGCTCAGGGTGACGCTCACTTTCTCGAATGTCTCTTTCTCCATCTGCGCGAATTCTGAATCTGATGGCATATCCGCAGATGTTGTCTGGGAAGACGGTGATTGCTTTGCCATGGATGATTATAGGGTGGAGAATATTATTAAACGGCACCTCGATGTCCAATTCCAGTGGATTAAAGGCCCATGGGCCGTGAAATTGCCGCGAGCCTTCAGGCTCGTGCGAGGGAAAAAAAACGCCGACGAGGAGATTTGAACTCCTGATCCACAGGGGAACACGCTAACTGGTTTATTACCACCCATGATAAGGCGGAGTTCCAGGCTTACGCCAAAGCATCCGTGACCGGATGCCTCTGTGTGCGCACTACCAGATTATGCGACGTCGGCAGCGCTGATGATACGCTTAGCGAAGTTAGATGGGGATGATTTTTTAATGATTCGTTACCATCAGTTTTACGGGAGGTCCTTTTATGTCATTGAAGCAAACAGACGGTGCAGTGTATGAACTCATCCAGAAGGAACTGGAATACGAGAAGAAAACCCTTAGGATGATAGCCTCCGAGAACTATGCTAGCAAGGCTGTCATGGAAGCCACGGGCTCGGTCCTCACGAACAAATACGCCGAAGGATATCCCGGGAAACGATACTACGCTGGCAACCAGTACGTCGACCAGGTCGAGACCATCGCCATAGATCGCGCGAAGAAGCTCTTCAATGTCGGCCATGCCAACGTCCAGCCGCACGCCGGAGCTTCAGCGAACATCGCCGCATTCTTCGCGTTCCTGGAGGTTGGAGACAAGTTCATGGGCCTGGACCTCGCCAACGGCGGGCACCTCACGCATGGCTCCCCGGTGAACTTCTCCGGAAAATGGTTCAAGCCGTGCGCATATACCGTCGATAAAAAGACCGAAGCGCTCGATTACGATGATATCCGGAAGAGAGCGGTCGCGGAGAAACCGAAACTGATAATCTGCGGATACACCGCATACCCGCTCATAATAGATTTCAAGAGATTCCGTGAGATCTGCGACGAAGTGAACGCAGTGCTGATGTGCGACATCAGCCATTTCGCGGGACTGGTCGCAGGAGGCGTCTATCCGTCTCCGGTGCAATACGCTGACATCATAACCACGACCACGCACAAGACCCTCCGCGGCCCGAGAGGCGCAATGATAATGTGCCCCGAGAAGAACATGCAGAGGATAGACAAGGCTGTCTTCCCAGGCATGCAGGGCGGCCCGCTCGAGAACGTGATCGCTGCCAAGGCGGTCTGCTTCCATGAGGCTATGCAGCCTGAGTTCAAGACATACGCCGCTCAGATAGTGAAGAACGCCAAAGCGCTCTGCGGAGAGCTTTCGAGCGGAGGCTTGCGATTGGTCGCTGGCGGCACGGATACCCACCTTATCTTGGTGGACCTGACTCCGAAGGGTATAACCGGTAAGGAAGCGCAGATCGCCCTGGAAGAATCAGGCATCATCAGCAACAGGAACGCGATCCCATTCGATCCGAGGCCTCCGTTCATAACGAGCGGCCTACGCGTGGGGACCGCGGCACTCACAACTAGAGGGATGAAGGAGAGCGAGATGAAAGAGGTCGGCAGGATGATCGTCCGCGTTATCGAGAAGCCGAACGACTCCGAACTCAAGCTCAAGGTCAGGCAAGAGGTCGAGGAGCTTTGCGGGAAGTTCCCGGTCTATCAATGATTTTTTTTCCTTCTTTGTGAAAACGATCCTTGCTCTTCCTTTTCCAAACTGTATTGAACAAAAAAGGAGTGGTGTATCAGCTCGGAAGGCTGCCCTTCATGCAGTAATCGCCATCCGTGTCGCAGAAATACCCCGCGCCGCAGCTCACGGATTCGCTCGCAATCTCATCCCCATTGCAGTAATACTCTATTATGATATGATTATCGCTGCAGTAATCCGTCTTTGTTATGCCATTAGCGGTCACGTTCCCCCCTTCGTAGATGTTTATGCCCCCGTCGCTGTCGTTGCAAAGACTCGGGACGCATTTGCCCTCGAAGCACTTCAAGCCGTTTCCGCACGGGATATCCTCCGAGGTAGCGGTTCCGTTCGACAGGCAGTAGTACTTCGTGAGCGTGTTTACATCGGAGCACGCGTCGCTCTGATCGTAGACGATGCTGATCCCCAGGACGACAGTCGTCCTCCCTTGTTTGGTGGTGTCGTTTTCAGCGACCGTCGCGCTGCATACGGGCATCTTTTTTTCGCATGCGCCATCAGTGCATCCATATCCCGGATCGCACTCGTCGTCCTGGCTTCCCAGTTTCGCGCCATTGCAGAAATAATCCTTGACCACCGTGTAATCCACGCAGGTATCGGTGTAGTTCGTGCCGTCGTAGATGACGGTGGCGCGGTTATGGAAGTCGGGGGAAGATGGGCCGGAACAGCCCTGAGAGGAGACGTTCACGGACTGGTTCTGCTGGATGCACTCCCCGCTCTCGCATACCGAACCATCGCCGCAAGGGACCGTGGTGTTGGCCGCGGTGTTGTTTACGCATGAATACTCGATGATATCATCCGCATCCAGGCATGAATCCGCCAAAGTGAGGTTCCCGATCGTGATGGATCCTGGGTTCTCGGTGCAGACAATGGGGATGCATACGCCTTCGTGGGCAATGGTCGCATTCGCTGCCAAGGCATCGCAGTCGCTCAAGTAGGTCGTCCCATCCGCGCCGCATACCTGGCCCGAGCACGTCGTCGCGTTGGTCTGGTTGGTGATGTTGGTTACGGTGCTGTTTTGAATCGGGGCTCTCGAAGAGCACCCGCAAAGGATCACCATCGCGGCCAATACGAAGAATATGGAGCGTTTCATGGAGGCTATCTTCAGCCCGAAATTAATAAAATGTTGCATTTTCGAACATTTAGCTCCAATAAAAACCATTATAAACATATCACACAAATATATACAAATACATACATAAGATATCAACCAAGAATTCGAGGGTGAGGATTTGGAAATGAGAAAAACTTCTGAGATGGGGGATAATAATACTAAGAGAACGCATACTACTTGGCAGAGGATCGCTCTCGCCAGTTCATTGGCTCTTTTTGGAGCGGCATGCACTCCGACGGTCACAATCAATGATATCTATGGGAACCAGGACGCTTCTGCTCCCAGGATCTGCACGCTCGTGAACGAAACAGATACAGTGAATCTGCGCCCGAGCGGAAATCCCGCCGGACCGAGCTCTGTCACGCTCTCAAGCGGCGCAACGCTAACTCTCGTTTCGCTAGCCGACCAAGACGGCACTAAGGCAGCGAACATCAAACTCTCAGCCTGCGACGACAGCGCCAGCACGACCCTGAAGGGCGGCGAGACCGGCACCCTCACGATCGGCACGCAATCCGTCACAGCCACGGTCTCGATCAGCTATGACCCGAGCGGACCCCTTGTCGGAGTCACGCTATCTCCGACGAGCGACGTGGATTCGGGCGTTGCCATGGACCCCGCTGCGGATTCTGGCTCGGATTAATTCTTTACCTTTCCTGATTTTATATCGTCGAATCCGGTCCTTTTCCTCTTCTCCGCATAAGCCCATTCCAACAGGAACTTCAGGTTCGTGATGTCGGCTGCATTGTATCTGACCAGCTTATCAAGTGTTTTCGGATTCCCGCTCCTCAGATACGATTGCCATAGGAGCACTGCGCCATATCCGTTCATGCCTTTCAGGTCGTCCTCGCGTTCGAGGCCGAATTGCAGCTCTATCTTCTTCAGCCCGCCGCGCACTTCGAGCGAAGCGAGGAGGAAGCGCAGGTCGATATGGATGGGCGGGACCTTGAGGCCCTGGATGCGGCTTTTCAGGAACGGGACATCGAACATCGAGCCGTTGAATGTCACTATGAGATCGTATTTCGCGAGCTCTTGCTTGAAATCCGGCAGGTTCTTGTCATACACGAAAGATTTCACGTCCTTGCCATCGTATAGGCCGACCACGGTGACATAATCGGTCTGCGGGGAGAGGCCAGTGGTCTCGATATCCACATATGCCACCTTGCCGAAATGGGGGAACGCGCGCCACATCTCGTCCCGGGGGAGATGCTGGGAGAAGAAATGGGCGTCGGAGCACGTGAGCGCGGCTTTCGATGACGCGATGCGCGAAGACACGCCCTTATGGTACGGGGAGCTTCCGAATCGCTCGAGGAAATCGTCCCAGCTCAAGATCCCCTTGGTCCAGAGCCTGCGCTCCCTCCGGGGCCCGTAATCTGGGAGATGTATGAACGTGTTCTCTAGCATAAATAGGTTTTGCCGCCCAGTTATTATTAACTTGCGCCCAGATAAAGAACGGATGATTTCGATATGGTGAGGAAAGGAGGGGCGAGCCGCTCGAGGATGATGAAATTCCACGCCCAGAAGGCGGAGAAGGCACGCAGCAAGACCCAGGGGAAATTAGGGCGTTTCTATAGCGGGTCCAGGGGCATGAACAAATGGCAGGAGCTCTACGACCTGATGCAGCGCTCCAATGTCATCGTGGAGATCGTTGATGCGAGGGATGTGGACGGGACGAGAGTGCTGACCGCGGAAAGGTGGGCGGACAAGAAGAGCCTCCTGATCGTGGCGAACAAAGCCGACCTGCTGCACAAGGATGCACCGCTGCCTAAAGGCGTTCTTGCCATAAGCGCGAGGGACAAGGATCCCAAGGTCAGGGAAAGGCTCCTTGATGCCATCATGGCGATCGCACCGATACGGCCGGTCAAGGCATTGTTCGTGGGATATCCGAACATCGGGAAAAGCTCGCTGATCAACATGCTCGCGAAACGGAGGGCCGCGAAGGTCTCTCCGATAGCAGGGACGACCAAGAGCGAGCAATGGGTGAACATAAACGAATCGCTCATGGTGACTGATTACCGAGGCGTCTATCCGGAGATGGAGCCCAGGTCCGAACTGGTCAGGAAAGGCGCGCTCAACGTCCAGTCGGATGCCGAAGCCTATGCTTACGGTTTCGCTGATAAGATTCTCAAAAGCCAGAGGCTTCGCGAGTGGCTGGAGAGGAGATACAACCTCGAGCTCGGAGATGTCAAGACCGGAGAGGGAGTGCTCGCTGCGATAGCGAAGCGTCGAGGCTGGATCATCAAGGGCGGGGAGCTCAACATAGCCGAAGCCGCGAGGAGCTTAGTACGCGCTATGAAGGAAGCGCCTGAATTGTGAGCACCAAATACGATGTATTAATAACTAGTTCACACTAGTATATATTGAACAACTATGCACATCTTCAATCAGAAACAACTTTTTTTGGCTCCCGATGGCTCTGGAAGCGGATTCGGACGTAAGCCTGAACCGGACCGAAACCAGAAACCAGTTGCGCCCAGGCAATTCACAATCCTGATAGTTGACGACAATAAATCCATGCTCGAATTGACGCAAATGAATATCGCTAGGTTAGGCCATACAATCAAGACTGCCGAAAGCGGAGAGAAGGCTCTTGAGATATTCAGGCAGGGTGGGATCGACCTGGTATTATCTGATTTCGACATGCCGGGCGGCATGAATGGCGGAGGGCTGCTTGTAGAGTGTAAGAAAATCGATCCCAACGTGAAGTTCATCTGCCAGACCGGAGATTTTAACGATGAGAAGATCAAGATGCTCATGGATGCGGGTGCGCTCCGCGTACTGCTTAAACCCGCGGAACGAAGAGAGTACAAGCGCGTCATATCCTCTGCGCTTGAAAAAGCTCCAGCTACTAAGAAAGAGCACGCTACATTGCTGATTGTGGATGACGACGAAGACTTTCGCGGTATTCTGGCGCAAACGCTTGCGGACTTAGGCTATTCTGTCAAAAGCGCGGGCAATGGCAAGGAAGGCCTGGAGATGATCAGGGGATGCGATATCGACCTGGTCCTGAGCGACTATAATATGCCTGCCATGGACGGGCTGGAGATGATTCGGGATATAACGGAGGAGAAACCGGGATTGAAAGTCGTCATCATGACGGGTTTCAACTCTCGGAATCCGCTTGCAGATGAGATGCTTATGCTTCAGGCAGGGGCAGAAGCGGTGTTGAGAAAGCCCTTCGATATCGACCAACTCAGGGAAACCATCTCCAAACTCATATAAATGCGGGGAGAGATAATCCAGTCATGGTCCTCTCGTACCGCAAAGGCTCCCGCGCAGAGCATGAATTGATAGACTATTTCTCAGAGAAAGGATTCTGCGTCATACGGGCGGCCGGCAGCGGCGTGAACTCATTGTCGCCGGACATCCTGGTCTTCAGGAGGGGGACGCAGATAGGGATAGAAGCCAAAGCCCACGAGAAGCAGAACCTCAACATAGACCGCGAGCAGTTCGACAACCTCAAAAGGTGGGAGGAGATAAGCGGCATCAACTGCTACATCGGCTGGAGGCGAAACCGCGAGCCCTGGTATTTCATATCGTTATCAGTATTCAAGGAGAGCGCGAAATCGTACGGGATAAACTGGGAGAACGGGAAGGCGTTGGGAAAGAAGCTCGAGGAGTTCGGATAGACGATATGATTTAAATCAAAACCAGTACAGAAGCAATTATGGCATTCAATGAATTCCGACCAGACCTCAAGGATCCGGCATCAGCCCAGAATCTTACCAGCGCCTTGAAGGCAAGGCTGAACGAGATAGACCCCCGACTCGGCGGCTATATCCAGGGGAACAAATTGGTAGTTCCGCTTATGGACGTCCAAGTCGCGACGGTCTCAGTTGCCTTGGCCGCTGACAAGAAGCATGTGGCCACTATCACACTCACGTTCTAAGGATCTCCTTCATCCGATCTATGCGGTAATTAGTGATGGGGACACACTTCTCGATAGGCATCGCCCCGTATCTCTTGAAAAGAACCGAACCGGCATATGCGATCATCGCTCCGTTGTCGCGGTTGAACTCGTCCGGGGCCACGCCGAACTTCACTCCGTCCTCATCGCACATCATCTTCAGCATCTGCTGCAGCCTGCGGTTCTGCGCTACTCCTCCGCAGACTATGAGCTCCTTCTTCCTGCTCAGGAACAAACCCCGCTCGGAAATTTCGCAGGTCATGGCGAAGGCGGTCTCCATGAGCGAGTATGCAACGTCACGGTGGGGATATGATTGCGCCGCTTTCTCGGCAGCGGTCTGGAGCCCTGAGAAAACGAGGTTCATGCCTTTCACGGAGTAGGGGAGAGGGATGTATTTCCCGCCTTCAGCGAGCTTGGATAGCGCCGAGCCGTGGGCGTTCTCCATCTTTATCGCCCTGCCGAAGCTGTCGAACAGGTTGCCGATGCCTACATCGAGCGTCTCTCCGAGAACGCCGTAATACCCTTCCTCGTCCTGGAGGAGGAGCTGGCTGTTGCCCCCCGAAAGGTAAAGCACGAGCGGGTTCTTCATGCCGCACAGATGCTCGCTTATCTTCACGTGGGCATAGCAATGGTTGACTCCGATTATCGGCTTGCCTGATTTTAGGGAAAGGAATTTGGCCGCAGCCACACCTACGGAAAGCGGGGCTCCGATGCCGGGACCTTGGGAGAATGCTATCAGATCCATGTCTTCCAAACGCATCCCTGCATCGGAAAGGCTCTTCTTCAATACTTGAGAGAAGACATTCGCATGATGGTCTGCGAGTTTGCGGGGGATCAACCCTTCTCCGCCAGCATGATGCATGTCTATGACATTCGAGAGAGGTTTCCCATCACGGACGATGCCGACCGAGAGGGTGTGCGCAGTCGATTCTATGCCAAGCGTTATCATGCATGCGACCCCGCGAAGAGCATCACGGATATGGAAAGCAGGTTATATAGCAGGTGCACCACGATGCACGGCGTTATGCTCTTGGACTTCTTGAACACCATCCCGAGGACGAGGCCGATCGCCATCACACCGACGACCTCCAATATGGAGCCGTAGGTGAAGTGCAGCAGACCGAACACTATGGCCGAGATGACGACGCCGAAACGCGGGACTAGCAAGCCCCTGAAGAAAAGCTCCTCGCATATGGGAGCGAGAAGCACCGCGAGCATAAGCATATACCATGGCAGGTCGCCTATTTTCTCGTAGATCTTGTATTGGTCGTCGAATCCGAATGCCATCGATGCGATGCCCACTATGACGAGCAGCGCGAACATCGCTATGAAACCCGCGACGCTGTATATCGCAGTGGTGGAGAGCTTTCCCGGGAAGCCGAGCTTCTTCAGCGTGGTTCTAAGATCAGTGTCCCAGAGGAAAAAAAGGGCGACCGAAAAAAGGCCCAGTTGTATGGCTCCTGTGCCTATGATCAGAGAATTGGAGGATAGCGCAGAGCAGAACGGGATGCTCACGCTCATGCAGGTTAAAGTTGCGGCGAAAAGGAAGATGGATATTAGCGCCAGCGCCAGGAAGATACGTTTCATTTCTTCTCGAAATATCCGCACTTGCCGCAGGAGCGCCTGTCCTTGTGCTCAGCCAGCCTCACTCCCACTCCGCATTTGGGGCAGGATTTGCCGGGCTTGTAGGGCTTGAATTTCTTCTCCTTCTTTTTCGGTGCTGGTGCTGCTTTTTTCTTGTCATCGGCCATGAGTGTTCTCCTCCTTAATCATTCTTTCTTCTTGGCTGGTGCCGGAGCGGATTTTTTCTTCTTCTCCTCTTTCTGCATCAGGCCTTCCCTGATCTTGACGTGCTTCGGCTCCACGCTCATGAGGACTTCCTTGCTAGGGTACACATAAGACAGGACCTTTACGGACTGGGCTCCGAAATGGGATGTCACCCTTCTGATCACCATCAGGTCGGGGTTCGCGGCGATCTTGCCTCCTATGGCCTGCTTGAGCTCCGCGCGTTTCGGCGTCGCTGAATCGAACATGACTGTCGCTTCGACCTCTTTTCGGCCGAGCAGCTGGTTTTCCTTAGATGAAAGTATTTCAACGTTCATTTTACCCTCTCCATTTTCTTTCGTCCCATCGCTTCCAGGATCTCCGCTTCCTTGCCGGAGGCGGCGTTCGCGACAAGCTCTTCGGGGACGTCTATGTCATATGTCTCGTTCGTCCCTTTGTCCATGACCTGCGCGATATTCCCTGAGATAGACAGGATGAGCACTTCCTTGCGCTCTATGATCGGAACTTCCACGTCGGCATCTCCCGGAGTCAGCAGGGTCTTCTTCTGCTGGTCGAATACGCCGATTCCCGTTACCCTCATCTTGGCTGCTCCGTGCTTGCCTGGCTTGGAGGATTCCACCTCGACCACCTTGCACGGGATGTCTTCGATGAGGACGTACTTCCCTACCTTGAGCTCTTTTGCGATTGCGAATACCTTCTCTACCATTCATACACCTGGGGGTATAATTCGAAACAACTATACGTTATAAAACATTAGGGTTTTTAAACATGGTTATGTTCGTCGATTCCCATGCCCACACATACGACCTGAAGAAGGGATACGTCATCCCGCAGGATATACTCCCTGTCGTTGTAGGGTATTCCAATGGCTCGAACCGCAAGGCCGCGCTCGATGCGAAGGAGCACGGCTGGCCGCTCGTCCTCGGCATTGCACCTCAGACGGCGATACGCGAGGACCTGTCGCAACTCGAAGAATGGGCCTCTTTCATCAAGGAGGCTAAACCTAACGCGATCGGGGAGATAGGGCTGGACTACAAATGGGCCAAAGACCGGAATGATATCGCGAAAGAGAGGCGCGTCCTCGAGCGGATGGTCGCTCTCGCGAAGGAGATGTGACTCTCCTCTGGTCATTCATTCACGGAACAAGCCTGCCGATGAGGATAAGGATGTTCCGGAAAACGCGGTGGATGATATATTAGATATCATAATTCCATCCGGCCTTCCGTTCGTGATGCATTTCTACTCCGGAAACGCCGAGCAGGCGGAGAGGATTGTGGCTGCCGGAGGCTACATATCGGTCACCCACATGCGCTCCAAGGAACGCCGAAAAGTAATTAATACTGTGCCGCTCGATAGATTGATGGCAGAGACCGATTCGCCGTTCGTCGGGAGGACGCCCGAAGCGGTGAAGGAAGCGGTCTCTTACATAGCGGAAGTGAAAGGCATCGACGCTAAGGCAGCCGAAGAAGCGACCGCCGCGAACGCGAAAAGATTCTTCAGGTTTTGAAAATGTTCGGACTCGAGAAATTGTTTGGGAAGAAGAGGAAGGCGAATATCGCACTGCTTGTAGACGGACCGAACATCCTGCGGAAATCATTGAACATAGACCTCGTCGCAGTGAAGAGGGAGCTCGCAAAGTACGGGAACATACGCGTCGCCACGGATCTATCTCGACCAGTACGCTTCGGACAAGCTGATCGAAGCGATGGTGAATCAGGGATTCGAGACTGTCACGACGACGGGCGATGTGGATGTTACGATGGCGATCGAAGGCATGGAATACGTCATAGACTCGAACATCGATATTCTGGCTTTCATGACGAGTGATACCGATTATCGGCCAGTACTCGTGAAAGCGAGGGCCCGCGGGAAAAGGACGATGATAATAGCTACAGATGTGGCGTTCAGCGCCGCGCTGCGCAACACCGCGGACACGGTGCTGATATTCAAGGGCCCCGGGAATGTCGAGACCATCGTGAACGCGGAATGAATGTTCGTTTAATTGCGTCGCGCGTCGTCTGTCGGCTGAGATGGGATTAGACGGGTCAACTCCCGTAACCAAACAATGACCTGTTCCGACATTCCGGACATCTTCCTGCATAGATTAGTCATCATGCCGCAGAGCTCCGTGGATTGAACCGAGGTCTCTGCGATTTTACTTTCAAGGACCTCATAGTTGCTTTCAAGTTTATCCAGAAGATCCCCGAGGGCTGCTTGAGGTATTTCCTCGCTCTGAAGGGAGTCCAGGCTCTCCTTTAAGATCTCGACGTAAGATTTCAAGACTCTTGATCCTAATAAGAAGATCTCGGCCATCCCATCGATCCGTTTTACATCATCGATAAAAGTTTGCACCGAAGCTGGATTGGATTCGAGCTTGGAGATTATCTCGTCCCGTTCCCGAATAATCCCATCCCATTTCGACTCATCCGCCAATGGCAAGGCCGAATCGCTTCGCATTACCAATGCTTGGGAAACTCGCCTGCATGTTTCCAATGTGGAAATCTCGAGGTTTTGAATGACCCCCAACCTTTCTTTAACTTCGGTCAACCCGGTTTCAAACTGATATATGGAGCTTTCGGACCGATCGATAAGCCCCTTATAGCGTGCGATCGCCTCGGCAAGTTTGGTATGGACCGCAGCGGGCGATCCTTTAGGGACGTCGCTTTTTAAATTCATAAAAATACTCTAATATTAACTTATTATAAATGCTGCAGTCGGAAGGATTGCTGCTTATAATCTTCAGAAGACGGGCAAGACCCACTGCGAACGAATATAAAACCTACTATGTTAGATTAAGAAATCTTTTTTGAGGTGTATGAATGCCAGAACGCAGACCATTTGATGTGCTCAACGGTGCACTGAACAATACCGTGATTATCGGCATGAAGGGCGGCTATGAATTCCGCGGCGTCATGGTAGCCTATGACGTCCACATGAACATAGTGCTCGAGAAAGCCGAGCAGCTCGTGAACGGCGAAGTGAAAAGAGGAGTCGGGACAGTCCTCCTGCGCGGAGACTCGGTCACGTACATTTCGCCATCGTGAAGCGTTCGGGCATCTGCCTGAATTTATTTTTTCATTCTTAGGGCCTTTAGCTCAGCAGCAGAGCGCTCCCTTGGCATGGGAGAGGCCGGGGGTGCGAGTCCCCCAAGGTCCATATCATCCTGATACCTAGTTTTCACATCATAATAATAACATTTTCAATCACACTCATTCATATGCCTGAATCCTTGGTAAAAAGAGACGCAAACCTGCAGCGCCGCGCCAGGCTCCAGGTCATAGTCCCGGGCCCGACGATGTTCGAATCCCTATCAAGAAACGGGGGCGTGGTTTTCGAGGAAGGATTGCGCCTCGCCGGAAACCGTAGGATGGTTTCCAATAAAAGGCTCTCCGAAGCTGCAGGATGCGATGAATGGGACGACATCTGCGTCGGACTCCCGTGCTGGACAGGCACCATCGCCGCATGCGCTGCGCCAGGCCGCCCGCTAGGGGCGTTCGTTGAGCATAACCCCCATGGGATCAGATGGGTGCTCGAGGTACCGGTCGAATTCCGGAAAGAGAGGGGTGCCGCCCTGGTGGTCGAGCAACCGGATTATTATATAGAACTCGAGCGCATGGACAGGATCATCTGCGCCAAGCGCATCGAAATGATCCCGGAGCTCGCGCCGGGAAAAGAATTTTGCATGCCTGACCCGAAGCACGGGATCCCGTGCGGCCCGATCGTCCCTGCGGATGATGCGGGTGCCAGGTATCTCTCAAGAGAGGAGACATTCGTGGGTCCCATCATCAGAAGGATCATGCATTATTTCGGTTCGACGAAGCGGCGCGACATAAGCGTGGAGTTGCGATGCCCGGACAATGGACTCGGAGTGATAGTGGAAACCGGAGATGCTCCCGACGCGGCACAAAGGCCCGATAAATTGCTATTGCAGCCATGAATGCGGGTTTTCCGAAGAATCAGAGAATCTTTTTAATATCACATTGCGATAGGTTTGCGAATGGTTTTCATCTCAAGGCTCAAACTGAGGAATTTCAAATCCTTCAAGGCGGCGGACATACAGTTGCCAGAGTCATTCATATGCTTCGCGGGCCCAAATGGCAGCGGCAAGTGCGTCGATGGCGAGACCGAGATATACCTCGCCGACGGAACGGCAAAGACCATCCAGAGCCTTGTCGATGATGCGATGGAGAGGGGCCACGTGGAGCCGATGGATGACGGCTGCATAGCGCAATGCCACGATTCTCCTGAAGTGCTTTCGCTCGACACCCGAAGCATGAAGATAGAGAATAGAAAAATCGCGGCATTCGTCAGGAGGACCGCGCCGGAAAGGATGCTCAAGGTCATGACGCGCTCAGGCAGGGAGATAGTAGCGACCGAATACCACCCATTCTTCATCTTCCAGGACGAGTCGGTCAAGCCGATAAGGGCGGACCAGCTCAAGACGGGCATACGCATCGCAATCCCGAGGGCCCTCCCGGTGAGGCCAAATGACACGCTGTTCCTCGAGCTGCTCGATTTGATAGAAGAAAAAGACAACGTGTACGTCCCTTACAACGAGAAAGCCGCGAGGATTATCATCGCAGGGAAAAAAGGCAGGACTTGGACCGGATTCGAGGAAGCGGTCGGAGTGCCGAAGAAGATACTCGGCAGCTTCATCCACTCGAAGCAGTCCATCCTCTTCCCATACCTCGTCCGTGCGTTGAGGCTCTGCGGGCTGACCGACCTTGAGATAGCGGATATCATAACCGAAGCCAAATCAGATGGCAAGGATTCGTTCCTGATGCCTTGGCGCAATTCCGATAAGTTCTGCCGCTTCCTAGGCTACCTTCTTTCCGAAGGAAGCGTGAGCCGCTCCAACAACCAGATACGGCTGACGAACGGTTCCGACGAAGTGATAGATGATTATGCTAAAATAGCAAAGGAACTGTTCGGCTTGGAGCCCCACATCTTCCAGTACAAGGAAGGGGCCAAGGATGTCATAATCAACAGCGTCGCACTGCGTAATATACTCCTGAATTTCGGGATGGATTACGATGGGGCTGGTGCCAAATCAATCCCTGAGCTCATATTCAGGCACAGCACGGACGAGAACCTTGCCAATTTGCTCATCGGCATATATTCAGGAGACGGATACGTCTCCAAAGTAGGGACAGTGGACCTGACGCTGAAAAGCGTGAAGCTGATAAAAGGCGTGGAACGCATCCTCCTTCGGTTCGGAATCGTCGCAAGGACGAAGAAGACGCATAAGAGGGAGACCACGGCCGGATTCGAGGCCGATTACCTCAAATCTTCCGTGAGCGGAGCCGAGAACCTGGAGGTCTTCAGCCAGCGCATCCCGATGATGAACAGCGAACGCAGAACCCGGCTCGCCGATTTCATCGGAAGGAAAGCGAATCCGAATGTGGACTTAATCGAGGCGAATTCCATTGTCAGGAAGGCAGTGAAGGATGTCGGGATAAACGTGAAGAAGGCGAAAAAAGCGTTCCCGAGATTGGATGCCTATTGCTATAACCAATGCCTGCCATCCCGCCACGGGATAAAGCACATCGTCTCGAACATACTCTTGCCGGTAGCCGAGGAAAAGAACATCGAGAGCGATGCCCTTTCCCATCTAGCGAGGCTCGCTGACTCGGACATTTTCTGGGATGAGATAGAATCCATCGAAACGATAGAGCCGCGCAGCAGATGGGTCTATGACCTCACGATTTCCGAGCACCACAATTTCATCGCGAACGGCGTTTTCGTCCATAACAGCAACGTTTGCGACGCCATACGTTTCGCCATGGGGGAGAGCAGCCTCAAATCACTGCGCGCGAAGAAGGTCAAGGACCTCATCCACACCGGCTCGAAGACCGCCGAGGTATCGATTGTCTTCGAGAATCCGGACGACCCGGATTCATCCTACGAGATAAAGCGCGCGATCCGCGAGGATGGGAAGATACGCTACCGCCTAAACGGCGATAGGACCACGCGCGGCGCAATCATCGATGCCCTGAAGAAGCACAACCTGGATGACAGCGGCAGGAACATCATCGCACAGGGCGAGGTGCAGCGGATAATAGACATGAACGGGAAGGAGAGGCGCGGCATCATAGACAGCGTGGCTGGGATCGCCGATTTCGAGGACAAGAAGAAGGAAGCCATGGGGGAGCTTAACCTCGTCAAGGACAGGATAAAGGAGGCGCAGCTCGTCATGGGAGAACGCAAGGCGTTCCTCGACGAGCTCGGAAGGGAGAAGGAGACCGCGCTCAGATATCTTGAATCGAAAAAGACGCTCACCAATTCCAGAGGTACACTGCTGAAAAGGGAAGTCGACCGCATAGGCAAGGAGCATACCGAAGCCATTTCCGCGGAAGAGAAGCTGCTCGCGGCCAAATCCGTGTTGGATGCCGATGCGGAGAGGATCGAGAAGGATGTGGCGGAAGTCGAGGAGCGGCGGAACAGGGTGAACAACGAGATACAATCCAAGCAGAAGACTAACGCGCTTATCAGGAAGCTCGAGGAGCTGAAAGCCTCCTGCGCCTCCAAGAAGCAGATAATCGACGACAACCTGCGAAACCTGACCAAGTCCAAAGGGGAGGAGAAAGAGCTCGCGGATACCATAGAGAAGGAGAAGGCTGAGATAGATGCGTTCGCTAAGGAGCTCTCTTCGATCCGCTCGTCCCTCAAGGAGGCGGAGGCCAAGCTCGCGCTCCACGGAGGAGTGGATGACGACGGGAAGACCGCGGGGTTGCGGATCCAGCTCGAAGCGGAGGAGAAAGAGATGGTATCCTTGCGCGAGAGGCTCTCGGCCATAACGAGCGAGGCCCAATCCAAGAAAGAGCTGATAGAAGCCAAGAACTCCGAGATGCAGAGCATCGCTCCGAAATCCGACCAAGTCAAGGACCAGGACGAGGACGACGATTCGCTCCGCAGGCAGATCGCGAAACTATCCCATGAGCTGGAGCAGTCTTTCTCCAACGTGAAAGAGATAAACGCCAGGATGTCCACGATAGACAAGGAGATGCTCGAATTGCGCGAGAAGGCCGCTATCTACAGGGTGAGCAGCTCGCCCCAGCTGATGAATCCGGCGCTCAGGTTCATAGCAGAGCTCGCGAAGACGAAAGGCAGCGGCATATACGGGACAGTTGCTGACCTCATTTCTTTCGAACCGAAATACTCGCAGGCCGTGGAAGCTGCAGGCGGGGCGCGGCTCATGTACGTCGTAGTGGACAGCATGGAAACCGCGTCCGGAGTCATCGACAAGCTCAAGAAAGCCAGGGAAGGACGCGCGACGTTCATCCCGCTGGACACGATCCGCCCGCCCCAGGTGGCCAAAGCCAACGGCCGCTCATCGGTCCTGGAAGTGATCGATTGCAAGGAGGAGGCGAGGCGCGCGGTGGAATACGTCTTCGCCGAGACGCTCCTCGTCGACACCATGCAGGATGCCAGGAAGATAGGCATCGGCAGCAGCAGGATGGTCACGCTCGAAGGGGAGATATTCGAACGCTCCGGCGTGGTGAGCGGAGGCAGGTCGCAGAGCGGCATACTCGCAGGCAACCAGGCCCGGAAGATAGACTCGGAGCTCGCGGCCGCGAAATCGGCCAAGGAGTCCATGATCGCAGAGCTCAACTCCATCCGCGAGGACGAATCCAAGATACGTTCGGAAAAAGCGCAGCTCGAGATAAGGCTCAAGACCATAGAGATGCGCAGGGAGATGGAGAAGGAGAAGGACGTGGAGCGCGAGGGCCAGGAACGCCGCAAGGACCAGCTCCGCGGCGAGATAGACGACCTCATCGCTAATATCAAGGACAAGACCGCTGAGAAGGAGAAGCTCGCGAAGAACATCGCCGAGAAGGAGAAACGGATCGCCAAATTCAAAGAGGATATCAAAACCGCCGAGGAAGAGAGCAGGAAGCTATATGACGAATCCAACAAGATACGGGCTGACCTGAGCGCAGCGGTTTCCTCTCTCAGGGCAACGATAGAAGGCAAGAAGAGCGAGCTCGAGCTGCGCAAAGGCGCCGTGAAGGCCAAAGAGGATGGGCTCCAGAAGCTCAATCGCAGCGGGATGGAGCTCGCCGAGCGTATCGCAGAGGTCAGGAAGCAGATGGAGAGCGAGGGCGAGGAGCTCATCAAGCTCGAGGAGACCATAAAGCACGCGAGCAAGGAGATCGAGAAGCTCTTCGAGAAGATGAAAAACATCGAAGAGGAGTTCCAAGGCCTCGGGAAGAAGCGGGGCGAAAAGCGCCTCGAGATAGAGAAGGTCGGTCGCGACCTCAACCTGGTCGGGGTGAAGAAGGCTACTGCCGAGACCCGGCTCGAGGACCTGAAGACCGAGTTCGAATCTTACAAGGAGTTCGAGAGCATCGAGGCCACGAAAGAGGAGCTGAACCAGATGATCAAGGAATCGGAGTTCACCCTGTCGAACATTGGCAATGTCAACATGACCTCCATAGAGATGTTCGACAAGAAGAAGGCCGAGATAGAGGGCGTCCAGGGCAAGATCGAGCAGCTGGACAGGGAACGCGAGGCCATAATGGCGATGATGGATGAGATAGAGATCCACAAGAAGGAGGCGTTCTTCGAGGCCTTCAATTCCGTCAGCGACAACTTCACCAAGCTGTTCACTTACATAAACATAGGCCAAGGGCACCTTTTCCTGAACGACCCGGCCAATCCGTTCGAGAGCGGCATGTTCATAAAGCTGCGCAGGAACAATCAGGATCACTCGCTCGATGCGTTATCAGGGGGTGAAAAGACCTTCGTGGCATTGATGTTCGCTTTCGCGCTCCAGCTCTTCAAGCCGGCGCCGTTCTACATCCTGGACGAGGTCGATTCCGCCCTCGACAAGCCGAACAGCAAGAACCTGGCCGAACTGGTAACGAAACTGGGGGCCGGGAGCCAATTCATACTTGTTACCCACAACGACATCGTCATGTCGAACTCCGACACCGTGATAGGGGTCGCGAGGACAGACGGAGTGTCAAGGTTGGTGGGCATCAAACTGAAACAGGTGGCAACAACATGAAAAAAATCAAGAGAGCGCTTTTTGTAGGAAGATTCCAGCCGTTCCATCACGGGCATTATTTCGCTATAAAGAAGCTCCTCAAGAAGTACGACGAGCTGGTGGTTGTGATAGGCAGCGCCGAGGATCAGGACACCCCCGACAACCCGTTCACTTGCGGCGAGAGGCTGGAGATGATCCGGTCGTGCTTCAACAAGGGCGAGCTGGCGAAGCTCATTGTGGTGCCGGTGCCGGATGTCAACGACAACCGCATATGGGTCGACCACGTGTTCGCCCATATCCCCCCCGTTCAGGAGGTGTACTCCAACAACGCGCTGGTCAAGATGCTCTTCTCGAAGCACGGCTATCTGGTGAAATCCATCGACTTCTTCGACCGGGGCCCGAAAGAAGGGACGACCATCAGGAAGATGATGTCGGACAACGACGTGGCATGGAAGAAGCACGTGCCCAGCAGCGTCGCCGACTACCTCGAATCGATAGACGCGATAGGGAGGATGAGGACCATCGTCAGGATGGGATGGAGGCACTCGTGAGTTCTATCACTTTGTCTCCCAAAGACACCGCGCTTATATCCACAGCCACAGACTGGTTATCGGCATATTCCTTGTCGCTCACGACCGTGAGTGGGATGGTTCCGAAATCGTATGTCGAATTCTGAAGCGCGACCGAATACGTGTAGGTCACGGTCGCATTGAACGGCACTGCAGGATCCTCCCCCAACGAGGAATTCGCGATTATCACGAGCTGCGAATCCGGAAGCGTGTAGTTCGTATCGTTGAAATCTTGAGCCACGAGGTTTGCGTCCGTGAATGATTGCTCGACGTCCGCGCTGTCCGGGCCGATATACGTGATGTACGGGAGCTGCTTCTTCTGGATGGTCTGCGTGACCGATAGCTGCGTAGTGAAGATGATCGAATCGCGTTCCTTGTAAACGACGGTCCCGTATTGGCTCAGGTTACCCAATCCGCTGCGGTTCGCCCAGGGTATCGTGTATGAATAGGACTTGCTCTCAAGGCCGATGATAGAAGCGTTGAATCGCTGCGCGATGTTCTGCGTCATTATGTTGGCATTGGTATAATCGATGAGATTGCCGTTGTCGTCGACTATGGCAGTCATGCTAACGCTGACGACGTTGTCGACGTCCAGGAGCGGAGGTGTCATGACCCGGACGACGCCCGAAGCCGATGCGTTGATGGTCCCATTGGAGGTGGATACCACCAGGACCTGGGGCATGATGATATTGGCTACGGAGAACGAAGTGACATTCATGGAGCGCAGATAGGTCGCGAGAGGGAAGACGTCATCCCGTGTCTCCGTATCTATCAGATAGCCGTCCGCCTCGATATTCACGCTCTTGACCTCGGGCCGCGTTTTCAGCTGGTCGATTATCTCTGCGGAGGTGTTCACCGGCACCAGCAGTACCGGATCATAGGTCCTTATGCTTCCATTGAAAGTGGTGGTCCCGGTCGTATTATACGTGGACGCCCCACCTAGATTCAAACTGGGTATGGTCCCCTTGAATGCGACGATCTCTGTCAGGAACAGGATCACGAGTACGGCCATTATGATGATGTTTATCGTATTCTGCCTTTCCATGTGTGTGCCTCTGCAATTAGATTTGAAAGTAGATTCCATCAATAATTTTAAAAATCAAGGCGGTATCTGTTACTTATGTGCGAATTGTGCGCAAAGGCTAAAAGCAGCCCCGAATACAGGGGATTCATAGACAAGATGTCCGCAGAGGACATCGACAGGGTGGAGTTCACCAAGGTCATGGCCAAGGAGATAAGCCTGCTCGGGAAGAGCGTGTATTCGTCCATGCAATGGCCCGTCAAGTTCGTGGTGCCCATGTTCGAGGCGCGCACGGCTTATGCCGTACCGAACAACTATTTCCAGAACATCTTCCTTGACGACGAGAGGCTCGGGAACTCGTTCTCGCACGGCGCCATGAGGTCGGTCTTCTTCTCCGGAGACCGGCTCGTGCTGATCGCAAAGGCATCGAACTTCCATGATGCCCGCGAGTTCTTCACTTCCTTCATACTGCTGCACCTCGAGAGGAACGAATACGACGCCAAGCTCGTGGGGCCGCAGGTGAAGATATCGGCGAATGTCGAGAAGCCCATGATGAATCTCGTGACCGGCAAGACCGAGAGGAAAAAAATCACGTTCAATTTCGTGCATGACCCCGTTGAAGGCAGGATAGTGTCCAAGGACCAGGCCGCAGCATCAGCGAGGTTCAAGACGGTCTATGACAAATACGCCGGAGGCTCGCAGATGAAAGCCGCTTCGATGGACCTCGAGGGCTACGCCGTCACCGTGCCGCATTTCTCACCGCACCCTTACATGCTCCAGCTCCATGAGGCCTTCGGATACCTGAGCAACAAGGACTTCCAGACCCATGCCGCGGATTATTTCACTGCGCACCTCATATCTTCTTGAAGATTGCCTCGAGGTCCGCCAGCGGATCCATTTCGTCCGCGGTGCGCTTGAACAATTCTAGCCTGTCCTTGTCCAGGGTCTTCGCGAAAGCGATCGATGCCGCGAGGCTTTTCTTATCGAGCAGGTCCTTGTCCAGATGTATGCCGACGCCGAGCTCCTCGAGCTTGGACGCGTTGTTGCATCTCTCGCCGTAGTTCTTGTCCACGATGCAGAGGGTTGGTTTCCCGAAGCTGAGCGATTCCATGATCGTGGTGTGCCCGCCATGGCATAGCACGAGCTCGCAATCGCGATAATATGGTCTCATGTTGCCGATATCGCTTCCGTATACGGCGCTGTCCCCTAGTGCGGAGCGTATCTCCCCGTCCAGGCTACCTGAAACGAGGTATTTCTTGTCGTGCTTGACCTGTTTCGTCTCCTCGACCAAAGGGCCCACGAATTCCATCTTGGGCGGGTTCTTGAGGTTCGCCATCGTGATCGTGAGGGGCGGCGGGAAATCGGGCACGATTATGGCCTTGACTGATTTCAGCAATGTGTTCTGGGTCGATTGGGCGACTCTTTTCTCTATCACGCCCTGCATGCCGACCGAAGCGGATATGTCATTCGTTATGTACACCGCTTTCCTCCTGGCAAGCATGGCCAGAGCGAGGCCGAGGGGAGTACCGTCGACGATTATGAAATCAGCTTTCCTGAAATGGCTGTTAATCAAAGCGAGGACATCGGGTTTCAGGAAACCGATGATGTCGGAAGGATCGGAGACCAGGTTCACCCCTTTTTTGTCGATCTTTATCTCGTATGGTGGCGGCAGCTCGATGAAATCGGTCCCGCGCTCCCTGCAGTACTCCGCGCCTTTCCCGAAGGTCATCATCTGGAAACCGAAGCTCTGCGCGATTATCTCGTCGCGGGCCGCATGGCCATAGCCGTTGCCTTCTGAGAATATCAAGCCCTTCATGGATTCCATCCTCGATGGGTAATATTATAAAGAGGGGTTTTGAAAACGGAGACGCGCACAGTTGATTTTGTCCTGTATTATTACTTTCTGAGACGGGTCATTGGAACGAGCGCTCGAATGTCATACGTGATGATTATTCAATGTACACTCTTTATATTATCTATTGTTCATCTATTAATCAGGTGTTTTCATGAACGTCAATCTTGGAGAGCCTTACGAAGCAATAATCAGAAGGCTGATCGAGAAGGGATATGCCGGAAACCAGACTGAGGTCATACGGCAGGCGCTGTCATTGTATGAGCGCTCGGTAGAAGAGGAGGAGGTCCGACTGGTCAACAGAGGCGTAGAAATGGAAATGCAGGAGATAAGGGTAGGGACTGTAAAGACCAAATCGCTGGATGCGCTGAAAAAGAAATATGGGATGTGATTCTGTGCGGGTTGCAATCTCCGAAAAAGCCGAGAAAGATCTTGACGGCATGGACCCAGCGCTGAGAAAATTCTTTTTCAAGCATATTGAAAAGATATCCCAGATGCCCCCGCGGCGCCATATGGGATTCGGGCTGCCTTATAATGTCGAGGATGTAACCGAAGCGGCCAGGCTGGTCTACTATACTGAGAATGAGACGCTATTCATACTCCGCTGTTTTTCAAGGCATAAAGAATACGAAAAATGGTATATGCTATTTAGATAGGGGAGACGAGAATACCTGGAAAATCTTCTGGGAATCAGTGTGATAGATTGAAAAGTACCCCATCAGCATGGATGATGATTTGATTTTGAGATAATTGCCGAGCGCGTCGTCCTTCTCTAGGCTGATTTCCTTTATTACTCCGCTGCCGGTCACTGGATCGCTGCCAAGCTTGTCTTTGAACTCCGGTAGCTCCGCAAGCTTAGGGTGCCATAGGTTGATAGAAAAACTTTCTGTGGCGCCGACGATATAAGTGGACGTATATCCCCCGATTATGCGGAAATTCGTGACTATGATATCCTGCACATAATTCCTGGGGCCGAGTTCCACGTAACAGGACGTCATCTGGAAAAGCTCTTTCTCACCTGGAAGAAGCTGATAGCTGCCGATTTTCAGTCATGTTTCTTGCTTCATCTTGGAGAAATTGGAGATGTAAAAGGCTACGCGGTCCTTCCGGCTCATACCCATAGGGCAGCAGAGATGGCAGTATATTTTTCACAAACGCTACAACCCCGAGCACAAAAAAGATTACAAAAAGAAGGAGCGGCAATAGACATATATAGGGGCCAACTAAGAATCGAAGGACGAAACTCAGAGGAATGGACAGGATGAATACCACGAAGAGGACGAGTATGGCGAAATAAAGACGGTTGCTTTTTAGGATGGCGGGAAAATCCATGCGTTAATTCCACCATAAAAGATTAAAGCTATTGTAGCCCGTGACTTCCAGATGCACATCGAGATATATATCATAAATCATACTCGAGGTCGTCTTTCGCGACTAGCGTATTGGGGAAGATGACCCTCGCCCGCTTCTGAGCTTCCAAGCGTTCTTTATATGATTTGAATTGCTCCGGATCCAGATGGGTCAATATTAGCATTTTCGCGTGGGCCTTATGGGCGGCTTCGGCGGCGTCCTCGGGGGCGAGATGGGGCCAATTCGGCATCCAATTGCGTTCCTTCCACGCGCACTCGCTGATAAGAAGGTCAGCATCTTTGGCGAGTGTTATGAAATTATCGCACACACCAGTGTCTGTGCAGTATGCGATCTTCTTCCCTTCGAGCGTGAACGAATAGCCGAAGCACGGATCCTTGTGGATCAGGTAACGGCCTTCGATATCCACTGGATCTATCCGGTTCATGCCTTCCTTCAGATCCACGATATCCACCCGCATATGCAGCATATCTGTCGGGGCAGTGAAAGGAGGCGCGAGCAGCCTCGATAGCGTCTCCTTGGTGCCTGGCTGGCCGATTATGGTGATTCCTCGGGGGAAAGCGAATTTCGGCAGCACATGGAGGCCGAATGTATGGTCGAGATGGAAATGGCTCAAGAGCAGGAATATTGGTTTGGATTTGTCCGTGATATAGCGGTCTATCTTGCGGAGTGAGTTCCCTGCATCCAAAATGACATATGCCTCTTTCGCGTCAATCAGGATGCATGGCGTCTCGCCAGTCTCCGAATCGAACCAGCCATTGGTGCCAAGGAAATGGATCCTTCATGATTATGGATGGAAGGCGAGGGTTTTAGTGCTTTGCGAGCTTTTTCTTCCGGTTCTCGAACACAGGAATATAGAGCAGCATGGAGGCCCCCTGGAAGATGAGGACGGCCTGAATCCCGAGATACACATAAAGCAGGCACGCGATGATCGACCCTACGAGGCGGCCCATATTGAGGAAGTATTCGCGCCCCATCATGCTGTCGAGTATGCTCTTGCTGTTGTCCACCGCGAGCGCGAGGGGGAGCGGGAAGAATATCGTGCTGAAGAAGTTCGTCAGGCCGAGGCAGATAAAGAACGAGACGACATCATGCGTGAAGGCGAGGAGTATGACCGATATGCCGAGGCAGAAGACGACCGGGAGCAGGAACTCCCTCCTGCGGCTGGCTTTGTCAGATAGCCGTGCGGTCAGGATGGACGCTGCTATCGAGAACAGAGTGCTCAGGGAGATGAAGATGCCGTATTCGAGAGGTTTGCTGAAATAAGTCAACGCCATCAAGACGAGTGTCACGTTCACTATGATGGCTGCGGTGAAGCCCTCCATGAAGAAGATGCTGCGCAGGCCGGAAATCGAATCCATCGCCCTGCGGAGATCGCAATGGTATTCCCTGTTCTCCACCAGCTTCCATGCCGCGACGCCCGTGACCGCGAAGGACGCCATCGCTATGAGGAACAGTGATTGATAACCTCCAATCGCGATAACAAGCCCCCCGACCACCGGCAGCACGAGCGAGAGGAGCGGCGAGAGGGAATAATAAAGCGCGCCCATCACGGCATTGTTACCCTGCTGTCTCCGCAGCTCGTAGTACATCGTGTTGAACGGGACCCAGAACGAGATGTGCGTTATGCCCACCATCAACCGGAAGAAGATGGAAGTCGCAGGCTGGGCAGGGAGCAGGAACAGCAGGGCCGCGGAGAGGAAGCCCACGCCGATGCCGAGCACCATCGAGTCCCTTGCTTTGAACCTCTTGACGAGAGGGATCGTGAACATGCTGGCCACGAACCAGAAGCATTCCGAGAAGAAGATGTCCTTGATAGGCATGCCTGCGTTCAGGAAGTATATCTCGAAGAATCCGCCTCCGAACAGCCAGCAGGCTACCCAGAGCAGATAGACGAGCAGGAGACGTGAGAAAGGAGATTTCGTATCGGCCATCCAAATCCACTTTCCGGGTTCATAAGGGCTGCTGCTGGGTGACGCAGTGTATGGCGCCCAAGCCCCACACCAAAGGCTCGCAGTAGATCGGTACGATTCTGCGCTCCGGGAAGCAGTCCTCGAGCAGCGAAATCGCTATCGCGTCATTCTTGTGATTGAAGACAGGTAGCAGCACTGCGCCGTTGCCTATGAAGAAGTTCGCGTAGCTCGCAGGCAATCTCCCCTGCGGCGATCTGACCACGCCGGGCATGGGCAGCGGCTTGATATCGAACGGCTCTCCATCCTGGTCCTTGGAGTTCTCCAGATCATCGAGATTTTTTTTCAGTATGGGGTAGTTCGAATCGCTCGGGTCTTCCTCGTAAGCGCATAGGATCGTCCGTCCGTCAACGAAGCGCGCGATATCGTCTATATGGCCGTCGGTATCATCCCCGGCTATGCCCTCCTTGAGCCATATGATGTTCGTGACCCCCAGGTTGTCTTTCAGATATCCTTCGATCTCTTCCTTGCTGAATCGGTTCCGGTTCTTGTTGAGCAGGCACTGCTCGGTCGTGAGCAGGGTGCCTTTCCCGTTCACGTCTATGGAGCCGCCTTCCAGTATTATGCCGGTCTTAGTGACGTCCATCTTGAGGAGAGGCGCCATGTGGTCGACCACGCCGTTGTCTTTCATGAGCTCGTCGTATTTCCCGCCCCATGCGTTGAAGATCCATTTCGTCATCTTCACGTTGCGGGACTCCTTCACGAATATGGGCCCGTAATCCCGCATCCAGACGTCCACGGTCTTTATCTTGTGTATGAGGATGTTCTTCGCGGAACCTTTTTCTTCAAGCATCTTAAGCACTCTATCCTCGGTCTTCTTATCGTCGACGAGCAGGTGCACTTTCTCGAACGGGCTGAGCGCCAGCATCATCTGTATGTAGATGTCCTCCACTTTCGGAAGCACCGGCTCCGGGAAGGTGAGCGGGTCTTTCGGCCATGATATCCACGTGGCTTCGTGCTTCTCCCATTCTGCAGGCATGCGGTAGGTCATATCATCACTCCGTCATTGATTTGTACGCTCCTGGCCTGCGGTTACGGAAGAATCCCCATCCTTCTTTGACTGCTTTTCCCAGACCGAGATCGATCTCGGCGAGCACGATGCCCTCGTTGTCATCGCCCCGCACCAATATGGTGCCGAACTGCGAGCTTACGAAAGAGCCGCCCCAGAATCTCATCTGCCCTTCCTTGCCGACGCGATTCACTGCGCAGACCGCGGTGGCGTTGGCTATGGCATGGCCGCGCTGGACGGTTTCCCAGGCATCCTGCCATTTGCCTTCGGCCTGCTGCACGCCGTCCACGAGGCCGATGGCTGTCGGATAGAAGATGATGTCCGCGCCCATCAGCGCGTTGATGCGGGCCGCCTCGGGGAACCACTGGTCATAGCATATCAGGGTCCCGATCTTCCCGAATTTCGTCTGGAAAACCTTGAATCCTGAGTCTCCGGGCTCGAAATAGTTCTGCTCGTAGAAGCTCGGGTCGTGCGGGATATGCATCTTGCGGTATTTGCCCAGCAGCTTCCCGTTCTCATCGAAAACCACGGTCGTGTTGTAGAGCTTCTTCTTATCTGACTCGAAGACCGACCCGCCCACGATGACGACCTTGCTCGCGGCCGCGGCTTTGGATAAGATGTTCGTGGTCTCGCCTGGAACCGGTTCGGAGAACATGCTGGCGTCGGCTTTCTCGGATTGGGGGAAGTATGGCGTCGTGAAAAGCTCCGGCAGGCATACTATACCGGCGCCTCGGGCCGCGGCATCTCCGATCATGCGTACCGCTTTCTCCACGTTCTTCGCCCGATCCGGGCCCATGCTCATCTGTATTAAGCCGACCGTGACTTTCATGAGGATCCCTGCTTCTGTGTTTATGATACCAGTCTTTTCAACCTTTCCAGGCTTTCCGCCGGAGTCTCGATCGTGTTGAGGAGATAGACCGGCGCCCTGATGAAGAGTTCTTGGAAGAATTTCCTTCTCTGCGCCTTCTTCGCCTTGCTCCGGACGAGCTGATGAGGGTTGCAGAAATCGTTCTCGAGCATGAATGATATGGCTTCCTTCGGGCTGAGCTGCCTGAATGGAGGCAGGCTTTTATCACGCGTGAGGAGCACCGTCCCCGTGAGCATGGAGTCCGTCCTTATCCGGTCGCTGCCGAGCAGACGACGCACATCCACGATGCCGCGGTCGCGCGAATCCTTCTTTATGCCCTTGAGGCGCTCGGCGTATTGCGGCCAGCCCGACGCGAGATCCCCCCGTATATAGGAATTCTTCTCTGATGAAAAGACGAGGGTATCGGGTTTAGCGAGGCGCACGAAGAACCAGTCGTCGGTCAGGAAATTGCAGCGCTTCCCGAGAAGCATGCCGTATGTGAGGGTGGTCTTCCCGCTGCCTGACGGGCCGATGATGGCGATCCCGCGCCCGCCGCAATCCACGAAGGAGCCATGCACCGAGAACCGTTTGTGCTCCGAAGTCGCGTCTTCAAGGAAATCGGCCACCATGGCGAGCGCGATGCTTTTCACCCAGCCGTAATAATCGCAGTTCTCCATGATGATCGTCTTGGAGCCGGGCTCGTACCTGACGCGGAGCTTTCTCCCACCGGTGTTGACAGAGAATAACCTCGCATGCGGCCGGAACCAGTCCGGGAGCATCTCGAAATTGTCCTCCCACATGTCCTTGAAACCGTGGTCGTCAGTGAAGAGCTTGACGCATGTCCCATGGATAACCGCTTTCAGCTCGTAGAGGTCCTGCGAGTATATCCGTGCCACCAGCCGCTCCTTCTCCTGCGGCGATATCAGCTCCACCGTGTATGCCATGCATGGCAATCGAAGGATAAAATTAAATATATCGTCATGATGGCTTGTTCTGCGCGACCCCGAACTTGACCCAGTTGGCGTTGTTGTTCTCCATCTGATAGCTCTGGTTTATCCACTGTGCGCTTCTTGCCGTGTTCGAGACCCTCACCTCGTCTATGGTCCCGTTCCAGGATTGGGCGAGATTCACCCCGTTGGATCCTATGAGGAGGGAGCGGGCGTAGTTGTTGATGACCCCGCTATAGCTTGCCGTGTTCTGCAGGGCGCCATTGACATATATCATCATGGCTGAGCCGTTATAGACGCCCGTCACGTACTGCCAGGTATTCAAGGACGAATTGATGGTGCTGGTGACAGACCGCTGGGTGCCGCCAAGGGTCAATTCGAACATATAGGGTTTGGGTGTCGTTGCTGCGCCGCTCAAGCCGAGGGTGTATTCCACATAAGGAGCGGCGTTCGAGGTGAACGATTTATCCAGTATCTTGGCATAACCGGTCTGGATGCTTCTGGAATTAACCCATGCCTCCAGGGTGAGCGAGTTGTCTGAATGCAGGCTCTTGTTGCTGCAGTTGACGAAATTGCTGTTGCCTGGGAAATTGAGCGCGCCGTCTATTTTTCCGGTCGAGTTCAGCGTATCGCCTTTGCCGATCCCGTTGTTGGCGTTTGAAGTGGAATCGGTGGCATTGATTTTAGTCATGTGCCACACACCCAGGAAGTTGGAGTTCCAAACTCCGGTTGCATTCTGCCCCGAGCTGACAGGTGTGCTGTTCTTGTAATAGACCGAGATCGTGGTGTTTGCTCCGTTGAGGTTCGTGCCTACCCAGATGAGGGCATTCGATGCGGTGTAGTTATCTATCTCGTATGGCAGGAGGGTTCCGCCGTTGTTGCACGAAGCGCTGTAGAACCTCAGGTCCGCGTAATTGGATTGCATGTTTGAGTTGTAGGCCAGATTGATCAATGCCGGGAAGTTCGCCTGGCTGAGGGTGCTGGCGTTGATTATGGTAATGTTCATGCACTGGCTGAACGAGGAGTTGGCCCAGAGCGAGGGGTTCGTGCTGACCGTGAAGCTGAAGTTCGAACTTGCGCCGAGGTTGTTCGCATTGTCTAAGCACTGGACAAACCAGGAGTGTGTTCCATTGGATATGCCGCTGATGGCGAAGATGGTCGCTGCGCCGTTGAGCACGGAAGAATTTGTCCGGTTGATGACGCTGTCTAGGTAGATAGAGCAGCTCATCGTAGCGGACAGATTGTCTTTTGCCGTGAAGTTGAAATTCACTGTGGATGAACTCGAAATGTATTGATTGACCGGGGAATTGAGTGTGACTACCGGGGCGATGGTGTCCACCGTGAAGTTACCGGTCGCGCTCGTGCCCGTGTTGTTGGCGGAATCATTGCATTTGACGTACCAGGTGTGGATACCATCTGGCGTAGATGCGATCATGGTTGCTGTGACATTGCTCTGGACCGACGCGTTGTAACCGATCTGGGAGCCGTCGCGGAACAAGGCGCAGCCCATGGTTGATGCGAGGTTGTCTGTGGCAATGAAGCTGAAGGAAACTGCGGACGCGTTCAGGAGAGCGCCGAGCGCTGGCGAGTTGAGGATCGCTGCCGGTGCCGAGGTGTCTATAGTGAAGTTCCTGGTCGCTGAGGAGCCCGAATTGTTCGACTTGTCCCTGCACACCACATTCCAGTTATGGAGGCCGTTGGTTATCCCTGAGACCGGGAACACCGTGTTTGTGGCGTTCTGGACGGACGGATTGGTCTGATTGAGCACGGAGTCGATGTACAAGGAACAGCTCATTGAGCCGGTGACCGCTTCAGTCGCATTGAAGCTGAAGCTCATGTTCGGGATATTGCTGATCACCCCGGATAGCGGGGCGATGAGATTGACCGCTGGCAGGGTGGCGGTTGCCTGGAGGATGCCGTAGCTCGACGGGACGATGTTTGTGAGCGATATGGTGTTCGCTGCGGTGTTCGGAGTGCTGTTCGCAACGGTCCAGCCACTGGAATTGTACTTCCAGAGCGCGAAATTGGCTTCGTTGTGCCCGGCCGCTTCCGCATCGGTCCAGCTCCATGATATGGAATTGATGGATACCTGGCCGTTGACCGCGGTGATATTCACGAACTTCTGGGCGAACGAGCCCTGCCCGGATGGAAGGGACGATGGACTGCCGGTCCAGGTTATGCCATAAGCTTCGTTGAGAGACAGGCTGTCATTGATGGAGAGGTTGGTGTAGTTCTGCATGCTGCCTGAAGGATTGTCGAAGATGAGGTTGGATGAGTTCAATGCCATCGGAGCACCGGAATCATCCTGCATCTGCAGATCTGGATTGTTCTTGAAGAAGTGCATGCCCTGCACCGTGGTTTGAACGGTGTTGTGGATCAGCAGGCCGGCAACGGAGTTGTTGAATGCGGAGTCATTCGAAAGCTGGTTTGAGCTGCTGTTGTCCAGATAGAAGCCGTAGGCCCCAGATGCGATGTCGCCCGTCAGATTGTTGCCGTTGCTCTGGTAGAGATAGAAGCTGAGCCCGGATTTTGATTTTGCGACGGAATTGAGTACTGTGTTGTTGGAAGTGGATATGAGGAAGATGGCGGGGTAGGAGATGGTGGCTCCGGTGGAGTTGATGATGGCGTTGTTGGAGCCTGCGTCGAGATATATGCCGTAGCTCGAGTTGGATGCCCCTGTGGAGTTGATGACGGTGTCGTTGGAACTGTAGTAAATCATGATGGCGGGGGATGAATTGGTAGCTACAACCGAGTTGGTGAGCGCAACGTTGGAGCTTGAGTAGAAGAACATGCCATAACCGGAGTTTGATGCTCCGAGGAAGTTGGTTAACGCGTTGTTGGGGCTGAATGATATGTAGGCGCCATACCCGGAACTGCCGTTCCCGGTGCAATTGATTATGGTGTTGTTGGACGTGGACGAGAGGTAGATGCCGGTACCGGAATTCGTGGTTCCGATGGAGTTGATGATGGTGTTGTTCGAGCCTGATGAGACATAGATCGCTTCGCTCGAGTTCGAGTACCCGGCGGAGTTCGCGATCGTGTTGCCGGAGCTGGACGAGAGGTAGATGCCGTAACCCATATTGGTGGTCACGGTGGAGTTGATGACGGCGTTGTTGGATGCGGAGTAGATGTAGATGACGATGCCTGAGTTAGAGCTACCGGCCGAGTTCGCGATCGTGTTGCCGGAGCTGGATGTGATATAGTATCCTGAATTGGAGTTTCCGGTGGCGCTGCAGCCGGCCAACGTATTATTGGAGCCGTAGAGGTAGAAGCCGTAGTAGGTATTGTTGTTACCGTTGTCGCTCGAGAGGGCGTTGCTGCTCGAATAAATCTCGAAGCCGGTATTCCCGTTCAGATAGGAGCTATCGTTTGCGAGGTTGTTGCTCGTTGAGCCGGGGTCCACGTAGAACCCGTAATAGGAATTGTTGAAAGCTGAATCTCCCGAAAGGCTGTTGTAGGTGCTCGACGAGATGTAGAACCCATAAACGTTATTGAAAGCGATGTCGTTCGCGAGGGTGTTGTTGCTGGAGAAGATCGCGAAACCTTCGCTGGATGCGTTGTAAGCGGTGTCGTTGGCAAACATGTTGTTTACGGAGCCGCTGATGGTAAAGTCATAGTTGCTGTTGCCATTTGCGATGTCGTTCATCAGCGTGTTGTTGTTGGAGCCGGAGCCCAGGTTGAATCCGGCGCCGGAATTGGCCGCGATGCTGTTGGAGATCACGTTGTTCGAGCTGGAGTAGAGGCCGAAGTCAGTGTACCCGGTGGTGCCGGAGACGTTATCGCCGCTCAGCGCATTGTTGTTGCTGGAATACAGGTAGATGCCGTCCATCACATTGCCGATGAAGTTGACATTCGTGATGTTGGTGTTGTTCGCCTTGTAGTCGTAGATGCCGACGCTGTAGCCGGATATGCTCGAACAGTTTCGTATCGTCACGTTCGTGAGTGGGCCGTCGACAAGTATGCCGAAGGAGGTCCCGCTGGTGCCGCTACCATTTATGCTGAATCCGTTGCAGTCGAGGACCACATTGGACGCGGCGATCTTCACGCAGGCGGATCCGGAGAAAGGAGAAGCGCTGTTGGGCGCGCCGAAGAAATTGGTTGTCATGGTGACGGTGCCGCTTGAGCTTATCACCGGGCACCCGGTCATCATGGTGAAGTACTGGGCCGCGCTCGTGCCGGTGTTGTTAGCGGCGTTGGTGCACTGTACGTACCAGGAATGGCTTCCGTCCGGGATGCCGCTTACTTGGAACGCGGTGGCGGTATCAACCATCGTCGAAGGATTGTTCTGGTTCAGGACGCCGTCCAGGAACAATGAGCAATCCAACGTACTGGATTGGCTGTCCATAGCCGTGAAGTTGAAGGTCACGTTCGAGACGGTGAACACTGACAGATTGGCGGGCGAGTCGAGGATCACCGACGGGATGGTCGTGTCGACAGCGAAATCGCTGGTATCGCTTGTGCCCATATTGGCCGCATCGTCGCTGCACTGGACGTACCAGGTATGGTTTCCATAAGCTATGCCGCTGACCTGGAAGACGGTCGGAATATCGTTCATCGTCGAGGAATTCGTCTGGTTCAGGACGCCGTCCAGGAACATGGAGCAGTCCATTGTCGATGAGAGATTATCCATCGCAGTGAAGTTGAAATCCACTGTCGGAGAATGGGAGGTCGAGAGATCGGCCGGAGAGCTGAGTGCTACAACCGGAGGGACGGTATCGACCGTGAAATTCACATCGGCGAAGTGGATGGTCCCGTTAGTATCGTTATAAGAGACGATAATGGAATGGGTCCCGTCTGGAAGTGAATCGAGCGTGGTATTGCCGCAGCCTGGCAGTATGACATCCGGATTGCCATCCAGGGAATACCAGCAGGTGTCCGGATTCGCGGTGCTATAATCCAGTGGGATGGTTGAGACGTTGTAGAAAGAGCTCGATGGGCTCTGGATCGTGATGTAAAGGTTCAGGTTCTGCGTCGGCGTGGAACTGATTATCCCGAATCCGGTCTCCCAGCATCGTATGCTCCAGTTAGCCTCTTCCCCGAAAGGCGCCAGGTAGCTCATGATAGTGGCGCTGCCGCTGTTCGCCAATGTCGTATTGACGATATCTCCATCGACTATCAGGTCGCATGTGGAGGTGGGCGAGTTCCTGTTATTTACCGTGAAATTGAACTGGACCGGACCGGAGTCCTGGACCGTGCCCTGCGTCGGCGAGTTCACAACGATTGTCGGGGCATAATTCGGTGGCGTGACCCCATTCGGGGAGTACACCCAGAGACCGACGCCATTGCAACCGAATTCAATCCTTATGTAGCCGTTTTCGCCCCATCCGCTGCCCCAGCTGTTTTTTATTATCCAGTAACTCGTGGTGGGGTTCCCGGTATCGTTGTAGCCTACAAGGACGACGGCGTGGTCCATGTATGTGGAGGGTGAGGTGCATGTCAATACGCCGCCGTAGTAATACCAATTGCTCGCATCGACCAGGATGGTGAGCGGGCCGTTATCGATGAGCAGCTGCTCCAGCTGGGCATTGGTCGGACTCGAAAAGCTTTGGGAACCGGTTATGGTCCAGGACCTGCTCGAGTGATCAGGGCAGATATTCGAGCAGGCGTTATTGGTCGCGGTGTACGGGAAACATCTCTCGTCGACCACGCCGCCATTGTACTGGATATTCCATAATGATACGTTCGGGTATCCTCCACTGCAGCCATATTGGCAAGCGCCGGAGTAATCCTCGTCATAGCCACAGCTATAATCGCAGGACACTTCGTCCTGCTCCGATAGGTCGGGCTGGAGCCGTGACTCGTTCAAGCCGAGGTCATACTTGGCTTCCATGGCACCGAGGGTCCCGAAGGACCAGCAGCTGCCGCATTGACCTTGGTCCTTGACAGATGTCATCCAACCGTTAAAACTTTCGAAATAAAGGTAATTCGAAGATGTGTATATCGTACTAGCCGGAGGGTTCCTCCAGTCCCATGAAGAGTAAGCGCTCGCATTGTACATGGATTGGGAATTGTACATCTGTTTCGATGATTGTGAAGTGCTGACCATCTGGTTCATCTGCGTCAGCACGGCTCTCGGTGTTATGTCACTGCCGAGTTTCGCGGTGAGGTTCATCATATCCATGACAGGTATTTCATTTTGAGAATCCATTGCGAGGGCTTTGGTCTTGCCGCCGGATATTATGCAGGCGGCGTATTCGGAGCTGCCATTCGTCACAGTTGTGGTACCATCACCGTTCTTCGCGCAATAGGAGAAATCCTTGCCGCATCTGCCGTCCAGGAACGCCCAGGCGTCGCATTGAGTACCGTCGGGCATTATGCAGACGCCGTGCACGTTCGATTGGGCATCGCTTTGCATGACATACGAGTAACCGCCGAACTCCTTGTTCATCTCGTTGCAATAGACTGTCGCGGGGTTGGCCAGAGCGAAAACGGTGCTGGCGCAGAAAAGTACCATCAAGATTATGACGATTGGGGATTTTTTCATAGAAAACACACCGATATCTCCGCTTATTTCTAGTGATGTTTTTTAAATGAAACAGGTCAGGGGAGACATGGTTCTCGGATACTTAAAGGAATTGCGCGTAGAATAAGGGGATGGGAGATGGATCGGGTAAGATATTCTCGGTGACTGCGAGGCTATCAGGGAGCGACCGCCTTTTTCCTTATCTCCTCTGACGGTTTGCCGTTCTTGCAGAAGCTTTCGCATTCCAACGCGACCTTCGGGTCGCGGTAGCAGGACCCGCAGGAATCGCAGACATACGCGGGCTTCATGCCGATATTCTTGATCCAGACCATATTTCCATGTCCATATCAAATGTTAAAAACATGCCATCGGAAAATGAATCCATGGGATTCCTCAAGGAGCTCTTCAAGCTCACGCGCTTCGAGCATGCCATCATGCTGGCCGTGGCGGTGTTCATCGGGGAGATTGTGGTTCTCCGCGCAGTCCCGCAACTCACAATCCCGATAATCCTTTCGCTCCTGGTACCGATGCTCAGCGAGATGGGGTCGTTCGCGCTCAACGATTACCTCGATATCGAGACGGACCGGCTGAACAAGAGGATGCGGCCGCTCGTCAAAGGGACGATAAGCCCGGGATTCGCATTGTGGTTCTCTATCATCTCCCTGGCGCTATCCCTGGTGCTGGCGTATTTCATCAACCCGTACGCTTTCGTGATAGCTTTGATATTCAACCTGCTCGCCATCGCTTACGATTGGAAGCTGAAGGACCTGCCCCTGCTCGGGAACGTATATATAGGCCTGAGCATGGCAATCCCTTTCATCTTCGGGAATTTTGTTATCTCGGATAAAATCAGCATGCTCGCGGTCGCCCTCGCCCTCCTCGGATTCGTCGCGGGGCTCGCGCGCGAGATCGTGAAATCCGCCCAGGACATGGAAGGCGACATGAAAGCCCGCGGCTCGAAGACCCTCCCTATAGTCATAGGCAAAGGGCCGGCGCTTGCGTTGGCCGCCCTATTATATATATTGTTCATCCCCCTCAGCCTGTCCCCTTTCGCGCTCGGACTCGGTTTCAACCCGTATTCGGCTGCCATGATCGGAATCGGAGACGGGATCATTCTGCTGATCGTCTACCGGATTCTCGGCGAACCCGAGTCATCCTACGGCTTCGCGAGGAACGCTAGCCTCGCGGCTTTCGCGATCGGGCTGGTCGGGATAATGCTCGCGGCCCTCTGAAAACCGCTTCCATAATAGGTTTTAAACCTATCCGAATGTTATCCTATCACCGATTTGTCAGTTCCCAATACACGAGAACGGATGCTGAAAAGCCCGAAAATCGTCTTGGGAGCGAGCCAAAGGTGGCGATATGAAAATACCAGAAAAAGACAACCAGGTGCTCCTATCTCTGATAGAGACCCTATTGAAGACGAAGAAGCCAGTATGGAGAAAGGTCGCTTACGAGCTCTCCAGGCCGAGAAGGCAGAGGGTCGAGGTTAACCTGAGCAAGATAGACCAGTACGCCCCGGATGAGGCTACGGTCATCGTGCCGGGGAAAGTGCTCGGCTCGGGAATGATCTCGAAGAAGGTCACCGTGGCCGCATTCACGTTCAGCGAAAGCGCGAAGAAGCTGATAAGCTCGGCTGGCGGGAAGATCGTGACCATAGATGGTCTGCAGAAGACGAACCCTGAGGGCAGGGGCGTCATGATTTTGAAGTGATGTTCATGGCAGTCGTAGATGGAACGAACATGGTTTTCGGAAGATTGGCCAGCCAGGTCGCGAAGAGGCTGATGAGCGGCGAAGAGGTCCACCTCATAAACGCCGAGAAGCTCGTCATAGTCGGCAAACCCTCGGATATAACCGGGAAGTACGCGACCAGGAAGAGCATAAAGCACAAGGGGAAGCCCGAGAAATCGCCGTCATGGCCGAGGCTCCCGCACCTGCTCGTCAAGAGGATGATCAGGGGCATGCTGCCGCGCGAGAGCTCGCGCGGAAGGGCCGCCCTCCACCGCCTCAGGGTGTACAAAGGAAATCCGAAGAACATGAGCGTGGACACCAAAGTGGAGAGAGCTGAATTCGACGGCATATCCAAGCACGTCACGATACACGAACTCTGCAGGAGCATGGGTTATCCGGGTTGATATTTATGGTCAAGGAACAAGAAGAAACCAAGACGAAGAAGAAGGCCGCGCCTAAGCAGAAGAAGGCCGAGGAGAAGGTCGATACTGCAAAGGTCGAAGCCAAGGTTGAACCGAAGGCCGCTCCCAAGGCCCATGAGCCGAAGGCCGAACCGGCGAAACACGATGCTCCGAAGGTCGAAGCTGCTCACGAACCGAAGGCGAAAGTCGAGCCGAAAGCGAAGAAAAAGAAGGCAGGCCCGAAGAAAGAGGCGAAGAAGGTCTTCGTGTTGAGAGGCAAGAGGAAAGAGAGCGTCGCCCGCGCAACCATATCCCCGGGCAAGGGGGTAGTCAGGGTCAACAGCCTCAACGTGTCTTCAATCAACAACCACTACGTCCGCGAGATAATCGTGGAACCGCTCAGATACATCGGTCCCGAAGCGAACAATGTGGATATCTCGATAACCGTCCGCGGAGGCGGCGTCATGGGCCAGGCCCAGGCGGCGAGGACCGCCATCGCCAACGCGCTAGTGGCGTATTTCGACACGATGAACCTCGCGGAGAAGTTCGACGGCATCGACAGATCCCTCATAATAGAGGACACGAGGCGTGTCGAGACCAAGAAGTTCCGCGGCCCCAAGGCGAGGGCGAGGTTCCAGAAATCGTACAGGTGAATTTTTTTTATTTTTCTTCAATGAAAATGGATTGGTGAAAAAATGGAATTTCCAGTAAGATGTTTCACGTGCGGCGCGGTGGTCGGTCATCTCTACGAGCAGTACAAGAACGCCAAGGACAAGAAGCCTGACGTGGTGCTCGACGAGCTCGGAGTGGACCGATACTGCTGCAGGAGGATGTTCCTCGCGCATGTTGATATAACGGCAAGCATCCTCCGCTATCCGCGGGTGTGACAATTTTTTTATTTTTCGGGCTTTACTTTTTATAACCACTAACTAAAACAAGCTTTTTAAGCATTACCGTGCATAATCATTGTATAACTGAGTAGTATAATTAGTCGATGGGAGACCAGTTCAGAAGGTGTTCGGTTGCAAGGTGCAAGGAGATTAAGGCAAAATCAGATTGAATGCGCCACGCCCAGATTCGGCACTCCCAGGCCAACCCCCACTTCGAGACCAATTGTAGAAGAAAGAATCATGCGTGATGTTCTTTCGCAATTACCTAGATACACCGCCACGAATAAGGCATTAAGGGGCCTTTTTCGATCTGCAGAACAAAACGTCGAATCGCAAAGAAGGCATACCGCGAACGTGGATAGATACATGGCTATGCTGACCAAAGGGAGATACGGCTCGACCAGAGTGATGAAGGAGTTGGGGAAGATATGGGCGAAGACCTATGATGACCACATGCTCGACCATGATTTGGCGAACCGGGTTCTCTTGAGCCAAACGATGGCCCTCAACGCGATGAGATTCGGGAATTACAAGGAACCCATCATAGGGAAGCGGATATTTGAGATGACCACCGGCACCGGCTCGATCATCAAGGCACTGTGCGATCTGATGCCGGATGTGGCTACCGGTAGATACGATATAACCGCCAATGACATCTCGCCGAATATGATGGCAGAAGCGAGGAAGAAACTGGCCGGTAAATGCGATGTCGAGTTCACGTCAGAAGATATCCGCTCCATGGACTTTGGAAGACGGCGTTTCGATACTATAATCTGGTCCCAGACCCTGCATATGGTCGTGGATCCGGATCTTTTCGCCAAAGAAATGGACCCTGCGCATCCGGCCGAGAAAACGAACCATAGGCAGATGAAGACCCAGGTCATACAAAATGCGTTCGATCTCCTCGATTGGGGCGGATATTTCATGCTCATCGACGAATGGCCGCCCAAATTCACTCCGACATACACAAGCCCGCTCGAAACTCTCGTCGGCCAGCTATTCAGCTCGACATTCAGGCCCATCAGCGATATCTCATTATTGAGGGACGACATGATGAGGAACGTGAATGGCGCTAGGCTGGTGTCAGAATGCAACGTCAGGATAGATTATGATCATTCGATGTACGTGCTGGTCTACGTGAAGGACAAGGACGACGCCGATAAAAGCCCCGCATTGCCAAGGAGCGCGGCGGATGCAAGAAGCTCCGGATGGGATTGGGGGCTCCTCACGCGCCTCAGGGGCGAAGTCAAGAGACGCATCATCGATGGATTCGCGGTGTTGGACGGGCCATTCCGAAATCATCCGATTAATAGCGCAGGCCATAATTACAACCCGTTCAATGAAGGCGCGGTCTTCGATGCCACAGAACAGGATGCTAGCAGGATCGAGAACATCTTGGGAAGGAGAAGCAAATGGGATACGATCATATTACCTGAGATCCTCCATAAACTAGATGCGAATCAGCGCAGATCGATCATTCGAAGCGCGATCAACGCTCTCAACCCAGGAGGATCCATAGCGCTTATGGAGGAGTGGCCATTCAATAAGATCATCGACCCACATGGAATCCACAAAACGGATGTCAGGCGCCTGATGATGGATATAGATTGCAATCTCACTTTAGAGGGGACCCTTAGGGAAAGGGTCTTGGGGGGGCATGATTCTGGCATCTACGGTTTCTTATATAGAGTAAAATGAAAAAAGTCTTATTCTTTAGGGGAAGTGATGTTCGACAGGGGGTTGAATTCGTAGCTCTCCTTGTATGTCACAAGCACCAGGTAGCTCGTGGTCCGCAGGACCGAATCGTTAACCTGTATGGCCCTCAGCACGCGGACGAGGTCGTCCCGGCTCTTCGATTTCACCGTCGCGATGCAGTCTGCCGCACCGGTGACGGCATAGAGCGATTGCACCTCGGGCATAGCAGCCACGTCCCTGAGCAGTTCATCGTTCTCCAAACCGCTTTTCCTGATTTTTATCATAACTATGGCGTGCATGTCATATCCGAGAGCCTTGTAATCGATATCCGCGTGATAGCTCCGTACGATCTTGGCCTTCTCGAGGCGCTTGATCCTCTGCAGCAAGGTGTTGGGGTGCATCCTCAGCTTCTGAGCGAGTTCCCTCATCGGCCTTTTGCAATCATCCCTCAATTCGCGTAATATGACCAGATCGATAGAATCGACTTTGTTTTTCATGTCTCCCACCCGGATTGTGATTTACTAACAAAACGGCTTATAATAAACAAGGATTTTTGTGTTTTGTTATATCAATCCATCTCATTTTTATATATAAACACATCAATTTTAAAAGAGTGGCAGGTTCGGGTCATTTCCGCTTCTTATCAGGGATTTTGCGCTTCTTCCTTCTCCGATATAGCAGTATGATCAATATGATAAGCACTATCAGCAGAAGCGATATCGGGAGGCAGAACTCCGATGCAGATGGGAATGTCGAGGGCAGTGGCGGAGCCGCTGGTGATGATGGGGCTTTGACCATAATCTGCGCTGATTCCAATACCTTGCCGTTCTGCGTCAGCTGTATCGTCCATACGCCAGGTATCGTCAATGTGGGTGTCTTGAAGTTCCCGTTCTGGTCGCAGGCGCCTGAATAGGTGTTCCCACTCGGATCGGTGATGCTGTAGCTGCATCCTGTGACCGGCTGCCTGTTCTGGGTGACCACGCACACTTTCTGGTCACCAGTGGATGCGTTGGGCGGACAAGTGATTTCGAATGGGATGGCTACGCATGAGTGGGCTTGGCAGTTCTGACCTGATGGGCAGTCTGAATCCAAGCAGCATTTGTAGTAAACCCAGGTGTGGTTGACCGCCTGACCGCAGACTCCGCTGAGCGCTACGCACTTCCCGCTTAGGCATGAGTATTTCGAGGGGCAGTCGGCATCTGAGCCGCATGCTGGGGGCAAGATAGGGATTTGCGGGATAGTGATATTATTTTGTCCGCTTGCGCTTCCGCTGCCTCCTCCGCCACCGCCTCCTCCGCCACCGCCGCCGCCTCCGCCACCACCGTGGCCTCCGCCACCGCCTCCTGGCACTAGCGAAAGTATCGTGAATGTGGCCGAGTCGCTGTCGCTCACGTTGCTGCCATCCTGTGGGGTCCCTGTCGCCGTGGCGTCATTGGTGTAGATACCGGTCTGGTTCGCGCTCACGTTATAGTGGATAGCGAAGGAGTCTCCGGGTGCTAGGACCGCGACTGAGGCCCAGCTCACCACAGAACCGTTGATATCCGTGGGTGGAACGTCCGAATCTTCGAATGCCACTCCGGAAGGCAGGACATCCACCACGCTTACTGTGAGGTTCACGGAGCCAGTATTCGAAATGTTCAACGTATATGTGACATTCTCACCGATTGCGACATTCGATGTCTGATTGACTGTTTTGACGATGTTTATGGCTGGCGCGAATATGCCGACCGAAGCATTGTCCGATGCCGTGGTATTGCGCCCATTTGGCGGAACGCCGACCACGGTGACCATGTTGGTGTAGGTGCCGTTAGATATGTTCGAAGCGACGGTGGAGTTGAGCTCTATCGTCGTGCTGCCTCCAGGAAGCAACGGACCGACGTTTAGCCAGCGCATGGTAATATTATCGGTGCTATCAGGGAACGGAGAGGAGCTGCTGAATGAGAATCCTGGGGGCAGGACATCGGTCACAGATACCGGGTCCAGGGTAACTGCTCCGGAATTGCTGACATTTATCTGCCATTGCGTGATGCCTCCGGGCGAAACCTGTATCGGAGATATGTCGACCTTGATCACCGATATATTGGCGTAGTAGACTGTGACATTCACGCAGCTCATGGACGACATGGTGTTCCCGTCAGGAGGAACCCCAGTCGCGTTGACGCAGTTGGTCAGGATGACCGAGGTGTTCGTCGCATTGACCACGCCTGGATCCACCGTGGCGTTGAGGTAGAAGACCGCTGAGGCACCTGAGGCTAACGATACGTTCCAGCCTAGGGAAGAGGAATTCACTGGGGATGCTGAACTGAATGTCAAGCCTTGAGGCAAACTGTCTATGAGCTGCGTCGGATTCAATGTGACATTACCGGTGTTGGTGACTGTCATGTTGAACTGGACTATCCCCCCAGGGGATGCTTGTGCCGCAGTCTGATTCAATTCTATCACTGAGACGTTCGCGTAGTAGACTGTGACATCCGCTGAGCTTTCAGCTGTGACATTGTCGCCGTTCGGTGGAACGCCCGTGGCGTTCACGTAGTTGGTGAGGTTCATGACCGGAGCAGAGGCATTCACAGTGCCTGCATCAACCGTGGCGTTGAGGTAGATCACCGCTGATGAGCCTGGAGACAGCGGGCCGACATCGTTCCAGGTGGAAGTCTGGCCGATGGTGTCTGGGGTTGGGACTGCATTCATGTAGGTGAATCCGGCTGGGAGCGCATCCACGACGCTTGCAGGATCCAGGGTGACGTTCCCTGTGTTGGTGATGGTCATGTTGAACTGGACTATGCCGCCAGGAGAAGGCTGGGCAGCAGTCTGATCGAGCTTCAGGACTGAGACGTTCGCGTAGTAGACTGTGACATCCGCTGAGCTTTCAGCTGTGACATTGTCGCCGTTCGGTGGAACGCCCGTGGCGTTCACGTAGTTGGTGAGGTTCATGACCGGAGCAGAGGCATTCACAGTGCCTGCATCAACCGTGGCGTTGAGGTAGATCACCGCTGATGAGCCTGGAGACAGCGGGCCGACATCGTTCCAGGTGGAAGTCTGGCCGATGGTGTCTGGGGTTGGGACTGCATTCATGTAGGTGAATCCGGCTGGGAGCGCATCCACGACGCTTGCAGGATCCAGGGTGACGTTCCCTGTGTTGGTGATGGTCATGTTGAACTGGACTATGCCGCCAGGAGAAGGCTGGGCAGCAGTCTGATCGAGCTTCAGGACTGAGACGTTCGCGTAGTAGACTGTGACATCCGCTGAGCTTTCAGCTGTGACATTGTCGCCGTTCGGTGGAACGCCCGTGGCGTTCACGTAGTTGGTGAGGTTCATGACCGGAGCAGAGGCATTCACAGTGCCTGCATCAACCGTGGCGTTGAGGTAGATCACCGCTGATGAGCCTGGAGACAGCGGGCCGACATCGTTCCAGGTGGAAGTCTGGCCGATGGTGTCTGGGGTTGGGACTGCATTCATGTAGGTGAATCCGGCTGGGAGCGCATCCACGACGCTTGCAGGATCCAGGGTGACGTTCCCTGTGTTGGTGATGGTCATGTTGAACTGGACTATGCCGCCAGGAGAAGGCTGGGCAGCAGTCTGATCGAGCTTCAGGACTGAGACGTTCGCGTAGTAGACTGTGACATCCGCTGAGCTTTCAGCTGTGACATTGTCGCCGTTCGGTGGAACGCCCGTGGCGTTCACGTAGTTGGTGAGGTTCATGACCGGAGCAGAGGCATTCACAGTGCCTGCATCAACCGTGGCGTTGAGGTAGATCACCGCTGATGAGCCTGGAGACAGCGGGCCGACATCGTTCCAGGTGGAAGTCTGGCCGATGGTGTCTGGGGTTGGGACTGCATTCATGTAGGTGAATCCGGCTGGGAGCGCATCCACGACGCTTGCAGGATCCAGGGTGACGTTCCCTGTGTTGGTGATGGTCATGTTGAACTGGACTATGCCGCCAGGAGAAGGCTGGGCAGCAGTCTGATCGAGCTTCAGGACTGAGACGTTCGCGTAGTAGACTGTGACATCCGCTGAGCTTTCAGCTGTGACATTGTCGCCGTTCGGTGGAACGCCCGTGGCGTTCACGTAGTTGGTGAGGTTCATGACCGGAGCAGAGGCATTCACAGTGCCTGCATCAACCGTGGCGTTGAGGTAGATCACCGCTGATGAGCCTGGAGACAGCGGGCCGACATCGTTCCAGGTGGAAGTCTGGCCGATGGTGTCTGGGGTTGGGACTGCATTCATGTAGGTGAATCCGGCTGGGAGCGCATCCACGACGCTTGCAGGATCCAGGGTGACGTTCCCTGTGTTGGTGATGGTCATGTTGAACTGGACTATGCCGCCAGGAGAAGGCTGGGCAGCAGTCTGATCGAGCTTCAGGACTGAGACGTTCGCGTAGTAGACTGTGACATCCGCTGAGCTTTCAGCTGTGACATTGTCGCCGTTCGGTGGAACGCCCGTGGCGTTCACGTAGTTGGTGAGGTTCATGACCGGAGCAGAGGCATTCACAGTGCCTGCATCAACCGTGGCGTTGAGGTAGATCACCGCTGATGAGCCTGGAGACAGCGGGCCGACATCGTTCCAGGTGGAAGTCTGGCCGATGGTGTCTGGGGTTGGGACTGCATTCATGTAGGTGAATCCGGCTGGGAGCGCATCCACGACGCTTGCAGGATCCAGGGTGACGTTCCCTGTGTTGGTGATGGTCATGTTGAACTGGACTATGCCGCCAGGAGAAGGCTGGGCAGCAGTCTGATCGAGCTTCAGGACTGAGACGTTCGCGTAGTAGACTGTGACATCCGCTGAGCTTTCAGCTGTGACATTGTCGCCGTTCGGTGGAACGCCCGTGGCGTTCACGTAGTTGGTGAGGTTCATGACCGGAGCAGAGGCATTCACAGTGCCTGCATCAACCGTGGCGTTGAGGTAGATCACCGCTGATGAGCCTGGAGACAGCGGGCCGACATCGTTCCAGGTGGAAGTCTGGCCGATGGTGTCTGGGGTTGGGACTGCATTCATGTAGGTGAATCCGGCTGGGAGCGCATCCACGACGCTTGCAGGATCCAGGGTGACGTTCCCTGTGTTGGTGATGGTCATGTTGAACTGGACTATGCCGCCAGGAGAAGGCTGGGCAGCAGTCTGATCGAGCTTCAGGACTGAGACGTTCGCGTAGTAGACTGTGACATCCGCTGAGCTTTCCGCTGTGACATTGTCGCCGTTCGGTGGAACGCCCGTGGCGTTCGCATCGTTTGTCAGCGTGACTGCGGTGTTCGTCGCATTGACTACCCCCGTATCCACCGTGGCATTCAGGTAAATCACT
>CAWDBH010000003.1:0-46702 GCA_963800555.1 uncultured Microcaldota archaeon | reverse complement strand
TTGAGATGAGCTTACCTCTCGCTTTGACAGTGACTTCGCTCGCCCCGTTGTTGAATTGCGTCACCACTGCGAGCACATAGCCCATCGTGCCTTTCTTGCCTACGAAGACGGTGTTGTCACCGGCACGATGAACGCGGGCAGGGCTTACTTCGGCCGCTTCCGGCACTTCGGCCTCTGGCATCTCGGGTGTCTCCATGCGTTTGTCTGTTGGTTCTTCCATGTCTCTCACCTTGGTATAAGCTGTGGGTTCCCCTATGATAGAACTCCGTCATAGAATTTAAAGGTTGCGGGAGAACCAATCGCCCACGGTTTCCTTGAGGGCGCGTAGATGCGATTCCTCCTTGAACAGGTGATTGGCGCCGTTTATCATCTCGATCGATTTCGGCTTGCGCGCCCAATTATATAGCTGGCGGGCATGGAAAGGAGGTATCACCTCGTCCTTGGTCCCGTGCACGATCAGAATCGGCCTCCCCAGCATAGCGATGGCATGGCCCACGTTGTAGCGCTCTATATCGAGCAGGAACTCGCGCTTGAGCCGGATATCCCTACCATAAACGAAGGCGTGGGATTCGCCCTGCTCCTCCGCCTGCATGATGGATTCCTCAGGGAAGACCTCGCGGACCCTGGCTGCCTGAGAACTGCCGGCTATGAAAGCCACCGATCCGATGCGCGGGTCCTCATGCGCCGAAAGGAGGGCCAGCATCGCCCCCATGCTATGGCCTGCCACTCCGACCCATTCCGCTCCGCCGCGGTTCTCGAGGAACGAGACGGAATCCTTGACCTGGGCTATCATCTTGGAGTATGTGGATTCCTCTATCCGCCCGCCGCTTTCGCCATTCCCGTAGAAATCGAAGCGGAAGGTGGTGAACCCGCGCTCGAGAAGGGAATCCGACATGGCCCGGATTATCCGGTGATGCTTGGTGCAGAGGAAGCAATGCAGCAGTATGACGCCCTTGCCGTTCGGATTGTGCGGCTTCGAGAGTATCGCCGCGGTCTCCTCTCCGGATGTGCCTGTGAATGATAATCTCTCTTCCATGCACTTGAGTTGGTTCGAATAATTTTTAATCGCAACCAGATATTTTTTGCTATGATACACATATACCTACAATGACAAATAGTATTATGATGGATTTTCATGTATATGAACCAAATACTAACAAATATTACAATATATTCTTATTATTATTGTTAAAATTAACAAGATTTTTAACATAACATATTTATATTTCATAGGAGATTACTGTTTGAGAAGAGGTGGGAGAATGGAGAGGTCGATAAAGATGGTACGCCGCGTGGGAGGCGTGATGGGTGAGCTTGGCAGGGGATTGAGGACGCTAGGGCAACTGAATGTGGAGATAATGTCTATAGGTCCCCGTTTCCAGGAATTGGATCGCAGGTGGCTGGAAGCGGACATGAGAAAGACCGGGTTCTGCAGATACGAACCTTGCGTCGCCAGGCCTTAGCTCTTTTTATTTTCTTTTCCAGATGTAATTAACATGGATTTCCGCTCATTCTTGGCTCCCATCGACAGCTACACCAACCTTCCTTTCAGGATGATGTGCCAGAGATACGGGGCAGAATCTTGCTGCGTGCCGCTCATCAGCGCATACACCCTCACACGCGAGAGGAAGAAGATAGCCATGGTGGACACCCACAAAGACGAGCGGAACGTGGGGGTGCAATTGGTGGGCAAGGATCCTGTTGCGCTCGGCATCGCTGCGAAAGGGATATGCGACAGCCGAGCGATCTCTTATCTCAATCTCAACTGCGGCTGCCCTTCGGCCCACACCATGGAAAGCGGAGGCGGGAGCGCGTTGCTCTCTTCTCCGGATATCATCGTCAGATCGCTGGAGGAGATGAGGGAGAACTCGCCGTCCTCGATCCTGATTAGCATGAAGATGAGGATCAAGGATAATCAGGATTCGACACTGGCCATCTGCAAGAGCATCGCTAAGGCTGGTGCTGATTTCATAATCCTGCATGGAAGGACCCCAAAACAGGGATACAGCGGGAAGGCCGATTGGGAGCTCATTAAGAACGTGAAGGATGGATGCGACGTGCCGATAATCGGGAATGGGGATCTTATGAACGCGTCCGAAGGCAGCATGCGTATCGAAGGAGGTTATTGCGACGGGTTCATGATAGGACGAGCCGCCATGGCGAACCCGATGTGCTTCAAAGACATGGAACCTGAAGGCTTGGAGGGGAAGTTCGATCTTCTGGACGAATACCTGTCATTCTCGGAGAGATATCTCGGGGGACTGATAGTCAAGGATTTGAAGCTCAAGGCAATGAATATCCTCACGGGCGTGCCAGGGGCCTGCGCGATGAGGAATACGATAGCCAAGGCGAAAACGGTCGAAGAGATACTCGCCTTGAGAAAGCATTAGCGGCTATGATGCGAGAACGGCCTCATGCGCTTTCGTCTGCGTCCTTCGTAAGGCCCTTTCTCGTTGCTTTGCTCTCTCGCGGGCTCTCTCGGAGCATCCATCTCGTGAGGCATGTAACGGTGGCTGGGGGCGCTGCGGTTCCTTTCGAAGTGCTGGCCGGTCGTTTCAGGTTGGCGCCGGGGCTCATTGTACTGGTATTCACGGTGCGGACGTCTTTCGCCGTGTTCGGTATTTGCCGGTCCCCCACTTTGATCTGACACAGGATTGCTTTCGCGGGGTGGCTGCCGATTCTCCCTTTGAGCGAACCCCCCCAGGCTAGGTCCCCGCTCTGCTGGACGGGAGCCTTGATATTGATGGGACTCACGCCTCGGGCCGCGGTCCCCGAACCTAGGCCTCTGCTCGATGCCGCTGCCATATTCGTTTGGTCCCCTTGGAGGGCCACGACGGGGAGGCGGACCCCTCCTCTGGAAGCCCCTTTCCGAGCCAGATCGGTAGGAATCGAGCCCCCCTTGCTTCATCCATGCGAAATCAGGATGGTCCGAGCTCATGCGCTCGAATCTGGATTCGGGCCTCGTGACAAACGTTATCGCCTTGCCTTCGGTGCTCATCCTTCCGGTGCGCCCTACGCGGTGGAGGTGTATCTCTTCGGTCTGCGCTTTATCGTAATTGATGACAAGGCCCAGATCATCGATGTGGAGTCCCCTGGCAGCCACGTTGGTCGCCACCAGGATGCTTATGGAACCCGCCTTGAATGCTTCTAGGACCCCGTTGCGTTTGGCCTGGCTCATGTCCCCCTGGAGCACCCCGGCCTTGAAACCTCGCTCCCAAAGACGCTGCTGAAGGCGGTCCGATCCCATCTTGGTCTCGCGGAACACCAGTATCTTCATATGAGCGTGCGCCCGGAGTATATTCGTGAGATAGCTGAACTTCTCCCGGTCGGTCGCTTCCACATATTCTTCCACGACCGTCTCGGCCACCTCTTTCTGGCCGATCTCTATGGTCTTCGGATTCTTTACGTATTTATTGGCTATCGCGAGGATTTCGGGCTCCAATGTCGCCGAGAGGAGGACCGAAAGGCGTTGCTCGGGGAGCTGATCGAGCACTTCGCCTACTTCGTCTATGAACCCCATGTCAAGCATGAGATCCGCCTCGTCTAAGACGATTATATCGAATTCTCCGATACGCACTGCTCCACGCCTGCCAAGATCCAGAAGTCGACCCGGGGTGGCGACTAGGATGTCCACTCCGCCGTGCATCTCCTGCACCTGGCGCTCGAGGCTCTGCCCCCCGTATACCACATGCATCCTGAGATTGCTCAGCTGGCCGATGTTCCGTATCTCGGTGCATACCTGGACGGCGAGCTCTCTCGTCGGGGTCAGCACGAGCGCTTTCTTAGATTTCCCGCTGATGATGCGCTCTATGAGGCCGATGCCGAAAGCGGCGGTCTTGCCCGTACCGGTCTGGCTCCGCACGAGCAGGTTATTCCCTGCGATCAATGCGGGTATGGTCTTCTGCTGCACTTCGGTAGGCTCTAGATAACCAATCTTCTGGAGAGCGGCCAAAGTTTTATCATTAAGGCCCAATTCTTCAAATTTCATTTACTCACTTTTTCATTTTTTTTAGTTTTAGTGTCGTTTTAGAATCAAGATGGATTCCATTTGAGGATAAATACCACGGGCATCTATCGCCATTCACCGGAGTATGTCAGTCCAGATTCTATCCACAGTGTATATTTATAATCTCTATCTCGTCGAGGCCGCTTCGCCGAAGGGCTTGATCCTGCCCCGTAAGTAAAGGCGAATTTCGGTTCCAGAAGATTATTAACTGATAACGGATATTAGACGATATGGTCTTGGAAATCGTCGGATATGCCGCGGGATTCTTGGTCGCGCTGGCATTGGCCCCGCAGGTCATCAAGATTTGGAGGACCAAATCCGCGAAAGACCTCTCTTACGTATGGACAACCATGTTTCTCGTAGGATTGATTCTTTATATCGTTTATGCTGGATTGAATCGGGTTTGGCCGTTATTCATCTTCACTATAATAGAAGCGATGATGGTCATCACGCTGGTCATCCTCAAGATGATTTATGATGCGAAAATCTGAAAGTGGATGTTCATGAAAGCCCTGGATTCTATTAGAGGATTTCTCGGCGGGCCAAAAAAGAAGGTCCAGCCAGAGTACAAAGGATACATCCAGATTACAAAAAATATCATAGATGCCTCCGAGAGCGATGCCAAAGACGTCGTCAAAAAGATAGATAGCCGCATGACCGGGCTCACGAATTCAGAGGCGAGAGGCAGATTGATAAAATACGGCGAGAACCTCCCGGTACAACACCAGAAGAAGACCAAACTCGAGAAGTTGATCGAAGCCTGCAAGAATCCGCTCAATTATCTGCTCGTGCTGCTGGCTGCGATATCTTATCTAACTGGGGACCTGGCTTCGGCAGCCATCATCATCTTCATGCTCGTCATCGCGATCGTCCTTAGATTCATACCAGAGGTGAGGGCGGACGAGGCGGTCGAGCGGCTCAAAGCTATGGTCCGGATCACGACCACCGTAATCAGGGATGGGAAAAGGAGGGAAATCCCCCTGGCCCATGTCGTTCCAGGAGACATAATAATCCTCTCCGCCGGTGACCTGGTCCCGGCCGATGTCCGCCTCATCGAATCGAAAGACCTGTTCGTGAACCAGGCAGCCTTAACAGGTGAATCGATAGCGTCTGAAAAGCACGCCATGAAACTGATTAAAGAGGCCAAGAGCCCGTTCGAGCTCCAGAACCTGTGTTTCATGGGAACGAACGTGGAGAGCGGAACCGCGACCGCGGTCGCTTTGCTCACCGGGACAAACACTTATTTCGGAGCTATAGCGCAACGGGTCGGAAACGATCAGGGGACCACGGAATTCGACCGGGGGATAAAGGGATTCACGGAGCTCATGATAAAGTTCATGCTCGTGATGGTCCCGCTGGTTTTCCTCATCAACGCCATAGGGAAGGGAAATCCTTTCCAGGCGTTCCTTTTCGCCATTTCAATAGCTGTCGGCCTCACCCCTGAGATGCTCCCCATGATAGTGACCGTGAATCTTGCCAACGGCGCTACTAACATGTCGAAGAAGAAGGTCATAATCAAGAAGCTGAGTTCGATACAGAATTTCGGCGCAATCAATGTCCTATGCACCGACAAGACAGGCACTTTGACCCAAGGCAAGGTGATACTCGAGAAGCACATAGACATCCATGGTCATGATAACCACGAGGTATTGCTCTACGCTTATGTGAATAGTTTCTATCAAACCGGCCTCAAGAACATAATGGATATGTCAGTGATCGATTATGGCGAAAAAGAAAAGATCGGCCCCACCGCCAAAGGATATAAAAAGATAGATGAGATCCCTTGGGATTTCCGCAGGAGAAGGATGTCCGTCGTGGTGGATGAAAACAGCAAACGCAGGGTGCTCATCTGCAAGGGTGCGGTCGAAGAGATCCTCAAAATATGCAAGAGAACCGACTGCGATAATCGGGTTTTCGTCCCCAGCAAGAAGGATCTAGAGCAGCTTAGGATATTGGTCAAGGACCTTAACAATGATGGATTCAGGGTCATAGCTATCGCGTATAAAGAGACCTCGGAAAAGCAGAATGTATATTCCGTGGATGATGAAAATGACCTTACGCTGCTGGGATTCGTAGCATTCCTGGATCCGCCTAAAGAGTCGGCAAGGAACGCAATAGTCAGCCTGAAAGAGCAGGGAATAGAGGTCAAGGTCCTCACCGGTGACAGCGAACTCGTCACGAACAAGATCGCGAGGGATATAAATCTGCCGACAAAAGGCACTCTCCTGGGGAGCGATATCGAGAATATGAAAGACGACACCCTCGCCATAGCTGTCGAGAACAACACGATTTTCGCGAGATTGTCCCCCATCCATAAAGAGAGGATAATCAAGGCATTGCAGAGGAACAAGCACGTCGTAGGGTTCCTGGGCGATGGGATCAATGACGCCCCGGCCCTGAAAGCGGCGGATGTGGGGATCTCCGTCGACACCGCTACGGACATAGCAAGGGAATCCTCCGATATAATACTTCTCGAAAAGAGCCTGCTGGTGCTGGAAGACGGGATAATCGAGGGGAGACGGGTTTTCGCCAATATCATCAAGTACGCTAGGATGGCCGCCAGCTCCAATTTCGGCAACATGTTCAGCGTGCTCGGAGCGAGCTTGTTGTTCCCGTTCCTTCCCATGCTCCCGATACAGATACTCGCCAACAATCTCCTCTATGATATGTCCCAGATTGCCATACCCACGGACAACGTGGATAAGGAATGGTTGGCCAAGCCGCGCAAGTGGGATTTCAAGGAGATAACGAATTTCATAGTTTTCATAGGCCCGATCAGCTCGATATTCGATTACACGACCTGGGGCGTGATGATCTTCTTCTTCGGGGTGTGGAGCTTCGGGTCACCGTCGCCGGACCTCGCGAAGCTGGCGCTGTTCCAGACCGCGTGGTTCGTGGAATCATTGTTGACGCAGTCCCTGATAATACACGTCATCCGCACGAAGAAGATACCGTTCATCGAAAGCCGCGCCAGCATACAGCTCTTGCTTTCGACGGTCATAGTCTGCATCATAGGGATATGGCTGACATTCTCCCCGTTCGCGCATGTGTTCGGATTCGCTGCCCTCCCCCTCATGTTCTGGCCATTCATGCTGCTGACATTGATCTGCTATGTCATCCTGACCCAGATCGTGAAGGTATGGTATGTGAGGAAATACGAGTCGGCTGGCTAGTTTTGCGATATGTTTTGAAGCAGGATCGAATCTGGAGAATGGGTTCCACTAGAGGGTGTTGGACCAATAAAATGAGGAGACTCAGTAAAAAAACAAAAACAATTTAAGACTTAGCAGATTCGGGAGCGTAACTCTCAGAATCTCGGTTTTGGTTTGTAGCAGTTTCTGCAATACACAGGTCTTCCTTCCGTTGGTTTGAAAGGAACCTGGCAGGGCTGACCACACTTAGAGCAGACCGCATCGAACATGGGCCTGTCTCCGCCTTCATATGCCATTTAATTTCACCTTTTTTTATTTCGCCGGACGCATTTACGTCCGATCGATGACAAACAAGTTCTGAGAACTTCCACCATACACAAATTCGGCCGCTAAATAGTCGAGGAATCCGATATTTATTACGATAGTTCGTTCAATAGAACCAGTCTATCTAGATATTATTACACAGTACCTTATATTTAAAGCTATCTATTTCGACATCCGACGGATAGAACGAGAGACTATGAATATCCGAAGCTTTTCCTTAAAAATCTGAGGGAAGTCTCGAGATGCGCCACAGGCATGGTCTGGCCAGACGCTGCGAAATCGCCAAATACGACAGGACCGAAGGCGAATGCAGGGCAAAGGCGACCATATACGAAGGCCTCGTCATGCCCGGGGAGATAGCGCAACCCGATACGCGGGTCCTTCGAGTGCTTCAGCAGCGATGACGCGAGCTCCTTCTCCTTCCTCCTGGAATACCCATCAAGATAGCAGTGCATGCGGTCCTTGACATCGAAGACTTCGGGATATGGTTTGCTCCAAGATATTTTACCCTTGGAATCCAAGACCCGGGGAAACGTCACGTCTATCACTGCGATGAAATCTGGCATGATGACCTCGGATCTCAGCTCCCGCACGACTTCCCTCGCGCTCCGGCAGAAGCTCCGGGGGTTGTTCCGCTCGATCTCTTCTGAAGCTGTGAATACATGGATTGTCCTGCCTTTTCGCGGCCTGGAAACGGCTAGAGAAAGATTCAGGTAGCAACCTACGGCATTGTCGAGGACCCCTTTCATCATCCTGCGACCGCGTTGACGGTAGCTGGAGAAAACGAGGTCGCGGACATTCGGATCGACATCGATATGCGAGGATAGAACGATGGTTTTTCCTTTTGATGCGTCCCCGCTTTCGACCCAGATGTTGGCTTGCCGGTCCACCACGGGTTGGCAGCCGTTCTTCAGCAATTGGGAGACTATGAACGAGTGCCGGGCGCCTTTCCTGGTATCCCCGTTGAAAGGGAGGGTGGCTATATCCTTAATGCTAAAAGTCATCTGGAAATATTACGGGTCGGCTGCTTAAAAAGCAGCATTCGGATGAAATAAGAGGTTAAACGAGCCAGAAATCGCTGGTTTGTCCCAAATCATCATAAATGTTTAGAGGCAAATAACCATATGAATAACGTGATAGAGCCAAAACCGAAAAGGAAATTTCTATTTGTATCAATAGATGCGCTCATAGGGGATCTCGCGTGGGCCGTGAAGAAGGAGGGTCACGAAGTGAGGTATTACATCCAGGAGAAGGAGCAGAAGGACGTCTCCGACGGCTTCCTGGACAAGGTGGATGACTGGAGAGCGCACGTTGACTGGGCGGACATCGTCGTATTCGATGATGTCGGTTTCGGGGCTGAAGCGGATTCGCTGAGGAAGGCTGGGAAACCGGTGGTCGGAGGGAGCGAATATACCGACAAGCTTGAACTCGATCGGGAATTCGGCCAGGCGGAGATGAAGGCGGCTGGCATACCGATTATCCCCAGATGGAACTTCACAAGTTTCGACGACGCCATAGATTTCATGAAGAAGAACCCGGACCGCTACGTGATAAAGCCCAGCGGCCTGGCGCAGAACGAGAAGGAGCTCCTTTTCGTCGGGCAGGAGGACGACGGTCTGGACATCATCGAGATGCTCGAGAGGTACAAGAAGAACTGGAGCAAGCAGATAAAGGTCTTCCAAATACAGAAGTACATCTCCGGAGTGGAGGTCGCCACCGGCGCGTTCTTCAACGGGGATGATTTCGTGCTCCCGATAAATGTGAATTTCGAGCACAAGCGCATGTTCCCGGGAGAGATAGGACCGAGCACGGGCGAGATGGGCACACTCATGTTCTGGAGCAACCGGAGCCCGATCTTCGATGCCACCTTGGGAAGGATGAAAGTGAAGCTGGCGGCGTGCGGCTATGTAGGATATATCGACATCAACTGCATAGCGAACTCCAGGGGCATTTATCCGCTCGAATTCACATGTAGGTGGGGATATCCTCATATCAGCATAGCAATGGAAGGCGTTCTCAGCGAGTGGGGTTATTTCCTCGATGGCATAGCGAAGAAGCAGAAGCCGGAGATGCGGACGAAGCGCGGCTTCCAGGTCGGCGTGGTCGTCGCAGTGCCCCCGTTCCCTTTCGATGACGCGCGTGCGTTCAAGCGCTACTCCGAAGGGGCGGCCATAATATTCAAGAAGCCAGTCTACGACGGGATGCACCTCGGAGACGTGAAGGTGGTGGACGGAGACTGGCGCCTCGCCGGAAACAGCGGCTACGCGCTGGTGGTCACGGGTTCGGGCACGACAATGGAGGAATCCAGGAGCGTGGCCTACAACCGGATAAAGAATATCATAATCCCTAACATGTTCTACCGCACGGACATCGGGGAGCGATGGGTCACGGACAGCGACAAGCTCCTCATGTGGAGCTACCTGTAGGGAATAATAATCATAATGTTGATAACCGAAGAGGTTTTTCTATGGCTGATTTCAAGACAATCGAGAATCTGGGGAAGGCGTTCATCGGAGAGAGCATGGCGAGGAACCGATATTCTATGTATGCCAGCATCGCCCGCAAGGAGTGCTACAGGCAGATATCAGACATATTCATCGCGACTGCAGACAACGAAATGGAGCATGCGGAGTGGAACATGCGGATGCTGAACAGCATCCTGGACAAAGGCGCGAAGAAGTACGATCCGCAGGTCGAATGGGAAGTCCCCCACATGATGAAGACGACCGTGGAGAACCTCGCTGCCGCCATCGAAGGCGAGAATTACGAGACCACGACGATGTATCCGCAGTTCGCGGATGTCGCAGATAAAGAGGGGTTCCCTGCAATCGCTACCAGACTCAGGGCTATCGGCAGGGCCGAGGCGCACCATGAGGAGCGCTACAGCAAGCTGCTGGCGAATATCAAGGCAGGGACGATCCTGAAGAAGTCGGAGAAGGTGAAGTGGGTATGCTCGAAATGCGGCTATATCCACGAAGGGAACATGCCCCCGGGGAAATGCCCGGCCTGCGACCATGATGGCTCGTATTACAGCCTGCTCAACGAAATATATTGAGTTTTCCTTTTTACCAAGTGAGTACCGATGGCCAAAATGAAAGTCGAGGTCTGGGAAGACGTGATGTGCCCTTTCTGCTACATGGGCAGGCGCTTGTTCGGAGCCGCGTTGAAGGAATTTCCCGGAAAAAAGGACGTTGAAATAATCTGGCATAGCTACCAGCTCAATCCGAAGATAAAATACCAGCCCGGAAGAGACATCTATTCTTACCTCGCGGAGAACAAGGGCCAGAGCCGCGATTGGGCGGTAAAGCTCAACAATCAGTTAGCCGAAGAAGCAAAGAAGGTCGGGCTGATATACAATTTCGACAAGGTCGTCGTCAGCAACACGTTCGAAGCGCATCGCCTGATCCATATGGCCAAAAAGAAAGGCTTGGAGGAGAAGGCGGTGGAAAGGCTGTTCAAGGCATATTTCACTGATGGAAAAAATATCGGCGACCGGGATACGCTGGCGGCTTTAGGGGAAGAGATAGGATTGGTCCCGACTGATGTGAAGAGGATGCTCGCGAGCGACGCATATGCGGATGACGTCCGCAAAGATCTCGCTGAAGCCGAGAAGCTGGGGATAGACGGCGTTCCATTCTATCTGATAAATGGAAAGCGCACGGTGATAGGAGCACAGCCTCCCGAAGTGTTCCTGCATGAATTGAACGAAGCTTATTCTGAATGGAAATTCACTCGATGATCTTCTTGAAGCTCCAGGTCGCCAGGCCGAATATGATTGCCACGAATAGCAATGTCACGAAGATATCCAGCGGGAGCTGGTTCAGGTTCCCGGTTATTAGCAGTCCGCGGGTCGCATCCACTATATACGACATAGGATTGACATACGCGAAATCCTGCAGAAGTGGCGGCATCGCGCTAATAGGATAGAGTGCGCTGCTACCGAAGAACATCGGCAGCACGATCACCTGGCCCAGGCCCATGAACCTTTCCCTGGATTTCAGGATGGACGCTATCATGATCGAGAGGGCAGCGAAGCCTGCGGATGCCACGAAGACCAACGCTATGGCTATCAGGAGGTATATCGGATTGAGCAGCACTTTCACCCCGATCAGCATGGCGAAGGGTATGATGAAAATCATCTGGAATGTCGCCCTGGCGCCTGCGGCGAAGGACCGGCCGATCACGATCGCGGACTTGGGGGCAGGCGAAGCGACCAGCTTCTTGAGGATGCCTGATTCGCGCTCCCATATGATTATCAGGCCGAAAAAGATGGCTATGGTCGTCGTGGATTGTATGAGCACGCCGGGCATTATGTAATCCGTGTACGGGATATTGCCGGTCTGGATGCCGGTCAGGGAACCCATCACGCGGCCGAACACGAGCAGCCAAAGGAGTGGCTGCACTGCCCTCAGGTAAATCTCGGTCCGGTCGTGCATCAGACGCCTGATCTCGAGCTCTATCATTGCGAATATGATGCGGAGTGAATCTTTCATCTCATCCACCTCTGATCCTATCGCGCGCCTTCTTCACCTCGCGCAGTTGCTGTCTGGTGCCGACCCGTTCGTCGCTCTTCCCGCCGACGTATTTCATGAAGACGTCGTCTATCGTCGGCTCGGATGTCGATAGCCTCTTGACCTTTATCTTCTTCGAAAGCAGGAAAACAAGCAGGCTGTTCATGGGTTCTTCGCTCTTCCTGAGGGATATCTTTATCTTGCTTCCTTGCACGCTTACCGATGCCGCATGCTCCAACTCTCCGAGCTCCTTCATGGATTTCACGTCCAGGGGAGGGTCGGTCTCGATCTCTATGCAGTTCTCACCGATGGAATGCTTAAGCTCGTCCGGAGATGCGACCTTCACGATTTTACCGTGGTTTATCAGGCCTATCTTGTCCGCGTAATTGCCGGCCTCGTCCATGTAATGTGTCGTGAAGAAGACGTTCGTGCCCTTCTCCCGGTTAAGGGTCTTGAGCCGGTCCCAGACTGATTTGCGCGTCCCGGGGTCCAAACCGATCGTTGGCTCGTCGAGGAAAAGTATCTTGGGTTTGAGCATTATCGCGCATGCGAGCTCAAGCTTACGGATCATACCTCCAGAATACGTCCCCGCGAGATTGTTCGCGACATCCGAGAGCTCCATCAGGCCGAGTGCCTCGCTTATGACATTTTGCCTATCCTTGGTCGGGATGCCGTAGATCTTGGCATAGATGAGCAGGTTCTCGTATCCGCTTATATCTGTCCAGATGCTCATCTCCTGCGGCACATAGCTGACCAGCTCCCTGACCGCGGCGGCTTCGGTGACCACATTCTTGCCTATCACGAAAGCTTCGCCTTCGGTAGGCGCGAACTGGGTCGTGAGTATGCGCATCAGAGTAGTCTTGCCGGCTCCGTTCGGACCGAGCAAAGCGAACAGTTCGCCTTCTTTCACGCTCAGGTCCACGGAATCCAATGCGAGGAAGTCGCCGTATTTCTTGGAGAGCTTCCGCACGCTGACCGAATCCATGAATGCAATTCGCAGCAGGGTATTTTAAGATTGAGTTAATCGCGGCTAGATTATTCGGGTAGAAACCCATTTTCAGCATTCCAGCTGATCGGTGTAGAATCCGGAGACCAGAAAGCTTGCGATGCCGATAAACAGCGCCGTGATCCATTCGATCTTGCCAAGTATCAGGAAAAGGACTAGTGCCGAGGTCAATAGACCGATCAGACCGTAGACGAGCTGGAATTTCAGGTTGAATTTGTAGGGGAATTTCATGGCATCAATACTCTTCCAGAATTTAATAACCTGACGGCCTGGAACCTATGGATTGGGAGTGAACACTATAAGCTCGCCAAGCGCCTCTTTCAGATCCCCCGTGCAGTTCTCCGTGCCATATAGCAACGAAGAGACCCATCTCTGGTCGAATTGCCCCTGATCGTATATGCAGGTCAGGTTCTTCCCTTCGAGAGCATCCTTCATATCCTGGGTTTCGTTGGCATCCAGGCTGACCAATGTCTTGATGAACACGCAATTCGAGGTGGTATAATTGAAAGTCCCGACGGAATCGGTGTACAATATGCTTGCATTGCCGCAGTTGTTCGCCGCGGCGATGAAGCAACCAGCATCATTACAAGGAGTTATGGTGCTGGTATTGGATTGGTTTTGGGAAGGCTGCGCCGGGGCCGTGCAACCTGCGATCAATATGGATAGCGCCAATATGAATACAATCCCGAGATGCTTGATTTCCATATTTCGACCCCCTATTGGCTTCCCGGCCCTCCGAGACTGTTTACGATGCTATAAATCTTCGAAGAGAATAGGGTGACAAGCGTGAAATGCTCTGCTGGCGGGTTATTCGCTAAGTCTGCGGGAAGGTTTTGGCCATATACCGGGCCGCCATTCCATGGATTGATCTCATTGCTTTCCTCTCTCAACACCACGCTGTCATCAACAGTCGGGAATTTCTCTAATCCCATGGAATCTGCCACGGCCTGCTCCAGCCCGGTGTTCTCGGTGCCCTCGAACTGGTGCGTGTTCTGCGCCGCAGTGTAGATATAAGCATAGTATTGATCGTATTGCCCTTGCGCCTTCTTCAGTTGCGCCATGTCCCAGTTCGCCCAGAAATTCCCGGGATCCGCCTGGAGTATCGTGTCATACTCCGCTTCTACTTTAGGATCCAACTGAGTGTATATGCTTTTTTGGCTATCCACCACGGCCTGTAAATCCTTGATATCGCTGGCCGGATACTCATCGGGGAATCTTTTTTCAAAATCTAACTGCGCCTGTTGCGAATTCATCGTATTCAGAGCTTGCAACACATTGCTAACATCGGTATGGGCATCGTAGAGCTCCGAGCTCGAGCTTCCGGTGGTCGGCGGATTGACCGGCGGCACCACAGGCACCACTTCTGGCGCGGGGCATCCATTCACGATCCTCCCGCTCAGCGTGGTAGTGCCGCTGCAATCGCCGTCCGAACCGCTATAATCCCAACTGTACTGCCCGGTGAAGGTGAGGCAATCGGAGGTGAAAGTAATATCATAAGGGGAGAGAGTCGAAGAGCCTGGAGGGTCTGGAACTGTCCTACCAGGGATGCTGAGTACGTTGTTCTGGACCCTTCCGCTGGCCGAACCGTGGCCGACATCACCCATGAGCGCATGCCCCGGAGTGAAATTCATGTCTATGGTGTATTGATTGGTCAGGGTTCCCCCTCCGCAGCCGCTGTCGTCTTCCGTAACGGTCGTGACCCATTGCGTCGTGCCGTTGTAGGTGCTCCAGTCCCATGATGGTAGACCGACCTGTGCGCTGGCGACCGAAATAATTGCTAAAATAAGCAATACACCGATCTTAGGCATGCGTTGCTTTCTTCGAATAGATTTTTAACCATCCGCGAACCTACGGTTTTGGTCACGAGGACAACTATATCAGAACAGCCCTCGGTAAGGAGGTCAAAACAAGGGGTTTGTTCTGACCTGAACCTGTGTATAAGTGCAGGGGAAGGGTCGGCAGACCCCGCCTGTGTGCTGATTGGCCTGGATTTGGCACTACAGTGCCCAATTGGGCACTGACCAATAAATAGTCCTTCCACCGGAGAGGATAGCATGGTAAGGAGTGGAAGGCTGGAGTTGTACGACTACCCACGCAGGCTTGAGCTTTGCCTGGAGCATTTGCGGAAGGAGAAAGGAATAGGTGAAGAGAATATCCGGGAAATCGAGACGTTCTCCAAAATCCGATTAGCGAAGGGTTCGGGTTATGGACGAGTAGCCAAAGTTGTTTATTGCATCCGGTTTCTGGCGCGATGGCTGGGAAAGCCTTTCCGGGAAGCAACGAAAGACGACCTGATCGCACTGGTTGGCGAGCTCGAAACAAAAGATTATGCCGAATACACGAAGTATGACTTCAAAATCGTCTTGAAGATGTTTTACAAATGGCTGAAGGGCAACGATGAGGTTTTCCCGCCAGAAATAAGCTGGCTGAAGCCAAGGCTCAAGAATGAGGCCCACAAACTGCCTGAGGAACTGCTGACCGAAGACGACGTTTTGAAGATAGCCAGCGCTGCCAACACCATACGCGATAAGGCCTTCATAATGGTTTTATACGAGTCCGGCTGCCGTATCGGTGAGATTCTAAGCCTGAGGCTCAAGAACGTCCAATTTGACCAATACGGGGCTATCCTAAGGGTTACTGGCAAGACCGGCGACAGACGGGTAAGGATTGTTAGCGCTGCGCCGGTTCTGGCGGCCTGGCTTGATATCCACCCTGGAAGGAACGAACCAGAAGCTGCTTTATGGCCTCAGACGGCTACGAACTATTCCAATCCGAACAAATACCTGCGCCATTCCTCGGTTCAGGTTCTGATTAAGCGGCTGGCGAAGAAGGCTGGGATAAAGAAACGGATTCACGCCCATCTTTTCAGGCATAGCAGAGCTACGCTTCTGGCGAACAAGCTCACGGAGTCCCAGATGAAGGAATTTTTCGGATGGACCCAGGGCTCGGATATGGCTGCCACTTACGTTCATTTATCGGGTCGTGATGTGGATTCAGCGCTTTTGCAGACATATGCGCTCAAGGAACGGCCTCAGGAGGAAGCAGCCAAAATCAACATTAGAACGTGCTCCCGCTGCAAGGAGAAAAACTCCGTAGCTCAATCGTTCTGTGGGCGCTGCGGCAATCCGCTTGATGAGCGGCTGATTCTCGAAGACCCGAACAAGAAGCCGAACGAGCTGATGAACATCCTGATTGAGGATGAGGAAGTCAAGAACCTGCTCCTGAAAAAGATTGTGGAAAAGGGGTTGGACAAGACTTTTTTCGGGTGATATGCTGAAGAACATCTACCGCATGGGAAAGCGTCGCCTGAAAAAGGTATATGGCAGGGATTTGAGCGACTATTACGGCCTTGGGTATAATCTCTACTGCACGAAGATTGGTTATGACTGGGTTTGGTATCTTATCAAAATCAGGGAGAACGAAGGCCCGGAACACGCATTTCTCTGCTGGCTTACCGAATCCCTGCTCTTGAAGGCAGGGTTTAAGCCTACGATAATGGCAACTGTTGGCCCGGACCTATCGTTAGAGCTTGATGGTAAGAAACTTTGTTTTGAGATTGAAACTGGAAAACGTCTTGACAGGATGAAAAGGCAGGATATGTATGCCCGCTTTCAGGAAAGAAGCCAGGCATTTGACCTTGTTGTTATCGTGGTCCCTGCTGAACGCATAGCTCGAAGATACCGGGGCTTTGGGTTTGAGGTGATTACAAGAGCCTCTCTCAAGGCTTTTGTTCATTCCTTAGTCGGTGGCAATTCTCTCTTTCTCTCTCGCTCTCTCCACTCAGGGAAGGAAAAATGCCCTTCCAATGTGCTATCCACGACGTGAGGCCACTGGAAGCAATGTGTTTTTTGCGTGATTCAATTTAAGGGAAAAAATAGTTCAGCACATTGAAAACACACCGTTCTTAGGCATTGTGCACACTGGCTCAGGCGTTTAGCACATTGACCAGGGCTGAAATGAGCATTGAAAGGGCGATGTGCAAGGGTAGTGTGCTAAATCATAAAGGTTAAGAATATTAAAAAATGATTAATTTTATGGCATTCAAGCATTATGCGAAGCCAATGAACTGGATTGGATTTATTCTTTTCATCGTTGGAATTATTCTTATTCTTCTCAGAATATGGGACTATGGATTTGCTCTCTTGGCAACAGGCGCGATTATCATTTTTGCGTATTTAGAATTAACCAAAAAAGACTTCCATTCTTACAAAGAAGGTTACAATAGAAGAAGCGGGGAATTAGACGCAGAAAATGATTTTAGAAGAAGATAGATCCTCTTTCTAATTCAATAAAACAATTGTGGTACTGTGCAAAGAGAGAGTATACCAACCGAAAGGATTAAATATATCTTGGTGATATATAGTATATCATCAAGATACACGTGATTACATGGTTAAGATACAAATAGATTTGTCCGATGAAGAAGACAGGATAGTTGAGATTTACAAACTGACAAATCGGTTCAAAACAAAACAAGAAGCAGTACGCGCGATGATAAGATATTTTGAGGTAAAGATTCAGCCGAAAAAAGTCAATGAAAAGGACTATTATTCTACATAGGGTGATGGTATGGATGCGATATTAACATGGGTAATCGGGGCCGTGGCGTTAGTTGTAGTATTTGTGATTGCCAGGGAATGGATAAGTATCTACAATAAGACCCAATACTGGCGTAATAAAGCCGAAAGGATGTTTGCCGGAATAGACATAATAATGCAGCAGAGACTTGATTTGCTGCCAGCTTTGGCTCAGGCGATAAAGAAGTACGATATTCATGAATACAAGGCCTTGAAAGATACTATTGAAGCAAGGGGTCGCTGGTCCAAGGATGCACCACTTAATGAGAAAGTCCAGGCGGCTCAAAACATAGAAAACAGTTTTTTGAAAATCCAGTCTGTCTTTGAAAGATACCCCGACCTGAAAGCATCCGGGCTTCATGAGAAGATAATGGGGCGAGGGAATATCTCAAAGGTAGAATCACGATTAGCGAAATATAGACTGAACTATAACAAAATCGTTGAAGAGCACAATAGAAGGATCTCGCAGTTTCCGAGAAATATCGTAGCGATGGTTCATGGATTTAAGAAACTGGATTACCTCACCCTCGGCAATCAGATAAATCAGGGGGCCCAAGAAAGTTATAAACCAAAGGAACTTTTCAGTGACTAGATGGCCTCCTACCACGTTGAATTTAGAATCCAAGGATATGCAAAGCGATACGCCAAGCAGTTGATTTACTCGGTATCGCGAGAGTTCAGAGTCAGGGGAGTTACACGTAGAAGAGTTGTCCCTCACATCTCCCTATATGGCCCCTTCACAACATCGCACCAAAGGCAAGTTGTTCACGAAGTAGTTAGAGTTTGTAGCGCATACAAGGTTGTCCCCTTTACATTCAAGGGGTTTAACTTTTTCAATAATTCACGGAATAAAGTCATCTATTTAGACGTAGAACCGTCTGAAGCCCTGCGGAATTTGAGACTGGATTTAGCAAGAGCACTATTGCCGATAACATCAACAAAATCAAAGGAAGACCAATCAGGCAAAGGCAGCTTCAAGTTCCATGCAACAATAGCGTTCAAAGATATAGATGCAAAATTTGAGCGAATTTGGGGATATATATCTCAAAAAGAGAAACCGGAAATATCTCAGCATTTACTTAGAGTTACGATAATTAAAAACGGGAAAATACTTTACGAATACGACTTAATCCAACATAAATTGCTGAATAGAAGGCAAGCTCTCAATAAGTCTATTTTTATGGAAACAATCCGAAGATTAAGGATGAGCCACATCGAATCGGAAGATGAAATAAGGGGAACTGAGGAAGATATTTCTGAAGAAGAATTGGAGGAAAATGAGGGAGATTTGTGGGGAAAGATAAAATCAATATTTGAGGGGTGGAGATGATATGGGGTTTTGGCAGTATTTAATAGATCATTTTGTTGCGGCAGCAGTATTTCTAATCGGGTTCGGATTGATGATTCCGGTATTTTTAGAATGGTTTACTGGTAGGGGTTTTGATTGGATCTCCGTAATATTAATGTTAGTCGGAGTGGTATTTATAGCATATGGACAATGGATTATGAGAAAATGGCATTTACGTGCACATCTATAAAATAAATTTAATTAGAAAAAGATCCTTTTACCATTTTCTGCTACTATAAATTGAGCTTTTTAACCTCTGCCCCTCAGAAGCTCACTCGGTCGGAAGGACCTGGCTGGTGCTGAACACAGACCAAAAAGATATGCAGGGGAAGATACCCGAGAACCGTTCTGAGAGCAGAGGCAGAAGCCAGACCGCCGACTGAACTGATGAGGGGCAGAGGATAAAAAGCTAGCGACGGTTAAGATTAATCAAATGGTAAAATTTGGACGTATTGTACTGAGTGGAGCTGGCTTTACTAAAGCAATATGTAGCGACGCTCCTCTGTTGTTTGATGCCATCGATAAAACAATCGAGCACACAGCTAAAACACCATCCTTATCTCAAAGCTTAATTCCCGTATGCGGTGCGTATTATTTGCATAATCAACTGTCCCAGTCAAAACCAGGAAAAATTAACATCGAAGACATGTTTAATACGTATTTTCATTTAGAAGATAAAAAATCTTCTAAAGGATTATCTGAATCCGAATTCAAATATCAAACGCATTTTGGATTTTTTAAAATGGCATTCGTTCATCTCTTAACCAGCACCACCCCGTGGAATCATAACCATTTTCGCAACAATCAGAAGTATAACCATAGAGTGGCTGAATATTTCTTGAAAAACTTTGGTGATGCCGTTCAAATCACTCTTAATTACGATACGCTATTGGAATCGTTGTTTGATTCTTTTCCGGATGCGTTAGATCATGTGCACCAGATACAACATCTCCATGGTTCGCTTGCTTGGGAATATTATGGCAATGCCTTGGTGTTTGATGTTAGTAAAATTAGAAATACTCGTGGTAATGATGTAAGTTGGAATTCTATAATTGGGGAAACCTCTTCGGATTGCATAATTTATCCAACATCAAGAAAAGATATCCTCAAAGAAAAATTCAAATTTTACCAAGAAAAAGAGGACAGAACAGCTGGATATTTCAAAAACGCAAAAGAGATATCAATCATCGGAGTTGGTTTTGGAAACAATGACGTATCGTTACAAGATTTAGTAAAGAAATCACCACGAGAATGCAAAATAACATATATCGGGAAGGATGAAAAACTGCCCGATTTTATAGTGCAACTGGCTAAAGAAAGAGAAGTCTGGTCTTATATGGGCGGGTTTGAATTGGATTGTTTAGAAGAGCTGCAAAAAGTATCGACTTAACGCTTTGAACTTTGACATTTTATTCTTTGTTGTCGAATCAAGTTGCCCCCAGCACAATATTAATGAACAGAAAATAATGCGAATCTCTACGAGATAACGCCCGCCCCCCACTCCAGGTAAAATACTAGTTGCGCATTTCTTGCATATTTCAAGGAGATAACGCCTAATTCGGCGATTTCTCATCAAATTTTGACCTGTTTCTGGTCAAAAAAATACGCAGAACTTTTTGACCTCCTATTTTGACCTACCCCCCATAAAAATCATTTTGAGCTATTGTGGCGTATTTCAAAGAGATAGCGCCTAACTCGCCATTTTTCAATCAATTTTTGACCTGTTTTTGGTCAAAATATTTCGCAGGAATTTTTGACCTTTCATTTTGACCTTCGGGGAGAAAATAGGGGATCTCAATAAATCAATCACGTTAAACAGCGTGAACGAATCTCGGTAACTTTTCGTCCTTCTTACTTAGAAAAGGTAGAAGGAATTAATTGGATTAAAAGTTCTTGAAATTTTGCATCTTGAAGCAAATCTTCATTTCTCTTATAGAAGCTCATGATGATTTTTTTTGACAAAGAAATAAGAGGAATAAATGCATATATTTCTTTTTCGGATTCGTACTTAAAAGAAAATTCTGCGGCTAGGGTCTTTGGATGACTAAAATGATTGCTAAGTTGAGAATAATATGCCGCCAACTCGGCATCCTCTTTTTCAACAATCTTCTTCCCCTTCTTTCTTAAGTCGTCCATACAATTAATCAGTTCATTATCAGTCTCGTCATTATTCAACCGTTTTTGAACTAGCAGAGACAGATCTTTACAATGCTCGTCTGAGAGTCCTTCCAATCCAACAAACACCAGATATATCTCATAGATGTTTCTAACTAAGCAGATTGTTTGTGAATAACACAGATGAGTTAGAAATACGTAACTCGATTGTAGATACTCTGCTACTCGTAGTAATAAGAACGCGGAGACACTTAATCGATATCGATTTTCTGGAACCGTAGTCTCAGCAATCTTCATTACTAAAATTTCAATGAAATACCCAATAATTAATACTTCGTTTACGTCATCCTTATTCAACGCAGTTTTATGATAATCTAACTCTTGCGCAAAGATTGGGTATTCGAGTTCCGAATTAGTTAGATTTGTTTGATCCATTTTTTTATCTAGAATACGAAGAGTTCTGAGCTCTTCTAAATTGTTAGCAGATAATTTTCCGATTGCAAGATTTTCAAAAGAATCGACAACTATGCTAAGATACGAGAACCAGATTTGAAGAATAATGCTTTCTAAACCCTCATCATAAATAATGTGAAAGATTTTATGAAAATCATGCGGATGGGTTACTGCATTACTTAAATATCGATATTTTTCTTTTTCACCCGGAAACATAAGCCAATTGTCTTTAGCATCTTCAAAAACCCTGCTAATGATTTTATCAAATTCTTTCCAGTTTTGTTCTTTGATTACCTTATTTAATCTCTTAAATTTGTCTGGATTCTGAGCTAAATAAATAATCACAAACTGTTTTTCATAAATGGCACGAGTTAGGCTCAAAGCTGAATTGTAATGGGAAAAACGAAGCGCTAAATACGCAGCGAAGTAGTCATCAGTCAGCCTGCCCACAAGATAGTTAAGAAAATAAAGTTCATCTTCATTCTGCTCCGATACTTCCTCTGAAACTTTGCGTAGGATTTTTATGTATTTTAGTATTCTGCCTAACTGCACCTTGTTCTTACAACAGTTACTTTGTTCCTTTTGCTTCTCATCTAAAATGGCTATTAATTTTGCAATTAACTCTTTGCCAGCGAGCTTACCTTCCATACATCTCAACTTTATTGCTTTTTCACTTTTTATTTATATAATTCGTTGATTTGCATCTGGGGGGGGGGAATTATACGTTCGAACTAGAGCCCCAGTATCATTTTCTTTTTTGCCTCGAATTCTTCCTTGGTGATAATTCCCTTCTTTTTTAAATCGGCCAATTTTTCTAACTCGTCCAATCCGCTAGTCGGATTAGTCATTGTTGCTTTTGATTTATACATTTTTTCTTCGATCATTTGTTTTGCTTTTTCAAAATCAGGTTCCTGTTTTTTTATGAACATTATCGTGTTTTCATCTTTCGTTGCATCGAAAACACCACCGCGAGATTCTACACCCCCCATAATGCTAAATTGGATATAACCTGAAAAGATGGTTCCCGTTTTTTTGAATTGTATTGCAGTGATCTGAGATATTGGAATCTCTTTATTGCCTTTAAATCCCTGTGTCAGAAGGCCCATCAAACCTTCTCGTTTAATCACAATTCTATCGTCATGAACCTCGAGTTGTCCATTATGTCCCTTTGCTTCCATGATAATAGCCATATTGGACCTCTTAACCGCTACTTGTGATTTGATATTTTATGTACTGGGGGGTCTTACTAACAAATGAGTTCGTGTATTCGAAATAGAGGTCGAACTGACTAACATTATTAGGTACCTCTATGGCAGCCCATCCACTCGTCTTTGTTCCGGGTGGGAGTTCCTTAAAGAAATCCAGGGTTTTATCATACTTACTAGATAATCCAAACGGTATTGTTGTATCATATTTCTCCGATGAAGCATCAAGGGCATAGATATTTGGAGTAAAATATTCAGAACTATCTCCAATATTTTTTATATCGAAATTTGCGAGTAGATATCTTTGCCCCCCGTACATTGATGACGTTGTTTCAAATGCTGTTTGTGTTAATGTTACCTCGTATTTTGAATTCATGTAATTTACAGTATAAACTGTACCGACCTGCCCATTTTCTACACTCTTGGGTAATTCAGTTTGTTGTGTGTTACTTGGAATATTGTTTTGACCACTATTTTGAACACTCCCAGTTGTACCGCAACACCCGGATAAAACAGAGAGCGATACTATCAAAACTAACAAGACCACCCAGGAAAAGAGTTGATTTTTCATTATTACACCATTTTGTGCATCCGTCGGTGTTTATTAGTTCATTTTACAATTTATATACGTTGGTATTATCCTAAATCACTACTCTTTTTCAGCTAGTATTTGGAGGATAACACCTTATCCAGCCCCTTCTCCATGATTTTCTTCAGGATGAACTCCTTGAACTCGTCGTCCTGCATCAGCTTGTTCATGACCTCGTCGCTGGCTTTCCGGTCATGGTCAATCTCTGCCATACGGCCATCAACCGGAGAGCCGCAGCGCGTGCAGAACTTTGAGACCGGAGAGTTGTTTTCCTTGCAGCGCGGGCATGGCCTGATTGCCATCTTGCTTTCAGTAGTGGATTCTTCTTTCACAAGGCCGTGCATCTTCAGGAGCGTGTTATCTACGTCTCGGCCTGACAAATGAACATACGTCGCCGCCATATCGGATCCTTGGACCCAACCGAAGTACTCTTTCATCTGCGCTTCGGTCATTTTGGAGGCCATCGCCGTAGCTCGTGAGTGTCGGAAAAGATGAGGGTGGACTCTTTTCTTTATCCCGGCCTTCTCAGCCATGATTTTGAGCATCTTGTACATCGAGGCGTGGCTCATAATCCGTTGCTCGTTCATCTTGTTCCTTGCCAGAGCTGGCCAGAGCATGGCCTCCGGCTGGTTGGCGTAGGGATGGGAGTTCACCCAGGAAGCCAGGATAGCAGCGGAGCTGATTATTCGGACCCTTCTATCCCCTGTTTTGCCTGTTACCCTCAAAACCGCGCCGTATTGGTCAAATACCACGTTTTTGAGCTTCAGGGTAAGCAGTTCTCCAATCCTGCAACCGGACTCGTATAAGACAAGAACAAAGGCCTTATCGCGCAAAGTCCGGGCAGCTTCAACCATCTTCAGCACATCGTCATCGGTAAGCAAATCCTCCGGCAGTTTATGCTTTTCGTTCTTCAGCCTGGGTTTTAGCCAGCTAATCTCCGGCGGGAAGAATTCGTCCTTTCCTTTGAGCCATTTGAAAAACATCTTCAGGACTATCTTGAAATCATACTTCGTGTATTCCGAGAAATCCCGATTTTCGAGCCCACCGATAAGGTCAATCAGCTGGTCCTTCTTCGCCCTATCGAAATCCAAACCCAGCCAGACGGCCCAATAGCGAAGGCAATAAGCGACTTTCGCAACCCTCGCCTTGGAAGAACCTTTAGCGAGCCTTATGCGGCAAAATGAAAGAATCGTTCGCTTATTCTTCGCAGAAATCCCCTTATCGTTCTCTACTTTCTTCAAAGCTGAATCCAATCTTTTCGGATAGTCGTACAGGTCCATTCTCGCCATTCTTACATCCCCGGCGGTTGGACTATTTTTACCTCTGTGCCCAATTGGGCATTTTCCTGCCCCATTTTCCAAGAAACTCCCGGAATACGAGGTAGTGAACTCAGAACGAGTATAATTGCAGGGGAAGAGATTTGAACTCTTGAAGGCACTAAGCCACTAGCCCCTCAAGCTAGCACGTTTGACCGCTCCGCCACCCCTGCGTGAAAACAGAAGTTTCACTGCATCAAAATGAAAAAAAATTACTCCTCTTTCTTCTCCTCGGCCGCTCATTTCTCCTCGGCTGGTTCCTTTCTTCTTCTTGGCTTTCTTCTCCTTCTTTTCAGGTTTTTCAGCCTTCTCTGCTTTCTCGGCTTTTTCTTCAGCCTCGGGCTTCTCGGCCTTAGCAGCCTTCGCTTTCTTCTTCTTGGAAGGCACTCCGAGCGCCTCTTCAATCGTCTCTATCTGGCTTTCGATGGCATCGCAGCCGCGTGATATCACATCGATCGGCTCCATCTGGTAGAAGCTCTCCACCATGAAATGTATGCCGTCCTTCTCTTCGCCGTAGCTCACGATCCCTGCCTGGAATTTGGCGTGCTTGCGCCCTATCCCCAGCATGGCAGTCCCTTCTAACCTGAGCCTCTGCTCAGGACCGAGGGTGACGATCGTTATGTTATCTTCGCGATAGAGATATCCTTGTCCGAACTCGTCATGTCCGATGTAAGGACGACCTTAGGGCCCTGCGCATCCAAAGAGAACACGATCTCCGCGCTCTCTGGAGTATTCTCAGGTGTCAGGATAGGCATGAGCCCCATCCGTGGGCGATGTACTCGTCCCAGAAAGCGGTCGTGTTGTCATAGAACGTGACCTTGTCTATGGCAAGCACCGGGACATAGGACATAGAGTACCTGCGCACCATGTTGGAGAACTGGTAGTCTATCCCGCTCGCGGTGAACTCGATCCGATTTCCGTGCTTCTTATCAAGTACGAGCTTCATACTCTCCTTCCCCTTCTACCGCCTTTCCTTTTCATTGAATCAGTCGGTAATGGAGTGACATCCTCTATGCGCCCGATGCGCACACCGGTACGGGCTATGGTCCTGACGACCGCCTGGGCACCTGAGCCCGGAGTCTTCATCCCGACCCCTCCCGGAGCTCGGATGCGCACATGGACGTGCGTTATTCCCTTTTCCTTGAGCGTACCGACGACCTTGAGCGCGCACTGCATGGCAGCGTATGGACGGCCTTCTTCCCTGTGGGATTTGACCATCATTCCGCCGCTCGCCCATGCGAGGGTCTCTGCGCCGCTCATGTCCGTAGCGGTTATTATCGTGTCGTTCTTGGATGAGTATACGTGGAGTATCGCCAATCTCCTCTTCATCCGCTTCGGCTCTTCCTTCTTCGGTTCCAGGGCTACCGGCACCGGTTCGACTTTCTTCTCTTCTGGGATCTTCTTCTCTTCTGGAGCATCAACCATTCAACACACCTCAAGACTGGGCCGGAGCCGTTTCTGTTTTCGGCTCCTCTGCCTTAACCGGCGCTTTCTCCGGGACCTTATCGGGCTCGGATTTCACGCTGATATCTATCTGTTTGGAGTGAGATAGCGTGGCCTCTTCCTGCAGGCTCACGATGTAGCTGGGTTTGCTCACGCGCTTTCCGCCCACTGAGATGAACCCGTGCGTGATCAGCTGCCTCGATTGGGGCATGGACCTCGCCAGCCCTTTGCGGACCACGAGCGTCTGGAGGCGTCTTTCAAGGACATCTTTCGCCTCGAGCGAAAGGACGTCATCGAGCGAAGCGCCTTCCTTCAGGATCCCGAGCCTTGCGAGCTTCGAGAGGATCTTCTTGACATCCTCGCTGCGCTCTTCCTCAGGCATGGAGTTAAGCCGTCTGGCCTCGCGCCTGTATTTCTTGAGCTCGGCTGTCGCCATCCAAAGCTCGCGCATGTTGCGCAGGCCATAGCCCAAACGGAGGGCCTTGTCCTCGGTTATCCTGTCCACATCCCAAAGCTTTTTCGGGCGCTCGTATTTGTTCCTGAGTCTTCTCGGGTCTCCCATAAGAATCACTTCTTCTCTGCTGCTGGCTTGGCCGATGTTTTAGCAGGCGCGGCCGCCGCCTTAGCTGCTGCCGCAGGGGCTTTCGCACCGGCTGCCGGAGCTGCTGCCGCAGGAGCGCCGGCTGTTCCCGGCTTCGCGCCGGCAACCGCGCCTCCCTGGGCTGCGATGATCGCTTTTCTCAGCACACCGACCGCCATGCCGGTTCTTCCGGTGTTCCTGGTCCTCTGACCGCGGACTTTCTGGCCGTATGTGTGCCTGTAACCTACCCAGGTGTACATCTTCTTCTCTCGTTCGATATCCTGGGTGTTCTCGAATATGAGATCGTTCATGATCACGTGCCTGTCAGTGCCGGTGAGGAAATCCGAGCGGCGGTTGAGTAGGAATTTCGGGACATCGGGGTGCTCATGGAGCGAGTACAGTATCTTGTCGATCTTCTCGACCTGCTCTTCAGTGAGGTCACCGACGCGCATATCCGGTTTCAAAGAGAGCTCTTTCTCGATCACGCGGGCCGCGGCTGCAGCCATCGTGTGTCCGACGCCGCGGACTGCGTCCAGCGACCGGAGCAGGGTCACCTGGCCTTTCACATCCTTGCCGGCGATACGTATAATCCCCCTGAAGGTCTCCTTCTCTTCGACCTGGGGCTTCTTGACAGCCTTCTTGTCTGTTAGCGTAGCAGTTTTTTTTGCCATTTTTTTACACCCTCGTTACGGCCTCGACTTCGACCTCGCTGACGTTCTTTATTTCTCTTATCTTCCCTTCTAGCTGATCCATCCCGCCTTCGGAGTCGTTAAGTAGCAAGTTCACCTTTAGGACCTTGATGCCGAAACCGACATCCTCTTCCCATACCTTATTGACTTTCGCTATCTTATCGATGTCTTTCTTCACTCTCTCCATCTGCGACGGATCGTCCAGATAAATCTTCACTTGAGCAGCTACATTGAATTCTTCCATTCATTACACCTTATGGTCCGCTGAATCCGCATGCGCAGACGTATTTGTTCCTATTCTCCCTGCAGTAATAGCAGCGGACGAGCTTCTCACTGCAGTTAGCGCAGTGGAACTCGGCAAAGTCCTTGGCGTTCTTGCCACAAGTTATGCATCGTTTCAACATATCACCTGAAGACGGGGAAATAGCGGATATTCCGCAGAATCGCATCGTCGATAGTTCAGAATAGCAGAGATTAATTTAAAAGCTATACATATTTAAACATGTTTGTTGCGCCTTCTTGTTTAACTGCTCCGATGGTCTAACCTGGATAGGACGCAACCCTGCGATCGCATTTTAATCGGCAGACAGGTTGATGTCCGCGTTCAAATCGCGGTCGGGGCGAACGTCTTTTTCATTCCATAGAATCGGAGCCAGGTTGGATATTACCGGCTACAAATCCTTCTAAGCCCGCTTGTTTTAAGGGATTGCAATGCAATCACGTACCGTGGAATCTACCGATCGATCTGATAACAACATGATAAGGGATGCACTTTTAGGGCTAGCCAGCCTTGCGATTGCTTTGTGGTTGGCGTTATTCGTGCCTTCTTGGTCGTTGGATTACTGGCAGGCATGGATTTACTGGCTTCTCTTTTTGGTTTCAGCGCTGGCGATCACTTTCTATTTTGTCAAGAGGGATCCCAAACTGATAAAAAGCCGGATCAAAGCAGGACCCACTGCTGAGAAAGAGGCGGGCCAAAAGATCATCCAGATGCTGGCGAGTATTTTTTTCATTGTGATGCTGGTTGTGCCCTCGCTTGACCATCATTTCCACTGGTCCAGCGTGCCGGTCTACCTAGTTGTAATTGCGGATGTCTTCGTTGTTCTTGGGTTCCTGATAGTTTTCCTCGTCTTTAAGGAGAACAGCCATGCATCCGGCATTATTGAAGTGAGCGAGGGGCAGCAGGTGATAACTACCGGCCCGTATGGCATAGTCCGCCACCCCATGTATGCTGGGGCGTTCCTCATGTTGTTGTTCACCCCCATTGCGCTGGGCTCGTTTTTGGGGGTGCTGGCGGTCATCCCCCTGTTTGGCATAATAGTCTTGAGGCTGATTGATGAGGAAAAGTTCCTGGCAAAAAATTTGCCTGGTTATATTGGATATTGCCAGATGACCCGCTACCGGCTGGTCCCATTTATCTGGTAAGGGCGTTTAGCGACCGACGCTAAACTTTACCTCTGGTGAATATCGCGTTTTTTCAAATAAATCACTCTTTAGGCTTCTTCTTGAATGACCCGCCGCCTTTGCGCCTGCGCATGAGGATTATCGCGGCTGCGATAAGGACCAAGATGATGAGAACCGTCAAAGTGCCCTCGGTGATATTTGCGATTGTCAACGTGGGCGGAGTCTGCTCCGTGGTGGACGCTCTGGGAAGAGATTGTATATCTACCGATTTCACTACTGTGCCGTTCTTCATATAGGCGACATGATAGTTTCCAGTTACCTGTAACGGCAAGACGAAATTGCCTGCTGAATCAGTCTTCCCTGTGAGGATTTTACCGGTCGGATCGGTTATCACCAGGTCGCAGCCTGCGCATGTGATGTTATCCTCCAAGGCCTGCAATTTCGGGCTATCTCCTATGAAACCAGAGGTCGGAGCCTTCAGATCGAAACTCTTGCATACATTGCTTATACAAAGCTGTCCACCGCTGCAGGACGGGCAATTGGGGCCGGAACCGCATTGGTATGCGGTAAATACATGGTTCGCAACCACTCCGCAGCCAGTGATGTTCTGGCAGTTGCCGCCTTGCGCTCCGGCTGGTATGTCGCAGTATTGGTTGTCTGCGCAGTCATCATCAGAGGTGCACTCGTATGTCTTGTTGACGGGTTTGATCTCGCAGGTGTGGCTCTGGCAGGTCCCTGACGCGCAGTCGCTGTCCGAGCAGCATTCGTATGGGTTGCAGGTGTGGCCGCTTATCTGGCCGCAGCTGCATGAGATGGGGACGCACTTCTGGCCCGCGCAGCTGTCTGAATCAGGGCAATCTGTGTCTTTTGTGCATTGGGCGCATTGCCCGCATGCTACGGTCTGCTCATTGATCTGGGCGGTCTGGTAACCATCTTTCTGGACAGTTATCCTGACGTTGAGGCCGCATCCAGTGAAGCCCATCTGGCCATTGTTATCTGAGCTTCCCGAGGAAAGTGTCCCCAGGCTGGCTGCATCGTCCACCATGACGGCAGCTCCACTTATCTCGGTATCTCCGCTCCTCACGCTCACAACGTTCCCTGTGCAGTTGCTATTCAGGTTGATGCTCAGCGTGGGCAGGGCCGGGGATGGGGTCGGTGTTTCGTGGATGATGACCGTATTCACGATGAAATCCTGTGTTGCGCTGACACCGGTATTCGATGCCAGGTCTACGCAGGAGACGGACCAGTTGTACGTTCCATCGCTCACATTCGACAGATCGAATGACGTGGCGACGCCGTTGGCTGTTGATGAATTGGTTGCGTTGAGGATGCCATCCAAGTATAGCGAGCAATTCATTGTCACGGAGACATTACTCAACGCGGTGAAACTCACCTGGACATCGGATGTCGTCACGGTACTCCCATCGCCAGGGCTGGTCAACTGGACTACAGGAGCAGCCGTCGCGACTGTGAAATTCCTGGTCTGGCTTATGCCTTGGTTGCCTGCAGAGTCTGTGCAGTTGGTTATCCAGGTGTGAGCTCCTTGGGTGAGGCCGGTCACCTGCCAGTTGGTCAGGGTGTTGTTGGAGACCGATGCATTGGACTGGTTGGCTGCTCCGTCAAGGATCAATGAGCAGGTCATGCTCGTGAAGAAGGTGTCTGTCGCGGTGAAGTTGAGGTTCACTGTCGTCACGTTGAAGAATGTGCTGTTGGCTGGATTGTTCAGGGTGACTGTTGGAGCGGTCGTGTCGACGGTGAAGTTCCTGGTCTGGCTGATCCCTGAGTTACTTGCAGAGTCTGTGCAGTTGGTTATCCAGGTGTGAGCTCCCTGGGCCAACCCTGTGACCTGCCAGTTGGTCAGGGTGTTGTTGGAGACCGATGCATTGGACTGGTTGGCTGCTCCGTCAAGGATCAATGAGCAGGTGAAGCTGGTCGCTAGGTTGTCCGTGGCGGTGAAGTTGAGGTTCACTGTCGTCACGTTGAAGAATGTGCTGTTGTTGGGGTTGTTCAGGGTGACTACCGGCGCGGTCGTGTCGACGGTGAAGTTCCTCGTCGCGCTTGTGGCGGTGTTGTTCGCAGAATCATTGCATGTCACGTTCCAGGTGTGGAAGCCGTCTGCTGTCGATACGCTGATTAGCGTCGGAGTATTGTTCTTCGTTGTCGCGTTGGATCCTACTTGTGTGCCGTCGCGGAACAAGGCGCAGATCATCGTTGCAGATACATTATCCACTGCCGTGAAATTGAATGCGACCGTGGATGAGTTCAGTAGAGCGCCAGAGACCGGAGCATTGAGGCTGACTACCGGGACGTGGGTATCAACAGTGAAGTTCCTCGTCGCTGATGCACCGAGGTTGCCTGACTGGTCCTTGCATGTGACGTTCCAGAGATGAATGCCATCTGGTATCACTGAAACTGGGAAGACAGTGGTCGTGCCGTTGCTGACAGAACCATTCGTCTGGTTCAGGACGCCATCGATGTACATGGAGCAGTTCATGAAGGTGGAAACATCATCGGTCGTATTGAAGCTGAAGTTTATCGCTGAGGCGTTGGTGATGTATCCAGGTACCGGAGAGATGAGGTTGACTACTGGCGGAGTCGTATCGTTGTCCTGGAGGATGCCGTAGATGCTCGCAGGGTTCATGTTATGGAGACTCAAGGTATTGGTATTCGGTGTGCTGTTCAAATCTATCCAGCCGCTCGAGTTATACTTCCAGAGCTGGAACCTGCTGACGTTGTATCCGGTGAGTTCGCTATTCAGCCAGCTCCACACTATCGAATCAATAGAGGGGGTGCCGCTCACGGTAGATATATTCACAAATTTCTGGGCGAAGGAAACTTTCCCTGATGGGAGGGATGTCGAGTTGGTGGTCCAGTTGATCATGTATGTCTCGCCAGTGGACACGCTGTCGTTGAAGGAGATGTTGGTGTAGCTGCCGCCCGAAGCTTTGCTGAAGATGATGCTCGAGGCGTTGATCGCGTAGGGTGATGCGTCGTTAGCTACTGACATATCCGGGCTGTTGTTTGAGAAGTATTGGCCCTGCACAATAATGCTGGAATCGTATATCGTCAGGCCTGCGTTGGAGTTGCTGCCTGCGGTATTGTTGGACAAGGTGGTCTGGCTCGATGAGTCTATCTCGATGCCACCGACGTCATATTCTACGGTATTGTTCGACAGCGTATCCTGGCTCGATAAGCCGATCGAGATGCCGGTGATGCTGTTGTTATTGACCACGTTGTTCGACAGGTTGTTGCTGTTCGATGAAGACAGTATGATGCCGAAATCTGGGTTGTTGTCCGCGGTGTTGTTGGAGAAGGCATTGCTGTTGGATGAAGTGATGGCCATGCCGGAGATGCTGTTGCTGTTGGCGGTATTATTGTATACGATATTCTGGTTAGATAGCTGGAAATTGATGCCGTACTGGGCGTTGCCGTCCGCGTGGTTGCTAGTCAGGTTATCCTGGGATGATGAGGAGATCTCGATAGCATCCATACCGTTGTTGTCGGCCGTATTGCTATTCAGGGTATCATTGACCGATGAATAGAGGAGTATGCCGACGTTGTTGTTGCTGGCGTTATTGTTTGATATGGTAGTCTGGTTCGAATCATCGAGTCTTATGCCCCATGTGTCGCTGTATGCGCCGTTGCCAGACAGGACCATATTAGTGCTCGCGTTGACATGGATACCGATCACATCGCTGCCCACGCTGTTGTTGGACAGGGTGAAGTTGTTGCATAGATAGGTCAGGTAAATGCCCGTGTCTATGTCGTTGTTGGCTCGGTTGTTGCTGATTATGTCGCCGCTGCTCAATGATATATCGAAACCATAGCCGCCATCATTGCTGGCGTTGTTGTTGAGGAACGTATTGTTATCCGCCAATGTGACATAGAAACCATCGCCGCTGTTGAGAGTTGCCGTGTCGTTCGTGAGGGTGTTGAGGATCGTCATGGACACCCCATCGCTTTCGATATCGAAGCCGACCGTGTCGTTATATGCGATATCGTTGCTCAGGTTGTTCGAGAGCGCATTGAATACATAGAATCCCTGTGCGGTATTGTTATCCGAGATATCGTTCTGCAGCGTGTTGTAGTTGCCATCCAGGACGGTGAACCCGATCCCGGAACTGTTCGTGACATTGTTCCCGATCATACGGTTATATTGACCTTCCACATAGAATCCTTGGCCGCTGTTTATCACCACATTGTTTGTGAAAATGCCCCAGACCCCATCGATAGGGAACGGATCGGAGCAGTTGATTATGGTGTTGCTAGTGAAGGTGCTGTTCTGACCGTCGAATTCGAACGCATCCCCAGTGAGGCTCACGGCGCTGTTGTTCGTATAAGTGGCGAAGATACCTAAGGCCTGGGTGAAACCGAATGTGCCGGAAGCGCTGTTGTTGATGAAACTGCTGTTCATGGCTGTTCCATCGTCATAGAATTCGTATGGGGTATTGGCATTGTTGCCGAATGCCGTATTGTTCCGGAGCATGGAGTTCGATGCGTTGAAGATCGCCACGCCGAAGCTCACATTGGAGAGGTCCAGGCGGCAGTTCTTCACTGTGACATTGGTCGAATTCTGTATCGCTATATGCGTTGGATATGCGCTGGTGCCCGTAGAATTCATGGTATAACCGGCGCAATCCAGAGTGACGTTGGCGGTGTTGTTAATCAGGATGCATGCTGTCCCACCGATAGTGCCGTATGGATACGCGTCGTTGCCGGTCACATTGCCCATGAGTGTATATATTCCCGGGGCCGTTATCACCTGGCAGCCGGGTGGGGATTCGAGAATACCGTAGATGCTCCCTGGGTTCATATTGGAGAGGCTCAATGTATCCGCAGCGGTGTTCGGAGTGCTGTTCTGGTTGGTCCAGCCGCTGGAGTTGTATTTCCAGAGCGCGAATGTGGCCGGGGTGTATCCGCTCGCTTCCGCGGCGGTCCAGCTCCAGACTAGGGAGGTTATATTTGGCGCTCCACTTATGGTGGAAATGTTCACGAACGTCTGGGCGAAGGAGGTGCCCCCTGACGGAAGGGATGACGAATTGCTGGTCCAGTTTATGGTATATGATTCGGTAAGGGGCACAGTGTCGTTGATTGAGAGGTTGGTGAAGTTCTGCATGCTGCCTGAAGGGTTGTCGAAGATGGAGTTAATCATGGTGTAGTTGGATGTGCTGATATAGGTGTCGTATTGGTCATAGGTGTTGTTGATGACGAAGTCATGGGAGTTGTTGTAGAAGTGAGTTCCTAAGAGGAAAGTATCATTTGAACTCGATATGTTGAAACCGTAGCCGTTGCCGGTGGCGCTGTTGTTGAGGAAAGTGTTGTCCTCCCCGAATTGGATATAGAAGCCGTTAACAGTATTGTTAGCGGCCAGGTTGTTCGTGATGTTGTTGAGGTTAACGACATAGAAACTATCGCCAACGTTTATACCTTGAATATCGAAGCCATCTGTGTTGTTACATGCGATATTATTGCTCAGCGTGATATTGGTAGTGTCGTAATAATCATCATTTACAAAGAATCCCGTTCCGGACATGTTTTTGACGATATTGTTCATCAACATGTTGGACTTCGTCTCGATGTCGAATCCGGTTCCGACGCCGTTCGTGATATTGTTCCCGGTCAAGAGATTCCCGTTAGAGGTTGCCAATAAGTCGAATCCAACACCTTGGACGGAACTAATCAGATTGTTTGTGAAATTGTTGTTCCCATAATATTCGACTGTAAACCCTGTGGAACAGTTAATTATAGTATTGCCGATCGCAGTGCTGTTCTGCTCAGTGAAAAAGAATGCGGTACCATTAATGTTTACCGCAGTATTATTCGCATAGGTATTACCGGCGCTCTGGGTGTTTATGAAATCGAATGTGCCAGAAGCGCTGCTGTTGATGACGCTATTATTACCTAAATCATCAGCGTTATTAAAGATATAGAATGCGGTTCCGCTATTGTAACCGAATATAGTATTGTTCCGCACTGTGGAATTATGAGCGTAGGCAAGCACTACGCCGACAGCTACATTGGAGAGGCTCAGATTGCAATTCTTCACGGTCACGTTATTCGAATTCTGCACCGCCACCTGAGCAGGGGTGCTACCGTTGCCAGTTGCGTTTATCGTATATCCTGCGCAATCGAAAGTGACATTAGCGGTATTGTTTATCAGGATGCATGCTGACCCGCTGTCTAAGTAAGCAGCATATGAATAGGGACTTGCGCCGCTGACGTTGCCTGTGAGGGTATATGTTCCCGGAGCGTTTATCAACTGACAACCGAGAACCTGGGATCCGAGTATGCCATAGATGCTCCCGGGAACCAGGTTGAATAAGCTCAGGGTTCTCGAATTGTAGTTCGGGGTGTTGTTAAGCTGATACCAGCCACTGGAGTTGTATTTCCAGAGCGCGACCTGTGTGAACCCGCTCGCTTCCGAAGTGGTCCAGCTCCAGACGAGGGAATCTATGGATGGCGTACCCCCCACAGTGGAGATATTCACAAATTTCTGGCGGAAGGAGATGTTCCCGGCTGGAAGTGCTGACGAATTGCTGGTCCAGTTGATCGAGTAGGAATCCCCGACTGCTAAGGTGTCGTTTATGCTCAGGTTTGTATAGTTCTGGAAGCTGCCCGAGGGGTTGTCGAATATCACTCCAGTCATGTTCAGTGAGATAGGGGAGCCTCCAAAATCGTTTATCTGGAAGCTGTTATTGTAGATGTGCTCTCCGGAGAACATGGCCTCGCTTGGTGCGTACAGTAATACCCCGTAATTGCCGTTGCCATACAATGTATCGTTTATGAAGGTCAGGTTATCCGAGTAGTAAGATAAGATACCGGCATCGGAATTGTTGTGTGAGTTGTCATTGATGAACGTGGTGTTGGGGAGACTAGAGAGCAAAAAGCCGTCTCCTGAGGAGTATGCGGTGTCGTTCGTGAGGTTGATGCCAGAGCCCGCTCCCAGATTGTATGCGAAATTGCAGGCATATGCAGTGTCGTTCGCAAGAATGATGTTTGTAGCACCAGATGAGGTGAAGCCTACGGCATTGCCTACAGAAGTGGTGCCTGAGACATTGGCGTTGTTCGTGTAGTATATGAGGAAGCCGTTGTTGGCTATGAGCGAGGAGCCGTTCACCATCGCGTTGGCGATGACCGAATTGTTAGCGTCGCACATCTCGATCTCGGATGTCACCACACCGTTCAGGTTGACTGTCGAATTCTCGTATAGGACGGGTCTGCCACCTGAACCGGTGGTATTCAGTATTTTGTTAGCGCATTGTGAGTAATCATAAGCACCCACCAGCAAATCATCATGCTGATTCTCCTGGGCGGTGTTGTTGATGAGGGAGTTGTTGATGCTGTTGATGACGTAAAAGCCGTCATCTGTGTTGTTGTACGCGGTGTTGTTTATGAGGTTATTGTTGGAGACCTGATTGAGATAGAACCCTTCCCCACCGTTTTGGTAGGCCGTGTTGTTGATGAGTATCGTGCCGTTGGCGCCTGGGAATAAGTAGAAACCTTGACCTGTATTATTGAATGCGGTGTTGTTGGTGAGAGTCATATTGGTGTTCCCGGGGGTTATGAAGAAGCCGTCCTGGGAGCCCAGAGCGCTGTTGTTGGTTATGATCGCATTGGAAATAGGGCTTCCCAAGCTGAATGCTTCCAGTGAATTGAAGGCTGTATTGCCTGTGAGAAGCAGGTAGTTAACCGCACCCACGCTGTAGCCCGACTGGGAACTGTTGGAGACATAGTTTCCACTGAGCGTGATGTTGGTGATACCGCCCAGTGCGAAACCATAGAAGGTGTTAATTACGCTGTTGTTGATTACGGAAACGTTGGCATCGGTATCGAAATCGAAGCCAGGACCGAAAGAACTATTGGATACGCTGTTGTTGATAATCTTGACGTTATTCGTTGAATATGCGTACAGACCGTACGAATAATTTGAAATGATGCAGTTCTTCAGAGTGACATTGTTGGCTGACAATATCCTAACGCCGAATACGACGCTGCTGTCATTGCCGGTCATGCTGAAGCCATTGCAGTCGTACGTCACGTTCGATGCCGTAATCCCGAGACACGCCAGCTCACCGCCGACATTGTTTGGAGAGCCGATGAAATTAGAGGTCTGGACGTATGAACCGCTGGAACTTATCACCGGGCAGTTGATGGTGACGTTCTCAAGTATGCCATAGATGCTCCCAGGGTTCATATTGGAGATGCTCAGAGTATCCGCAACCGTGCTCGGGGTGCTGTTCAGATTGGTCCAACCGCTGGAGTTGTATTTCCAGAGCCCGAAATTGGTTTCGGTATGTCCGGCGGATTCTGCATCGGTCCAGCTCCAGACTATGGAACTTATGGATGGCGTGCCGTTCTGCGTGCTTATGTTCACGAATTTCTGGGCGAAAGAAACGCTTCCTGCAGGAAGGGATGAAGAATTGCTGGTCCAGTTGATGGTGTAAGCATCGGTAAAAGCGACCGTGTCGTTGATGGACAGGTTGGTGTAGTTCGCCATGCTCCCGGCGGGGTTGTCGAAGATCGAATTGTACATGCTGTAGTTGGATGAACCTGCATAAGGAGCAACGCCTGTGTCAAAGGTATTGTTGACGGTGAAGTCAAGCGAGTTGTTGTAAAGGTGCATTCCCGAGATTACAGTATCGTTTGAAGTAGATATGACGAAGCCATATCCATTGCCGCTGGCGTTGTTGTTTTGAAGGGCATTATTTTCGCCTAATAAGACATAGAAACCAGCGTTAATATTGTTCGTTGCCAGGTTGTTCGTGAGGTTGCTGAAGGTCGAGGAAAAGCAGTCACCAGATTCTCCGTCGCAGTAACCAGCCACATCGAAGCCGTCTGTGTTGTTATATGCGATATTGTTGCTCAGATTGGTCTGGACCGCGGCATCTAAAAAGAATCCTGGACCGAGATTACCATTGGCGGTATTATTGTAGACGTTGGTTTGGATTGAATTAAAATCTAAAAAGAATCCTCCGTTGCTATTGTTCGTGGCATTGTTACCAAATATACGATTCCCGGTCCCTTCCATAAGATATGAATAACCCGTAATAGAGTTGTTTTTGACCAGGTTACCAGTGATGTTGTTATTACCCCCAATTATGAGGAACAAGTTAGTAGAGAGACCGCTGGTGCAGTTCAGTACCTTATTGCCGCTCACGGTGCTGCTTTGGACATACAAATCGAATGGATCGTCGTTGAAAGCGGATGGCGTGTCCTGGGTGTTCATTACGGTGTTGTTCGCGATCAGCGAGTTGTAGAGGGATTCACCGAGATTAAAGCCCATGTTGGTGCCGGAAACGGTGTTGTTGATGAAAGTATCATTCCCCGAGACTTCGAAGAAAGGCATGATGAAACCCTCGCTCAGGGAAGAGATGTTCTGCCCATAAATCGAATTGTTCCGGATTATAGAGTTAGATGTGTTGAAAAAGAATACGCCGAATTGGGCGCTGGAGAGGTTCATTAAGCAATTCTGCAGAACTACATTGGTTGAACCATCAATTTCCACCTGCGCTGAATATAAGCCGCTACGTACGGAGTTAATGGTGAACCCATTGCAATTGAAATTGACGTTCGAGGTACTGTTTATCACTATGCATGAGTTTCCATTGTTACCAGGTATGTTGGCTGTACCGCTGACATTTCCCGTTAGCGTATATGTCCCTGGAGTGTTTATCAACTGACACGTATTCGCTGAAAAAGATAAACCAGCAATCGCCAAAATCAACAATACAATAGCTATGACTCGCATGGATTTGAATCAGTAATCAAGATTTAAATAGGTTTCCGGATTTTTTAAGCTCTGTTGCGGGGTGGGCGTTGGCTTTAAGCGCTACATACATTTATAAATCTAATCTCAGTAGGAAAACATGACCAGTATAATGCCGATGCCCCACATCGGTGGAGTTGAGACCCATGACCAATGAATTCATGCGGGGTTGCCCCGAATGCTACATGGCATACGGGATGAACTGCGTGGTATCCAAATTCGAGCAGGAGTTCAGATGCACATCCAACCCGGCCCACAAGTTCAAGCTGGGAGAGGATGGATTCCTCAAATCGCTATGAGCCGGAATGCCCGATAACCAGGCATTTCCCTTTTTTTCATTTATTGATTGTTTCCCAGCAGACGAAGTTATATGATACGAAATCCTCCCCGTCGGCAGTAACATAATAGTCCGTCTCATACACACCGCAATCCCGCAGACTCTTGTCTATCGTGGGCGGGAAATAATCCAAGTAGAAGCTGGTGTAATTATCTAGAAGCGTCTGCCTGCCTTTCGCCACCAAAAGGCCGTATGTCTGCGTCGTGTCGTTCCCCTGGAAAACGATTAAATCCGAAGCTACGATGCTGTCGATGCTCTCGTTATCTATCTTGACATCGTCCGAGGGAGCGGCATAGAAGGATATCGCGTTCATATCCGTGTCCGCAGAGACCCTGGACCAGGTGTATGCATCCACATGGAAGGCGCCATTCCTGTTGATCGAGTAGAATTTGCTCTTGAGTTTCCCCATGCCTGCATCCAGGAACTGCGAAATCGTCATGTTGATCGGCTCCGGGGCAGGAGTGGCCACGGTATCGTTCTTCTGCTCAGGCTCTACGCAGCCGCAGACGCAGTCGGGGTATGAGCCTGATATGTTCCACGTGCCTTGGCATGTGCCGTTCTGGCAGTAGTGGGTGCAGTCCGGAGCAGTCACTGATACGTTCGTGTTATTCTGCGTGCTGTTCACGGTAGCGTTCGGGATTATCGGCGCGGGTTGGGGTGGCGCGGCTGGAGGGCTCTGCTGCGTGCAACCTGCGAGAAGCATTATCAGAATGGCTAGGTGGATGGTTTTCATGGATACGCCGCCGACATGTATTTGCATGAGACATCGTAGATGGATACCTCGTTACCGCTCATCGTCAATGACACATTCTTCGAGAGCACGGAGCACCCGTCCAATTCCTGCGGGCCTTGCAGATCGGTGCCGTAGTACATCGTGAAGGTGGTCAAAGAATCGAGCGGCGTCTCGTTCGAGAAGAAGACTGCGGTCCCGTATATCTTCTGGGGGCCGGACAGGTCCTTGAGGATATACGCGCGGAAGATGAAAGCTCTCAGGCTGTCGACATAATGGCCGTTGAACAGCACATTCGAGACCCTGACGTCGTTCTTCACAACCGGGACGCTGTCCGGGGGATTGCTCTCGTTGCCGAGTGCGAAACGATAGGTATTAATGCTGTAATTCCCGGCCACGAAATCCCTGGCGTCATAGAATCTAGAGTCGGCCCTGACCATACCCTCGTCCATGAGCTGCCCTAGCGATTCGTTGACCTGCACTTGGACGCTCGGAGATGCGTTCTGCGGTATTTTCGCGGGAGGCGCCGGAACCGATGGCGAGCTGTTCGATACGACCGTGGAGATGTTATCAGCCATCGGCTGCGCTCCGCCTGTTTGCGGATGCGGGCTCATCAGCATGAATATCCCTGCCACGATCCCGATCAGCAGAAGCGCGATGACCGCTATCTCTCCTACTTCCAAGTGCCCTTTGTTCATCAGAATCAAGAAAATCATCGGGCCCAAATCTTTTAAAGCATAGCCACCCAATTGTAGCCCGACCAGTTAGGTGATCCCAATGCCAGCATGTCCGAATTGCCATGTATACAAAGGACTTTGGTCTCCGCTATCGGAGAATAACGGCGTTTATGTCTGCAAGGTGGACAGCACGCACAAGTACACCCGCGACAAGGAAGGGAACTTCCATTCGCAGAAGTGAATCGACCCCGGATAGTAGCGGGATCAACCCCGTTCTTTGAATCTTTTCCTGTCTTTCTTTATCTGGGATGTTCGGGCGAATCTCCCGTACGGGGTCTCCTTGAACTTCGCATCTTTTATGCTCTTTACCTTGTGGAAGATGATCCGATTGCCATAATACGAAAGGATCGCGGCGATCTTCTTAGCCCTGAACGTTTTCTTCTTCTCATTCCTCCGGATCCTTTCCGAAAGGTCGATCTTGCCGCTTCTTTTCTCGTTGACGATATGGATCTCTTCCTTTGGCCTCCAGTTTATCGCAAAAAATTCCTCTGCCGTGGAGCAGCTAAAATAAAATTTATCCGTAGTAAGAAAAAGTTCGGTTGCTTTTGTAATGATAGAAAGCGGCTTATCAAGAAACCAAGCTCGCCTCTCTTCATTCGCTGGCACATAGTAGATTCCCTTAAAGGGGGTCGGAAATAATTTGAGCGATGCGCTCATATTGGATATTTCCTTGTCGCTAAGGCCTTCCTTGAGGAGTTGATCGTAACTAATTGCTTGCCTTGGAAACATTTTTCACGACCTCTTTGTATAACTTATAGCTATCAGTATCGATTATCAATTTTTCCAATTCTGCTTCGTTAACTGGCGGCCCGGATTTCTCCACTAGAGTTCTTATTACGTCGAAATTCAGATTTTTATTTTTTAGTATGCAGAAAATATCGTACAAATCCCGCGCTTCTTTTCGGTTTTTATAAGCAATGAATTTAAGCTCAAGAATATCATCCAACGAAGCTACGGGTAGGCTATTTGTTCCAAAACTGAATTTGCTCGATTTTTTTTATCTTATATTCAGAACTAAAAATTTCTATCTTAATGCTCGTATCCTCAAAATGGATTACAAACTGATTCCAATGAGCTGCGGGAGCTGTCCGATAACCATGTTTCGTGAGACAACCTTTCAGCATTTCTTTCAGTTTAACTTCATCGCCACTGACAGGTATGAAATCCAAATCAATACTTAGCCTATGCTTAAGGTAAAAAAGCGCAAGCGCCGTCCCACCAACGAGAATGAGTTTATCATCTTCGCATTTGGCTACATGGTGTATTATTTCGACTATTCGCTTATATTTCCTATTTGCACGCTCATCCATGCCGGAATTAGGTAAAACCGAATTTATATACGTTTCCACTTGGTTAAAGTTTGTTTAAGGTGGTTTAAACAGCATCGACTGTGATAAAAAGGTCGTAAATCCAATAATTAATCGCACCAAAGGCGATTTTCAGCACAAGCACTTGGTAAAAAGAAAAGCCCCCGGCGAGATTTGAACTCGCGACCTCGTCCTTATTGGTTTACCCTAGTTAGGGTTTTGATGAAACTTTTTCTCAAAAAGTTTCTTACCAAGGACGCGCGCTACCGTTGCGCTAACTCTGGGATTAACCCAAAAGCTTCTGCGCTACAGGGGCGATTGATACGGAAATTAATTGGTTAGCTTTTTATTGCTGCCCGTTTCCATATTAATCGAATATTCATCAAGGAGTAGATCAAATGGACAAGGACGAGATAATCTTCAGCGGGGCATACAAGGATTTCAGGCTCGGCGTCAATTACGATGTCACGGGCAAGGATATGAAGGATGTCGCAGGAGTCCTGATTTCCATAAGCGCTGTGATCGAACCGCAAGCGTTCAGATTCGCTGGCGTGAACATAAAAGCGGTCGGAGAAATAACAGACAGGTTGCAGGGCAACGGTATCCCGGCAGTCTATGGCTTCTTCGAGGCAAATCCGCCCAAAGAGCTGAAAGATTCGCTTGCGAAGACCATCCCGGATCCGCTCCTTCTTCCTGCTGCTGAATCCTGCCTCCTCAATGCGCTCTTAGTCAAGGCGGGTGTCGCTTTCAAGCCGAAGATAGGCACTGCCGTGAAACCAGCGGCAGAGGAACCGGGCGATGTCATAGCATTCATAGGGAAATACGGCCAATGGGTCGCGATAAAGAAGCTCGGGCTCGAGAACGTGAAGGATTACGAGGTGGCCGGGATACTCGCGGGTGTGAACCACACGATCGTTAACAAGGCCTTCGATTTCCAGGAACATCCAAGGATGATGCGCTCGTGGCATCCATAACCACCGGGAAAAGGAGGTCGCTGGGCAATCTCGGCATGTGCCTGAGGGAGCTCAAGGGAAGCTCAGATCGGATGACAGCGATGCTTATGCCATCTGCAAGGTTTTCGAGACGCTCGGCTACAAGCCGTATGCCAGCCCGGAGATGCTCACGAACGCTCATCCGGACATCAAGCCGCCGAAGGTGAAGGGGCGCAAGCCCAAGGGGTGAAGACATGGCATGCACAGGTCAAGGCAAGGTCATAATATTCGGGGAGCATTTCGTGGTGCACGGAGCTCCGGCGATCGCTGGTGGGATTTCGAATCAAGCAGTTGTGGAGGTATCACCTTCCGAAAAGAACAGGATATTGACGACCCAGAAAGTCGTCGAGGAGTTCAGCCTCGCGGGGATAGCCGCGGTGCTCTCGAGCATGGGCATAAAGGAGAAATACGATGTAAAGCTCACCGGCGACCTGCCTACATACGGGGGTCTGGGCTCATCCGCGGCATTCTGCGTGGCGCTCGTCAAAGCGTTCGCGAACGATAAGGGGTTGCACCTTACCAAGGACCAGATCAACAAGCATGCTTATCAAGGCGAGAAGGCGTTTCACGGGGACCCGAGCGGGATAGACAATACCATAGCCACCCACGGAGGCGTGGTCGAATTCACCAGGGGCAAGACGCAGGCCGAGAGCAAATTCGTTTTCCTCGAGCTCACGAAGCCTTTGGACTTGGTGATATCCTTCACTGGAAAATACGGTCCGACCGCGAAGATGGTGGAACGGGTTTGGGACTTCAGGAAGAAGGACGAGGACGAGTTTGCGCAGCTGATGGACGAGTACATGAAGATAGCGATAGAGGGCAGGAAGTCCATCGAAAGAGGCAAGATAGAGGCCGTCGGCCAGCTCATGAACGAGAATCAGGAGCTATTAGCCGAGTTGGGGGTCTCGGATGAGACCAATGACAAGATAATTAGCATCGCGCTCAAAGCCGGCGCGCTCGGCGCGAAGGTGACCGGCGGCGGTGGAGGGGGCTGCTGCGTCTGCCTCGCCGAAAGCCAGGCGAAGGCCCAGGAGATCACGGGGAAGCTGAACGCCGACGGGTTCCATTCCTTCTTCACCAAGATCACGAAATGACTCCGACCTTGTAGCAGATCTGTTCATCGGGCATTCCGCGCACTTGGGATTCCTCGGCAGGCAGACAGTCTGACCGAACGCCACGAAGCTACGGTTGAGCGAGCGGCGCAGGCGTTTAGGGACGATGCGCATCAGCTCTTTCTCTGTTTCTTCTGGTCTCTTCGTGCTCACGATGCCGAGCCGGTTGCTGATTCGATTTACATGGACGTCCACACCGATCGTATCCTTTCCGAAAGCCCGCGCGAGGACGATGTTGGCTGTCTTGCGGCCCACTCCGGGGAGGGCGAGCAGGCCTTCGAGCGTATCCGGAACGCCATCCGACAGAGAGCGGCACATGGATCTCAGATGCCTCGCTTTAACATGATAGAAACCGACACCATATAGGATGGATTCGAGTTTTCTGGTTGGAAGAGCTGCGACTTCTTCTGGGGTGTCGGCGATCCAGAAAAGCCGCTCCACGGCATCGATAGTGGTATCGTCTTTCGTCCTCGCCGAAAGCATGGTGAAGACGAGAATCTTGAACGGGTCGTCCTCGGTCGCCTCTTCCGCCCTGATCACTGCCGCACCACGCCGCGTGGCGTCCTCACCCATCCGCGCGATTATCCAGCCCAGCCTTTTCCTGGCAGCCAGGTTTATCCTGCCCATGGTATCCATTCCGGTCATAGCACTATATTCCTATTCCACTGCGAGGTCCTTAGAGTTTTGGCGAGACTGATGGGATTATATTTTTGCCCTATCGATTATTGGATTTACGTCGATGAGCCACTAACATTGATGCGGGACTATCGGCGATCTGCGGGTTTTGGGTTTTATGGACGAGGATACAGAGGAACCCCACGCTTCTTCGAAAGAGGTCGCGAAAGGCAGTTTCTGGGGGATCGTAGGCACCATAGGGACCAAGGCCATATCCTTCATCTACCTGGTTAGTTGCTCGCCCGCATGGCATCCCAGAACGACGTGGGGCTTTTCTACCTATCGCTAAGCATAGTGTCATTCATCGGCATAGCGGATGACCTGGGGCTCGTCAACGCGATCTCGAGGTATGTGCCGTTCTATGAGGCCCAGAACTCGGAAAAGAAGGCAGGCCGGAGTTGGTGCTTTTGAGTTTCGTGATAGTCACGACAGTCGGATCCTATTGATGTTCGTGTTGCTGTTCGGCGCGAACGCCATCGCTTCATGGCTCAAGAACCCCTTATTGGACAACGCGCTGATATTGATCTCCACGTATCTGGTACTGAACAACGTGTTCCAGCTCATCACCTCTTTCTTGCAGGCGAAGATGGACATATTCTCGAGCCAGTTGGTCCAGGTCATCCAGAACCTATTTAAATTGGGGCTCACGTTCATCTTCTTCATCTATTATGGAGCGTCAGTATTTCACCATCACGGTACCGCTCCTGCTGTCCTATCTGGTCTCGATTATCTGCTCCCATCCCGCTCATCAGGCCGTACCTGAGATATAATCTCAAAGACACTCGCAAGGTCTCGGATGCCGAGATATTGAAGGAGGTCATACCATTCGGGCTGATCTTCGATGCGGTGCAATTCTTATGGGGCGTATATGGCACGCTGGACAGGATCTTGCTCAGCTACCTATCGCCGCCAGCCACATCACTCCAGGTTGTCGCGGTCTGTTCCATTGCGACGTCAGGAGCGTTCCTGTTCACAACCTTCCCGAATTCCATCGGAGCGATAACCCTGCCAGTCTTATCAGGGCTTTACGCCCAGAAAAAAGATGGGAAGATACGGGACATCTTGAACTCGGCGCAACGCTGGTGCCTCCTCATCATGGTTCCGGCCACTATCATCATGATCGTCTTCTCTTACGATATCCTTCACGCGCTGTACGGCAATGCGTACGCCAGCGGTTCCCTGGTCATGGCGCTCTTTTCCCTGGCATTCCTGATCCAGTCCATCGGGGTCCTGCTCTCCGTCGCGTTGGCTTCGCTCAGATTGGTGAAGCTCGAGCTCAAGATAGTATTATTCATCTGCCTAGTCAATGCCGTGTTCAACATCCTGCTGATACCGTATTACGGCATGCTGGGTTCTGCTATAGCTTTCCTGGTCACTTCCGTGGTGTTCTCATACCTCTTCTATTATTACTCCCATAAGATATTCAATTTCACATTATCCGAAGAAAGCATCAGGATAGTGCTCGCGGGCGTACCCGTATTCCTATTCACAGCATTGCTCAGCGTGATAGTCCTGCATATCGAACCCAGGGGTTCGCTCACTTTCCTGCACCCACGCATCTCCACGGTGATATACGCCATATACCTCATGATCGCGATGGCATTGTCGCTGGCGGCATTCCTGGCATCCGTCATAATCCTGAAATGCTTCAAGAGAGAGGACGTCATTATTACGACCAAAGGACTCCGGATCGCTGCGCATGCCGATTTTCATCAGTGAGATATTGCGAGCGCGTGCTTAATGCTGGAGTGAAATCTATCTCCTGACCAGCGTGCAAATAGTTTTCTTGCCATCGAGCAAGGCCTCGATACAACTGCACGGATTCGATGCGTTCACGATGTATGACGGCGTATCCATGGTCAGCAGCTCCTTTATCTTGCCTGCCATCGCCCCAGTGACGTCTTTCCCTCCGCTCTTGTCCGTGATATCCTTCGAGACTTTCCTGGAAGTGGCGGATGTTATCTGCGTGATGAGCTGCCCTTTGGCATCGAGCACCCCGTCCACATCCGTCGCGAGCACGACCATCTCGGCCTGCTTTCCCAGATAGGACACGATCTGGTCCCCTGAGCAGGGCGACGCGCCGAGCTCCGAATCAGGCACCATGTCTCCGTATAATACAGGAAGATAGCCGCTTTGGAGATAATCATTGACTATCTTGGCGTTGAAGGCGGATATGCGCCCTGCCTTGAGGGTCATGATGAGCGCTGGAGGTATGGAGATGGCAGGGACGCCCTGCAGAATCAGCTCTTCTACGAGGATGAGCGAGAGCTCGCTGCATGCCGCGTGCGTGTCCGCGAAACCCAGTTTCTGAGCCGTGTTCTTCACACC
>CAWDBH010000002.1:0-35675 GCA_963800555.1 uncultured Microcaldota archaeon | reverse complement strand
GGATAGCATAAAGACCGTCATCCACCAGCACCATGTCGGGATATGCCTGGAAGTGCTCATCATATGCGATGACGCGAAGAAGGTTCGCGGGCTTTTCGGCGTGCTGAAGAAGGAGAACGGGGTCGCTCGCTGAGCTGCTCGGTGCTCTGAAGCGCCCTCAAAACCCTTTTAAACCCGCTTCATCAATAGTAATTCTACGATTTTTAGTCTAAACCGATGACATAAATCGAGGTGTAGATATGAGCTATGTAGATGTACAGATACCAGAGGAACTAGTCCCCCAGATAATGGAGATGCTTTCGGTCGCCAAAGATGCCGGCAAGATAAAGAAGGGCGTCAACGAGACGACAAAAGCGATAGAGCGCAAGACAGCGCAGTTCGTGGTCGTGGCAGGCGATGTCACACCCGAAGAGGTCGTGGTCCACATCCCGATGCTCTGCAAGGAGAACAGCATCCCGTACGCTTTCGTCCCGTCCAAGAAGGACCTCGGCGGAGCGATAGGGATAGCGGTAGGGACATCCGCGGTCGCGGTCGAGAATGCCGGCGGCGCTTCGGAGAAGCTCGCTGACATAATCAAGAAGCTGCCCAAGCCAGAGAAGAAGTGATCCCATGCCTGAAGGATATCCAGCTGAGATAGTCGAGATCCGGGCCAAGACCGGGGTCTACGGCGAGATTTACCAGGTCCTGTGCAAGGTCATGGAAGGGCCTGACGCGGGCAGGGTCATACTGCGGAACATCAAGGGACCTGTCAAGAAAGGGATGATCATCGTCCTTCTCGAGACTGACAGGGAAGCCAAGGAGATAAAGGCAAGGTGAAAATATGGCCAACTGTTCATTCTGCGAAGGTCCCGTCCAAAAAGGCACGGGTCTGATCTATGTCAAGAAAGACGGCACGCTGTTCAACTTCTGCTCGAGCAAGTGCAAGAAGAACGTCCTCAGCCTCGGCCGCGAGGGCAGGCGCCAGAAATGGACGCAGGCAGCGAAGAAATTCATGGCCAGGCAGCAGACCAAGGCCAATGCCGCCAAGGCCGAGAAGAAGAAGTGATAAGATGCGCGAGCGGACTTTGCTTCTTATCAAACCGGATGCTGTGCAGCGCGGCCTGATCGGGCCGATACTCGCCAGGTTCGAGGCCAAGGGCTTCAAGATAGTCGGGCTCAAGATGATCCATGTGACGAAGGAGCTCTCGAAAGAGCACTACGCGCACCTGGTCTCCAAGCCGTTCTATCCTGATCTCGAGAAGTTCATAACCGCGCAGCCGATAGTCGCGGTCGTGATAGAGGGCAAGGAAGCCGTCGAAGTCACCCGATTGATCGTCGGTCCGACCAACGCCTCAAAGGCGCCTGGCGGAACTATAAGGGGCGACCTCTCGAACAGCACGTCCAGGAACGTGATACACGCTTCGGACTCGAAGGAGACCGCGGAGAAGGAGATACACAGATTCTTCAAGCCCGCGGAGCTCTTCGACTACAAGCTCAACGAATCGTTCCTGTACGCGTCGGACGAGTAATTTTTTATATTATTCGCTTTTTCTTCAATTAATTCCCCATGTTTCCTGAGGATATTATTATATATCGGTAAACCACAGAAGTAATTGTGAGCAAATGGCAAAACCTATACAGTACATAACCGAGCTGTCCATTCCGGAAGCGATGGTATTCCTGGCAGATATACTGAATCCCAAGCCAAACCCGGAAAGAGATAAGCTACTTCAGGAAGCAAAGAAGCTCAATTTCATTATACGCTGATTCTTGGTGAATCCGTGGATGGACGCTATTCGGTTGAGAATACGTATATTTCCAAAATAGAAGAGAAGCATAAATCAATACTAGCCCCGTTCTTATCAAGCGAGGAAGATCAGAATAATTTCTTTCATAACGATGCTTTGGAATATGCAAAACTCAATCTTGGGGTCACCTACCTGCTTTTCAGGCAAGCCGATAATAAGCTGATTGCGTTCATGACATTGGGTATGGGTGCGATTAAGCTTCCCGATAGGTTCGAATGGGAATTGCACGGAAAGAAGCTCAAATTCTATCCCAAGCAGTTTCCAAACCAATTCCCGGCCCTAAAAATCGGTCAGATTGCAACTGCGAAAGAGGAAGAAGGGAGAGGTGCAGGCACGCTTATGCTTCAGTTCGCAAGCAAAGCAGCAGTGGATTTCAAATCGCAAATCGGTTGTGCGTACCTTATTTTGGATGCACGTTCAAACAAGTTGGACTGGTATAGAAAAAGAGGGTTTAGGACCTGGATAAGCGATACCGATGGAATGGAAACAATCCCGATGTATCTTGAGATAGTATAAGTCATCTTATTCTCAGCTTTTCCGCCGGTATCAGCTTGGCATTCTCCGGGCCGACAATCCCCCTGAATCGTCGTGGGTCTCGGATATCCAATGTGCCCAGGCATCCCATGCAGCTGAGTTTTCCTTCCATTTTCATGCGCTTGATCCTCTTCACGAATGCGGTCGTATCATCTCTTATCTGCTCATACGTTTTTCCTGTATTGGATATGGTCGCGAGATGCGCCGGGGATAGGCAACATCCTGGAGCGAGATCCCCACCAGGAGACAGCATGAGATTCACTGCAGCGGGCAGCCTTTTCATGTGGAGGATTTTCTGAAGCCTACTTTTCGGAGGCACTCTGATTGCCGAGTAAGCCAAGCATGCTTCCCAGTCCCTGAGCGGGGGCGCGTCTTTGAAATATCCTTTGGCCCGAGCCGCCCTTCCACGGTTATCTCGTTCTTCCCTGCGTTCCCCGTGGAATCTGAACGCCTCTATCTCATTCTCATGCAAACCCGGAAATAATTCCAGGCAAACCGGTTTGACTATCTCGGATTCGTACTGCTTGATAGTGAGGAAAGATATGAATCTCATCCGGAATCCGTTCTCAAGGGCGAATCTGATCGTCTCCCTCTGCGCTTTTCTCGCAGCTTCTATCCCATTTATACCGTCCATCCTGAAATGAGGGTAGTCGCTCAGGCTGATGAGCAGATGGATTTTCTGTTTAATGTGATCCGGTGTCTTCGCCAGGGCAATCGCGGCCGCTGCTTCCAAAGGATCATCGAAATTGATGCCTGACGTCCCGGCGGTGAGCATACTGATGCCAGGGAACCTCTCCAGGAGATACCGGAACGCATCGCCCAGATTCACTGGTTTTCCTTTGTGCGTGCCTGTCCACCTGAGTGGCTCTCCGGCGGTGAATAGCACTCCCCTAGAAGATGGAGGCAATCTCTCAAACCCCCTGACGATCTCATCGAAGGCTATGTTGGCAAGGTCCGGCGTCGCCATAGAAGCGCAGTGACCGCACCCCCTATTGCATGCAGACGTCTCGACATATGCGATGGTCGGATAGTAGTCTGACCTGGCCATCTTCTCTTCTTCTGACAAGCCGACCAGAACCTGCGGTTTCGACCTTCTGATTATATCTAATGATTGTCCGATCATAGTCTTGACCAGACCCTTGGGGATCCTGGAAAACAGCTTCCTGGCACGTTCATTGACCACGCCATTCTTCCATTGTATAGATGTCAAGTGTTCCATCCTGCTGTACATGCCATCTGAGGAATGTACTATGGCCGGATTCGCTTCCAGTATGGCTTCAAGCACTCCGATTATCTCTTCCCGCGCTTTCCTTCCGACACCCATCTCGAATAATCTTTTCCCTATCAAAGTGTGGGAAACCGGTTCGTAGATTGTCCTTAGGTTCCCATCGTCAAAATTCGGCAATACTCGTGCAAACGCTAAGATCGTTGTATCTTTGAACCCGCCCATAGTGAAACTCCATGCCTGAAACGATTATTAAACATATCCATTAATCTATGACCACGGTTGAGATGCGAATCCGCTGTATCCCTTATGTTTTATAACCTGTCGTAGAATAAACATTATTATGCAAATGATACGGAGCAAGATGAAAAACCCGATAGCAAAAGCGATCGCGGAGCGTTGGGATCATTACAAGGACGTGCGGATAATCACCCCGCCAGAAGAGCGGAGATTTCTCCAGCCGCAACCGACCATCAAGTGGAGGGCCGGTTCGCTGGCCGATCTGCTCAAGAATATCGGGTACGTCGAACCCTGCGACACGGTTTTTCTCCCCTGGGCGAGATGGGTTCCTGCGAACAATTCAGATGCCAGGATCAAGCTCACAGATATGACCGGGGTTGTCGTATTGAATGTCGATAGGCCCAGGAATAGCGGCCGATTAGAAATCGGTAAATCCGGCACCAAACCCGGTGGCCCGCGCATCCTGCTCGCTAAATTGGTCCCGGTACAAGAGGAAAGAAGCATCTACGACATCGCTTTGAGGATGGGATGCATGTTAGACGCAGCGAATGGCGTAGACTATGGAGTCTGGATCGCACCGAGCCGGCCGACTCCCGTATCTCCCAACGCGATAGAAGCGAGGGTCTGGGAAATATCTGCCAAGATACGTGAAGAAGGCTATGTTCCGAGAGCGAGCCGCGTCACTTCAGTACGTCCTGAAGCAGTATCACCCAAGTGATCCCGAATGCAGATAATACGGAGCCAGACGAAAATTTGGGGAGTAAGGGCAATCGCAAGGGTTTGGGATCATTATAAGGACGTGAGAATCGCCACAAAGCCAGAGGACCGGAAATTTTACGTCCCTGAACCGCGCATCGATTGGGCGGCAGAGTCTCTGGCGGACATACGCTCCGATATCGGGCGCGTCGAGGTGAACGACAAGATCTATCTTCCGAGAGCCAGGTGGTGGCCTGCAAGGGGAGAATACAGGATCAAACTGAGAGATGAAACCGGGGAGCTGGAGTTCAATCTGGATCGGAACCCTTTTGATCTGGACGAATCCCCGCTTAATCAGGGGAGCCAGACATTCGGTCACCACGTGGATGTCCCTCGTGTCCTGCTATTGGCGTTGACCCGTTCCGGGGCCGGGAATCAGATTTACGATATCGAATTGTGGATGAGGCATGTCATGGAAGACCCCACAAAAGGCTTAGACGGTCTTTCGAGGACAGAGCACGAGCTAAGGGTTTGGAACGTCCATCTCAACCCTGGTGAAAAGCGGGGCTACGACCCGGTCAGGGGATTCCGCGCGCTCGTAGAGCATCCCGACGTCGAAGAGAAATACCTGAAATGATTCAGGGGTAGCATCTGTTTATCGTCCGCGGGAACGGTATCGCGTCCCTGATATGGTCCAGGTTCAGCGTCCATTTGACAAGGCGCTCTATCCCGAGCCCGAAACCGGAATGCGGCACGCTCCCGTATTTCCTGAGGTCGATATACCACTGGTAATCCTCGATCTTGAGGTTCTGCTCCTTCATGCGGGCGATCAGCTCGTCGTAATGCCAGATCCTCTCGCTGCCTCCTATTATCTCGCCATGGCCGGCTGGAGCGAGGAGGTCATCGTTGAGCACGACTTCCGGATCGGACGGGTCCTCCTTCATGTAGAACGCCTTTATCTCCTTGGGGAACCTGGTCACGAACATCGGAGCGGGAGCGCCTTTGGTGAGCAGCGCTTCCTCGTCAGCTCCGAAATCCTGGCCCCACTCCATCTTGCCTCCGAGCTCGTTCACCTGCTCGACCGCGGCAGCGTAATCCATCCGCTCGAACGGCTTCTCTATCGTGGCGCGCAGGTCCTCGGGGTCCCTGCCGCAAGCCTTCAATATCTCCGATTGGGAATCCACCATCTTGCCGCAGACGTATTTCACCATGGCCTCCTGCAAATCCATGTTCATCTTCCAGTCGTAGAAAGCCATCTCGGGCTCGAGATGCCAGTATTCGGCGAGGTGCCGGATGGTGCGGGATTTCTCGGCGCGGAACGATGGCGCGAGGACATACACCTTCCCGAGCCCGAATATGAACACCTCGGCGTACATCTGCGAGCTCTGCGTCAGATACGATTTCTCCCCGAAATAATCGACCTCGAAGAGCGTCGAGCCGCCTTCGCAGCCGGAGCGGGTTATAATCGGAGGCGCGAGCTCGTAGAACCCTTCCGTCTCGAAGAACTCGCGCAGGTAGTTCACTATATGGTGGCGCGCCTTCATGATGTTCGTCATCTTCTGGGAGCGCATCCACAGATGCCGTACGTCCAGGAGGAACTCTTCCGAGAGGTCCTTGGATATGGGGAACGGCTCCCCCTGCGATATGAGCGTGTATGCGCAGGCCTCGATCTCGTATCCGCCAGGCGCCCTATCATCTTTCTTCACGCGCCCTTCCACGGTGAATGAGCTCTCGACGTATGCGTTGTTCGCGTCCTTCCAGTCCTTCTCGCTCACCTTGTCCTTCTTGATTGCGAGCTGGATTATGCCTGTCGGGTCCCTCATCACTATGAAGGCCATGTTCCCGCTGACCCGGTGCCTGTGCACCCAGCCGCGGAGCGCGACATCCTTCCCCTCGAGCTTCTGATTGAGTATGGTCCCTATGTTGGTTATCATACTCCCGGCTTACGCTGACAACGAATAAAAGAATTGGCATAGGGCGGCTTGTTCAAGGCAGGCTGCTATGATTGAAAAGCATGAAAGTCAATTCTTTTTTCTTGAGCATCCGCTTCAATTCGAGCGGGTCTTTTGCGGCATATCTGCCGTCATGCGAACTGCGGTCTACGAATCTCTTTTCCGAAAGTCTTTCCAGCGCGACCTTGGCTTGGTCCTTATGAATGCCGGCTTTTTTTGCCGCGGCAGCGAAGTCCATGCTCCCATTTTCCAGCAAAGCGATATACAAGGCGGCCTCCCTGCGTGTGATCTTGAAGTCGCGGAGCATGATCTCGATCGCCGTGCTCATTCCCCGTCGCCCTTGCAGAACCAGTCCCTGGAGCTTTCTCCGTTCCAAACCCCATAAAATTCGCACATGTTCCTGATGTATTCTTCCATTACATCACCCCAGATGGATGAGAGCCTGGTCGGTATTTATATACCTAATCCATATAGAATATATTTATGACAATAGGAATATATATCATGAGAGGGTCTATAGGAAAGTGAGTGGCATGGAATACCGCAGAATCCAGAAAACCGGAAAATCGACGTACATAATATCGCTGCCGAAGAGCTGGGCTGATAGGAACGGCATAAAGGCCGGGACCGAAGCGGCGATAAACGAGAACGAAGACGCTTCGCTCACGCTGAGCATACGATCCAGAAACGAGGATTACGTGGCCCGCATACACAGCTCGAAAAACGTTGAAAGCAACCTGCAGAGGATAATCTCGGCATATCTCGCTGGCGCGAACAAGATCGTTCTCAAGGGGGACAATAGCGCGACAGTGGCCGAAGAGGCAAGGCTCATGCTCAGCGGTGTGGAGATCTCGGAGGAGAAGAGCGACGAGATAACGCTGGACATATTCTATAAGGACAAGAACATAAGCATAGACGCACTGCTGAGGCGGATGCACACCGGATGCATGACGCTCATCCAGCTCTGCTCCCGTATGAGGGTGGGGGAGGCCGAGCTGAAGAACGAGGTGGAGCGGCGCGAGAAGGAGATCGATCGGCTCTACATGCTGCTGCTCCGGGCGCTCAGCATGGAGAACATGAGGCCTGCACTCACGATAAGCAAGGCCCTGGCCGCGAAAAGCATCGAGCGGATATCGGACCATGCCGAATGTATCGCGAGGGAGCTTCCTGGAGGGAGCGACAAAAAGCATACTGCCGAAGCGCTATCCCTGGTGGGGGCGATTTACGAGAAAGCGATGGAAGGATTCTTCGCGGAGAAATCCTCGGAGGAGATGCACGACTTGAACAGCGACTGCAAGAGGAAGCTGGCCAGGCTCTATTCGCAATCCGAGAAAGAGGAGGACAGGAAGAGAAGGGATGCGACGAAGGGGATCCTGGAAAGGTGCATACGGATAGCGGAATACGTGGACGACCTCATGGAGATAACGGACGACATGATAGCCGCTAAGAACATGGCCATGGGCATCCAGCACAAGACAGAATGACCTGTTTTATCGGGATTACAGCCCATTAAAAATATTTAGTAGGCATTATCCCCCTTGCTAATACAGGTGAAAATTCATTATGCAGAATCCGCAGGAAGAGCGCGATCCAGCCACGTCCACTTCTCTCAAGGAGCGCTACATCGGCGCGATAAGCGAGAAGGATGTAGGCAAGACCCTGACCGTGGCCGGCTGGGTGCACGCCTTCAGGGAGATGGGCGCGCTCGCATTCATCATCCTAAGGGATGGGACCGGGAAGCTCCAGGTCAAGATACCCTTCAAGCTCGAGAGGCTGGAGCGGGAATCAGCCATACAGGTGAAAGGCAAGATAAAGAAGGATTCCAGGGCCCCGAGCGGCATAGAGCTGGAAGCCGAAAGCGTGAGCGTCCTGGGCAAGGTATATCAGATCCCCGCCTTCTATCCGGACCAGAAGAACGAGCCGGGGCTCAATGTCCGGCTGGACAACCGCTCGCTGGATTTCAGGTGCGAGAAGACGAGGGCGGTCTTCAACATCCGCGCTTCGCTCGAGACGGGGTTCAGGGAGGAGCTCCTCAGGCTCGGATTCGAGGAGATAAACCCGGCATGCATAGTCTCCACCGCGACCGAAGGGGGCGCCCAGCTCTTCAAGCTCGACTATTTCGACAAGCCCGCGTTCCTGGGTCAGAGCCCGCAGTTCTACAAGCAGCTCGCGGTGATAGGCGGCATGGAGAGGGTCTTCATGACCACGCCGGTCTTCCGTGCCGAGAAGCATGAGGGCCCGTTCCACATCAATGAGATAACCCAGATGGATATCGAGATGGCGTTCGCTACAGACAAAGACGCGATCGCGATCCTTTCAAGGGTGTTCCTCAGCATGCTCGGCCGACTGAAGGAGAAGAACGCAGCCGATTTCAAGGTATTGGGGAAGGAGTTCGCCCTTCCCGCGCAGATCCCGGTCAAGTCTTACACGGAACTCGTGGAGATGCTCGCCGCGGACGGTGACAGGATCCGGTTCGGCCATGATTTCTCCAAGGAGCAGGAGGCGAAAATCTGCCAGCTTGTGGGAAGCGAAGCTGTCATAATCAAGGACTATCCCACATCGGTGAGGGCGTTCTACTCCATGCCTTACGAGGACAACCCCACCCTCTGCAAGTCCTACGACATAATCTACCGCGGCATGGAGATATGCTCTGGCGCCCAGCGCATCCATGCCCCGGAGCTGCTCGAGAAGCAGATCGCAGCGCGCGGCATGAATCCCGCTTATTTCAAATCATACACGGACGCCTTCCGCCTAGGGGCTCCGCCGCACGCGGGATGGTCCATAGGGCTGGATAGGCTCACCATGGCTGTTTGCGGGCTCGAGAACATCCGTGAAGCGATAATGTTCCCGAGGGACAAGCACAGGATGAATCCTTAGGTGGAACGATGAAGATCGACAAGGACCTGGTCAGGAAGATGGCAGAGCTCTCGAGGGTGCGGCTCAGCGAAGCCGAAGTATCCAGGCTCGAGACCGAGTTCTCGAGCATGTTCGATTACTTCTCCAGCATAAGCGATCTGGGTTCAGGAGGCGAGCCGCTCTTCTATGTCGCAGGCGGTTCCGGAAAAAGGCGGGAGGACCGCCCGAATGACCGCAAGGTAGCCGACGCCATAGTCTCCCAGTTCGCAAGGAAGGAAGGCAGGCTGCTCGTGGCGCCGAAATCCATGGACTGATGGCATGACCCACACGCAGCGCATCTCAAGCCTCCTGGAGAAGATCAAGGCCGAGGACAAGGATATCGGGGCTTTCATAGAGCTGTACGAGAAGGAGGCCCTGGCGAAAGCGAAAGAGCTTGACTCAGGCAAGAAACCCGGCCGGCTCGCAGGCAAGGCCATCGCGATAAAGAACAACATCGCGCGCAAGGGCAAGCGTTTGACGTGCGGCTCCAAGATGCTCGAGAGGTATACTGCGCCGTACGACGCAGCGGTGGTCGAGCGCATAGAAGCCGAGGACGGAATCATAATCGGCAGCGCTAACCTGGACGAGTTCGCTTGCGGGAGCGACACGACTTCGAGCGCTATCATGAGAACGAAAAACCCGCTCGATCCGGATTACGTCCCGGGCGGCAGCAGCGGCGGGAGCGCGGCTTCGGTCGCGGCCGGATTCGCGGACATCGCGCTCGGCTCCGATACGGGCGGCTCCATAAGATGCCCTGCCTCGTTCTGCGGAGTGGTTGGCATGAAGCCGACCTACGGGCTGGTCCCGAGGTATGGATTATCCGACATGGCCATGAGCCTGGACCAGATAGGCCCGCTCGCAAGAAACGTTTCGGATACCAAGCTCATGCTCTCGGTCATCGCAGGCAGCGACGAGAGGGACCAGACGACTTCATCTTCCCCGAAAACCATCGATCTCGCATCCAAGGGAAAGCCATCCATAGCGATACCAAAGGAGTTCTTGGAAGGCGCGGATGAGCGGATCGCGGGGTGCTTCCATTCGCTCGTGGAGAAGCTCGATGGGGAGGGATACAAGATATCCGAGATCTCCATCCCCGAGCTCAAGCATGCGATTCCCATATACTACCTGACAGTGTTCGCGGAGTTCTCGAGCGCGATGCAGAAATACGACGGCTTGAGGTACGGAGAGATGCTGGAGGAGGGCGTGAGCGAGCTGCGCGGAGACAAGTTCGGGCTCGAGGTGAAGCGCAGGGTGCTCCTCGGAACGTTCATCACGACCAAGGAATACCAGGACGCCTGGTACGGCAAGACCCTGAAAGCAAGGGCAGTGCTCAAGAAGGCGGTCGATACGGCATTATCCCAGCATGACCTGCTGCTCGGCCCGACCATGGGAGTGCTCCCGTGGAAGATAGGCGAGAAGATAAGCAACCCACTCGAGATGTACCTGGCGGACATACTCACGGTGCCAGCGAATCTCGCAGGAATCCCAGCAGGCAGCGTGCCGTTCGGCAAGGTCGGCAAGTTCAGGCCAGGAATGCAGGTGCTGGGCGGCAGATACTCGGATGCGAAGGTTTTATCTCTCATGGAAGAGATCGAAAGGTTGGACCAATGGAAGTCATGATCGGGCTGGAGATACACGTCCAGCTCAACACGGATTCGAAGCTGTTCTGCACGTGCAAGACAGACTACGGCAGCGCCCAGCCTAACTCCAACATCTGCCCAATATGCTCAGGGCAGCCCGGCGGCAAGCCGATGGCGGCAAACGGGAGGGCGATCAGGAACGCGCTCAAGATAGCGGCTATGGTAGGTGCCAAGCCTGAGCTCGACAAGCCCGTGTTTGTGCAGAGGAAGCATTATTTCTATCCGGACCTACCGTCCGGTTACCAGAGGACGTCCAAGCCGCTCGCCAAAAGCGGGAAATTCAACGGTATCGGCATCTGGGAGGTCCATTTCGAGGAGGACCCCGGCCGGTACGAACTGAAAGAAGGGTTCGTGGACTACAACCGGAGCGGCATACCGCTCGCGGAGATCGTCACGGCTCCGGACATGAAGAGCCCGCAGGACGCCAGGGATTTCCTGGGCAAGCTCGAGCACTACCTCCGCTACTTCGACCTGATAAAAGATGAAGTGGGGAACATGCGCGCGGATTCCAACGTGAGCATCCAGGGAGGCGCGCGTGTGGAGATCAAGAACATCAACTCGTTCTCCAACGTCTTCGATGCATTGACTTTCGAAATAAAGAGGCAGCAGACCCAAGTCGAGCAGGGCATGCCGATAGTCCAGGAGACCAGGCATTTCGACGAGAACAGCGGCATCACGGTCAGGATGAGGAAGAAGGAGACAGCGGACGATTACCGCTACGTCCCGGACCCGGACATACCACCGGTGCTGATAAGCAAGGAGGAATGGCGGGGTGTTGAGAAGGAGGTCGCAGAGCTCCCCGACACTAGGGCGGAGCGTCTGTCCAATCAGTACAAGATAAACAAGGATGACGCATCTGTCCTGGTGATCGAGAGGGAGTTCGCGGACGCCTACGAGAGCGCGGTCGGCAAGTTCGAAGCCCAGAAATTCGCGAACTGGATGCGCGGGCCGCTCAGAAGGCAATTGAACTACGGCAACCTAGCTTTCAGGAAGAGCGGCCTCACCGCGGAGCGCATAGGCGAGCTCTATGATCTTTTCTCTTCCGGTTCGATAACCGACAAGGCAACAGACCAGATACTCATAAAGATGCTCAACGGCAATGTTGGGGCTCCTGGGATAATAGCTCTGAGCTCCGGTCTGATGAAGAGCGCAGACTCCGCAGCGTTGAAGGATGCGTGCATGAAGGCTGTGAAGGAGAACGAAAAAGCGGTAACCGATTTCAAGGCCGGCAACCAGAAGTCATTGTTCTTTTTGGTTGGTAAGGTGATGCAGGAGACCAAAGGCACGTTCGATGCCAAGGAGATCGCCGAGACGCTGAAAGGGATGATCTGAAGCGATTCCTGATTTTGAGAATTCGTCATCTTTATTATATTCATAATAATTATGAAAATAATAATTATTCATGCCTGGTTTTTGACGCTAAACCCACATGCCGACCTGTTGTGGCAAACGATATGCTTTTAAGGATAAAATACCACAATAGACCTACCAATAATTAGGTGCAATCATGCTCGTCAAACCAATGTTGTCGGATGGCAGAGAAATGAGAGCTCTGTCAGACGGGAAAAAAAATACATTCACACAGTCTGATATGTTCAGGCTCGGTAGACTTTTACTCCCTCCAGAAAGCGTCATGTCTGTCAGAGAGCAGGATCAGTCGCTCCAATCAGGCGCATACCAAAAGGTGAATCCAAATCACTGGTGGAGATGCCGTCAATTCGGGTTTTATCAAAAAGACCATGATGCCCCGCTTGGCAAGGAGATCGTCTGGATCGAGAATGGCATTACTTACAATAAACTGATCCCTGATATCCCGGTGAAAGTTAAGGGCAAAGTGATCAGCCTGCGGAATGCAGTTGGCATGGGGGTCTATGACTCGATAGACCTGTTGAAAATAGAACAAAAGGATAGCGGCTTGTTTGAGGTTTCGGTTGTCGACCCCGGAGCAGTCAAAGGAAGAATCATGGTAGTTGACTTTGTGGGAGATGGCTGGGCAATACCCGATAAAACTGGCCTGCCGATAGCGAGCAAGCGAAGCACGCGTCATGATCGGGATGCAAGATACGGCAACGTAAAAACTAATTTCTGTGATGGAGCGACCGGATGGCATGGTTCCCTGACCCGCTACGACCTTGGCTGCTGGAGGCGTGTCATCGGTGCCTTCGAAGACTGGTCCAAAGATTCCGGGGTGGCCGTGGTCGAGCGAGCCGCGGATAAAGAATAACTCTTTTCATCTTTTCCCTGGGTTACGGGCTTGCTCGCGTGCTATGAATGCAGAAAGAGCCATGGCATGCTTGTGGCAAAAGCCATGTATTTAAGGACATCCGCTCCATTATCATCATATGATGAGGTCGACCCATGTTAACCATCTCACAGAAGCCGGAGAACAAGCTCAGCGACGGGAGACGTATCCGGGCCTTGCCAGGGCTTTTCACGCAGGCGCAGACTCTCACTCTGCATAAAAGCGGGGTCTTCGCCCCTGAGCATGAAGGGATCATGCTCGTTCGCGAATACGACGATGCGCTCAAGAACGGCTCCTGGGCATCCATAGAGAACCGGGAGCACTGGTGGAGGAGCGACCAATTCGGCTTCTATCCGAAGGGCTTCGATATAAAACCGGATCTCGCGGTCGGGTCAAAACTTGTATGGATTGAGAAGATCACCAATCCCGATAGGACCGAGAGAATGCTCGTGGCCATTCTGGATTTTACTAATATCGCAGATGAGAAAGTTTTCTTTAGCGACAGGAAAGAAGGGAGATTGAAAGATGCGACTGGGATGGGGATCATCAGGAATTCGAAACTAGATCTCAGGGTCATCGAGAATCGATCAGACCTCATCATCTACGGAGTCTCTCCAGCCGATGGTATCAATCCGGAAAAGGATATCACATTCAAGGACGTATTGAGGCCGAACGGCCTGACCAATTCTGTCGATGCGGATGGTTTCGCGCTGATGGGGGGCAGGATACCGGATAGCGAGGCGATCGAAAATCCGAACGCCAGATTCTCGCACATGAGGCATCTCGACGAATTCGAGGGTTTCCTGCCTCCAAGAGTGGGTGCGGAGCTCAAGAAGAGGGGTCTGACCCAGCACGGATGGTTCGGCTCCATCGGCCGCCAGGACATCTACGATTACCGGCATGATATCGATGCGTATATCCTCTGGTCCAGATGCTCCGGTGTCGCGGTAGTCGATAACGAATAAGTGAAAATCCGAAATGAAAAAATCATTCGCTTTTCGCAGATGTCTCGGGGGCATATGTCCAGAGAGCCCTCTTGATCCTGCCCCTGCATTCTTCGGTCGGGCATTTCCTGGCCATCCTCTGCGCATCATCCGCCATACCAAGCCTGGCGTATCCTATGCCCGCTTCATCGTATTTGCCAAGAATCTCTGCTTTGGCGATATCGGAACTGGATGGTATCTCCGGTGCTGCTTTGAATCGTTGTGATGAAGTGCGGAATTCATCCTGTTCGTCTAATTGTCTGACCTTGCCCATCACAAAACTGAACCCCGTGAATGCCGCGATCGCTCCGGTCACGATAGCTGCATTTCTAGCATACCTTCTGAGTTTGTTGGCCATATTCATCATCACTAGGAAGAGGATATAAGGAAAATAAGAGAAAATAAAAAAATTATTGTGCCGCTTTCGGTGTCACGTTGAGCACGACACCTGCTGCGACCGTCTGGCCCATGTCACGGAGAGCGAACCTTCCCAAGGCCGGGAAGTCGGCGAATTTCTCTATGACCACCGCCTTCAGGGGCTGGATCTTCACGATGGCGATATCGCCGGTCTTGATGAAGTCTGGTTTAGCCTGCGCGGTCTGCCCTGTCTTCGGGTCCTTCTTCTCCAGCAGCTCGATTATCTTTCCTGCGAACTGCGCGGTGTGGATGTGGAAGACCGGGGTGTATCCGACCGAAATTGCCGTCGGGTGGTTCAGGACCACTATCTGGGCCGTGAAGTCTGCCGCGACCGTCGGCGGGGCGTTCGCCGGGCCTATAACATCTCCCCTCTTTATGTCCTTCTTGTCCACGCCTTTGAGGTTGAAACCGACGTTGTCTCCAGGGACAGCTTCTGTCAGCTCCTGGTGGTGCATCTCGATCTTCTTGACCTCGCCCTTCACTCCTGAGGGCATTACGATGACCGCGTCGTTCGGCTTGAGCTTTCCGCTCTCCACCCTTCCGACCGGGACCGTTCCGTGGCCGGTGATAGTGAATACGTCCTGGATCGGTAGTCTGAGCGCCTTGTCGACCGGCTTCGGAGGCACCTTGAATGTGTCGATGACTTCCATCAGCGTAGGGCCGGTGTACCATGGCATGTCCGGCGATTTCTTCGTGAGGTTCGCTCCTGCGTATCCAGAGCACGGGACGAACGCGACGTTCGCCGGGTTGTATCCTATGCCCTTGAGCAGCTTCTCGAGCTCTGCCTTGACCTTGTCGTACTCCTCTTTCTTGTAGCCTACGGCGTCCATCTTGTTCATGTTCACCGCGATCTGGCTGATACCGAGCACTTTCGCGAGGAACGCGTGCTCCTTGGTCTGCGGCTGTATGCCGTCCTTGACTGATACGACCAGCACCGCGGCGTCTGCCTGGCTGGCACCTGTGATCATGTTCTTAATGAAGTCCCGGTGGCCGGGCGCATCGATGATCGTGCAGTAGTATTTAGGCGTCTCGAATTCCCTGTGCGCGATATCTATAGTAACACCGCGTTCACGCTCTTCCTTGAGCGCGTCCATGACGAACGCGAACTCGAAGGTAGCTTTGCCGACCTTGGCCGCTTCCTCCTTGAGCTTGTTCAAGGTCTGCTCGGAGATAGCTCCGGTCTCGTACAGTATCCTACCGACACTGGTCGACTTTCCTGCATCGACGTGGCCAATAAACACTAGGTTCAGGTGCTCTTTCTTTGCCATATTCATAACCTCCATTGATCTGAAGCTTTCATACCTTTAGAAAAAGGCAGAATTCCTTTAATGCGAGATATTTTTAAAGGTTTCTCAGCGGATTCGGTAAAATGAAGTGGGGCGGTACACCGAGATGGCTCCGCCCCGCCTCCCACTCTTTTGGTCTTCAACCCTTCCGGGCTGGAGAATATTCGCTTCCTGAACGCCTCGTTCAAGGAAGCAGGGTTAATTGGTTCGAGCGAACAGTTTTTATACGTTTGATTCCTCCTCTGCGTTCCTGGAACACATCAGTTCTTCTTTTACGAAATCCATGACGGCACATAAATTATCAGCGCAACTATAATGCCATTAATAAATTTGCCGTTTCCATATTGCGTCATGGCAAAAGGAACAAGGTCGTTCAAACCTACTGCGAATGATAATACTGAAGGGAAGAGGACTATTCTCCTGATCGCAGCCCTGCTCGTGGCCATCGTCGTCATGGGAGGGGCTCTTTTCCTTGTGATAATGAACAAGAGCGTAGTTCCGACGCAGCCTCCGGTCAACCAGACCAACCAGACAGTGCCGATCCCGCCGCAGAACGTCACAGTAGCGAACAACACCTCATGCGATGACCAGTGCCATCTGGCCGCAGCGCTTCGCGGGATGAATTTCTCCGAGTGCCAGCTCATCAATAATATAACCATATCCGAGAGCTGCAGTCTGCAATTGTCCAATGTATCGCTGGACGCGTGCAAGGCGGTTTCTGACCAAGGGGCTAAGGATGCCTGCCTGCTCAAGTTCGCATCAGCGGATAACGACAGCAGCCTTTGCAGCCTGATGTCCAATCAAGGCCAATGCCTCGGGCTTTTCGAAACGTGCTCTTCTGCGCAAGACAAGAACATCTGCGAGGCTCTCAGGGACAAGGATCCTGCAGAATGCGCCGGAGATCTCCGATGCTTGATGAACTATAGCATGACGACCGGAAACTCATCCGCTTGCAGCGTGTTGACGAACCCGGCCGAATCCAGCGCATGCATATCCGCCACGCTCATGGAGGACAACTGCGTAAGCCTCCCTTCTGATTCCCCGAGGAACTATTGCTACGAGCTTTACGCCATCTACAGGGCCAACCCGATCATCTGCGAGCAGATACCCGGAGACAACCTCTATTCGCTCGCATGCTTGTCGTATTTCGCCGAGACGCTCAAGAACCTCAGCATATGCGATTCGGATTCGCTATCCACCAATTCACTTTGGTCATGCTACACGAACTATTCGCTCGCCACCGGTGATACGGCCGGCTGCACCAATATAGACCCCCTGGCGACATCGAGCAAATTCGCCTGCGCATTCGCTATGGCCAAGAAGTTCGGTAATCCGGCTGATTGCCAGGTCATCACGTTCGCGCTCACCCAGCGCGACACATGCTACGAGGGCGCCATCCTCTATTCAAACCAGAATCTGAGCTGGCAGAACTGCGAAGGGGTCGTGAACGTCGATTGGCAGGACGAATGCTATACCGCGTCTGCGAAGCTGAGCGGCAATGTGTCCATCTGCGACAATATAGCTACTGCCAACGAGAAGCTCAGCTGCCAGGATGCCTTCGCCCTCTACGAGGCTTCCAAGAATTCGACGAACTCCACGGGCTAGGCCGAAGATCTGGTGAACTGAAGGGATAGCGGCAGGATCAGGGATGCATGCAGTCGGATAAATCAGAAAAGAAAAAAATAGAAAAATTATTCCTCTTTCTTCTCGTGCTTCTTCTTAGGTTTCTCTTCAGCCTGCTCAGGCGCTTTTTCCTGCGCGGGCTCCGCCTTGGCTTCGGCGGCGGGCTGCTGCGCGGCTTCTACGCTTTCCGGCTCGGCCGGTGCTGCCTCGACTGTCTCAGGCGCTTTCTTCTCTTCCGCGAGAAGCTGCTCGAAATACCCTATGTCGTGGGTGAACTCCTCGTACGATTTGATCTTCCCCTGGCTCATCAGGAGTTCCCTAGAGAGGATGAAGAAGATGAGCGCCAGCGAGCGCTTGCCCTTGTTGTTTATCGGGATCACGAGGTCTATGAACTTGGTGTCATTGTCCGTATCGCACAATGCTATCACAGGGACGCCGTTCTTCGCGCTCTCCGCGATGGCCTCATGCTCGCCTTTCGGGTCGCACACGAGCAGGATCTTCGGCTCCATGAACCCCTTTATGTTCATGTTGGTCATCGTCCCCGGGACGAATCGACCCCTCACGATGTTCGCGCCGGTCAGCTCGGCGAACTTGCTCGCCGGGTTGCTGGAATACACACGCGATGCCACGACCCAGATGTCCTGGGGCTGGTATTTCGCGAGCATCTTCGCCGCATCCATCAGCCTCTCCGCGCTTTTGCGCAGATCGAGGATGTACAGACCGTCGTCGCGCCTCTTGAATATGTAGTTGCGCATGTCGTTGGTCCTGATCTTGGTGCCTATATGCACGCCCGCTTCCAATAGCACTTCCTGTTTCACAGGCATTCCGGATTTGTCAGTCATTTTCTCATTCCTCCTGATTGTTTTTCCCGATATTGGGAAAAAATGGGGTCGCTGAGATGTATTCCGTCTGATCGCAGGTATTGGTAATCAGGCGGTTGAATTTCTGAAGACTTTTCAGTCGTTTTAACTAAAAAGTTTTCTCAGATAACAAGCACCCCAAGCTTGCAGGATACCAGGTTACCTCACGACCCCGTGGAGAAGTAATCAGGTCGTAGGATTTTTATACCCCACTTGTCGCTGCTGTGGACATACTTAACTATATATAAACCTCATCTAAGGACCTATTAGCTATGTATCGGGGGCGGTGTAGTGTTTGATGGTTAAAAAAACACTGATACTAATCATAGCTTTGGCCTTACTGGCCGGCGTTTCATTCTCGGCATCCGTCACAGGCTGCCAGAACATCAGCAGCTCGGCAGGCAACCCATACACCCTGGCCAACAACCTTGTGGGTGCGAACATTTCAGCAGCTCCGATAGCTGGGACTGCCTGCGTTAAGATCACCGGATCCAACGTTACCTTGGATTGCAATGGCCATAATATCACCAACAACGTCTCCGGCACGACCTACGCTATCCTGCTGAACGGTTCCATCAAGAACGTCACTGTGAAGAACTGCCTCGGGATATCGAATTACACCTACGGCATCTACGTCTACCAGTCAAACAACAGCAACATCATCAACGACAGCGCATTCAACGACCCCAGCGGAGGCATCTACCTCGCTTCAAGCTCCAACGACACGATTGCCAATTCATCCGGGAATTCCACCGGAGCCAACGGCATCACCTTGGATGCAGGATCCGCCAACGACACGGTCATCAACTCCATTGGGGTGTCCAATGCTAGCGGTAACACTGGCGCTGGCATCTACGTGGGCTACAACAACAATTCAATCATAAACTCTACCGGCATTTCCAACACCTACGCCGGCATCCTCCTCTTTGGAACGAACTCCAACAACTCGGTCATCAACTGCACCGGTATATCCACTTCATACCCGGGCATCGAGCTTGCCTTTACCTCCACCAACAACAGGATAACCAACTGTGTAGGTTCTTCGAACTCGAACTACGGCCTCTTCGTCGTCGTTACTTCCAACAACAACATATTCACCAATTACACGGGAACCTCCAACTCGAGCTATGGGTGGGAGATATCCGGCTCGAGCAACAACACGTTCTTGAATTCCACGGGGATCTCAAATTCGGGCTACGGTATATATCTGATATCTTCCTCTACAAACAACACCTTCACGAATATCATTGCGACCTCCAATTCCAGCCTAGGTTTCGTCCTCAATTCCAGCAGCGGAAACAACATGACGAACGTGAACGCGACCGGGTTCTTCCTGGACAACAGCAATACATGCCTGATCAACGGCAGCGTATCCTACAACAGTTCCGGCGCCGGCCTGCAGATCCACAACTCCAATCAGACCGTGGTCCGAGGGATGATCCTCATAAACGACAGCCCGGGCATGCTTGCGCAGGACGATTCCGGATCGCAGATGGTCATCAACCTCACCAACCTCGTCTTCGACAATCCATCGGATAACCTTCACAACTACACCAACCTGAGCATTAACGACAGCATGAACTCGGGCGAATCGTATACAATCAACTGGTCATCGAACACATCCGCTCTACCATTCGGATATTCCAGCTTCGCGCAGAAATTCGTGACGATATCTCCGAATGCCGGTAGCCCGAGCATCGACCGAGTTGTTTGGAGCTGGACCACGAGCGAACTCAGCCTTTACAATGAAAGCTTGCTAGACCTATTCCTCTATAACGGCTCATGGTCGCTCCAGAACGGCACTCCTGACACTACGAATCACGATCTCTCGATAGCCAACCTCGTGCCAAGTGCAGGTAATATCTACGGCATCCTTGAATTCAACAGCACTCCGGTCGTTACGTTGAACTCTCCGGTCAATAACTCCGTCAAGAACTCTTCTTCAGTGACATTCAATTTCACTGCGACAGACAATCTATCCACTACAATGAACTGTTCCATCTTCTTGGATAATATCCTCAACCAGACCAACGCCTCGACCAGCAACAACACCGCTACCCTCTTCACGATCAACGGCATAGCCGATGGAAACCACTTCTGGTATGTCCAATGCAAAAACAGTGCCAACAACACAGGCAGCAGTGCCGTTAGGAACTTCACGATATTCACAGTCGCCCCAACGATCAACTTCGTCAGCCCAGGTCCAAACGCTTATCTCAATTCCACCAACCAGACCTTCACCTTCAACTACACGTCCTCATCACCGACAGCGAACTGCTCCTTGTACATCAACGGAGTCCTCAACCAGACCAATTCCAGCACCCTCAACAACACCAACACCGCCTTCAACGTCACAGGCCTTCCAGTAGGCTCAGACAACTGGTCCATCAGCTGCACTGACCTAGCTGGCAACACCAACAGCAGCACGACCAGGAACTTCACCCTCATCACGACCGCCCCAACAATCAACTTCGTCAGCCCAGCAGCCAATGCATACCTGAATTCCACGAACCAGACCTTCACCTTCAACTACACATCCTCATCACCGACAGCGAACTGCTCCTTGTTCATCAACGGAGTCCTCAACCAGACCAACGCAACCGTAGCCAACAACACGGCGACCTCATTCAACGTCACAGGACTTCCAGTAGGCTCAGACAACTGGTCCATCAGCTGCACTGACCTCGCAGGCAACACCAACAGCAGCACGACCAGGAACTTCACCCTCATCACAACCGCCCCAACGATCAACTTCGTCAGCCCAGGTCCAAACGCTTATCTCAATTCCACCAACCAGACCTTCACCTTCAACTACACGTCCTCATCACCGACAGCGAACTGCTCATTGTACATCAACGGAGTCCTCAACCAGACCAACGCAACCGTAGCCAACAACACGGCGACCTCATTCAACGTCACAGGACTTCCAGTAGGCTCAGACAACTGGTCCATCAGCTGCACTGACCTAGCAGGCAACACCAACAGCAGCACAACCAGGAACTTCACGGTCAACACCCACGCTCCAGTCATCACATTGAACGCCCCAGCCAACCTGTCCATCTTCAACGTCTCAAGCGTGAACTTCAACTTCACCGCAGTCGACAACCTCTCCGCGACAATGAACTGCTCCCTCTACCTGGACGGCGCATACAACCAGTCCAATGCAACGACAGCCAACAACACTATCACAAACCTGAACATAGCCAGCATCCCAGACGGCGCTCACTATTGGTCCATCAGCTGCACTGACCTAGCAGGCAACACCAACAGCAGCACAACCAGGAACTTCACGGTCAACACCCACGCTCCAGTCATCACATTGAACGCCCCAGCCAACCTGTCCATCTTCAACGTCTCAAGCGTGAACTTCAACTTCACCGCAGTCGACAACCTCTCCGCGACAATGAACTGCTCCCTCTACCTGGACGGCGCATACAACCAGTCCAACTCCAGCACAGCCAACAACACTCTCACAAACCTGAACATAGCCAGCATCCCAGACGGCGTACACTACTGGTCAGTCCAGTGCACTGACAGTGCCAGCAACACTAGAGTGAGCGTATCAAGGAACTTCACGATCAACACCCACGTCCCAGTAATCACATTGAACAATCCAGCAAACCTCTCCGTATTCAACGTATCTACCGTGGTCTTCAACTTCACCGCAGTAGACAATCTCTCAGCAACCATGAACTGTTCCCTCTACATGGATGCTATTCTTAAGCAATCAAATTCTTCTACCCAAAATAATACGTTGACAAGCCTCAACGTGTCCAGCATAGCAGACGGGCCTCATTTCTGGTCTATCTCATGCATTGATACAGCAAATAATATCGGTACGAGTGAAACCAGGAATTTTACGATAGCCACAACTACGCCATTGATCAATCTTTACTCCCCCCCCGACTTTGCCATTTTCAACTCTTCAACCGTGACATTCAATTTCACTGCGAATAACTTCGTGTATCCGACCGTAAACTGCTCCATCTATCTGGATGGCAGCCTTAACCAGAGCAATGGCACAACCCTCAACAACACTCCGACCACGTTCCAAATAACCGGCATACCTGATGGTACGCATACCTGGAATATCGGGTGCAAGGATTTCGTCAACATTATGGCCAATAGTACTACAATCCATTTCATCGTAGACACTACCCCACCGGTCGTGACCCTCAACTCGTCAGCCAATCTTTCGTTCTTAAATTCATCCACAGTCGCCTTCAACTTCACCGCAGTCGACAACCTCTCCGCGACAATGAACTGCTCCCTCTACCTGGACGGCGCATACAACCAGTCCAATGCAACGACAGCCAACAACACCCTCACAAACCTGAACATCGCTAGCATCCCAGACGGTACACACTATTGGTCCATACAATGCAAGGACAATGCTAACAATACGGGTGTCTCAATTGCGAGGAATTTCACAGTGGACACAACCCCTCTGGTAGTCTCCTTGAGCAACCCAAGCACCAATTCATACTTCAATGTCACGACATTGACCCTCAACTTCACAGCCACAGAGGGCATATCAGCGAACATGACTTGCTCCTTGCTCCTCAATGGGATCGTCAATCAGACCAATACAACCGTGACGAACAACACGCTGACCAACTTCCCTATGACTGGCCTAGCCCAAGGATCCTACAATTGGTCAGTCAACTGCACTGACTTGGCAGGCAACCATGGCAGTAGCACGAATAGAACATTCACCCTCATCACGACAGCCCCAACAATCAACTTCGTCAGCCCAGGTCCAAACGCTTATCTCAATTCCACCAACCAGACCTTCACCTTCAACTACACTTCGAGTTCCCCTACAGCGAACTGCTCCCTGTACATCAACGGAGTCCTCAACCAGACCAATTCCAGCACCCTCAACAACACCAACACCGCCTTCAACGTCACAGGACTTCCAGTAGGCTCAGACAACTGGTCCATCAGCTGCACTGACCTAGCAGGCAACACCAACAGCAGCACGACCAGGAACTTCACCCTCATCACGACAGCCCCAACAATCAACTTCGTCAGCCCAGCAGCCAATGCATACCTGAATTCCACGAACCAGACCTTCACCTTCAACTACACTTCGAGTTCCCCTACAGCGAACTGCTCCTTGTACATCAACGGAGTCCTCAACCAGACCAATTCCAGCACCCTCAACAACACCAACACCGCCTTCAACGTCACAGGCCTTCCAGTAGGCTCAGACAACTGGTCCATAAGCTGCACTGACCTCGCAGGCAACACAAACAGCAGCACGACCAGGAACTTCACCCTCATCACGACCGCCCCAACAATCAACTTCGTCAGCCCAGGTCCAAACGCTTATCTCAATTCCACCAACCAGACCTTCACCTTCAACTACACTTCGAGTTCCCCTACAGCGAACTGCTCCTTGTTCATCAACGGAGTCCTCAACCAGACCAACTCATCAGTCCAGAACAATACCTCCACTTCATTCAACGTCACAGGCCTTCCAGTAGGCTCAGACAACTGGTCCATAAGCTGCACTGACCTAGCTGGCAACACAAACAGCAGCACGACCAGGAACTTCACCCTCATCACGACAGCCCCAACAATCAACTTCGTCAGCCCAGGTCCAAACGCTTATCTCAATTCCACCAACCAGACCTTCACCTTCAACTACACGTCCTCATCACCGACAGCGAACTGCTCATTGTACATCAACGGAGTCCTCAACCAGACCAATTCCAGCACCCTCAACAACACCAACACCGCCTTCAACGTCACAGGCCTTCCAGTAGGCTCAGACAACTGGTCCATCAGCTGCACTGACCTCGCAGGCAACACAAACAGCAGCACGACCAGGAACTTCACCCTCATCACGACCGCCCCAACGATCAACTTCGTCAGCCCAGCAGCCAATGCATACCTGAATTCCACGAACCAGACCTTCACCTTCAACTACACATCCTCATCACCGACAGCGAACTGCTCATTGTACATCAACGGAGTCCTCAACCAGACCAATTCCAGCACCCTCAACAACACCAACACCGCCTTCAACGTCACAGGCCTTCCAGTAGGCTCAGACAACTGGTCCATCAGCTGCACTGACCTCGCAGGCAACACCAACAGCAGCACGACCAGGAACTTCACCCTCATCACAACCGCCCCAACGATCAACTTCGTCAGCCCAGGTCCAAACGCTTATCTCAATTCCACCAACCAGACCTTCACCTTCAACTACACGTCCTCATCACCGACAGCGAACTGCTCATTGTACATCAACGGAGTCCTCAACCAGACCAATTCCAGCACCCTCAACAACACCAACACCGCCTTCAACGTCACAGGCCTTCCAGTAGGCTCAGACAACTGGTCCATCAGCTGCACTGACCTCGCAGGCAACACAAACAGCAGCACGACCAGGAACTTCACCCTCATCACGACAGCCCCAACGATCAACTTCGTCAGCCCAGCAGCCAATGCATACCTGAATTCCACGAACCAGACCTTCACCTTCAACTACACATCCTCATCACCGACAGCGAACTGCTCCTTGTTCATCAACGGAGTCCTCAACCAGACCAACGCAACCGTAGCCAACAACACGGCGACCTCATTCAACGTCACAGGACTTCCAGTAGGCTCAGACAACTGGTCCATCAGCTGCACTGACCTCGCAGGCAACACCAACAGCAGCACAACAAGGAACTTCACAGTGGACACCGCTACCCCGGTCGTCACACTCAATTCCCCAGCGAATCTCTCCATCTTCAATTCCTCCGCAGTCACCTTCAACTTCACGGCAGTGGATAATTTCTCAGCTACGATGAACTGCTCTATCTTCATAGATGGAGTACTCAACCAGACCAACGCGACTACGGCCAACAACACAGCGACGACATTCTTGGCTTCAATCCCAGAGGGGCCCCACACATGGAAAATATCCTGCACGAATCTCGCGGGCATCACTGGCGTCAGCAAGATAAGCAATTTCTCGATCATATTCAGCAGCGTCACGACGCCGCAGCTTTTCACCTTGCCGATATTCAAGAACTCCACGCTCTTCGCGAATACGACCTACGCCAATACGAATAACCTTTCGAGCAACATCACATTCCAATGGTTCGTGAACGGTATAAATGTCCTGAATCAGACGATCGCCGGGGTGGCTAACGGATACCACCGTGACAGGCAACATCACCGGCCAGTACTTCAACAAAAGCAATTCCATCAACGTCTCTGTTTCCGCTTTCGACGGCATCACCACCTCAGTGATTCAGAATTCGGCCACCGTCATCGTGCAGAACACCCCCCCGGCCATAACTACTCCGATAATACTGCCCTTCAGCCCCACCGACGCGGAAAACCTCACCGCGACTTCGAACTACACCGATATCGACCAGGATGCCGGTTCCCTGACGTTCCAGTGGTTCGTCAATAACGTGAACGTGTACAACCAGACTATATCAAGCGTAGCCAATGGCACCGCAGCCGTGAGCACTCTTTCCCCCGGGAACTTCTCGGCAGGGGAATACGTGAATGTCACCGTGCAAGCGAACGACGGGCAGAACCTTTCCCAAACGTACTCGTCTTCCGCCGTTTACATCCTATCATCCACACCCTCTCCGGCAGACGCGGTGATCGCATACAGATCGGACACAGGAGTCTTCGGGGTGAATTCGCCCAAAGTAAGGTTCTGGAACGCAAGTGGCAACGGGAGCTGGGGACCGGAGATAGAGCTCCCATCGTCGGGCTCTTCGGTACGCTGGGCGGTGGCGAAATGGTCTCCGATCTACAACAAAATCGTAGTAGTGACATTGAGCCATGACGGGAACCTTGACGGCTATGTGTGCACGGCGAATTGCACTCTGGCCAACAGCTGGGAATACACCGCGGACATAGGCAACGTATGGTCCAGCGTTGCATCCGAAAGAAGATACGACCTCGGGTTCGAGTCGGATACCGGGAACCTCGTGCTGGTCTATGGGGTGAACGACCCCAACCCGGCCCATGACCTGGGATATCGGGTCCTCCCGGCGAATGCCTCGAACTTCTCTGGCATCACGGAGCAGTATATCGATGATACCGGCCACAATACGGATATTCAATACACCTGGGTCCGCATGGCCAGCAAGCCGGGTCCTTCCTCCGAGCTGATGGTGAGCGGTTTCGATATCACTGACAACGATATAGACTCCTGGATATGGAACGGTTCGGCCTGGGGCAACCAGATCGAGGTCACAAGCTCTTCACCAGCAACCAACGACGGCGAGGCGCTCGCGGTGGCATACGGCTCTGACGGGAGCGTCGGGATGTCAATCGGCGCTGACGGCTCTATAGGTAATATCAACACCCGCTATTGGAACGGATCCGCATGGTCCTCCATAACCGCTTTCAATGTCGATTCCAGCAATCTTCATGCCGTGCGCTGGGTCAATATGAAATCCGATCCTGCTTCGGATGCGCTCCAGGCGGTCTTCATCGACAGCGGGAACGAGTTGGAAACATCATACTGGAACGGGACTGGCTGGAATGTCACATCCGGGATAGACCTCGGGGCGGACAACTCGCTTTCAAGGGATGCGGATTTCGCATGGGACTCGTCCGGATCAGTGGGGAAGCTCGTCTGGGATACTGACGGCGTCGTGGGATCCACGTTGAGCCAGTTGAACTGTTCGCCACAATGCACCGGCACCCAATCCACCATATCCACCTATGCGGGCAGCGGCGAATGGCTGACCCAATACACCAATCCCATATCATCCAGCCCGGTGCGCATCCTCTCGGCTAGGATAAATTCCAATTCCGATCTAGGCTCTTTCGAGTCCAATGGTGCATCCACCAATTACGGCGATTCCGCAATCACCAACAACTCAACCACAGCATATGAAAGCTACTCGATCGCCTTCAACATCACGGACATCACTCCTCCTTCGATAAATTTCACGGCTCCGACCTATGCCAACAACACCACGATATACCTGAATTATACCTTCATCAACACGACAATCACGGATAACATGGCCGTATCAACCGCGTATCTGGAATGGAACGGCACGAACGCGACCATGAACTCTTCGAGCAACTCGAACTGGTACCTTAACGAGACAAACCTCGCTTCCGGAACCTACACTTACCGTGTTTTCGCGAGCGATTATGCCGGTAACTGGAATGTCAGCGAGACCCGGTCCATCACGATAAACATGTCCATCCCGGCGATATCATTCGTTTCTCCGACCCCTGTCAACGGCACATTCATCAACACGAGCTGGACTTACATAAACATCACGTCAAGCAAGCCGCTCGCCACGGCGCTCCTAGAGTGGAACGGAACCAACTATTCCATGTCCGGCTCAGGCAAGAACTGGTTCCTCAACAAGACCGGACTCGCTGACGGCACATATACGTACAGGGTGTTCGGCAATGATTCCGGCAGCAATATCGGTGTGAGCCAGACCAATACGGTTACAATTGGTGCAACCCCTCCAGCATGGAGCAATCCAGCAGTCAATACCACTCCGGTCTACTGGAACCAGACCGTTTCCTTCAACACCTCTTGGACCGATGATGTCGGGTTGGTGGGGTATATCTTCAGCACCAACCAGAGCGGTTCCTGGGTCAATTCCTCGTTCATCCAATTCAGCGGATCCTCCAACACTTCCCTAAACATCTCCACGATAACGGCATCTCCGGGGGCGACTGTCGGCTGGTACTTCTGGGCAAACGACAGCGCAGGCAACAGCAACCAGACTGCCGTGCAGACATTCATCATGCAGAACCGGACAACTACGCTGGCATTCAGCGTGAACCAGACCAACTATCCGCAAGCCCAGCCTCCGGGCACAGGCTATGACGTCTTCGTGCCATTCCAGGTTGCGTACACCGATACGCTGACCGGCCAGCCCATACCTGGCGCGATATGCAGCGTGACGAACAATGAGTCGTCCGATCTCATCAGCTTGGCATACAATTCCAGCACAGGGAATTACACCGGAGAGATGATCACCAGCAATCTCTACCTCCAAGTGATCTTCAACGCCACATGTTCCGAATCCGATTATTCTTCCTCAAGCAACTCGACTAACACCACCGTCACACTGTACAATTACCTCTGGTCATGGGAGAATCTCTCTTACGGCTCCAATAATTCATACGATAACTACTGGCTGAGGAAACCTCCTCCATCCGGCCCCATAGTGAACCTTACAGAGAACCTGACGGTCAGCGCCGGAGATAACCTGGTCCGCGAGTTCTACCTCTATAACGTCGGGGTCAACGGCTCGTTCGCCAGGGACTTAACCTACCGCGGTATCCATTTCATCCGGTTGAACGTGTCGATAAACGATAGCGTCTGCCAACCCTATCTCTCATATACGATACAGGACAACAACCTCAACCTGCTCTATCAGGAGGATCTAGCTGACACGCCTTCGCAAGCTATACCTGCCAATACGCCGACCCTTTTGGTGTATAACGACAGCGATACCCATACCGTGTTCCAGGGTCAGTACCTCTCCATCAGGTACTACCTGAATTGCAGCGCCCCTGCCAGCATCAGCACATCCATGTTCTTCAACAATTCTATCCTGCAGCCCAATTTCGAATGCCCTGACACTGAGCCGACTGAGCTCCTATCCAACTTCAGCTATGACTATCCGGCTAATTATCTCATCGGTCCGCAGCAGGAACTCAACGTTACGCGGCATCTTGTCTTCGCATTCAACAATACCGGAAGCGTATCAGAATATTTCTTCTTCCAATACTTCTCGGATATTCTCGCAGACAATCTCGACAGCAATCAGGCCGGTTCCATCTACATTTATAATTCGACAGGTGGTCTCTGGGCGAGCGACAACGTATCAGCAGGAGCCCCCATGGTCGCGACAGCATATCCTGATAATTCTATCTCCTGGCAGACTGAATTCATACCTGTGCAAACAATTATCACGGAGAATCTGACGAGGGGTGTGCTGAATGCCATCCGTGACAGTGAGGCCTTGGTATCCGCCAGCGCATATCAGAGCGTCTGGAATGTAAGCGTCTACGATATACTCATCCCCCAGGTCACGATATTCAATGTCACGGCATTCACCAACTTTTCCACTTATGGCGTACCCAGCACTTACAGGTTCGTTGTGAACCTGACCAACGCGAGCGGGACATTCGATGTGAGCAATCAGACGACGCTCAACACATCCGCTGGGACCCTGACATTCCCGGCAGAGAGCCTCGGCCCGATCTCATTCACTGTGGCAGCAACGATAAACAGCTCGCCGAATATCACCTTCGTCCCACCGACCCCTAGCAATAATACCCGGCTGGGGCAGAACTGGACATTCATCAACATCACATCCGACCGCAATCTCAGCTCAATCGTCTTAGACTGGAACGGCACGAACGAATCGATGAACGGCTCCGGGACTAACTGGTTCATGAATCAGACCGGCCTTCTCGATGGCCGTTACACCTACGAGGTATTCGGCAACGACAGCTACAACAACTCCGGTGCTAGCGAGGTGCGGACCCTCATAATAGATACGACCGCCCCGAACATAACTTTCGTGAATCCGACCCCAGCGAATGGCTCGAATATGAATGTCGGCTGGGCATACGTGAATATCACATCGAGCGAGAATCTCAACGCATCCGAACTCGAATGGAACGGGACCAACGTGACCATGAGCGGATCGGGCAAGAACTGGTTCTACAACGAGACCGGATTGGTGGACGGGAAATACACCTATCGGGTGTTCGGCAATGACAGCGTGAATAACATAGGAGTGAGCCAGACCAATACGCTCTATATAGATACAATAGCGCCTGCATGGAGCAACCCATCCGTGAATGCCACTCCAATCTACTGGAACCAGACGGTCTCCTTCAACACCTCCTGGGCTAATGCCGGAGGCCTCTACGGCTACATATTCAGCACCAACCAGAGCGGTTCCTGGGCGAACTCATCGTTCATCCAATTCAGCGGCTCCTCCAACACATCCAAGAATATCTCCACGATCATCGCATCCCCCGGGGCCACCGTAGGCTGGTACTTCTGGGGCAACGACAGCGCAGGCAACAGCAACCAGACCAGCGTTCAGACATTCATCGTGCAGAACAGGACCACTTCATTGGCATTCGGCCTGAACTCATCCGATTACCCGCAGGGAACTCCTCCAGGGGCAGACTTTAACCAGAACATCTCATTGCAGGTCCGCTTCCTGGACAATCTGACCGGGCAGCCCGTACTCGGTGCAAACTGCAGCGTGATAAACAATGTGACGAGCGACAGCACAACCCTCTCATACAACTCATCGAGCGGAAATTACACCGGTACGATAGATGATTACTTGATGTACGGCAATGTCAGTTTCAACGCCACCTGCTTTGAAACCAACTATACCAGCTCCAGCAATAGCACGGCTGCGAGTGTAACCTTCTCCGCATATCTCTGGGAATGGCAGAACCTCAGCTATAGCACAGGTGCGCAGGGGAATATCTCAGAGTGGCTGAGGCACCAGTCGCCAAATGGTCCGCTCGTGGTACTGAACAAGAGCGTCTATTTCGACACCGGGAACCGCTTCGTGGCCCAGTTCCCGCTCTATGGCTATGGCGTGAATGGTTCCGTAGCGGCGGATTATCTCCTCCAAGGGAACTATTCCATGTCTATGAACGTCTCCTTGACAAGCATGCTCGCATCGAGCTGCCAAGCTTATCTATGCGCCAACCAGACGGATTTCAATCTCAACCCCGTCAATCTGCAATGCATACCTGAGCAGAGCCTGGTTGCTGGAGTCCCCACTCTTCTAACGAATACCATCAGCCAGAATGGCGTCACGCTCCGGCAAGGTGATTATCTCTTCCTTGGCTTATACCTGAACTGCAGCGTCCCTGCAGAGGGTAACGTGAGCATCTACTACAACTACACCGGGGAGCCGGCCAGCCTGGAAGCGACGAATGTGAGGCCGGCATTGCTCAGCAGCTTCACATCCGCCAGGATCCAACTCGAGAATAGCTACCTCATCGGTCCGTTCCAGGAATTGAACACCTCGAGGATCACGTATGTGACCTTCAACAACACCCAGACCCATCCGTTTTACACGGAGTACAATTTCGTCTCCCAGATACTCCCGCAGTATCCGAACAGCAACATCCCCAACACGATTTACGTCTATAATTCGACCGGCGACTTATGGGCGAGCGACAATGTGAGCGCAGGAGCGCCTAATATCGCGGTATCCTATCCCGACAACCATGAAAGCTGGTTGACCGAGGTTTTCCCAGCCAACACCGCCCTGAACGAGTCGCTGGAGAAGAACATCCTCAACGGAATACGCGATAACGAGTCGCTGGTCTCGAGCACTCCGGACGTCAAATACTGGAACATCTCGGTATTCACCATCTTCAACAATGCGGTGACGCTATACAACGTGACCGCGTTCACCAACTACTCTGCATACAACGCGCAGGACAACTTCACTTTCATGGTGAACTTCACCAATGGCAGCGGGACTTACGATATATCCTCTTTTGTCGTGAAGAACACGACGGCAAAGACATTGACATTCCCTGTCATGAACCTGACCGGTGCGGTCTCATTCACGGTTTATGCAATCAATACTACTGCTCCGGTGATAACCTTCGTGAATCCGACTCCGGTGAACGGAAGTTCCAGGAATCTGAACTGGGCCTACATAAACGTGAGCTCCGACAAAAATCTCACCTTGGCTATCCTAGAATGGAACGGAACCAACGTGACCATGAGCGGTTCAGGCAAGAACTGGTTCTACAATGAGACCGGATTGGTGGACGGGAAATACACCTATCAGGTGTTCGGCAATGACAGCGTGAACAACATCGGGGTGAGCCAGACCAATACGCTCTATATAGATACCATACCACCCGTATGGAGCAACCCATCCGTGAATGCCACTCCAATCTACTGGAACCAGACGGTCTCCTTCAACACCTCCTGGGCTAATGCCGGAGGCCTCTACGGCTACATATTCAGCACCAACCAGAGCGGTTCCTGGGCGAACTCATCGTTAATCAAATTCAGCGGCTCCTCCAACACTTCCCTAAACATCTCCACGATAACAGCATCCGCCGGGACGACGGTGGGCTGGTACTTCTGGGCAAACGACACCTCAGGCAACAGCAACCAGACCAGCGTTCAGACATTCATCGTGCTGAACCGGACCACATCTCTTATGTTCAGCGTGAACCAGACCAACTATCCGCAAGCACAGCCTCCAGGCACAGGCTATGACGTCTTCGTGCCATTCCAGGTTGCGTACACCGATACGCTGACCGGCCAGCCTATACCCGGCGCAATATGCAATGTGGCGAACAATGAATCGGATGATGTAATCGGTCTGGCATACAATTCCAGCACGGGGAATTACACCGGAGAGATGATCACCAGCAATCTCTACCTCCAAGTGATCTTCAACGCCACATGCTCCAAATCCGATTATTCTCCATCAAGCAACTTGACCAACACCAGCGTCACCCTATACAATTACCTATGGTCATGGGATAATCTCTCTTACGGCTCCAATAACACCTATGACACCTACTGGCTGAGGACAAACCCTCCATCTGGCCCCATAGTGAACCTTACCGAGAACCTGACGGTCAGCGCTGGAGATAACCTGGTCCGCGAGTTCTACCTCTATAACGTCGGGGTCAACGGCTCGTTCGCCAGGGACCTCACCTACCGCGGTATCCATTTCATCAGGCTGAATGTATCGATAAATGATACCGACTGCCAGCCCTATCTCTCATATACCGTGCAGGACTACAATCTCAATCTCCTCTATCAGGAGGATACGGACAAAACGCCACCGCAAGCAATCCCCGCCAATACACCGACCCTATTGGTGTATAACGACACCGACAACCATACCGTGCTCCAGGGTCAGTATCTGACAATCAGGTACTACCTGAACTGCAGCGCTCCTGCTAGCATAAGCACATCCATGTTCTTCAACAATTCGATCCTGCAGCCAAATTTCGAAGCTCCTGACGCAGAGCCGACCGTGCTACAATCGACCCTGCTCAGCTATGACAACCCTTCGAATTATCTCATCGGTCCGCAGCAGGAACTCAACGTTACGCGGCATCTTGTCTTCGCATTCAACAATACCGGAAGCGTATCAGAATATTTCTTCTTCCAATACTTCTCGGATATTCTCGCAGACAATCTCGACAGCAATCAGGCCGGTTCCATCTACATTTATAATTCGACAGGTGGTCTCTGGGCGAGCGACAACGTATCAGCAGGAGCCCCCATGGTCGCGACAGCATATCCTGATAATTCTATCTCCTGGCAGACTGAATTCATACCTGCGCAAACAATTATCACGGAGAATCTGACGAGGGGTGTGCTGAACGCTATCCGTGACAACGAGACGCTGCTATCCACTGACGCATACCAGACGGTGTGGAACGTCAGCATCTACGATGTATTCATACCGCAACTCACGATATTCAACGTGACTGCATTCACTAACTATTCCACCTACAGCGTCCCGGACAGCTACAACTTCGCGATTAACATGACGAACGCGAGCGGGACTTTCGATGTCACAAACCAGACGATAATCAATATATCGGCCAAGACTTTGACTTTCCCGGCAGAGAACCTCGGCCCGGTCTCATTCACCGTCGCAGCCACGACAAACTCGTCGCCTAGCATCACCTTCGTTCCCCCGACTCCGGATAATGGCAGTTCCGTGGCAAGCACCTGGGTATACATCAACATCACATCGGACCGCAATCTCAGCTCAGCCATCCTCGACTGGAACGGCACCAACATCACGATGAGCGGCTCCGATACGAACTGGTTCTTCAATGAGACGGACCTCGTGAACGGCACATACTCCTACGAGGTCTTCGGGAACGACACCTTCGGCAATATCGGGGTCAATACTGGTGCCGTTACTATAGACCTGATCCCGCCGCAGATTACATTCGTAAACCCGACCCCAGCGAATGGCGCAGTTCTCCCCAATCCATGGGCGTACATCAATATAACCTCCAACAAGAATCTCAGCTCAGCCATCCTCGACTGGAACGGCACCAACATCACGATGAGCGGCTCCGATACGAACTGGTTCTTCAATGAGACCGGTCTCGGGCCTGGCAATTACTCCTTCAAGGTTTACGGGAACGACAGCCTCGGCAATCTGAACGTAAGCGAAACAAGGATGGCGCACTACGAGACGCCTCCGTCCGTGGTCATCCTCTCCCCTCTGGGAGAATCGCACTACCAGGGTGCCCACGTCTCCCTCTCCGTGAACGCGACGAATCTCTTCGGGATAGACACGGGCATAGCGCAGGTGACCTATCCCAACGGCTCGATAGCCAATTTCACCCTCTATCCGGCACAGCAGAGTGATGATTTCTCTACAAACAGCATCGGGGTGAACTGGTTCAAGGAGAACGTCTCTATCGGTCCATCGCAGACCTGCACAGCCGACATAGATACCACTTATCCGGGCAAGGCATTCACCTCGCTGAACGGCAATGGCGCACCTAAGGTCGATACCTACTGCTCTTTGATTTCGGCAAAACCGCTTGACGGCGATTTCGACATCAACGTGTCGTTCAACATCACCGGTGAAACAAGCTCCGACAATGCGCTGTTTTTCAGCGTGATCGAGGGCAACAGCTCGGCTACCGCTCAAAAGTATATATCCTTCTCTCTAGCCAACTATACCGGCCTTGGGAAGAACTACGTCATAGATGTGGCGGGCGACAATTTCTCGGAATACGTCTACACGCAGCCCACGGACGACACATACGGCAAGCTCAGGATAGTCCGTTCAGGGGACCTCTTCTCGTTCTATTTATGGAACAACACCGACGATTCATGGTATCTCGTGAATTCCACCGCCGTTTCGATAAGCAGGGCCCTTCATGTCTCATTCGACACAGAATCCGCTATCCCGACCTGGGGTGCGATTAACGTCACATGGGACGATTTCGGCGTCAAGGATAATGGCGCCCTGTTCAGGGACTTCAGCGACACGCTGCAGCTGGGACTATACAATGTCACGTTCTTCGTGAACGATACGGTCGGTGCCTTGAACAACACGGAGAAAACGAACTTCACTGTCATCTACGAAAACCAGCCCCCTTCCAAACCATTCATCTTCTACCCGACAATCGGTTCGGTGCTGAACGGCTCCATCAACGTCTCCTGGTCGCCGGTAAGCGACTACGAGAACGACTCGATGCAGTTCAACATCACGCTCCTCAATCCTGACGGCTCTGACAACGCGACGATAGCCTCGGATTACGGGAACATCTCCAGCACAT
>CAWDBH010000001.1:0-29716 GCA_963800555.1 uncultured Microcaldota archaeon | reverse complement strand
CCAGCTCACGAACATAGACCTGTCCGATATGCTGAGATCCCACAAGAAGAGCGGAGCGATAGCGACGGTCGCGCTTTACAGGAAGAAGAGCCCGCTCGAATACGGGGTGGCCACCATCGAGGCCGGGAGGATCTCCGGTTTCGCGGAGAAGCCACTGATCGAGCACAACTTCAACACCGCGATATATATCTTCGAGCCCGAGATATTCGACTACATAAAGGGCAAGGAAGATTTCGCCAAGAACGTTTTCCCGAGGCTGCTCGAGGGCAAAAAACCGATAAACGCGTACGTCTTCGAAGGCGTGTGGTTCGACATCGGCAGGGTGAGCGATTACGAGCGGTTCACGGAACTCTTCAGCGTCATTCGATTCCTGCATGATGTGGAATGATCAAACCCTCAGGTACAGGAACATCACGGCCGCGGCTATAACGCATTCAGTTGCCACGAAGAAAAGAACCAGGTTCGGTTCGCTGATGCCACCGAAAGCTTTCATCACGACGTGTACGAGTCCCTTCACCTTCCCATCCTTCGGATATAGCTTCCCATCCTTGATGTCTTGGTGAGTGTGCGGGAACTTGTTGATGGCCTTCACCACGAAATCGAGGAAGTACGGTATCATGAGTATGATGCCAGCGCTCTCGATGTTCCCGACTATGACCGAAGTCGCTATCGCCACCCCTATCGTGAGGGTTCCGACGTCACCCGGGAACATCATGGCGGGGAATTTGTTGAAGTACAGGAACGCGAGCAGAGCGCCGAGCATCGAGATGGTGATTATCGACATCTCGACCGAGCCGTGCGATACGGCGATGGCGGCAAGCGTCGCGAATATCACAGCCCCCATGCCTGCTTCCAGGCCGTTGAATCCCGCAAGCATGTTGGTGAGGTTCGAGCATACCGCGATCGCTAGCGGGATCAAGCACACGATGTAAACGATACCCAGATCCACCACCCCTACGAAAGGGAGGTTCATGGTTGTGCTGCCGGCAGCATGCACGGCGATCAACGGTATTGCTGCGAAAAGCGGCAAAACCGCCTTGAGCCATTGCGGTATATTTAGCAGATCGTCTGTGATGCCTATGAACGCTATCGTGTGTATGGTTATCAGCGCGCCGAGAACGTAGATGAGATTGAACTGGAAACCCATGAACGTCCCGAGGATTATCGCGAGCAGGATGCCCGCGCTCAGGCCTGCGACAATGGATATGCCGCCCATCTCAGGGATTTCAGGATTTCCTTCCTTGTTCTCATCCTTGCCGGTTAAGCCTGCCATGGCGAGGCGCCTCACCAGCACCTTGGCTAGCACGAAGGTGGCGATGAATGCGATGATTCCGCAAGCCCCGTAGAATAGGAGAGTATCCATGGAAATCATATCCTGATCTTGGCCAGTACCTCTTTAGCGTAGTCTATGTTGAAATTCTTCTCCTTGGCGAGTATGTCCGCCACTTTCTCCGCTTCCTCAGGTCCGGCTCCAGCGTATATGGCGATGCTCCTAGCGTGGAGCTTCATATGGCCCTGCTGAATCCCGACAGTGGAAAGCGCGGCGAGGGCGGCCATATTGTTCGCGAGCCCCACGCACGCCATGCACATCGCGAGCTCCTTGGAGCTTTTCACGCCCATTATCTTGAGCGTTATCTTGGCCGTCGGGCTTCCATTGATTGCTGGCCCGACCATAGCCACCGCGAGCGGCAGTTCTATGGAGCCCACGAGATCCCCATCCTTGTTCTTATGGTACTCGGTCAGGGAATGGTATCCTCCGATCGCAGCGAACGAATGGGCGCCAGCCTCGACCGAGCGCCAGTCGTTCCCTGTCGCGAGCGCCACGGCATCGATTCCGTTCATTATGCCTTTGTTATGGGTGGAGCACCGATAAGCGTCCGCCTTCGCGAAAGCGTAACCGTCGAGGACGCCTTCTATGGCTTCCTCCCCGATGATTTCCCTCTTCCACACCGCGCTCGCCCGTGCCTTGCGCTCCGTAGCCAGATTGCTCACTATCCTGAGCCTGGCCTTCGCTCCTTTCCCGCAGATCCTTTCGACAATCGGTGCCACGCCTTCCAGCGTGGTGTTCACCATATTAGCGCCCTGCGCATCCCCGACAGCGATATAGAAGTCGAGGATCAGCATGTCCCCGCGCTCGGTCTTTATGGTTTTCGCCCGGAAATCCCGCGCACCGCATCCATATCTTTCGTGAGGCTTCATGAATTCAATCGCTGCCAGCATGATCTCCTTCTTGTTCATCGAGATGCTGCTCAGCGCAGATTTGACATCGTGGATGCCGACAATCTGCATCTGCCCTATCATAATCGGCTCGTCTGCATCCGCCTTGAACCCTTCGGGAAGTGTCTGCTTGGCCGCCTTGCATGCGGCCGCAATCACCGATGCCTCCTCCACAGCCATTGGTATGAGGAACTCCCTCCCGTTGATCAAGAAATTCGTGGCAAGGCCGAGAGGGAGATGCACCACTCCGAAAACGTTCTCCACCATCTTGTCGGCACGTTCCATGCCTAGCGCGCCCGCGTCGAGCAGCGTCTTGGTCTCCTCGTCGCTGAGGTTTGCCGCAGCCTTGACTTTCGCCATTCTCTCTTCGTAGCTGAGTTTGTAAAATCCTGAGGAATCCATAGTAATTACCTGTATCCGCTCTCCAGCTTATCCAACGCTGTAGCGATGTTCGAGAACGCATCATCCGCCTTCTTTATGTAGAATCCCCTGAACGTCTCCTTCAAGCTCTTGGACTCTCCATCGCCTATGTAATACCTGCCCTTTCTCCTAGTGAGGACCCCGAGGTTCTTGAGCCTCAGGAGGTGGTAGTACACCGCCTTCTCATTCTGCTTCTCTTTGGTCAGCTCCTCAACCTTGGATATGATATCCTTCGTTGTCGGCGCCTCGTTCTTCGCATGGAACTCGAATATGGCTTCGAGTATGTCCAGCAGCAGCTTCCTGCTCTCGTTGGGCATTATGAGCCCTAGCGAGAGGGCTATCCACCGGATCAAGGATTTCCGCGCGAGCAGGACGTCGTCAGGGAGCGCGAGGTCTCGAATCGTGAGCTCTGAACGTATCAGTCTGGACTCCGGAATCATGAACAGATTTTCAAGTGAAAGGTTATAATCATAATAGTGTAAAGCGGGTATGGTGCTCGACGTGGTAAAATTCTCATTGCGCTGCCATCCAGAAGTTCTGTTCGGTTATTCCTCCTCTCATGTTGAACTGATCATGCGGGTGGAGAACATTACCGACCACCCCCTATGGGCCGAAGCGGACGTGTGTGTCCCTGAAAACATATCTCTGGCGCCCGGAGCTCCGCTGAAGAAAGGCCGAGTCCGCATCGGGATTATAGGAAAGAAGGAGTATCTGGAGAAATCCGTCCGGGTGTACAGCACGACCCTTGCCAGCCCGCAGATATACCGCTGCAATGTCATACTATATGTCTTCAACAAGGACGGTGTTATCGACACCCGGCTCGAGAGACCGGCCGATATCAGATGCGAAGTGAAGAAAGAGGCGAGCCTGTAGTTCACAGGATTTTTATCAGTCCGTCAGAGACGAGATGCGAGAAGTAACCCACCGCGCCTGCGATCGCAACTATGGGTCCTGCCAGCAGGTATACAAGAACACCGAATGCCAGGCACGCGACAAGAGTATGCGTTATCCCCCTGTGGCGCGGTTTGAATAAAGTGAAAAGCACGAAATAGACGCCCAATATGACCAAGGTGGTCAGCGCCATCGTCCAGAGATTCGAGATCGGCAGGCATATCCTCCCTCCGCATGCCGAGGTATAAGCTATCCAGACCGCTAATATGACGGCGGTCGCGTCCGCTATCTTCCTGCCTTTGCTGGATTCGTGGTCCAGATCCGGAGCGAGCGCGCACAATGCCCCCAATACCGAAAGGTAAACGAGCTGGACGATGTCCCGGATACCAAAGACGAAATATAGCATGAGGAGGACAAGGAATCCCCCTATCAGGGCATGGGAACGCCAGTTCATGTAATAAAAAGGTAGAAAAAGAATAAAAAATGAAAGAAATCAGTTGCCTACTTCGTACGATACCGATACGGACGTGCTGATCTCCAGCGTCCCGGGGGAAAGCTGGGTGGATGGCGCGACCGCTCCAGAAGCGGCTATATCCGACTTCATGACCAACGGAGACGGGTAATAATAGTTGTCCTCGCTTGCTGAGAGCACCTTGCCGAGCGATACGCCGAGGCCGTCAGCTATGTTCTGAGCCTTGATCTTGGCGTCCGCGGATGCCTCCTCGAGCAACGTGTTCTCCACCGCATCCCTCGTATCTGGCTTCAGAGTGAACGATGTCGAGTCCACGAATGTCTCGTTTTCCCCTGATTGGGATGCCGCATCTATCACCGCGCCTCCCAAATCGAGCTGCGTTATGTCCACGTTGAACGTCTGCGTGGTGCTGTATCCGGTCAGATTAGAGTTCCAGACGCAGTTGGAACTGTCTGGTGCGCATGCGTAATTGCTGCTATACACGGGATCCACGCTGTACGATGTCGTCTGTATGTCGCTGTCGTTGATGCCTAGCGCCTTGAGCTTCGCAAGCAGTGTTTTGGTCACATCGGCGTTCTCCTGCTGCGATGCCTGCGCATTATCCGATTGCGTCTGCACCCTGATCCCTATCTCGAGCAGGTCCGGTGCGACATCCTTTGTCGCGGTGGCGGAGACCCCTATCGAATTCTCTTGCGGCGTGCTAGAGACATAGACATTTGGTGCGCTGCTAGTCACGTTGACATTCGGAGAGAAATCAGCTTTCGAGAGCAGAAACGCCCCTCCCATAAGACCTACAGCTAATAGGAGGGCTGCCATGACCATCATCATCCCCTTGCCTCTCCTGCTTTGGTAATATCCTTCATCTTTTTCATCCTCTTTCATAGTTTCACCTTCTTTTGAATATTTTTCTTTAAATGAACGTCATTTCGGCGTGCAAATCCCCATGGCATCGTCAGCTCCTTTGGGCAGATAATCCGTGCATTCGTATCCGCTCGGGCATCCGAAGCCGGCAATCCCGCCGCAGTAGCAATACTGGACGCAATTCATGGTGCATATCCTGGCATTCGGGTCGTCTCTGCATGCAGATCCGCATTCGTCCCAGTGACCCCGGGCGGATTCGCAAAGCTCTTTTGTGAGGGGCTGCGGGGATGTCACGTTAGTGGTGTTCAGCGTCCCATCCGTCTGATTAGCCTTAGGTTGGCTTCCTATGCACCCTGCAAGCAGGAGCGCTACTATTACGAGCCCGAACAGTTTCTTCATGAAATTGGATTACGCATGATATATTTAAACCGCTCTTTGATTGTTGCGGGAGAGACCGAAAATAGCAACCACTTCCTATTGCTTTTTATAACGTTTGTATCATTATTATATCATATCTAACAACGTCAATCAATAAGGACCAGTGTTTCTCATGACCGACGAAGGACGCAAGCGTATCGACATGCAAGCTTTCAGGGCCTCCCAGGTCGCCCAAGAGAGGCTCAGGATGCAGATAGAGCAACATTGCGCCTCCATAGAAAGTAGCTCTGGTCCGGCCAGGACCGTGAAAGAGGCGGAGTTCAGGCGGTTCTTCGGCTTCCAGTACAGCCTTGAGAATATCGCCGTAGTGAGGGCGGTATCACCTCCGACGCTGTCAGCTACGGATTCCCAGCTATCCAATTCCATATCGCAGGTCTTCTCGGTATGCGCATACAAGGCTACATCCGAGCTCGGCATCCCCGAAGACCAGCTCCCCCCAAGGGAAGAGGTCGCGAAAGCCATATACCGCCGCATCATGACGGATAGCGCGCGGCAGTTCGCCACCAGGTTTTTCGAAGCGGATCCGATCCACATGACCATGTTGATGGATAAGGCAGAAGAGACAACCGCTTTCGGCAGGGTGCCTTCTAGGATGAACATCTACACCTCTACTGCTAGGATAATGCTCCTTTCGGAAAGCTTCCCGTCCGTGACCGATGCCGAGCCCGATCCAATAACCAGCATAATCCTACGGGAGATGCGCGAGATCACGAATCTTCCCGATCAGGCAACGATAGCCCTCTTCAGGGACGGATCGAGTGACGAGGTGCGGCATCTTTGCGCGGCGAGCCTGGCACGTTGGAAACGGGCATTCCTTATGAACGATTTCAGCAGGGCGTTGAGCTCAGTGCTTCTGAGCAACTTCGGTTTCATGGCAGCTTCGGTGGCGATGTCCGGCAAGGAACCGGACGAGCTGGTGGTCATGATATTCGGAGACGTAGGCGTCAGGCAATGCGTGGAGGACGCCTTCAAGAAATGCGTAGATGACGCGAAGAAGGTGCTTCATTCGCCTTTCGGTGGTTCCAGCGCAGGGCGTCTCCTGGACCCGGTCACAGCGCAGCATCTGGAGCCGTACTTCTTCGATCCCCGCCCATGGACCTACGCTACCATGAGCCTGTCCAGCCTAGAGATGGTGAATCCCGGATTCACTGGCACCACCTCGAGCGATGTGGGTGTCAATCCGGTCCCTTTCATCAGGCGGATGAACGATGCCATAGCGGTTTGCAGGGTCGCGCTCTTACGCTCCACATGCCCGCACAAGACGCGGCTGAATGATCCGAGCCATGTGCTGAACGATATTTTGGCAGAGAAACGTGCGGCTTTCCTGATGGCCAAGGAGCGCATGGAGCAGGAGTCTCCTTCGGGCCGTTCCGTGGCGCAGCTCAAAAGCTCGTCCGTGCTATATGCCTTGCCGATCTTCACGGTGAGCGGAGAAGAGCAGAGGATTCTCCGCGACGCCTCGGAGAAGGCTGGCGAATGGGTATTCTCTTCGAGATCCGGGAAGGTGCCTTTAGAAGCCCTTTCTCTCACGCATTCCCAGGCGCAGATGGACGATCTGATGCTCAAATTCCTAGGTGCTTTCAGGGACAATGATGGATTCATGCGGGATGTCCGGATCGGCCAGGGGCTCTTCATAGTCTATCGCTCGCACCAGGCGCTCCAAGAATCCTTACGGTTACTCAATCCAGATTCCATGGGCTATCCGGGCATAGAAGCATCGCTTGTCATTACCACATATCGACCGAGGGATATGACGACCTGGGCATCGGATCTCGAACTGTCCTCCCACTCAGTGCTTATGGCCGTGCTGGCTCCCCATATGTTCCCGACGCGGAATTGGGCAGGTAAAGGGGAACGGGTGATAGAAGTCCCTCCCCCTACGAGCAGACTGACCGATCTCGATAGCAACCGCTCGGGCAATTTCGGGATATATTTCGCGATTACAGCATCCAGGATGTCCAGCTATGCGATGAGGGCGAAGATGATCAAGCGCAATGGAGCGGCATGGGCGGGCGGCAATATGCCTGGACCGATAGACGATCAACCTATGGCTGAGCTAATGGAAACCATACAAAGGGAGCATGGGATCGACCCCATGGAAGCGCTCACTGCCTGCCCTTCCAACCATAATCCTATGGAAGCGATGGACATGCTCAGGGAAGCGATAAAGATAAGGTACGCGAGCGCCGGTCAGACTCTCAGGCAGAACTATAGCAGATTAGAATGCGCAATCCTGGAATACGCCAGGCTGATTATGCGCTGAGCTCAGTGGACCCATGCCCCTGGGGCATTGGCTTCTCTGTGCATGCAGCTCAATTCGTCTGCAACCATGGCGGTCACACCGACAGGATCCTCGTTCCTGAACCTTCTGGCCACTTCAGTTATGAAAGATTCCTGGAGGTATGCCGTCTTCGGGTCGAGAACCGGGTTCTCGCCCTGGAATCGCAGCGTCGGAGTCGAATCCTCTTCGATGACGCAGACATCAGTGAATCTCGCCCGAATAGTGGCAAGGCAATAGACATATATGTGATCAGCATCAGCGAATTTTGTTTCCAGATGGATAGCGTTTTTGAGTCTTTCGACCCGGGCAAGAACGTCCAGAGGGATTGGATTGCCCTCAAGTGCATTGGTTATCAAGCCTATGAGCTCCGCCTTATGTTCTTGGAGTGTAGCCTTGACATTCGGGCATACTGTGTGGAGGGTTATTATCTCGCATTGGGTTGTATCAGGAAGCTTGCCGAACAAGAAGCGGAACTCGTCTCTCTGCCTTTGTGATGGGAAAGAATTCACAAGCACCTCGAATTGGCTGAGCGCTGCTGGAGATGGCTCCCATTTGGCTAAAGGGTTAGTGGAAGGCCTTATGATCCCCGCCCAATTCTGTTGGGTCGGTCTTTCAATGCTTGTAGCGCTTTTCATGATATTATTATGCCTCCAAGAGCTTATAAATATGCGTGTCAGGTTGTAGTATATTAAGATTAATAGTTCTATTGCCTATGACCCATCTTTAAAGCCAGTCAGGATCCTGGCGATAGCCCTGTCCGTTTGGTCGTCGTTATTGAAATCTTTGGCGTCCGGGACTTCTTCCTCTCTGAATACAAACCCAGCGATAATGACTGTGCGTTGAATTGATGATAAAACATGGGGCTTCACTCTTCCAGATCCATATATATCTTCGACCTGGCCTCGCCTGCCCTGAAAGGCATTGGACTCACTCGGTTCGGCCATCCTTTCCCTTCTCTTGAATGCGAGCATGCTGGTCATAGTTATAATATATGGCACGAATAGTATATAAATATATGCGAATATACCTATTTTACCACAAATAAAAAAGGATACCCATCAGTTGGCTTTCGCGTACGCTTCGGCTTTGGCCTTCTTCTCCTTGTCGAGCTTCCTTTTTATCGTTTTAAGCGATACGAAGGAGTCCCTTTCCATCTCCTCGAGCCTGAAGATTATGTCGTCCTTCTGGTCCTCGAGCTTGGGTATTAGAACGAATTCCAGAGCATTCACGCGCCTCTTCGTCTTCTCTATCTCCAATATCAGCCTCTTCATGGCCGTCTCGGTCTCAGCTAGCTTGATTGTCATCTGCAGGATGTCGTTGAAATCCTCGACAGCTGAATCGATCTTCGCGCTAGTGCCTGGGACCGAATAAGTCGGGAGCGAGAGGAAATGCGTGCTCTCCATCTCGGCGGTGATGTTCGGTATCTTCACACCCATGACATTTCTGACCTCCACGTCCAGGTCTATCTTCTTATGGAGGTCTAGAGAGACCTTGGTCATCTCCTGGATGCTGTGGTACGTCTCGGCCATGGCCAATGAGCGGTACCCATGCGCGACCTTCTTCGCGAGCTGGCCGCGGAGGTCCTGCGCCTTCTTCAGGATCTTGAAGAACTCGAGGATGAGCGCGTCGCGCTTCTGCTTGAGGAGCTTGTGCCCCTTGAGGGCTAGCGTGATGCGCTCTTTCGTCTTGATGAGCTCCATCCTCGTCGGGTTCACATCTGTTGCCATGATGATCCTCTTCTTTGAAAATCATTTAGCCGGGGCCGCTGCGGCCTCCGGTTTCCTCTTCAAGTACTTCGCGATGTACTCCCTCTTCACCCTCTTGAGCTCGTCTTCGGGCAATATGGAGAGCAGGTCCCATCCGATCTCCAGGGTCTTCTCAATGTCCCTGTTCTCGTAATATCCCTGCTGCGTGAATCTCTTCTCGAACTCGTCCGCGAATTTGAGGTATTTCCGGTCTGTGGCGGAAAGCGCCTCCTCGCCGACGACCGCGCTCAGGCTGCGAAGGTCCCTGCCGTTCGCATAGCCCGCGTAGAGCTGGTCCGACACGCCCTTGTGGTCTTCCCTGGTCTTGCCGGCTCCGATACCTGAGTTCATGAGCCTGGAAAGGGACGGAAGCGGGTCCACCGGAGGATAGATGTTCTTCCTATGCAGGTCTCTCGAGAGCAATATCTGGCCCTCAGTGATGTATCCCGTCAGGTCAGGGATCGGGTGCGTCTTGTCGTCTCCCGGCATCGTGAGCACGGGGATCTGCGTGACCGACCCTTTCGAGCCTTTCACCCTGCCTGCCCTCTCGTATATCGTGGAGAGGTCCGTGTACATGTAGCCTGGATATCCGCGCCTGCCCGGAACCTCCTGCCTTGCCGAGGAAATCTCACGCAGCGCTTCGCAGTAATTCGTCATGTCCGTGATGAGCACCAGCACGTGCATCCCCTGCTCGTAAGCGAGGTATTCTGCAGTGGTCAAAGCGAGCCTGGGCGTGATTATACGCTCGACAGATGGGTCGTCGGCCAGGTTCAGGAAAAGCACGGCGTTCTCCAGCGCCCCTGTCTTCTCGAAGTCGCGGATGAAGAACGAAGATTCCTCGTGCGTGATACCGATGGCCGCGAAAACGACGGCGAATTTCTCTTCCGTCCCGCGCACCTTGGCCTGCCTCGCGATCTGGGCAGTGAGCTGGTTGTGCGGAAGACCTGCGCCAGAGAAAATGGGCAGCTTCTGGCCGCGCACAAGCGTGTTCATGCAATCTATGGTCGAGACCCCAGTCTGGATGAACTCGTTCGGCATCTCGCGCGAGAACGGGTTTATCGGCAGTCCGGTGATATCCACCTTCTCCTTCGGGATGATCTTGGGCCCCTTGTCCCTCGGCTCGCCGAGGCCTGTGAAGACCCTGCCGAGCATGTCCGTGCTCAGGCCGAGCCTCATGGTCTCCCCGAGGAACCTCACCGAGGTCTGCGAGGTGCTGATGCCTGCCGTGGCACCGAAGACCTGCACGACCGCGACTCCGCGCCCTACATCGAGCACCTGCCCCTTCTTGCGCTCTCCGCTCGGGAGCATGATCTCGACTATCTCGTTGTATGCTACGCCGCTAACGTCCGAAACGACTACCAGCGGCCCTGCGATTTCCGTGATCGTCTTGTATTCCTTCATCAGTTTCACCCTTTCAAGGACTCGAAGTTCGAATCCATCTCCTTGGAGAGCTTGTCGAACTCCTTGAGGTCCTTGATCTCTTTCATGCGGCCTATCGCCGTTTTGATAGGCAGGTCCTGTATCTTCTTGAGCTGGACACCTGTGTCGAGCGCGTTGCCCGTCAGTTCCCAGAACTTGAGTATTGTCTTCAGCATCGCGTACTGCTTCACGAACTCGCAGCGCGCGTCCACGTCGCTGTAGGCGTTCTGCTGGAGGTAGTCCTCCCTCAGCATCTTCGTCACCAGCAGCACCGCCTGCTCCTTCTCCGGGAGCGCGTCAGGGCCGACCAGCTGGACGACCTCCTGCAGCTCAGCTTCCTTCTGGAGCATGATCATGGCCTCTTTGGCGAGCTTCGTGAAATCAGAAGAGATGTTCTCCGCCATCCATTCCTCCAGAGAATCCGTGTATAATGTGTAGGACTTCAGCCAGTTGATGGCAGGGAAGTGCCTCCTGTATGCGAGCGACGCGTCCAATGCGAGGAAGACCTTCGTCACACGGAGCGTGTTCTGCGACACCGGCTCCGAGATGTCTCCGCCTGGAGGCGATACCGCGCCGATGACCGTGACCGAGCCGTATCTCTCGTCGCTGCAGAGGCAGCGCACACGACCCGCTCTTTCGTAGAACTCGGCGAGCCTTCTCGCCAGGTACGCGGGGTATCCTTCTTCGCCGGGCATCTCTTCGAGCCGGCCTCCGATCTCGCGCATGGCTTCGGCCCATCTAGAAGTTGAGTCTGCCATCAGCGCGACGTCGTACCCCATGTCCCTGAAGTATTCCGCTATCGTGATGCCTGTGTAGACGCTCGCTTCGCGCGCAGCGACCGGCATGTTGGATGTGTTCGCTATGAGCACTGTCCTCTGCATGAGCGGTTTTCCTGATTTAGGGTCGATGAGGTGCGGGAACTCAGTCAGCACGTCCGTCATCTCGTTGCCGCGTTCGCCGCATCCGATGTACACGACGATCTGGGTGTCCGAGTATTTGGCCAGCGACTGCTGCGTGACCGTCTTTCCTGAACCGAACGGCCCCGGTATGCACGCCGTCCCTCCCTTCGCGATCGGGAAGAACGTGTCTATGATCCTCTGCCCGGTGACCAGGGGGACTGTCGGAGGGAATTTCTCTATCACCGGCCTGGATTTGCGGACGTAGCATCTCTGCATGAGCTTGAGGGGTGTCTTCTTGCCTTCGGAGGAGACCGATCCGATCTCGTCCTCCACGGTGAAGCTTCCGGATGAGAGCGCATCCAGCTTCCCGTCGCACGGGGACATTATCCTGTGCTCGATGATATCCGTCTCCTGCACGGTGCCGAGTATGTCTCCCTGCTTCACCTTGTCGCCTTTCTTCATCGTGGCTTTGAATTCCCACTTCTTCTTCCTGTCCAGGGCGTTGGCTTCAATGCCCCTCGCTATGTAGAATCCGCCTGATTTCTCCTCTATCACTTTGAGCGGCCTCTGGATGCCGTCGTATATGCCCGTGAGTATGCCCGGCCCCAGCTCGACTGAGAGCGGCTGGCCCGTCGATTCCACCGGCTCGCCTGGTTTCAATCCCGATGTATCTTCGTACACCTGGACCACCGCAGTGGTGCCGACGATCTTGATGATCTCTCCAAGCAGCTTCGCGTCGCCTACCTTGACGACATCGTAAAGCCTCGCGTCCGTGAGGTACGCTTCCACGACCGGACCGCTGATCCTCTCTATCTTCCCATCGTTCTTAGCCATCATTCCACTCCGTGATTATTTTTTCGCTCCCAGGTCGAAGCCGAGCGCCCTCTTGATGAGGTTCCTTATCTCGTCTCCTTCTGTGCTCACTCCGGAATAATCCGGCATGGGCACTATCACCGGGTACGCTATGGAGTCCAGCTTCTTCCTGAGCCTCCAGTCTATTTTCCCGAGCATCTGCTCGTTGGTGATTATCACTCCGTAAGCTTCGTTGGCGAGGGCCTTCTCGAGCTCCGCCTGGTAGTTCGATTCGTCCGTGGTGACCGTATCCTCTATGCCGGCTAGCCTCATCCCCATGACCAGGGGCGCGTCTCCGAGCACGAGTATCTTGGATTTCATCAAACCACCACGAGCGTAGCTCGCACGTCGCTTTCGGACATGCGGAATTCCTTGCCTTTGGCTATCTTCCTGAGGTTGTTGACCTCCTCCTCTTTCAGCAGCAGGATGCCGAGTATGACCCCCACCGACAGCATGGACCTTGAGAACGCGTGCGCCTTCTGCGAGGCGATGCTCCTGTCGAGCGATGCCTCGAGCTCCGGGAGGCTGATGCCGTCCTTGGCCTCCAGCTTAGGGAATCTCTTCCTGAGTATATTGAGCGTGACTGAGAGGTCCTTGGCTTCGATAAGCCTTGCGAGCGTCTGATCGGGCAAGGTCCCTCCGCGTATCAGGCTTTTCCTTATCCTGTCAGCGCTGATGTTGTGCCTCTTCAGCCTCTCTATTATCATGACATTCTTCGCGTCCGCCTCTCCCTTCAGGGTCTTCCTGATGGCGTCTATCTCCTTCCCGCCAACCTGCTCGAGGGTCTTATCCATGAACAGATAGAGGTACGTGTCTATTATGCTCTCCATCCTGGAGCCCGCGTCCGGTCCCGTCTTGGATGCCGCTTCGCGAATCTCGTTGCCTAGCTTGCCGCTGGTAGAGCGCATCTTCTTGCCGACCTTGGTCTTCCATATCTCCCGCACGAGCGAGTTATTATCCGCTTTCAATAATGCGCGGAAATCGTCCTCGTCCAAACCGCCGACATCGAAAAGGTACGGCCGGATATCCTCGTAGCTCTTGCCGAGCCTTCTCGCGTTGAGCAGGGTCTTGAGGTTCATCAGGTCCCACCTGACCAGGAGCGCGCTCACCGCGCCCTTGTCCGAATCCGGGGTGATCTTCAAGAGCTTCTTGGCGAGGTGCGAGAAATTCCTCGAAGTCGCCATCTCTATGAGCTCCGAGCCTTGATATGACACCGAAGCAGCGGCTATCTCGCCTTTGTAGCTGGTCCGCTGCATGAGCTCCGCCATCGCCTCGACATTGCCGACACGGATCATCTCGTCGAGCGATGCGGACTTCAGGATGAGCCCGCGCATGGCCCTGGCCCTCGCATTCGAATAGCCGTACTTGGATGCGCGGCTGCTGATGGACGGGAGCCTGAACCTTGGTTTCTCGGGGATCATCATTTCTCACCGCTGAACAATCTCTCGTAAATCATCTTCCTGACGTCGTCCCTCTTGGTCTCGAACTGCGTCTCCAGTGTGAGGTCGATCCTCATCTTCCCATTGCCGCTCTCCACGAGCGCGCCGCCCAATCCTTCGAGATCCTCGACGATCTTGGCTGATTTCGACGCTCCGAGCAGGGATTTGTCTCCCTTCACGATATGGATCGTGCATCCGGGACCGAGCTCCGATACCGCGTCCGCGACGGCTTTGGCGAGGAATTTCTTGTACTCGCTGCTTTTCCGCGCGTCCTTCAGGGCGTCGAAGAATGATTCTAGGACCTCCTTTATCGCGTCCTCCCGGGCTTCGCTCATCACGCGCTTGGACTCCAGCCTGGCCCATGCCAGCCTCTCGTTGCGCTGCTCTCCTAGCATCCGCTCGGCATCGGTCTCAGCGTCCTTCCGCATCGTCGAGACCTTCGCGCTCTCATCATCGACCATCTTCATGGCCTGCGCCTGCGCGGCGCTGATGATGCCCTGCGCGTCCTCCTGGGCTTCGGAAAGGAGCGATCCTTTGAGCTTCTCTATTCCCATGTACAGCACCTCCTGGTTTCCTATATTCCTGGCCCCGATCCGGGACCTCGAAACAGGAAACTCTCAAGAACCTGCTGTGATCTTCAGCCAGAGAAGCACTGCGACCAGGAAGCCGAATACCGCCAAGACTTCAGGCAACACGATGTATATCAGGACGTTCTTCTCGAACTCCGGTCTCTCAGCTACGACGCCGAGTGCTGCCGAACCTAACGAGCCCTGCGACCATGCGGCCGCGAGCGCGGACAATCCCATTGCTATTCCTGCGCCTAACGCGGCGCCTGCACCAGTTGTCAATCCACTAGTTGCTGCACTAGTTACATCTGCCATTTGTATTTCACCTTTTCATAGTTTCTTCGAATACAAGGCGAACGGGACGAAAATCCCGCCTCCGCCATGCATGAACTTGGACCTGAATTCCACGATGTTGAGCCTGCCTCCCTGTATGAGCGATTCGAACATCGCCACGAAACAGTTCAGCAGGTGGAATATGATGAATACCGGGAGCAATATTATTGCCAGGAGGAGGCCTTCCCCCGGAGTCGGTACGATGAATTGGTTGAGGAGGCTCGCTATCACGACGCCCACTATCCCGATGGCCGCGATACGGCTGTATGAAAGGATGTTGCCCACCAGCCCCGGGATCTCTATGACGCCGACCACCCCTTCCGTAATCCCGATCACGATGACCGAGACCACTAGGATTACGAGGCCCGGTATAGTGATCCAGGGGTCTATAGTCGGAAACGTGGGAAGGAGCATTTGAAGGTAAGGGAGGAGGGCGAGTATAATCCCGATTTCCACCCCTATCCACGCGATCTTGGCCACCGCGTGCTTCTTGTTGTGGTTCCACTCGTTAATAGCTCCGAATATGAAGCCGAGCGTCAGGTGGATAACTCCCACCAAGGCAGAAAGAGCCACGAGCGCGAGCACGCTGTCCATCCTGTCGAACCCCGTCCAGAGCGGGGCGCTAAGAAGCTGGATGCCTGTCCACGAAGTGATCAGCTGCGCCAGCTTGAAATGCGACATGCCCGCAAACTCATCGAAGAACAGCCCGAAGATTATCGCCGGGAAGCCCGAATACATCCATATCTTGCACACGTTGCTCATGATGTAGCTGTTCGCGAACTTCTTCATCAATAGATAACCTATGATTATGGAAAGGATACCGTAGATGACGTCGCCCACGATCATCCCGTATATTATCGGGAGCGCAATCAGGTATATCATGGTCGGGTCGAGCTCGTAATAGTTCGGGAGCGAATAATTGTTCGTGATGAACTCCATCGGAGAGGCGAACTTCGGGTTGTCGAGCACGGTGGGCGGCATCTCGTCATGGCCGAACTTGACGTCTTCCATGACCACGGACGATCCGTATCGCTGCGCTATGGCATCCATCTTCTGCCTGCTCTCCTCGAGCATCCAGCCTTCGATGACGCAGAGGAACTTCGATGAAGGGAATTTCGTGGCCACTTCGGCCCGCTCGGATTCGACCTCGAGCGAGTGCAGGAGCATCCTGGCCTTCGCCGCATTCTCCTTCGAGAGGGATGATAACCCGTTTTTAATCTCATTCAGCTTCGTCTTCAAGAGCTCTTTCTCAGCGCTGATCCTCTTCAGGGATTCCGATGGAATCGTCAGTGAAGCCGGAACCGAAATCTCATTGAAGCCTGATTCAGCGAGCGCCGCATCCACGGCCTGCTGCTCTTTCCTCGAGAAAAGCACCAATGCGATGCCAGCCTCTGATATGAGCGTTGCGCCCGTCTTCTCGAGCGAATCGCTCAATTTCTGTATCTTGGCCGGCTGGATCTCACCTGCCTTGAAAGCCAGGGTGCGCGTGGAGAGCCCCTTGAAATCCACATTCTTGAAGCTTGCGAGTTTCTGGACGAGGAGCGCTTCGTTCTCGAGCGATTTGAGCTGCTCCGTCAAAGCGTTAGCCTCGTTATTCATGCTCCTGAGCTTCTCCGGAGCTTCGAAAGCCTTCGCCTCCTTGATGGCCGTCGCGGCCGGGATTATCCCGGTTTCGCCCCCATCCTTGCCTACGAAAGGTTCCATTATGGCGATCGCGGAGCGGAGCCTGAGGAGCTCCGTGGAGACCAGGTCGAATGAGGGCAGCGGCCTGCCTTCCTCAAGGCCTGCATATTCCGTCTTCCGTATATCGACTAGCCCGGCTTCGTGGAGGTCTTTGATGAGCGGCTCTACTTTCGACTTAAGCACGATCAATCTGACCTTTGCCATCTTCTTAGGTCTGAACATTGTATATTCCTCAAAGGCTGCCTATGAACTCCTTCACGAGTTTGGAAACAGCGGTCGCGTCGAGGCCTTTCTTGCTCACTTTGGCCCCTTCGTCCTTGGCTTTCTTGACTATCTTCTGGACCTCGCCTTCGATCTCTTGGCCACCTTTCTTCAGGCGCTCGTTCTTGAAAGTCACGGTCTCCTCTTCGGCTTTGACGCGCGCTTCAAGGGATTTCTCCTTGGCCTCGCGTAGGATACGTTCTGCCTTCTCTTTCGAGGAACTTATGACCTTGTCGTGTTCCTCTTCAGCATCCCTTATCTCTTTCACGGTCTTCATGAACTCTGGAGGTTCTGAGTGTTGTTGCATGCTGCCACCATAACAAGTATGACCTTATATAAAATGAAAATGCTTTTAAAGATAAGCCAACGAATTCAATCTACCGTATTCTACATCGGTTAGATTCAGGCATGCTTTGGCGGTATCCGACGCCAATGGAAGCCCACGATGGATGGACGGAGATACAGGTGATATGGAATGGGTGCTTACAAATACATAACAGCGACGCTGCAGAAGCAATACAAGGAAAGGGGAGCGGATTTCCGCGACAAGGTCACCGCCTGGAGAAAAGGCGACGCGATAGTCCGCGTGGAGAGGCCATCGAACATTACTCGCGCACGCACTCTCGGCTACAAGGCCAAGCAGGGCTATGCAGTCGTCCGCGTCAGGATCGACAAGGGACGCAGGACCAGGATCAAGCCCATGGGCGGCAGGAAGCACAAGAACAACTACCGGTTCGTGCAGCCTGGAATGTCTCACCAAGCCATCGCAGAGCAGAGGGTGAACCGCGTCTATAAGAACATGGAAGTCCTCAACTCGTACTGGGTCGGCGAGGATGGCATGTTCAAATATTTCGAAGTGCTCCTCGCGGATGCGAGCAAGCCGAGCGTGAACATCAGCTCTGTCATCAGGACGGGGAAAGCGTTCCGCGGCCTAACATCTGCAGGCAACTCGCGCGGGCCGAGCAGGAAGAAGCAGATCAACAAGAAATTACAAAGAAAACTCGCGGCGAAGAGGGCGTTCCACTTCATCCCGTACGTGAAAACCGAAGCGAAGCCTGAAGCGCAGAAGCCTGCCGGGAAACCTTCTCCTAAACCTTATGTCCGCCAAACCCATGATCAAAGAGCGGTAGAATATGAGCACAAGGCTGCTGAGCATGAACACAAAGCCGCAGAACATGAGCATAAGGCGGCAGAGCACGAGCATAAAGCCGCAGAGCACAAGGCTTCGGAGCACAAGCTCCCGGTGCATGCTCACAAGTCCGAAGACAAGAAATAATTTTTTTATTATTTTTCTTTCAATAATCTTTGTCGCTCACATCTCGGGGTCTTTCTGTCTTCTTAGCCTTCCCGCTCAATTCCAGGAGAAGATCGCTGTCATCCGCTCTCCTATGCGGCCCCACATCAAGGACGTTGCCAGTCTGCTTCATGGAAGCGAGGATCTCTGGCAGATGCGCTTCATCCGACCTCTTCCCCCGAAGATATCCGATAAAATTGACCAACGTAAGTTGCTGCTTGTCCGTAGCATAATATCTCTTTACCATCTCGAGAACCAGGATTTTTTCCCTGTCACTGAGGTATCTGTTGAGGAAGGCCATCCTGACCAAGCACTTGTTCGTGAATGAAGTATTCGGATTGAATTCCGCGATCGCTTTCTCAAGCGAACTCTTGGCTTCGATGCCAGCCGGACCCTCCTCAATCGGTGCGGCGTCGATCCTCCTCGTGGCCGGGCCGCTCCTAATACCGTGCCTTTCTAATGTCTGGCGAACTGCGTCACGCAATACTATTGGATTGGCAAGTCTTGGTTTATTCCGCAAGCTATCACCTTTTAATCTCTGTCAGATGTTTATTGCATGTAAGTGGTTATAAATGTTAGTTTTGGTGTTTTAAGATGTTCGATATCATAAAATGCAAGGCGGATGCACCAGCTCATGGCTTCTCAAGGTTCTATCTACCCGAAGAGATCCGGATCGCGCAGGCCGAGAACCTCACCGCCGCTACTAATTACAAGAACAAGAAAACGCTCTTGATGCTCACTGACCATGCGATGGATGACGGTGCGATGAAAACGATAGCCGAGAAGAAGAATGCGTGCTTTTTGATAGATATCAGCCGGCTAATCAGGATACGCGGAGTCCAGAGAGCAATCGCGATCTCGAAGCTCAGGAATTTCCTCACCCTTTGCGTGAAGCACGGTGCTTTCTACACGTTCGCGTCTTTTTCTGAGAACGAAGAGCAGATCCGCTCACCGCAGGAGATAGAACACATAGCCATCCTTCTCGGACTCAACAAAGGGCAGGCGAAGTTCGCGCTGAAGATGATCGGGAATTACGTCTGAAATAAGCACCTTCCTGGTTTTTCATATCTCAGGTCCGCGTTCGTTATTTATAACCAAAAAGCAACTTTTTTAAACACTTTTATACACATTTATATGTATGAAAAAGACCGGACCAGTCCTGGCACTAGCAGGGGCACTGACATTGGGGCTCAATGCGAACTACGAGCTCTCGAAATACAAGCCAGATCAGATTTGGTCGAGGCAGACTACGATGATCGAACGTTTCATACGTCCCCCGCAGGAAAAGCTAAAGCGCATCGAACAGTTGCGCGCTGGTTTGAGAGACTTGGAAAGAAAAGGCGCAGACCAAGCAGACTACTGCAAATTCCAATTGAGATTCGACGCCGTCACGAGGAACAAGGATGTGAATGCTGCTGAGGCTGAGATTGCCAAGAGGAGCTTTACACCATATTCCGAATGCGAGAGCGATGTCCGACTCCATGACTTCGAGACTAAGGGTCTGAACATTGCCGGTGCGCTGGCATTCGTGGCAGGTCTTGCAAGCATGGCGGTTTCGCTATTCCGCAGGAAAAAGCCGGGCAGCCCGAAAACGCAGGATTCTTGAATCTTACAAACTTCTCCCGGTCAGCATCTCGTACGCCTGCAGATACCTCTCCGTGGTGTTCTTTATCACTTCCGGAGGCAAGGCTGGCGGCGGGGGACTCTTGTTCCATTTTATGCTCTCCAGATAATTCCTCACATATTGCTTGTCAAGGCTCTCGAGTATGCCTACATCGTATTTCTCTTCCAGCCAGTAGCGGGATGAGTCAGGTGTCAGTGCCTCGTCAATCAACATCACCTTCCCGTCCTTGTCGAGGCCGAATTCGAATTTCGTGTCAGCGAGCACGAGCCCGCATTCGCGGGCATGGGAATCCGCCAGGTCGTAGAGCTCTATGGCCTTCTCTTTCACGGTATCGTAGATTCCGGCTCCTACCAGCTTCTTCGCCTGCTCCTCGGTTATGTTCTCGTCATGGCCTTTCTCCGCTTTGGTGGATGGGGTGAATATCGCTTCGGGCAGCTCGTCGCCGTCTTTGAGTCCAGTTGGCAGATGGATGCCGCAGACGGATTGCTTCTTCTGGTACTCCTTCAATGCGCTCCCCGTGATATGCCCGCGCACCACGCATTCTATCGGCAGCGGCTTGCACCTCTCCACGATCATGCTCCTGCCTTTGAGGTATGCGGGGAGTCTCTTCGGCAAGGTGAGCGAGACGAAATGATTTTTGATAACGCTAGCGGTCTTCCCGAACCAGAACGCCGAGAGCTGGTTCAGCACCTCGCCCTTGCGGGGTACGCCCTCCTTGAAGACGACGTCGAAGGCGCTCAAACGGTCTGTCGCCACCATGAGCAGCTTGTCATCAAGGATGTAAGTGTCCCTGACCTTCCCTTTCCTAAGAAGAGGCAAATCCAGTTTCGTCTCAGTGATGGTTTCCATGGAACGGAATAGCGCACCTATGATTATAAACTTCACTTCCTTGACGCATCGAGCATGGAGAGAAAATCTTCGATCATGTCGTTGTTGAGCACCGGTTTACCGAACTCTTCCGTGTCATCCGCCATTCTGGGGCATGCGGTGTTGATATAGCAGTCGAAAACAAGGAAATTGTTCAGCGATAATGGCTCGAGCTCATTGGCCACGAGTATCTCTGCATCGAAACCGCGCGTCTCCAGCTGCTTCTTTATCTTCTTCGCCTGCGCGAGCGCGAACTGCCCGGTCTTGGTGCTCACCATGATCCCGAAACGCTTGCACGAGAGCGCCTTTGCGATCGCCCCCCTGCGTTTATTCCTGAGAATCTCCATGTCTTTCCGTATGTCGCGGGCTTTTTTCGAATAAGGGTCGTAGGCGATGATGGGCATATCCTTGCGCTCCAGCATGTCGGCGTCCATCGCGAGCGCATGGAACATCCCATTGCCGACAAAGAGTATCGCATCCGCCTTATCAGCCACGCTCGAGATGGCGATCGCGTCGCAACCGAGCACCTGGCCAGGTTCCGAAGAGCGGACCCCCTTTCCGATGAGCGCTGCCTTCCCGTTCTTCTCCAAGAACGCCTTCATCGCATCGAGCTGCTTGATATGCTGGATCGTGGTCGCAAGAGCTATGGTCTTCTTACCTTCAAGCAAAGGCAAAGCGGCTGCGAGACCATCCACGTCTATCTCGACATGGTATTCGACGTACTCCACTGGGATTGGCATATCCGCTTTAACGAACCTGCTGTGGCCGAAATGGATTATCTTATCAGCTTTCACCCACCTCGCCTCATCCAGCGAGATGTCGCACGCCCCGTAGCATGCTGAAGCCGAGAGGAACACCTCATGCCCTTCGCTTTCGTATCTTTTGGCGATCTCAAGCGCTTTCTGCTTGAGCCCCTCGGGGAATTGGAGAAGTATCCTCATAATCTTATCCTCAAAAATCCCTCAGTTCCGTTTTTTATGCGGGAAAAGGGAGAATATCTTCGCTCCGGAAAGGATCCTCTTGAGCTCACCTTCGAGCTGGCCTTCCCGCCTTTCCTTTCCTTGCTTGTGGCAGACCGCTTCGAGGTTCTTTTTCTGTATCAATAAAATCCTCTTACTCTTTCCTATCTCCACAACTGGAGGGATATCTGTTTTTATGACCCCGCGGAGGACCCGGTTGATGAAAGCGAGCTCCAGCTGATTGAGGTCGAAATACGAGATAGCATTGGTTTCCACGTGACCATGTCGCGTCTTCTCCTCTTTCAATTCCATGGTTATACCTATTTTTCAAAGTTTATTAACGTTCTGGGCGCGCTCTCCTTCCTCGCGAAAACGCCGCGCATCCACGAAATCAACCTATCCAGAAACTCAAGCTGATGTTCGCTCAGATAAGTGACCAAAAGGCATTTTCCAAGCCGAAGATGAACCTGATTTCATCCCTTTTTCGGCCCGGCCCCAAGCTTTGTGACATCTATCGAGCCGTTGTCGTTTGCCGATGCAGAAAATTTGCCTTTATACTGTTCATTCAAGAACTTGGCGACCGCTTCCGCTTCCTGCCTGGTGCCTATCTCCACATTGTTGGTCAGGGTCTCCTGATCTATGGATCTGACGGCCTGCCTGGCGATCATCTTGATGTCCAACGCCCTCACAGTGCCGTCTTGTGTCAGCGAAGCCATGATCCCGTAAGGCTTCAATCTCTCTGCGATCGCACCAGTTTCATATATGCTGCCGACTGCCCGCGTGGCGTGCCCATCCCTGGCTACCCGCTCTCTCAAATCGTCTACTACAGCAGAAGCGTTCAATATCCTCAAATCCCCTTTCTTTGTTACCGAAGTTATATATTGCTCCGGGCGTGTCGCAGTCAATGACTTGGAGATATCCTCCGCGATGGCAGCGTTGCCGATTTTCACCGTCACCGGAGTGAGCTTCCCGTTCATGAATTTTCCGATCCCTTCGATGGTCCCGCTAAGTTCTCCGACCTTTCTAGGGATAGCCTGGAGCGTCAACGTGACCGGTTTAGCCGATCCTTCCATCTCTTCTGTCCTTTGTGCTTGCGCAGTGGCCATGCACAATAATATCATTGAAGGTTTTATAATTAGTAAGAAAAAGAGAATAAAAATAAAAAATCAGTCTTCCCCGGCAGAGTACGGGTCGATTTCGTTGACCGTCTTATCCTGAGTCAGCTTCGACAGCCTCTGCAGGATTATCTTCTGCTCGACGCTCGCGACGATCTTCCTGGTCCTCTCGACCGCATCCGGGTTCACGGACATGCTCGTGATTCCGAACTCGACCAGCTTCTCGGCGAATTCAGGATAGACCGAAGGCGCCTGGCCGCACAGCGAGCTCGTCACGCCGTACTTGTTGCAGGTCGTTATCACCCGCTTCAGGGAGCGCAGTATGGCCTCGTTCCTTTCGTCGAAGCCTTTGGCGAGAGTCGCATTGTCACGATCGATACCGAGCGTGAGCTGCGTGAGGTCGTTCGTCCCTATGGAGATGCCGTCGATGCCTTCCTTGCAGAACAGGTCGATAAGTATGACCGTGCTCGGCACCTCGACCATTATCCACAGCTTGAAGTCCCTGGTCCGGTACATCCCCACGCTCTCCATGATGTCCTTTATCGCGCGGAGCTCTCCGATCCTGCGTATGAAAGGAATCATGAGCTGCAGGTTCGTGAGGTGGAGCTCTTCCCTGACCTTCTTTATGGCTTCGAGCTCCATCTTGAAGACTTCCGGTTCCTCGGTGTACCTCGCGGCTCCACGATAGCCCATCATCGGATTCTCCTCGTGCGGCTCGTACTTCTCGCCGCCTTCGAGATTCTTGTACTCATTGGTCTTGAAGTCATTGGCCCTGTACACAACCGGCCTAGGGTAGAACGCGCCCGCGAATTTGCTCATGCCGTCCGCAAGCTTGTCGATATACTCCTGGCGCCTCCCCTCAGCCAGCATCTTCTTGGGGTGCTGGCCTATGGCCGCAATCATGAACTCTGCCCTGAGCAATCCGACGCCATCCACAGGATATTTGGAGATCTTGTCAGCCTGGTCAACATCGGCCAGATTGACGTATATCTTCGTACCGGTTATAGGCGTCGCCGCGGTTATCACCGCAGCGGCTGTCGTTTCGCCCCCGCCTTTCGCGGCAGCTTCCGGAGCTGATATGAAACCTTCATAGACCATACCATGGCTTCCGTCCACGCTCACCTCCATGCCATCTTTGAGGATCTGCGTCGCATTCCCGGTCCCGACTATGCATGGGACGCCCAATTCGCGGCTGACGATGGCGGCGTGCGAGGTCATTCCGCCCGTGTCAGTGATGATCCCCGCGGCCTTCTTCATGCCAGGGACGAAATCTGGCGTCGTCATCTCGGTGACGAGAATATCGCCGCGCTCCATGTTCTTTATCTCCTTTGCGGTCTTGACTATCTTGACCTTGCCCATGCCTACGCCCGGAGATGCCCCGAGCCCTTTCAGGATGATCTTCGTTCCTCCGGTCTGTTTCACTTGCGCTACTGCCTTTGTTTCGCTTTTCGGTTCTTGTGCTGCCACGAGCTCACCTCCGGTCCCTTTCTCCAATCCCGATTTGTTCTTCAACGTAGTTATCGGCCTTGATTGAACGATGTATAGATTGTCTTTCTCGAACGCATATTCGATGTCCTGGGGATAGCCGTAATGCTCCTCTATCCTCTTGCACACCTTCGCGAGGTCCTTTATCTCGTTGTCGCTTATCTTCTGCCTTCCCTGCGCGTCGTCTTTTATCTCGGCTCTCTTATTCTTACCGTCGATCTTTATCAGCATCCAAGGCTGTTTCACGACGCTCTTGTCGATGATGTCGAGGGTATCCTTGTTCACGCGATAGGTGTCCGGTGTGACCTGGCCGCTCACGACCACCTCGCCGAGGCCGAACGCGGTCTCGATCGAGAGTATCTGAGGATCCTGGTACAGCGGGTCTTCGGTGAATACGACGCCTGCCTTCTCGCTCTGCACCATCATCTGGATGACAGCGGCGAGCCCGACTTTCATGTGGTCGAATTTGTTCTCCACCCTGTAGAATATCGCCCTGGGCTCGAAAAGCGATGCCCAGCAGTCCTTGACCGCTGCCACCACCTCTTCGCCGCCTAGGATATTGAGGTAAGTGGATTGCTGGCCCGCGAAACTGGCAGTGGGCAGGTCCTCAGCCGTCGCGCTGCTGCGTACAGCTACGTAAACCTGTTTTCCGTTCATGTCGCAGAGCTCTTTGTATGATTTCAGGATGTCGTTCTGGACATCCACGGGCATGGACCCCTTGACGATCATCTCCTTGATGGTGTCCGCAGCCGCATCGAGCGCATCGTTGTCATTCACATCGAGCTTGTCCAGTATCCGCTGCATGGGCTCCCGCAGATGGTTCGCCTCGAGATGCTTGTAATACGAGCCGCTCGTGATCACGAAACCGTTCGGAATCGGGAATCCGTTCCGGGACATCTCGCCCAAGTTCGCGCCCTTCCCTCCCGCCTCAGCCAGATTCTGCTTGCTCAGCTCCTTGAACCACATGACGTTCTTCATAATGAAAACCCCAAAATCCGCGCGCGCTGGCTCTCTCCATGCGCCCGCCTGTTAATGGCATGAATCTCATATATCGTTTATAAAGATTGGCTGTCAGTTGAAATCGTCTAGAGGTGTGGATATGGCGAAAATGGCAAGATCTATAGCAGGAAAAGATGTGGACAAGGTAATCGAAGCCCTGAACAAGGCGCTCGCGGACGAATGGCTCGCGTACATGCAATACTGGTTCGCGGAGAAGCTCGTCAGCGAATACGCGGTACGGAAATCGTTCGAAGATATCGGTAAGCAGGAGCTCGAGCACGCGAGCGAGCTCACAGATCGGATACTCCAGCTCGGCGGCAAACCGATAGCGAGCCCGAAGGAATTCGATTCCAAGACCAACTGCGGCTACGCGGTCCCGTCCGAAGATGCGCAGAAAGTGCTGAACGATTCCATTAAAGGCGAGGGTTGCGCGATCGGCGTTTACAATTCCATCCTGAAGATGACCAAGGACAGCGACCCGGTGACATACCAGGTGGTGCTTCACATACTGCAGGAGGAAGAGGAGCACGAGCAGAAATTCACGGATCTACTGACGTGGGTCGCTTGAATATTTTTTCTTCTTTATATGGCGGCAGGAATATATCGTTTCGCTTCCAGGTCTAGACCATGAAACTCAAGGTTTTCGGAGTAGGGAATGAGAAGGATTACACGTTCGTAATATTCTCTAAGGACCAGGATTTCTTCAAATCCTTCGGTGATCTGACGAAAAAGGCGTTCGGCCACACCTGCTACAGCCACGAGATCGAGAAGACTGCAGAAGCGGGCAAGGCCAAATTCAAGCGCGTGGCCGATTACACCGACCGGCATGAGACATGCACGGACCATGGCGTGACATTCGACCTGTTCTTCGGCTGCAAACGGGTGTTCGTGATGATTCACGCCCCGAAAAAGGCCAGGGATAAGTTCATGTCCACCTTGGAGAAGTCCGCCCAGTGGTTCAAGAAATAATGTAATCCGTTTTCGATTTTTTACTATTTCTTTTATGGCTCGCGCTATCCCCTTCGAATAAAATAAAAATAGTAGTATGTGGGGTGGTGACGACAGGAAAATAAAGCATCATTCCGCTAATCCAGCTTGCGCCGGATAAAAGCATTATAACGCCGAATATGTTGGATTAGGCCGTTAGTAACTGCTGGCTGAAGAGCTCGGTTGCCCTAGCTCCGTACACCACAGTCCTATCAAACGGATCTGCTATCCGCGGCATTTGCCTCCTCGTTTTAAGAGACGCTTCGACCTTAGATGCTTTCAGGTCTTATCGTCATGGCGCGTGGCTGCCCGGCAATGCAATTCACAACCGGTCCACTAGAGGCGCCCGATCTCCGTTCCTCTCGTACTCAAAGATCGTTTCTCTCAAGAGGCACCATTCCCAGGAGATACTACCGTACTGTCTCGCGACGTACTGAACCCAGCTCATGTGGGACTTTAATGGATGAACAACCCAACCCTTGGCCGCTCCTACACGACCAGGATGTCCCAAGCCGACAGCGATGTACCAAACCGCGGGGTCGATGTGTACTCTCACCCGCGACGAGCCTGTTACCTCCAGGGTAGCTTGTCTGACAGCTTGAATCCTCATCAAAGGGATATCAAGGTTCGTTAAGCCCGACTTTCGTCTCTGCATCTTACGCTTTTAAAGATACAGTCAGCCCTGCATTTGTCTTTAACCCTCTACTCCCGATTTCTGACCGGGATGAGCAGAGCATTGGGCGCCCTTGTTTCCTTATCGAGGGCGTACCGCCCCAGCCAAACTATCCACCTGCCGCTGTTCCCTTTCGGGTAAGCAATATAAAATCTACTAAGTGGTGTAACACTTTCGCCTATTCGTACCCCGGAAGATACGACATGACGGCTCCCACTTACGCTTGGTAGCAGATCTCATATTACAACAGCAGGCTATAGTAAAGCTCCATGGAGTCTTCGTTTCCCTCTGGGAAATGTCAGCATCTTCACTGACAAGAGATTTCACCAGGTCCTAAGCAGGGACAGTGGGAGTGTCGTTACGTCATTCATGCAAGCCGCCAATTAAGCGGCGAGGTATTACGCTACCTTAAGCAACTTATCTCGTATTACTACGAGGGTTGGACTATATCATCACCGTTTCCGGTGTTTCGCGTGTAGTCTCTGAGGATCCTACTCCCTCTTTCGAGGTTTGGTTTCCTGCTGATTGCCCATCTGGACACGGCTTTTTCACCCTTTCAGGTATCCGTGACCATCCCCGCATTGTAGCATGCGGTTAGGGTTTCCAGCATATAGCGAAATTTAATGGCACCACAAAAACGATAGCGCCGCGACCCCCTCAAATGTTGAGGGTCAGAGTTACCCCCGCTCTTTACCAGCCCTTCTCCCGGTTGAACCCGATTTTCAGGTACTGGCAGTGAGCAGACGTCAGCCATCATACTCAGCCTTTCGGCTCTGCGATGACCTGTGTTTTTGGTAAACAGTCGCACTCCCCTTGTTACTGAGACCACAGCATTGCTCATGCTATGGCACCCCTTCTTCCTAAGTTACAGGGCTAACTTGCCGAGTTCCCTTGCCTAGGTTATCCCGCCACACCTTAGCCTTCTAAGCTAGAGCACCTGTACTAGTTCTAGGTACGATTATAGAGGATCGTTCCATTCTCCTTTTCATGGATCCCCGGACTCAGTCGAATTATCCCTAAGGAATTCATCTGCTTCTCCTCACAACGAGACTCCGCAGATTTATATCCATCGGACGCCCGCAGGCGCTCGACTTATCCAAAGATGTCAGAGAAATGGCACGCGTTTCCGCACCTACCCCTATAGGGCCGGAATATTAACCGGCTTCCCTAATTTCAGCCCTTTGGAGTTACCTCGGGCTTTAGGATCGCCTAACCCTCAGCTGAAGAACGTGGCTGAGGAATCCTTGCTCTTTAAGGTGTCCAGAATTCTCATCTGGATACGCTGCTACTTACATCAGGATATTCGTAACAGGCCGCTCCACGCGACGTTACCGCCGCGCTTCTAGGCAACCCGTTCGCCCCCTTACTCAAGTGCTTTCGGCACTGGTGAGGTATCGGAAGCTGGTTTAGCCCCGTGAATTTTCAGAATCTGTACTCTCGACCGGTCCGCTATTACGCGTTGTTTAAAGGATGGCTGCTTCTAAGCCTACCTCCCGGTTGTTTTTGAATAGAGACGCCTTCCAGATTTGCACTTAACCAGCATTTAGGGCCCTTAGCCTCACGTACGGTCGTTCCCGTAAGGGACACCAGACTTACTCCGGCGCCCCGACTGCCTCCTTCTATGAAGATATAGTATTCGGAGTTTGAGGAGATGGCGACTCCTTTCGGGGCCAATCCACCTGATCAGTGCTCTACCTCTATATCCTTCTCCAGAGACGCTGTCCTGAGAGACATTTCAGAGGGAACCCGCTATCGCCAAGTTCGACAGGACTATCACCCCTACACCCAGGTCACCTAAGGGGAATATACCACCAATAGTTGCGAGCTTCCATCAATCGTCAGATTGACTTCACTCTGCCCGGGCGTAGATCACAATGGCTTCGGGTCTACTAAGGGTGACTGAACGCGAATTACCACGTCGTCCCTTGCCCTTGCGGGCTGCGGACATTCGCTTTCGCTTCGGCTTTCGCCTCGCCACACCTAATAACTCCCTGACTCTTGCTTCGAGAAGAAAGACAAAACACTGCTACTTCCATGTCGTTCAATCCGTTGCCAGATATTACTTCCATGGACATACGCTTTCATGCCTTGTCATTCTGTAACCAATTAGTTTCAGGTACTTTTCACACCGCTCCCGCGGTGCTTTTCAGCGTTCACTCGCGTTACTGATTCGCTATCGGTCTTGCGCCCCATATTTAGATTTGGAGGTTGATGCCCCCGTATTCACACCCCTTATCCGAGGGATGCTACTCATCTTGGATCGTTCCCTTAAGCCTTCATTTAAGAGGCTGTCACTCGCTATGGCGCCGCTTTCCAGCGGACTTCAATTCAGCCAAGGGATACTCCCCACCACATCTACCACCCTGTTACCAAGGCGGAATTTGGTAAGATCTCACCGGCGTTCACTCGCTGTTACTAACCGGATCTCTATTGATTTCTTTTCCACCCTCTACTAAGATGCTTCATTTCGAGGGGTTGCTGCGCATCACTGCGCTCAGCCGGACCTCTGGATCGACGGTTGCGTGCACCTACCCAGAGCATTTCGTCGCTTGCCACGCGGCCTTGCGGGCACAAGCCCAGCCATCCACTAATTGGCGTGTAAACAGCATATATGGCGTTATAGAAAAATAATGCCTTATTTTCCTGCCGTCACTTCACACACTTTTTAGTAATTGCCCGAATCGCTTGCGCGAAAGGAGCAAAACCAACGTGATTGACGGATACTTCTAAGGAATGAAATCCAAAGAGCCATCCAGTCAGGTTTCCCCGCAGACGCAGGGATACGTTTGCTATAGTCGTTTTGGGAGCCCTCAAGGAGCTACCTGACAAATAGGCTTCTAAGATAGAGTTTAGAACTATTTATAAAGCTTTTCTTATGGGTTTTGCCCTCTTCCTCCCGGAAATGCTCGAAGAGCTTCCATAGCAGGTATATCGCC